>NZ_CP133160.1:0-605833 GCF_030913365.1 Stenotrophomonas sp. 24(2023)
ATGCCGGTCGCTGCACTGATGATGCTGGGCATGGCGTCCGGGCTGGGCTATATGGGGGTGAACCTCGCACTTGATCCCACTGAAAGCATCTGGATGCGTGTATTCACGTCCGCAAGCGCTGGCGTCATCACCGCGGCCCTTGCGGCAGCAGCCTTCCTCTGTATCAAGCTGAGTGTTGGCAGCCGACAGAGCCACCTGTACTTCCTGCGCAGGAGCAGACAGGTTTTCTGCATTGTCGATGGCAAGCAATGCTTGTTGGACTGGAGCAACGTCAGACCCTATGCCCGGGTTGGGTACGGCCCGGTCCAGTTCGGCGCACCCTTGATGATGGCTCTCGACCTGATGGAGATTTATCCGGAGGCCCCTGAATCATGGCGTCTACGCTTCACTGTCGATGGCCCGCTTCCACACCGGGAAGCATGCCAGCAATCGTGGGAGTTGATCCGTCGCTATATGGACGACGCCCCAGAGGCGATGCCCACCCTATCCCTCGTCGATTCCTCACACTGGACCACAGCCCTGCTGGAACGGGGCCCGCTATCTGCCGGCGGCGCAGGCAGGGAGATGATTGAACGCCTGCGGGCCGCGCACTGGAATGTCTTCACGGTTACGGACTACCTCGCAGCCGTGCCACTTTGGATCGCATTCTGGCCAGAGCCCGTGTCACAGATGCTCTATGCTCGGTTCAAGCGCCCGGTTGCGCCGCCGACGGGCCTTCTTGCTGAAGGTCCACCCCGGGGCAGTTGCGCAGGCTACTCCATCCAGCCGGCCGACGCCGGCGATCCCGCGGGGCGCAGGAAGGCCGCCACCCAGGTCGCCGTGGTCTGTGGACTCTGCTGCCTGGTCAGCATCACCGGATGGATTCTTGTTGGGTACATGGCACTCAAAGGACTGCAGTAGCCATCGGATGATTCGCCTAAGGCAGCAACCGGCATGAGCCGGCGGGCGTTGCAAACATTCCGAGCTGTCCACGACCAAGACCAAGCTACCCACTGCATGTTCATTCCCGTCGCTTCGCACGCGATAGCGATGCCTGCCCTGATATCGCTTTGCCACGCAACACAGCATCAGAGAATGAGCCCACACCAGGCAACTGTCTCACCACCCGCAGCCATGCGAGGCGCTACTGCATGCGACAGCTAACATGGCGATGGAAGCCATCAGACAGGCAGCGAAGCTGCCTGATCCACTAGGAATTGCTGGAAAACCATGGCAGGGAAGCCAATAAACTGAAGCCGGACAGCACGACCAGCGCAGTGCTCAGCGCAGGCACGAGCCGGCGCTGCCAGAGCCGTGGCTGCTGCATCCCCTCGGTCCATTTCTGTCCTTCCGGCATCGCGCCCCGACGGAATGGCACCTTCATCGACAGCGTATCCCAGCCCTCGACCAGCGCGTCCGGCCACGCAACCCGTGGCAACCTGCGAGACAGTCAGAGCACTATGCGCTCGCACCAGAAAGTAAGGCCGCCAATAATCGGGATGTGCGTCCAGCAAAACAGCCCATTGACATAGCGCAAGCACTGCCGAGAACGTGCCAACCCAGCCACAACTGCTGGAATACCCACGCATTGCGCTCATCTGATCGACAGTAAAATTCCATGTCCATCGACATCAAGGGCACCGCCTTGGGTGCAGGGCCTTAGCCCTGCTCACCCATGCACCACCCTTCAAATCAACCCGGCCGACGGTCCGGCTCGAACTGCGCCATGGCCTCCGGCTCGATCAGTCTCAGAGGGTCATTCGCATCAAACGCACATTCGTCCTCAACCCACTGCGGCCACATTGGCATACGGCAGGATTTCAAGACCAGCCAGCGGCACAGTACGAGAGGCAACAGCAGTGGCATCAACGCGATTCGGGCACCCAGCATGGCAGGCCCGAGACTGGCAACCACGAACAGATAGCAGTTGCGCCAGGACGGCTTCACCGAGATGTTCATCTGCCGGCCGTCGATGCTGTCGACCACAGCCTCCGGCCCACTCTCCATGTAGCGCCTGACGAACTCCCAGATCCCACTGACTTTCTGCTCGTCATCTGAGTAGTGCCCGACAGCGAAGGTGCGCTTGACCACCCGATCTTCGACCGTAGGTAATCTGCCCCTCGGTGAAACGGGACTTCTTCATCACCTGATTCCTCGTGATCCACGGGGGCCCATGCGAGCTAAGTCCCTACTCTACGCTGGCGCGGTTCTTCGGGGGTGGGTCAGAGTCCCTTCCCCCAGGGCAACCAGATCAACTGCGATGCAGCGAGTGCTGTCTTTCGGCACCAACGGAAGTATTGATCCGGACCCGCTTAGATCACCCCAACTGGGCCAGCCATAAGCTGGCCAAGGAACCGGATAAGGCGCACCGCAGAAAGCGAATATCAGTGATCCATTTTCTTCACTACGCCAGAACCAAATTGAGACGGAATTAACCACCACATCCAATCAACAGCACCCTCACCAGGGAGAGCATCCAGAACATCAATAAATTCTAGAACTTCGAATCGGAAAACCAGGGGGGCACACCGAGAACCGCGAACATCATGAGCACAATAACTGTTGAAATGAAGCCCAGCAGCGCCCAGCGTCGATTCAGTGAACGCAACTTTCCGGAATAGGCCTGTCGCTCTTCCTCCGTAGGGATCCTGACTCGATAGTAATTCTTCGAAGCCGCAGACATCATCTCAGCACGAATCTCTTCTGGCCATTCAGGCCTGGGAGCCACACGAGATATCCAAAGCCCAGCCTTTTCAAACCAATACATAAAGGCCCCGACAATTACCACGTACACGAAAGCAAATGCACCCGACTTGACTCGGTGATGATCGTCGACAAGATCCCCATACAGCTGGCGGTCCATCAACGCCAAATCCGCCTTTGCGTTCTCAGGTGATGGCAACGGATCCACTTCCGGCAGGCTGTCTGACTCCCCATCCATGTAGATTCTGATGAACTCCCAGATCATTTCAGGCGCACGAATATCTCGATGAGGCTGAGCCAATGGGACATATACATTAATTCGCCTATCGGAACCATCACAATCCACGATCGCCAGCACATACCCGGTAGCGGCGCCCGCCAGACTGTAGCTTCTGGAAACCATGGACACAGGCTGAACTTCATCGTAGCTCGTAATCACCCACCCAACCTTAGGCCCAAGCCATGAATAGAAGTGCCGATGCCTCCGGCTAAGCACGACGGGCGGCGCCATAGGCCTTAACACTGAGGCAACCGACCACGCAAAGAAACCGCATGCGATCAGGAGCAGAACTCCATATGCGGCCGCCGCACTGGGCCAGAAATTCGGACTCGATAGAAGATTCCCCACCACAACATCAGCGAGAATCATGCTCACTCCAGCACACCCGATTACGAGTCCGAACACGAAAGAAAAGCCTCTGCGAGAGGCAGGAACACCCTGAGCAAAAACCAAAAATGATTCATTTATTGACTGAATCGCCTTGGCAGACGCCGGCTCAAGTTCTGGAGGCATCTTTCCAGATCTAAGCAATCTTCCCCAGCTTCCACTTCTATCGGGAAGCTTGCTCATACCAAACAGAGCATCACGGGCACTTTTATTCATCAGAACTACTTCTTCTTGGCTGTAGGGAATTCGAGATTTGTCGATAAGGAAGGAATGGCATTTCTATACGGGAAATAGACGATCCTCATTCCGAAGCCGACTACTTCCGTATAGCGCTCAGCCTTGTCGTCGAACCATCGCCCAATTGTGTTCATCATTCCTACTGTCATACCACGACCAGATCCGAGTCTCCCCTTGACTACAGCAGCACCACTTTCATCCACTTCAACATCAGGCTGACCCTCACCCCCGGTGAGCCTGATGCTTCTCTTGAAGTTCCGCGCACGGGGCTCGCCATCCAGTAAATCAAAAGATGAAACCACTACCTTCTTGCCATCTTCAGTAAAACCAAAGAACGTAACCGACAGCGCAGCACCCTTCGTATATCGAGGAAGAGCAATTTCGTAGACTCCAAGTGTCGCATTGCCGTTGGCAATTTTGGCACATGGCACTCAAAGGACTGCAGTAGCCACCCCTTGGCCGTTCTTAAGGTCATCCGCTACTGCCATGAAGCTCCGTGCCAAGCTTATTAATTAATCAAATGCACCCAACAGGGCAACAGCCGACTCCAGATGCCTGGCAAGCAGTTTTCGGGCGACTTGCCGCTCATACATTTCCGCGACATCAACAAACGAAAATACAACTCCAAACCCTGCCTAGAAGAAGCTTAAGATGGCGTCCCTGCGTTCTTTCGCCGTTCCGGAATCCGTCTTCTTCCACGCTCTGGCAATCTCCATCGCCTGGATGATGCCTACCCCTGCACTCATCATCGTACGCATATCGGCAATCACCGTCAGGGGCGCCGAGGCCAGACTCATCAGGCCACTGGACCCCATGTTGATGGGTTCAGCCGCAACCGCAATTCCCCTGTGGGGCCTTGTTGACCATGCCGCCAAATCCCGCAACGAGTGGAAATGCGGATAGCGACGAGATGGATGTTAACTAAGATCGAAGCATCGGATTCCTCAATCGACTGAATACCAGGCAGCTTCATCGTCGCCCTTGGCGATGTATGCTCGTGCTTAGACAGCGCCGCGCGAGTCAGCCGGCGAACTGGCGCCTCGACACCGTTGATGTGAGCCTCATGCCGCCCTGCTTGCCCAACCCTGCTCCCCAGCGCGCCATCCTTCAAATTAAGCCGGTCGACGGTCCGGCTCGAACTGCGCCATGACCTCCGGCTCGATCAATCTCAGAGGGTCATTTGCGTCGATCGCACATTCGTCCTCAACCCACTGCGGCCACATCGGCATACGGCAGGATTTCAAGACCAGCCAGCGGCACAGTACGAGAGGCAACAGCGGAGGCATCAACGCGAATCGGGCATCCAGCATGGCAGGCCCGAGACTGGCAACCACGAACAGATAGCAGTTGTGCCAGGACGGCTTTACCGAGAGATTCATCTGCCGGTCGTCGATGCTGTCGACCACGGCCTCCGGCCCATTCGCCATGTAGCGCCTGACGAACTCCCAGATTCCCCTGATTTTATGCTCATCATCGAAGTAGTGCCCGATGGCAAAGGTGCGCTTGACCACCCGATCTTCGACGACGCTGCAGCGCAGGTCGCGCAGGAACTCCTGGGTGGTTCCCCGACCGATGTAGAACACCGCGTCATCCCAGGGTACCCGGACTGCCCCTTCCTTTCCTCCGGGTCGTTAGCCGCTTCTGCCACCGTGACCGCATCTCTCCAGACCGGAAGCCCCCGCCAATGGCAAGGTAAAAATAGCCCGATCCACAGCATCCATGGCGGCAAATGGACCCGCGTCCAACGACTGCCTGATCTTGGCCAGTCATCTCGGGCTTTCCTACGCTGGCACCATGATCAATTGCCTCCACCAGTTCCCTTCAAGGCCACCAGGCACGTGTAGACGAGGAAGGCGAATACCAATCCGTTGTCCGAGCGAAGCAAAAACAACTCAACGCTCGATCTCCTTTTCCATTATCGCACTCGCCGCCGCCTGCTTCGTAGAAAGTTACAGCCAATGCGACTTTCATCGAGCCATTACATGATCAACTTCATCCCATCCAGCGGGGAAGTACAATTGTGGCTGGCGACGAGATGGATTCCAATAAAAATCGAAACAACGGATTCCACGATCAGCCATATCCGCACAGGCGAGACCGGCACTGATGATTGAATTTCACTCATGGCTACAACCAGATATTTCACCAAGAATCCGATCCAGCATCACATGCCGATAGAGTCATCTGTTGACTCAAAATTCCCTTATACATTAAAAATATACAGCAACCTCTTCTATCTAAATGCGACCATCAGGAGCATTCCAAGCAGCATTCCCCACAGAGCCACTCCCAGCCCCATGGAAGCCAACAAAAGTCTCTTTCCCAGGAGAGTAACCTCAGAATAACGACGCCCCTTTTGCTTAATTGGAGAGCTGCTCTTCTCCTTCTCGAACCTTCCTGGCCACGGCCCTGTTTCCTTCAAGCCAAACGGCCCCTTGGATATCCATGCGCCGATCAATTCAGTTATTTGCAAAGGTGTAATCAAGACCACCCATATCGTGCTGCAGACCATCAGCCAAGGCGTCCATGGCTTGTCGCCCATCCAGCGCTGGCGGAGCACATTACCGGTCCAAAGGCTCACTGCCAGCTGCTTTGACCAGTCCATTCGCTGCGATATGATCTGGAAACGCGGAAGCTCATCATGCGCGCCCTCCATGAACTTCCTGAAAAATCCGTAGCGCTGAACGCCTGCGCCAATCAGATCCCCCTTCGCGGCGATGAATTCTGAGCGGATGACACCCGTACCTTCATCCACATCAGCCAAAACAAGCTGATACGTCACCGCTCCACCTGCGGAATGAACGATCTGGATAATACGAATGAATGGCTTTAGTATCCGCCAGTCGCATGTCTTCGCGCCGGCTTGACTGAACTGAGTGAAAGTTCCTTCTCGTCTATTTAGCATAAGCGATTCGAGGCGATTACCCTTTCGAATCGCATTAAATACATTGATGCCAACAGCAACACTCAGCAGCAGTACCAATAGCATTCCAACCACGAGAGCAGACATGATCCGCCCATCAGCGACCACTTTCATGATAAGCCTCAGGATCGCTGCATCAATGAGAAAAAGCGAAAGCAGCAGAATTACCGCTATGCCTTTTCCGGCGGACACTGAAGTAATGTCGGGCGCTGCAATCAAGACTTCTCCATCTATGTCCAGAACAAAATCTGGACCCCCATCCTCAACCCTTTGCAACAGCAGAGGATACATCGTTCCACCAGCCCCGAGAACAGGGGCCTCCATATCCATGATTTCAATCTTTGTCGCGGCCGCATTATATTCGCAGGACATTACCCATCACCCCCCAGCAGTGGCACTTTCTGTCATGCCCGAATTTGCCGGCACTACCAGCATGGGATTATTTTTTCTGTCTGGCCACATCCGTGCTGTCACATTGACTTTTTTTAGCTCGTCAGTGACATAAACGATCCTCCACATCACTCCACCAGACTCGCTTTTTCTCAGCGTTGCGCCGCCACTCGTCGGGGAAGCCAAACCTCGATTCTGGAACTCCAAACCATCAGAGATCCGATTCCTATCGATCAACCCCTCTCGAAGACCCGACCCAATGGGCCGATTTGATGACGCATTCAAGACTCGCCCATCCTTCATCTCAAGAGCAATATCGTAGCTCAACCAACCCTGCCCTGGCATGACATCAGGCGCGTCAATGATTACATCTACTGTACCCCCGAAGCGGAAGCCGAGCACTGACTTTCCCTGCCGCCACACAACGTTGACCGCGAACGGAATCACGAAGAGCCTCTCAATTACCTGAATCTCTTCGCTCGCACTAGCATAAACAGGCTTTACCCCAAAAATGCATGACCTCAACCAGACTTGCAGTGGATTATCGCGCTTGTCTTCAGCAGCCACCAGCAAGTACAGACCAACAACTGCCGCGCCGACTGCGACGATTGCCCATACAACAGGACCACCCCACAGCGACACCAAGCCCAAGCTGGCAGCCCCTCCGCCCAAGGTAGCACCACCACTGATTGTTAGCAGTATTCCGGCAAAAGCCATTCGATCAGCGGCATCCGTGTCCTTCTCATCATACAGATCTACAGCATCGCCTATGGTCAAAACACCTGCAATAATTCCCGCGGCACCACCTAGAATACCGCCAGCTGCGGTCGCCCGTATCGCAACCGCCCCTACCGTCCTTGCGGATAAGTAAGCCCGTAGAGCCATCATCGCACCAGCCGCCTCCAATGCGGCCCCGGTAAATCCTAGAATCGAGGCTGCTATCTTCGCGTACGCCGCCGCTGATGGCTTGTCACTCATCTCCTTCAACGATGCAATGAAGGCTACTGCCTGGAAGCCCGCTGCCCAAACTGCCAAGCCGCCAGCAGCACCACCATTCTTCAGCGCAGCAAGCGAGCGGGTACTCCATCCGCCCGTTGTCGCTCGAGGAAGAGACTGCATTGCGGCAGGCGTGACCATCTGGCTCACACCAGCATTTCTAGCGCGAGCTGCAGCAATCCGCGCCGCTTCTTCAGCCATCTCTCGCTGCGTCCGTTGCGCCACCTGCTCGATCAGCGCCTGTTTCCGAAGTTCCTCATATATCTTTTCCATACTCGAGCCAAGGGGCGTTCTTTTGAACTTTCCTCCGCGGTTTGCGGCCGCAGCCGCCTTGCTTTGGGCGCGGACACGACGATTAACCTGACGACTTACCTCACGCGCTTGAGGGCCAGTCAGGGATTCCACCTCAATAACCTCGCCCCATTGTATGCGTAGCAGTGGAATCTTCTTTCGCCCGGCCTCTCCCAGCTCATCGGTCACATCAGCAAGGTTGATGGAAGATCGGCGCCCCCCCTCTGCATCCACCGACCGCTGCAGCCTGGATTCCAAATTATGCCCCCACGCACTCTCCTTATTATCTCGAATAAAATCGGCAACCGTTACCTCTTGCAAAACAGGCTGAACTGCCGTTCGGAACCATAAAGCACCAGCGATGGAGAACACTCGCAGGTTTTTGAAACCGGCAAACTTGGCATCGGTGAGCATGCCTTGCGCACCGGTAATCATGTTGCGAATCGCCTCATCTGCCTGTAGCGCGCTGCGATAAGTCGCCTGCCGGGCGGGGCCTGGATTCCACTTAGGGTCGGGAGGCGCACCTGCGAGCCTCAACTGCAGATTGCTGGTAAATTTTTTATGCTCGTCAAGCCATGCATCATAAACACTGTAGCTGGACTTTATAATACTCTGGACGTCAGCAACTTTATTCTCGGCAATGTTCGCAAGCAGACTTTTCTGACCGCCAGCGATCACCCAATACCAAATATTTTTCTCAGCTGGCTTCTCAAACTCTTTGATCATGTTCTTGCGATCGATATCACAAAGAGCGCCTCCACCCAAGACGGCCGCCGTCTGGCAGACCATCTCCAGAACACTTTCCGGCTCAGCGACATCAAAGTCATATCTCACGCATGTTTGGAGAGCCCAGCTATTGATGAATGAACTGGAATCTTCGACATGCGCGTCGAGCATTTCCGGCAAATCCCCCATCTCCGCCTTGAAACTCGACTCGAAACTCTCAATTTTCGTAGAGTCAATTTTATCCAAATAATCCTCGACCCATTCCTTGGCCTTGTCCGCACCACCAGCCTTCCACGAGGCTCCAACCTGCTCAATCAAACGCTTGACTGCAATCTGCCTGCTGTACTTCTGGTTAACTCGTTCGATGCTCAAGCGTCGGCGGTTTGCAAAATTCCTGATCTCCATTGCAATGCCCATCGGATCATGCAGATAAACGGCAACGCCACCGCCCTCGTGCATCCCATACATTCGCGATGCGATCGCCGCAGCTCTCGACGATTGATCAACACCTGGCGTAAGGCTTTCGGCATAAACCTGCTGCTTTCCAGTGAACTCAGGGGCATACTCACTCAGCTTGCCCAAACCATTCCCAAAAATGCACGCCTGAGCATGGGTGAGCGATCCAGCCTTTGCGGACGCGACAAGGTCGGGCACAGAATACATTTGAAAACGTCGCTCCACGTACGCCGGATCGAGAGTGGGATCCTCCGAACTTCGTTCAGGCATAGTCTTGCCTAACAACGCCGATTCATAGACCGACAGCTGATGCTCCGTCTGCAGCACACTGAAATATGCCAGCCAGATCCTTTTGGCCTGCTTCGGATCGCGGATGGAAAAAGCCGCAGATCGTATGCTGTGATCACTCCTTCCACACTTTGCTTCTGTTGGCTCAACGGTAGTTACAGAAGACATCTCAGAGAGAGAGCCATCAATGGCAACCTGAAAGGACCTCCAAGTCCCCGATCCGCGCTCATCAAGCACGTACAGATAGCCCTGGCTGAGCATACGAAGCGCCAGCGCACCCGCGCGAAGACGGTAGTCTTGTCCGTCGAGGCTAGCGACTTTGGTCTCGACCAGTTTTGCTATCGGTGTATATGCAAAGCGCATGGGCAGAATTGGAAAACCTGCCTTATCGCATTTTTTACAGTCACCAAACGGTGCCGTATTCTGTATGGATCGCTTGACACTGCTTGCAATCGCTGCGCCGTCAGCCATGCTGCATCTCCCTCGATTCATCCTTGAGTTCCACCGTCCAACGCCCGCTTTTTACGTCGTTCCACCAGCCTGATGGTGCCTCTGCACTTCGGTCAGCATATGAAGAGCCCCCCAACGCCGCTTGGTCCAGCCACGCACGGATCGTCGGATGCCTCTCAATCTCCGGATGAATTAGAACTTTGTGCAAAAGAAAACTAGCAGCATCCGCTGAACTCTCCGGGGGAAATCCCAGCGTCATGCCACAGCGGACGGCCGACTGTAGCTGCACCTCATGAGCTGGGGTCATCTCGCCAAAGCGTTGCAACTGTGCCATCGCGGCGATGGTGGGAATCGCCCAACGTTCATGAATTACATCGCTTTCACTTAGCCCATCATTTTTCACGCCTGGCACGCCACCTGGAATCGGATACAAGATTCCGTCCAATCCAAGTTGAATCCACCGCTCCCAGCCGCCCGGCACACGTACCGGACAGTTGGAGAATGAAGCATGTCGAACTACTCTGGGGTCGTAGAATCTTCTTAGATTCCACCGTCCCCCTTCCAACTGCGAGACTGCCAAGTGCTTGATGGACAGGGCGACTGCTGCGGGAGATCGATTCGAGCACAGCCAACCGCATACTGGCTGTGGCTCTTGCCAATCTTGGCGGCGCTCCCATGCTAGCGACACGGTCTCTTCAAGAAATTCGTCTCTACTCCCCAAGATTTCGACGACGTAGGGGCAAAGGCTCTCATCGATACCGTAGCGTGTCAGATCCACCCGGTATCTTTGTCTATTAAAGCGTTCTATACAGCTTAAATCGGTACGTGACATGGGATCTATCAGAACAAACCATGGTTGATCAGACCCAGATACCAGATCACGCAGCGCCATCAGAACATCGAACCGGCCGTCATAGCGTGACATTTGCAGCTCCCGACTTTGCTGCGTCCACGCTGGCCTCATTGCACTTATCGAGAGCCCCCTCCGGCACCTTCACCTCCCCCGCCACACTCGCCGGCCCGGTCCACTCCCGCTGGCTCGCCTTGAACTCCACTTTCCCCGGCGCGCCCAGCTCGATGTTGTCACCCTCGATCCGGATATAGGCGCCAGCCGCGGTGGCCAGCAGATGCTTGGCCGGTGCCGACAGCTGCACATCCGCCTCCGTGCTGACGATCCGCACCTGGGTCTTGGCGGCCACGATGGCCTGGTTCTTGTGTGCGCGCGCGCTCACCTTGCCCTGCGCGGCATGCAGCGCGATGCCGCGTTCCTGGTTTGGGCTTTCTCCACTGGCCTCCACCCCGGCGGTATACAGCACCAGCCCACCGGCCACGGCCAGCGTGAGCGAGCCTTGAGTCATCCAGTTCAGTGCAACACCGCTGACCAGCGTGGTATGCGTACCGCTCACCCACACCTGGTCGGCAGGCGTCAGGCTCAGCAGGCCGGCAACGCCGCTGCCCATCAGGATCGGTGCGCTCCATCCCGGCGCATCGCCGTCACCACCGGAGATGCTGCCCGCCGCGCTGCCGCTCTGCGTGGCACGCAGGTGCTCCTGCAGCTCCTTCAGCGTCGCATCCACGGGCAGCTCGTCCGGGTCGCTGGGCAATTGCGCCTGCTGGCTCTTTGCCGACCCAGCCAGCTGCTGCAGCAGCTGCTGGCTTTCCTGCAGCTGGGTCAATGCCTGCGGGGCGGCCAGCTGCGGGGTTCCCTGTTCGGTGGTCAGCAGCAGGCCCCGGCCGGCGCGCAGCGCACCCTGTGCCTGGGTGGACAGTTCCACGCCGAAGCCACGCTCGGCCTCACGCACATTGTCGTCCCCCCCTTTCAGGTGCCCCAGCGTCAGCGTGCTCTGGTGCTGGGTGGTGGACAGCTGCGCACGGCCCTGCCCGGGCGTGTCGTCGAAGCGCAGCTGCTGGTAGCCGCCGGTGCCGCCCTGGCTGTCGGCCAGCGCCTGGCTCTTGAAGCCGGTATAGACCGCGGCGTGATCGTTGCCCTCGAACCACGCGGCAGCGTTGCCGGTGGCGTTGCCGCCGCCGCCCTGCACCTGGTTGTGCTGCGCGTCCTGCTGGCCGCGCCCGTTGTAGACCGCCCCCACCACCACCGGACGGTCGATATCGCCTTCCAGGAACGCCACCAGCACTTCCTGCCCACGGCGTGGCAGCACCACGCCGCCCCAGTTGTCACCGGCCCAGGGGGTCATTACCCGCACCCAGGTCCAGGCACCGCCAGTGGCGGGCGCATTGTCATCCCCGCCCGGATGCGCCAGGCCGTGGCTGGCGTTGCCGCCACGCTGCCATGGGAACTGCACTTTGATGCGATGGTCGCGGTCGGACAGCAACGGATCGCCATCGCTGACCACGATCGCGCTGAGCGTGCCGGTGATCGTCGGCCGCGGATGCAGGTGCGCACCGTGACCGTCGACGGTCTGTGGGCGGTAGCTGACCTCGGCCGGAATGGCGACGAAACGGTTGTCGTAGAAGGCGGTGGTGATAGCGGCCGGATCGTCGCCATAGGCCAATCCGGCCAGCGCCCCCGGCAGCACCGGCGTGGCCACGCTGGCCGACCCCAGCTGCTGCTCCAGTGCGTCGAACACATCCGCATCGAGATTGTTGCGTGCCTGGTGATGCACGGACAGGCACAGGAACGCTGCATCCTCGCCAACCTGCGGGTGCTGCTGCAGCGTGAAGCGGCTGCCCGGCGCCAGCTGGCGCCACTGGCCGGCGCCCTCGATCGTATGCGCCTGCACGCGCAGCGCGTCCAGGTGCTGCTGGGCCCGGCGCTGGCCACGTGCATTGTCCTGCCAGCCGTAGGGCCCGCAGGTGTCGCTGTCCACGATGCCCAGATCATTGTCCTGTTCGGCCTGCGCGCTGGCCTGCCGCCGTTCCAGCGTGCGGTAATCCCATGTCGCCCGCTCGACCTTCGAGGGCCGCCAGCGGTAGGCATCGGACCATTGCTGCACGGTATCGCTGCGCTCGCTGGCATCACGGCGGTGGAAGCGCACCCCGCCCAGTTCCCGGGTGTCATGGCTGTGGTCGGCCAGTACCAGGGTATGGCTGCCGAAATCGCTGCCGCCGGAGTCACCGGCGTGCTCGAACCAGTAATAGATGCCTTCTTCGGCCAGCAGACGCTGGATGAAAGCCAGGTCACTCTCGTGATACTGCGTGGTCAGGCTGCGCCGGGCGTACTGGCTGGCATCGCCCAGCGACCAGCGCCAGGCCGGGGCAAGCCCCTGGTAGTCCGCGAAGATGTCTTCGACGATCTCAACGACGGTCTTGTCGTGGAAGACGTAGCTGTCCACGCGCTGCGACAGGAACGCCAGCCACGGCTGCAGGCGCAGCCGATAGCGGGCCAGGCCGCCATTGCTGCCCAGCCGCTCGGCGGCGGTGATGCGGCCATGCAGGGGGCGAAGGCTGCCATCGGCCTGCTGCAGTTCCAGCAGGGCACCCTGCCCGACCAGACCCGCCAGCGCCAGGCCGGCATCCACTGACAGTGCGGTGATCGTCCACTGGAAACCGATGCCGTCGATCTGTTCGACGCCATCAAGGGTTTCGGCCACCAGCACGTCGCCTCCCAGCGAGGTGTGCAGCCTGAGGAAACGCTGCCCCTGGCCGGGACCGGCCAAGGCTGCGCGCAGGTTGTTTACCAGGTCCATGGTCCTTCCCCGACGTCCCGTACTTCAAGGTGGTCTGCATGCGGCGTGCGCATCGGTGTCCTCCGTTGCCGCCCTGCGCGCCTGCGCCCCGAAGGGCGGCAGGCACACCGGGCCATTACGCGGCCTGGACGATCTCTTCCAGCTGCAGGCGGACGCCTTCGCTGATCTTCAGGCGGTAGTCGCGGCCACCGGCGGTGATCTGCAGCTCGCGCACATTGGCCACCAGCTGCGGCTTGCCCACCACCGGGGCATCCATGTGGATGCGCCAGGAGCCGCGGCTGATCTGCGCGGCAACGTTGCGGGCATCCTGCCGGGCAGCCGGCACGGCCGTGTCCAGCAGTTCGATCACATGCTCCGGGCGCAACCGGTTCCAGGCGCGCACGCGGTCCAGTTCACGCCCCAGCCCCAGTTCCAGGCTGTCGCAGTGGTTGAGGGCCGCTTCGCGGTTGAATCCATAGAATTCCATGCGTGTTCTCCTTAGCTCCGTGTCATGACACTTTGTATTTGAAGTCACCCTTCTTGCCAGCGGTAACCTTGATGGCGTTGATCCGGTTCCCCTCGGCCATGGCCGCCAGCACGCTCTCGGCGATTTCCGGCAGCAGTGTCCCGTTGAGGATGTGGTCAACGTTGCGCGCACCCGAGTCCACTTCGGTGCAACGCGCAAGCACGGCCTCCACCAGGCTGTCATCCCAGCTGAAGGTGGCCTTGTGGTTGGCGGTGACGCGGTCGCGGATGCGACCAAGCTTGAGCGTGATGATGCGGGCCAGCACGTCATCGCTGATCGGGTAGTACGGCACCACCTTCAGGCGGCCGAGGAAGGCCGGCTTGAAGCTGCGCATCAGCACCGGGCGCAGGGCCTCGGCCAGCGCATCGGCGGCGGGGATCTCCTCGACCGGCTTGTTCAGGCAGGCCTGCATGATCTGCGAGGAGCCGATGTTGGACGTCAGGATGATCAGCGTGTTGCGGAAGTCGATCTCGCGGCCTTCGGCATCGTCCATCACGCCCTTGTCGAACACCTGGAAGAACATTTCCAGCACGTCCGGGTGGGCCTTTTCGACCTCGTCCAGCAGCACCACGCTGTACGGGTTGCGGCGCACGGCCTCGGTCAGCACGCCGCCCTCGCCGTAGCCCACATAGCCCGGCGGAGAGCCCTTCAGCCCGGAAACGCTGTGTGCTTCCTGGTATTCACTCATGTTGATGGTGACCAGCTTGCGCTCGCCGCCGTACAGGATGTCGGCCAGCGCCAGGGCGGTTTCGGTCTTGCCCACGCCGGAGGGGCCAACGAACATGAACACGCCACGTGGCTTGTTCGGGTCTTCCAGCTTGGCCGTCGCCGTACGCACGCGCTGGGCGATGGCATCCAATGCATGGTCCTGGCCGATCACGCGCTCGACCAGCAGCGTCCCCAGCGTGCGCACGGTACGGATTTCGTCCTTCACCATCCGCCCCAGCGGCACGCCGGTCCAGGCCGACACGATTTCAGCCACCACCGTGCCGTCCACCTGCAACGGCACCATCGGGGTTTCCCCCTGGAGCTCACGCAGCTCAGCCTGCAGCCGCGCCAGCTCGGCATGCTGCGGCGATAGTTCCGGCGGGGCCTTGCCGCGCTTGGCAGCAGGCTTGGCCACGACCACATCGCCCTCGGCGTCATCGCCCCCGACGTCACTGTCGCGCGCCTCGTCACGGCCCTGCTCCAGCTGCTGGCGCAGCGCGGCGATCCGGTTGGCCAGTTCGCGCTCGCGCCCCAGGCGTTCCTCGTTGCTGGCCAGCACCGCCTGTGCCTGGACCTGCTGCGCATGCAGTTCGGCCAGGCGTTCGGCGTGGTGCACGCTGCCACCGGCGGTCTCCCGCTGCAGTGCGACGATTTCGGCCTGCAGACGGTCCAGATGCTTGCGGGTGTCCTCGATGATCGCCGGCGTGGCGCTCTGGCCGAGGGCAACCTTGGCGCAGGCGGTGTCGAGCACGCTGACTGCCTTGTCCGGCAGCTGGCGCCCGCTGATGTAACGGTGCGACAGGCGCACGGCCTCGGTGACGGCCTCATCCAGCACGCGGATGTTGAAGTGCGCTTCCATCAGCCCGACCATGCCGCGCAGCATCGCTGCGGCAAGCGCTTCGCTGGGCTCTTCCACCTTCACCACCTGGAAGCGGCGGGCCAGCGCGGCGTCTTTCTCGAAATACTTCTTGTACTCGCCCCAGGTGGTGGCGGCGATGGTGCGCAGTTCACCACGTGCCAGTGCCGGCTTGAGCAGGTTGGCCGCATCGTTCTGCCCGGCGGTACCACCGGCACCGATCATGGTGTGTGCTTCATCGATGAACAGGATGATCGGGTGCGGGCTCTTCTTGACCTCGTCGATCACGTTCTTCAGGCGGTTCTCGAACTCGCCCTTGACGCTGGCACCGGCCTGCAGCAGGCCCATGTCCAGGGTGTGCAGTTCCACGCCCTGCAGGACATCGGGCACGTCCTTGTCGGCAATGCGCCGGGCCAGCCCTTCGACCACGGCGGTCTTGCCGACACCGGCCTCGCCGGTGAGGATGGGATTGTTCTGGCGGCGGCGCATCAGGATGTCGATCACCTGCCGGATCTCGCCATCGCGGCCGATCACCGGGTCGATCCTGCCGTCGCGCGCACGCTGGGTCAGGTTGGTGGTGAACTGGTCCAATGCCGGGGTCTTGGACAGGCCACCCTTGGCCTCGCCGGGCACGGGATCGTCGCCCTCTGCCGCCGCACCGGTGGCCGAGGCATCGGCGAAGCGCACGGTCTGCGCCGCCTCCTGCGAGCCCTCGGTGAGCTTGGCGAAATCGTGCTTGAGGTCATCGCGCTTGAAGCGCACGAACAGCTTGGAACCGCGGTAGGCCAGCTGCGCCAGGTCAGGCTCGGTCAGCAGCGCCAGCAGCAGGTGGCCACTGCGGATCCGCGTGGTTTCCGAATCGAGCGAGGCGATCAGCCAGGCATGCTCGAACAGGGCCGGAATATGCTGGGAAAACACCGGCGTGCGGGCGTTGCCGGTCTTGAACTGGCTGATCTCGTCGTTGAGGTCGCGTTCCAGCGCCTCGGGGGCGATGCCACTGCGACGGGCGATCAACACGAAATCGCTCTGCGGCTGCTCGAGCAGGGCCAGGAACAGATGCTCCAGGTCCACCTCGTAGTTGCCACGCGCCATGCACAGGTTTGCCGCCCGCTCGGCCGCCTGGCGGCAGGTGTCATCCAGCTTGCTGATCAGGGTCTTGAGGTTGATGCTCATACGGAAACACGCACTCCTTGCTGGAACCGTTCAGTGGCCGGCGGCACGCAGGCTGCCGGCGCGTTGTCATTGCAGCGTGTGGATGCCATAGGTGGTGTCCTCACGCGAGGTGGTCTGTGGTCGTGAACACAGGTAGCTGTCCCAGCCCAGGCGGGCGCCACCGCCGCCGCCCAGTGCACTGCCCTGTACATCCTCGGCACGCAGCACCAGCCGCACTTCATATTCCAGGGTGCCGCCGGTCAGCAGCGACAGCCACTTGGCCAGCGCCTCGGCGGCCGTGCCCCCCGGCAGGAAATCATCGAACTGGTCCTTGCGCAGCGGGCCGATACGCAGGCGCAGGCGCAGATCGCGTTGCCACACCCGGTCACCGGCCAGCGCGCTGGCACCCAGCACGGCGTTGGCCTGGCCCAGCCGGGTGGCCTGACCGGCCGGCACGCGGTACCAGGCGCCGACGAACTGCTCCAGGTGCAGGGACACCTGGAAATAGTCGGACAGCACGCGCTGCATCAGCGCCGCCGATACCGGACGCTGGCGGATCGCACCGGCGTAATAGGCCACGGCCTGGTCGAAGATCTCGCCCTGGCCCTCGTGCAGGCGGTCGCGCAGTTCGCTCATGCCCATGCCCAGCAGCGACAGCACCAGCGGCAGGAAGCGTTCGCGGCGGTCCAGCTCGTACTGCAGGGCAAGACGATGCTTCTTCCATGCGGCGTAATGCAGCGACACCGCGCGGGTGGAGAAGATGTCCAGGAAGGCACGTGCCGTGCGGTCGCGCTCGTACAGCTCGCGCAGCTGCAGGGTTTCGGTGTAGTGCAGTGGCAACGCGCCGGTGGTACCGAGCAGGCCCATGAACTGCGGGGTCAGGTGTACCTCGGCCAGGTCCTCGCCGATCAGCGCCTGCTCGATCGCTTCACGGCCCTGCAGGCGTTCGCCCTTGAGCGAATACACTTCGCCCTCGGCCGCCAGTTCCGTTGCCGGGAACCCGAGCGACAGCGAATTGCGGAACCGTACCCGCATGGGCACAGCCTGGCCGGCCTTCACGCCCTGGCGCTGGAACACCTGCTCCAGTACCCGCACCGCCTGGAAGAACTGGAAGCGGTGCGGTTCGGCAAGCAGCTGCTGCGCTACGCCAGGATCGATTCGCCGCTGCGCGCTGGGCATCGGACGATCTCCTCCCCGCTGTCACTGGACACCAGTACCAGGCGGGTGAAACTGTTGGCATGCACGTACAGTGCGAAGAAGTGGTCCATCACCTGGGCGAAGGCGGCCACACCGGTACCCACGAAGTGGGCTTCATTGATCGTCAGAGTGATCTCCAGGCCACGTACCACGGACGCGAACTGGCGCCCGGACATCCAGGTCGTGGCCGGAACCTGGTCCAGTGCCACGATGCCATCGATCTGCCGCGCCGAGACGCTGCTGCCGGCCAGATCGTACAGGCGCAGCATTTCCTTCAGCGCCGGCAGGCCGCTGCCGGTCAGCGAGAGCTGGTTGAGCGACAGGTGCGATATCAAGCGCCACTGGGCATTGCGCGCATGCCGGAAGCGCAGTGGCTTGGTCGGCTTGCGCAGCAGGCTGATCGCGCGCGCCGGGCTGCCCCCCTCAATGCTCAGGTCACCGCCGGTCACGCCGAACGCCAGCTGGTTGGGCAGATCGCGATTGCTGCAGGTCAATTCCAGGCTGACGGTATCGGTCTGTGGCAACACCGGGTTGAACGACAGGTCGACGAAGCTGATTTCCATTTCAAAGCCTGGGCTCTGCCGCGCCACGTCCTCATCGCGGCGCGCGACCCAGTACTGACCCGTGCGTTCGGGATCCTCGCCATGGTGCAGCGAATAGAACGGGCGGAACGCCTGGATGCTCTCACCCTGCGGCGTCTGGCGGATGCGGTGTACCGAATCGATCGAATGCACTTCATAGGCGAAGGCACGGCGCGCATCGGCCAGCACCGGGTAATTGACCGTGCGGTGGGTGACGCGGATGGGTTCGCCGCTGGTCTGGAACAGGTTGACGATGGGCGTGCAGCCCAGGCGCACGTTATGCGTGCCCAGCTCCTCCAGCACCATCGTGCTGCCACGGTCCTGGCCGCTGGCCTGCAGGATCAGGTGCAGGGTAAAGCGCCGACTGGCCCCGGCCGTCACCGGCGGCAGATGCAGATCGATGAAGCCGAACTTTTCCGGGTAGGCGAACAGCTCGGTCAGCAGGCGGTAGGCCGGGTGCGAGCGGGCGGGGAAATCGATCAGCGCCTCATCGTCGGCGAAACCGACCGGGCTCAGCGGCACCTGCTCCAGGCGTCGCCAGCGGCCGTCGCCGTCGGATTCGACGTAGGCGGCCTTGACGCCGAGCATCAGGGCATCGCGCAGGCCGGCGCGCACGGAGGGTTCGCCATCCAGGAACAACCGCAGGTGGTCGGTGCCCAGCTGCCCGAAGCCGAGCTGGTCGGACAACAGCTGGAAGCCCAGCGAAATCTGCCCACCACTGCCCGCCGGCAACGTGGTGGCCA
Organism: Stenotrophomonas sp. 24(2023); assembly: GCF_030913365.1. Lineage (NCBI taxonomy): Bacteria > Pseudomonadati > Pseudomonadota > Gammaproteobacteria > Lysobacterales > Lysobacteraceae > Stenotrophomonas > Stenotrophomonas sp. 24(2023). The sequence continues at coordinate 19,496 of NZ_CP133160.1, forward strand.
TCGGCGCATCGGCCACGCTGCGGTACTGCACCTGCTGTACGCCGACCGGCGCCAGCACCACATCGTAGGCCGTGCGGAAATCGCAGGGCACGCCACGTACCGGGCGGCTCTGCAGGCCAGTGCCGCGCGGAACACGCACCGGTGCGCTGAGCTTGGACGCCACGCCCTCCATGTCGAAATGGGCGATCGAGCAGGACGGGAACGGCCGCAGGTAGTGCGGATAGAGCACGTCCAGCAGTGCATCGGTGAACTCGGGATAGTCATCCTCGATACGCTTGGACACGCGCGCACTGAGCAGCGCGAAGGCCTCGATCAGGCGCTCGACATGGGGGTCCTGGCTGCCCTCGGCAGACAGCTGCAGGCGCCCGGCAATCTTGGGGTAATGCTCGGCGAACTCGCGGCCATAGCGCCGCAGGTAGGCCAGTTCACGTTCGTAATAGGGCAGCAGGTCCTGCATCACATGGCCTGCGTGCGACGGGCGCGGCTGACCTGGTACTGCAGCGTGGACGGCTGCAGCATGGCATCGAAGCTGACCGGCTCGCGGGCCGGCTCCAGGTCAAGCAGGGCATGGATGGTGAAGTGAAGGCCGCCGGCGAACTGGTTGCCCACGTCCAGGTGGACCGTGACGTTCTTCAGCCGCCGTTCGTGGCGGGCCACCGCCTGCTCCAGCGAGCGGCAGATGGCCGCGCGGTCGTAGGCATTGGACAGGCTCATCGCCGAGAAATCGGCCAAACCATAGGTCAGCAATGACTGGCGGCAGTTCGGGAACTCCTTCATGTCCGCCTCCTGGAACGCGGCGCGCGAATTCAGCAGCCCCTCCAGGTCACGGGCGATGGATTCCTTGTACTGCTCCAGCGACACCGACTTGAACACCGGCCCTGCCCCCGCCTGGCGGGGTGCATCGTCGAACAGTTTTTCCAGCAGGCTGGGTTCGAGTCCCTTCATCGTTCGATCCACTCAGGTTCGGCATCCGTGCGGGCGGCAGCGGTGCATCAGGACAGGGCCCTTCCTGGCCCCGCCGGGATGATCAGACTGCGATGGCGCACGAGGCGCCATCGCAGTGACACAACATCACACGGTGTAGTTCGGGATGTTCTTGGTCGCGCTCCACTGCGCCACGGTCTTGCCACCAACACCGCCTTCCGGCTTCTGCTGCTGGTAAGTCCACTTGATGGCGCCGAAGCTCAACTGAACAACTTCCTGCGGCATGCCTTCCTTGTCCACCGTGGTGGTGACGCGGTGGACCAGCACGTTCAGCAGCTCGACCGTGTAGTAATTGATCGCGTTGCCGTCCTTGTCGGCGCGCATGAACTGGATCTGCGCCTTCGGGAAGGTAGTGCCGTTGGAGGCGGCCTGGTTGAGGGCCGTGGAAGCGAGGTCGATCGATTTGGTGATTTCGATCGGCGACAGGTTCACGCGGGCTGCCGTGGTACCGCCGGAGGTCGACGCGGTGGCCGAACGCGGCTGCAGCAGGTCCTGCGAGAACGACTGGATTTCGATCCAGTCCTTGTGCTTGTCGTCGTGCGACTCGCCCTTGATGGTGTCAATCGAGAGGAAAGCGTGTTGCATATCTGGTCTCCTAAGTTCCGTTCTTCCGTGAGATTGGGTTGCCGGGCGGGGGCCCGGCGGTTCAGGGGGGCTTGGCCCTCTTGAAATGCGCGTCACTGCGAAACGGGGAGCGGGCTCCCCTTGACGCTACAGCTACAGCAAAACCGTTACGCCTTCTTCGCGGACGCCGGCAGTTCGGCGACAAGACGCAACGAAACAGACAGCTCATCGAGCTGGAAATGCGGCCTGATGAAGGCCACCGCGCGGTAGACGCCAGGCTTGCCCGGCACCTCCGAAACCTGCACAGAGGCTTCACGCAGGGGGAACTGCGCCTTGGCTTCCTGGCCCGCGTTGTCATCCAGCAGCACGTACTGGGCGATCCACCGGTTCAGGAATTCCTCGACGTTGCCCGCCGACGCGAAGCTGCCGATCTTCTCCCGCATCATCGCCTTGAGGTAATGGGCGATACGCGAGACCGCGAAGATGTACTGCAGCTGGGCAGACAGGATCGCGTTGGCATTGGCCGAATCGGTGTTGTACTTCTTCGGCTTCTGTGCCGACTGCGCGCCGAAGAAGGCGGCGTAGTCGGTATTCTTGCAGTGCACCAGGGGCATGAAGCCCAGGTCACTGAGTTCCTTTTCACGACGGTCGGTGATGGCCACCTCGGTCGGGCACTTCAACGCCACTTCACCGTCGTCGGTGCGGAAGGTGTGCGTGGGCAGGTCTTCGACCAGGCCACCGCCTTCCACGCCACGGATGGCTGCGCACCAGCCGAAGTTCTCGAAGGCCTGGGTCAGGCGTGCACCCATCGCGTAGGCGGTGTTGCACCACAGGAACTTGCTGTGGTCGGCCGCTTCGATCTCTTCAACGAAGTTGAAGCCTTCCACCGTGGTGCCGTCCTTCGGGTTGTATGGCAGGCGGCCCAGGAAGCGCGGCATGGTCAGGCCCACGTAGCGGCTGTCCTCGCTTTCGCGGAAGGACTTCCACTTGGCGTACTCGACGGTGTCGAACACCTTGGCCAGATCACGCGGCTTGCCCAGGTCGGTGAAGCTTTCCAGGCCGAACATGCTTTCACTGGCGGCGGAAATGAACGGCGCGTGGGCAGCAGCGGCCACGTGCGACATCTGCTCGATGAAGTACATGTCTTCCGGCTGGCGGCCCAGGAAGTAGTCGCCGATCAGCGCCCCGAACGGGGCACCACCGAACGTACCGAACTCTTCCTCGTAGACCTTCTTGAACAGCGCGCTCTGGTCGAAGTCGATGGCCGACTTGAAATCCTTCACCAGGTCCTTCTTCGGCGAGTTGAAGACCTTGATCTTCATGTTCGGCCCGGTGGAGGTCTGCTGGCACAGGTAGTGCAGGCCACGCCAGCTGCCTTCCAGCTGCTGGAACTGCTCGGCATGCATGACCGCGCTGAGCTGCTCGGAGATGATCCGGTCGATCTCGGCGATGCGGGCATCCAGCGTCAGGTTGAGGTTGTCGGACACCACCACGGTGCCGTCGAGGACCTCCTTGGCCAGGGCCGAGATGATGTCCTTGGCGCGGTCGTGTTCGGTACGCGACTTGGCGACCTTGCTCTTCTCCACGATCTGGTCGAGCAGGCCCACCTCTTCGGTGACCGCGGACGGGGTGGCCAACTGGCTGGCATCGGCTGACATCGGTCAGTCCTCCTTGGTCGCGCCGAGCTGCTTGAGCTGCTCGGTGTTGTTGAGCACGTCGGTCAGCAGGTCTTCCAGCTTTTCATTGCCGGCCAGCTTGTTGCGCAGGTCGGCCAGCTTGGTGCGCGACTCGAGCAGCCGGCGCAGCGGCTCGATCTGCTGGACGATCGCCTCGGGGCGGAAATCATCGATGGAGGAGAACTTCAGCTCGACGCCGAATTCACCACCGTCCTCGCTGATCTTGTTCGGCACGCGGTAGACGGCGCGCGGGGCGACGCCCTCCATCACCTCGTCGAAGTTGTCCAGGTCCACATTGACGAACTTGCGGTCCTTCACCTTCGGCAGCGGCTGTTCGGGGTTGCCACTGAAATCGCCGAGTACGCCGACAACGAACGGAAGTTCCTTCTGTTCGATCGCGTCGCCCTTCTCGACGTCATAGGTCAACTGCACGCGCGGCGGGCGAATCTTCTGCAGCCGCTTCTGGACGCTTTCCTTCTTGGCCATGGGAGTCTCCTTACTGGGGGCCGGGCAGATCAGTTGCCGATGTTCTGGAACGGATCGGCGCTGTTGGAACCCTGCGGGCGGGCGGCGGGGCGGGTCTGGGGCGGCGTGGCCGGCGTGGCACCGGCAGCCGGCGTGGCGCGGCCACCGCGTACGCGGGGCTTGGGCTTCGGCTTGGCCGGCTCGAGGATGGCTTCGCCCATGGTGCTGCGCAGGGTGTTGGCGAGCGTCTGTGCTTCCTTGCGTGCGGTGTCCGATGCCAGCGCGCCACGGCCCTGCAGGCGCTGCAGCGACTGGTTGGCGACACGGAAACCGGCAACGGTGATCACGCCATCGGCGACAAGATCATCCGGGTCACGCTGCAGCACTTCCTCGGCTGCCACGATGGCACGCGCATACTGGCCCTGGTCGAACTGCAGCTGGGCGATGCGCACCCACGGTTCCTTGCGGGTGGGGTCGGCCTTGGCCGCCGCCTCGAACGCCGTGATCGCCGCATCGGCACCGGCCGTGGTGACCTGCGCTTCGGCGTTGCTGAGCGTTGTTTCGAACGGCACGACCTCGGCCTTCTTCGGCGCCGATGCACACGCTGCCAGACCCGACAGCAGCACCAGCGCGAACATCGGCCGATAAACAGCCTTCCCCATTGCCTTCACTTCCATAGTGATCCCTCGTCGAAATTGGTTCCTAAAGGAAGCCTGATTCCCGCCGATACAACACACGGGAATCCTGCCCCTGTCGGCGGCAGTGTACATTCGCAAATACGCATCGGTATAGTGAATTTCATCAACGTTGATGACCTTCGCGGTAGACACACTCTTCACACTCCGATGTGATATTCGCGAGAAAAAACGGTTTCACGCGTGACTTACTCCCGCACTTTCCAACCGGCCGACAGCATATGAATGCGCAATCATTCCGATTTCAACGCGTGATACCCGTCACAACTTTACTTCTCATACTCTCGGCCTCGCTTTCCGGCTGCGCCAGCGACAGCAAGCTGGGCAAGGCCATGGACAAGACCCTGCAGGCGGTCGGCATCCGCGACAGCAAGCCCGAAGCCCCCCCCACCATTCCGCTGCGCCTGTATGCCGGCAGCAACCTCAACGCCGCCAACGACAAGCGGGCAACCGCCGCGGTGGTCAAGGTCTACCACCTGCGCAGCAGCCAGCGCTTCGAACAGGCCCCCTTCAATGCGTTCCTCGACCAGGCCGGAGAGCAGGCCGCACTAGGCGCGGACCTGCTTTCGGTGAACGAGGTGGTGCTCACGCCGGGGGCGCGTCAGGAATTGTCCGAGCAGTTGAGTGAAGGCACTGCAGTGCTCGGCGTGGTGGCGCTGTTCCGTGCACCGGCCGAGAACCGCTGGCGCCTGGCGTTCGACACCAAGGGCAAGACCCTGCCCCAGGAGGGCGTCACCGTCGGCATCCACGCCTGTGCCCTGACCAGCGACAGCAAGGCCTTGTTGACACGCATTTCAGGCGACCCCGGCAGCCTGGCTTCCATCCGTTGTGCGAGCGTGCGTTGAATCCGCGACGGGATTCTGACACCGCCTTTTCGTCTTGCGATAGTATCCTCGGCGCAACGGACGGCCTCCCACAGATAAATATGCGATGTGACTCACACTTTCACATTCCATAATGGGGATCCCGCGCCGCGCGATTATCACGCGGACGATGCCAGGCCCGACACACGGCCCCACTGTATTTCCAAGGATTGAAATGTGGCTTATGTAAGCAGGATGTCGAAGGTTCTCTGGGGCGAGGGATTGTTCCTGCGCCCCCAGCATTTCCAGCGCCAGGACGCGTACCACGAAGCGCGCCTGCAGGACCTGTCGCAGACATTGCACCCCTATGCGTGGGGCGCCCGCCGCGTGCGTTTCGACCCGCACGCGCTGTCCGGCGGCACGCTGCGGCCCCTCGACCTGTCGGCGGTGTTTCCCGATGGCGAGACCTATGATGCGCCCGCCCACGACAGCCTGCCCGATGCGGTATCGCTGCATGAGCTGCCACCGGGCGTGCAGTCCACCGTGGTGTACCTGGCGCTGCCGTTGCTGCGCGACGACGGCGCCAACTGTGCCGACGCCGAGGGCACCGTCCTGGCGCGCTACCGCCAGGCCAACCGCGATACGCAGGACCTGTTCACCGATGCGGTGGAGGCGGAACTGTCCTACCTGAGCAAGGCGGTGAAGCTGCTCACCGACGACCAGCCTCGTGACGCCTACAGCACGGTGCCGGTCGCGCGCGTCCGCCGCACCTCCAGCGGCGGGTTCGAACTGGACGACGAGTTCATCCCCCCTTGCGCGCAGCTGCAGGCATCGCCGTTCCTGCACCGCGAACTGCGTGCGGTGCTCGACGCGCTGCAGGCCAAGGTGGATGCGCTGTACGGCCTGCACCGGCAGACATCACAGAACATCATCGAATTCCGCAGTGGCGACATCGCCTCGTTCTGGCTGCTGCACACCATCAACAGTTCCTTCAGTGCACTGGCCCACCTGCTGCACCACCCGCAGCTGCACCCTGAGCGCCTGCACCAGGAACTGCTGCGCATGGCCGGTGCACTGCTGACCTTCTCCAACGCCTACCAGCTGAGCGATCTGCCGGTTTACCGGCACGACCAGCCCGAAGCCTCGTTCCGCAAGCTGCTGGACATCGTGCGCGCGTTGCTGGATACGGTGATCTCCACGCGCTACTTCAAGATCGCGCTGAACGAGGTCAAGCCGTCCTATCACCTGGGTCGGCTCGACTCGCAGCGCATCGATGGCGATGCCTCCTTCTACCTGTCGGTGTCGGCGGCCCTGCCCGCGCAGGAACTCATCCAGACCGTGCCCGTACGCTTCAAGGTGGGTGCACCGGACGACGTGGAGAAGTGCGTGCTGTCGGCATTGCCCGGCGTGAAGCTGGTGCACGCCGCCCAGGTGCCTGCGGCCATTCCGGTGCGCCCGGGCAGCCACTACTTCGAACTTGATGCACGCGGTGCGTTGTACGAGCGCATGCTCAAGTCGCAGTCGTTGATGATCTACGTGCCGGCCGGCATTGCCGACCTGAAGATGGAACTCGTGGCGGTGACCTCATGATGAATTCCCCCCTGCCCCCGACCCCGGGCCCGATGCCGTCGCTGACCGCCAATGGCGCGATGGTCAACCCCACCCCCCAGGCTGCCAACCCGCAAAGCCTGCAGGACCTGATGTCCGACGGCTTCTACCTGCTGCTGCTGCTCAAGCGTGGCCAGCTGCCCAACGATGCCGAAGGCTTCGTGCAGACCGTGCAGAAGTTCCTCGATGGCGTGGAGCGCAACGCGATGCGCCTGGGTGTAGCCGCCGAGGATGTCTACGCCGCCAAGTACGCGTTCTGCGCGGCGGTGGACGAGGCGATCCTGTCACAGCCCTCGCCGCTGCACGAAATCTGGGAGCGCAACCCGCTGCAGCTGCGGCTGTTCGGCGAACACCTGGCTGGCGAACACTTCTTCGACCGCCTGGAAGAACTGCGCCGCCAGGGTGCGGCGCGCCTGCCGTCGCTGGAGGTCTACCACTACTGCCTGCTGATGGGGTTCGAAGGCAAGTACCGGCTGGAGGGCACCGAGAAGCTGGGTTACCTGACGGCACGGCTGGGCGATGAGATCGTCTACCTGAAGGGCAAGCGCCATGGCTTCGCCCCGCACGCCCTGCCGCCGGACAACGTGCGCCACCGCCTGCGCCGCGTGGTGCCGCTGTGGCTGCCGGCCGCGCTGGTCGGCTGCTTCGGCGTGCTGGCGTTCTTCGGCCTGCGTTTCTACCTGGGCCACGAGACCCGCCAGCAGCTGGCGGCCTACAACGATGTGGTGCAGATGCCACAGCGCACCGCGCACATCACGATCACCTTGCCATGAGCCTGTCGATATGGACATCCCAAGCTCCGCGCTGCTCGCTTCACTCGCCTCGCTGTCCCACCGCGAACGGCTGATCCAGCTCATCGGCCCGCATGACGGGCTGGTGGTCGAACGCTTTGAAGGCGAGGAAACGGTCTGCGGCGACAACCGCCTGCAGATCGACTGCCTGGCCACCGACGCGTTCCTGGAACTGGACCCGTGGCTGGAGAAGCCGCTGACCCTGCAGCTGCGCCAGGCCGATGGCGGCCTGCGCCAGTGGCACGGCCTGTGCACCGAAGCGGCCCAGCTGGGCAGCGACGGCGGCCTGGCCCGCTACCGGCTCACCCTGGAACCGTGGACCGCCCTGCTGCGCCTGCGCCGCAATGCGGTGATCTTCCAGGACAGCGACACCCGCGCCATCTGCGAGCAGATCTTCGCCGACTACCCGCAGGCGAGCTTCCGCTTCGATGTGCAGGCCACCCTGCCCGCCCGCGCCATCACCACCCAGTACCGCGAGACCGACTGGGACTTCGTCACCCGCCTGCTGGCCGAGGCCGGCCTGGCCTGGCGCATCGAGCAGGCCCAGGGTGATGAGGCCGGCCATACGCTGGTGGTGTTCGAGCCCGGCGCCGAGCAGCCCGACAGCGGCACGCTGCGCTTCCACCGCGCCGACATGGCCGAGGCCAGCGATGGCATCACCGCCTTTGCCGAGCGCCAGCAGCTGGTGCCCAACGCCAGCACCGTGGCCAGCTGGCACAGCGAGCAGGTCAGCGCCATTGCCGGCCAGTCCAGCGCCGATGCCGGCACCCTGCCGGCGCTGGAGGTCTACGTGCAGCCGCGCGCCGGGCGCTTTGCCCAGTCCGGCTGGGCCGATGCCGAAGCACAGGCCCGCCTGGATGCCCTGCGCGTGGGCCAGGTGCTGTACAGCGGCAGCGGCAGCGAGCGCCGGCTGGCCGCCGGCAGCACCTTTGCCCTGTCCCAGCACCCGCAGCACCAGGGCCAGCGCTTCCAGCTGCTGGCCGTGCAGCACGTGGCGGTGAACAACCTGGACCAGGGCATCGCCGAACTGCTGGGCAGCGCCGAGGCCGAGCGCGGCAGCTACCGCAACCGTTTCCTGGCCACCGGCGTGGACGTGCCGGTGCGCGCCCTGCCGCAGGACCGGCCCACCCTGCACGGCCCGCAGACCGCACGCGTGGTGGGCGTGGCCGATGCCGCCCTCAGCCCCAGCCGCGAACACCAGGTGCGCGTGCAGTTCGGCTGGCAGCGCGGTGCCAGCCCCAACCCCGGCGGGCTGACCGACACCGGCAGCGCCCGTTCCGGCCATGCCCCGGGCGACCACACCAGTGGCAGCTGGGTACCCGTGGCCGAATGGGTGGCCGGCCCGAACTGGGGCAGCGCCTTCCTGCCGCGCATCGGCAGCGAGGTGCTGGTGGAGTTCCTGCACGGGGACATCGACCAGCCGCGCATCACCGGCCAGCTGTACAACGGCGAGGTCGCCCCGCCTTTCGGCGGTGGCATCGACGAGAAGGCGCGGCATCCCGGCGTGCTCAGCGGCCTGCACACCCGATCCCATGACGGCAGCGGCACCCAGCAGTGGGTGATCGACGACACCCCCGGCCAGCTGCGCACCCGCCTGCACAGCTCGCTGGCCGACAGCCGGCTGGAACTGGGCTACCTGATCGCCCACCAGGACACCGCCCGCGGCAGCCTGCGCGGGGAAGGCTTCGAGCTGGCCACCCAGGGCTGGGGCAACGTGCACGCCGCCGAGGGCCTGCTGCTGTCGGCCAGCCTGCAGGCCGGTGCCGGCTCGACGGTGATGGACAACGCCAGCGTGGTGGCCCAGCTCAAGGGCGCCGAGCGCAGCCTGGAGCAGATGCAGCAGACGCTGGGCCAGCAGCAGGTACCGGGCCTGGCCGAATTCCAGCGCACCCGGCAGCTGCGCGAGCAGATCGACCCGCAGGCGCAGGGCCGCTACAGCGGCCAGGTGAATGGCCAGAGCGCGATGAAGCCGGGCAGCGACGGCCGCAGCGCCGGTGACCAGCCGGTAGAGCGGCTGGGCACGCCGCTGCTGCTGGCCGAGGCCCCGCACCACATCGCCTGGACCACCCCGGCCAGCGCGGTGGCCTATGCCGGGCAGAACCTGCAGATGACGGTGCAGCAGGACCTGCACGTGAGCGCCGGCGAGACGCTGGCGACGGTGTCCGGCGAACAGGTTTCGCTGTTCACGCAGAGCGGCCCGCTGCGGGTGATCGCGGCCAATGGCCCGGTCAGTCTGCAGGCCCACGATGGCGAGCTGGAACTGCTGAGCGAGCAGGCGCTGACCATCACCGCCACCGACGAGCGCATCGACGTGCTGGCGCAGAGCAAGGTGGTGCTGCAGGCCGGCAGCAGCGCGATCACCCTGGACGGCGGCAACATCACCTTCAGCTGCCCGGGCGAGTTCAAGGTCAAGGCTGGCGAGCATCCGTTCATGGGGGGGGAGAGCTCGCAACCGCTGCTGGCGGCACTCCCCCTCGGACTGACGCCACGCGCACTTGATCTGAAGTACGCGTACAAGGATCTGAAGCCGGTAGTCGGCGCGCCATTCCGGGTGATGTTCGACAACGGCACCAGCGCCGAGGGAAAGCTGGACGATAAGGGTGAGGCCCGCATCGAGAATCCGCCGGGCCCTGGCAAGGTCTTCTTTGGCTATGACCAGCGTGAAGCCTTCGCCTACCCGCAACGCCCGGCGAACCCGATCTTTGGCTTCGTACCCACCTCCCCGGAGGATGCCCGGCAGGCACTTGAGCGTTACGCCAAAGCCGAGAACGAGTACATGGAAGACAACTACTTCCCGGATGAGGTCGCTGCGATCTATTCAGGCGAAGAGACCTACGACGATCTGGTCAATGCCTACGACTATTTCGACGAGCTTGAAGAGACGCATGCCGGCGACGGCACGCCCGGAGAGCATCGCGAAATTGTTCTGGATGAGAATGGCAAGGATGCCGGGGAAAGCGCATGAGCAGCAATGCCGCACTGAAGAAGGCTGAAGACGATACGCTGGCGGAAATTCTTACCTGGGTCCAGGAAGTTGTCGAGGGGCGCGGCGATTCGGCCGCCCAGATGGTGGTCTCCGTCGTGCTGGGGTGCATCCCGTATGTAGGACAGGCGATTGATGTCTACAACATCCTCCGCAGCCTCTACACGCTGACCCGTGCGCCTGCCGCCGTGGATGGCTGGATTTCGCTGGTGCTTTCGCTGATCGCGATCGTGCCGGTATTTGGGGACGCCCTGAAGAATGTCTTCATGATGCTGCGCAATGGCAAGAAGATGGGGCGCATCCTCGACAGCCTGCCGAACAAGGTCCGCGGAGACATCGAGAAATGGTTCCGCCACCTCAACTGGGCGCAGTACGCGCGCGAACTGACGAAATCAGTCGACGACATCCTGGCCGGCATGGTCGACGTGCTGGAATACCGGGTCACCAACTGGGTACTGGGTCGCCAGGGCGTACAGAAGCTGGTCAAGCAGCTTCAGGAACTGAAGAGCCTGGCAAGCCGAAAGATCGACGAGGCCATGGGCAATCTTCGCCAGGCGCACCAGCGTGCGCTGCATGACCCGTTGCCGACCACCAGCGGCAGCAGCAGCATCGGAACATCCACAGCCAAGCTGCCCACACCCGGCTCCCAGACCGGAGGCACCGTCCGCCATACATCGGCTGGCACCGCAACGCCATCGAGTGGAACCGCCAACGCCACGAAACGCCAGAGCGACCGCTCGACGTTGAGCCGCAGCCAACTGGGGGCATCCGGCGAGCACATCGCCGATTACTACTTCGTCAAGCGTCAGCGCAACCGCAGCAAAGTGAGCTTCAACGGGCACCTGTTCGAGATGCGCCAGCCTGGTCATCAGGGTATCGACCATGTGTGGCATGGTGCCCGACTGCCGCATGGCTATCGCATCAGTGACACCAAGGGAACGGGGGGCCCGTTCCACAAGCTGGAGACTGCCAAGGCGGTCTACCAGGCCCTGGAGTATGGAATTGATGCGTACCTGGGAGAGCAGGACGAGAAGAAGGCCAAGGGGGCGGTTAATTCAAAGGTCACCGCAGATGGCAAGCAGATGAGCCACCGATGGATTGCGAAGAAGCTTGCAACCGCAAAGCTTCTGCCAGCGCATGCCAGCACGCTGCTCCCGAAGGTAAGCGCATGGCGCCGAAATGATTTCAAACTTGGCGCCTCTACTGATATTAGTGAGGATGGCGATGTTACACGCACCCTCGTTAGATGCCCATATGATCGCAGCATCGTCACGGTGGTCGGACCAAACCACAACACGCACGAAAAATCCAAAGGAAATTCGTCAGGAAGATGCGCCAAAGCAGCAACCAGCCATCAAATAGCCACTGAATTCATCCTACCCAACTCCATACTTCCGAAGTGAAATAATTCATGCAATTTAGTAATCCTGACTGGAAGTCCTGGCTTGCCTGGAAGGTACAACAAACGGCATTTGATGGCCGCCGCGAACCATATCAGCGCTTTGATACTTATTCCGCACAGTTCAAAGACTCCCTCGGCGGCATCGTCATGGTCACAACTGACCTACCTAAGCATGTTGCGAAGGCACGCAAATCTGGCCTAATGATGTCCACACAACAGCGCCTATGGGACGCGCTTAACTTAATGAGCTTGCAGTACTCGGCAGGCGCAGCCATCAATCAACTTACGGCGATCTGGCCATACACTCTGCAATGGGCAGAGGAATACTCGCGCTTTGACAAGGAGTATGACGACTCTGCAGAGAACACCTCCGGCGATCGGATTCCACACGTTACGCTGAGAGACGAAGAATACTGGATAGTTGCACTACGGATGGTCTGCTTTGGAATTCTTACAGGCAATGCCAACGATATGCCCCGTGTCATGGCCATACTCGACTACGTCAACGCCGAATTGAACATACATGACGGACTGCTGGAGCGACTGGTCGCACCGTGGGCTCCGGGTAGACCCATCCCGGACACCGCAACCCGACACCTCCCCTACCGCAAGCTGTTCAAAGTTTTCGATGCCACGCCCGAAAAGCGCCCGGCCCTGATGGCTACCTATCTTGACGAGTGGTACCACGCCAGCCGGCGCGAACCTTATATTGACCAGCATGGCGAGGGTGACATTGCCTTCTATGGCTACTGGTCGTGGGAAGCCGCAGCGACCACCATCGTGCTCGGCATCGATGATGCGAGCTATCGCGACATGGCGTTCTATCCCAGGGATCTTGCGGACTACGCCCGCCAGGTCGCGTCCGGCGCGACCAGCGACGAACGTGTTGGCCGGGTAGCAGCGAACGAGCCCTGCCCGCGCAATGGCTGGTGGTACACACCTGCACAAGGCAGTCGACGCTACTTCCGCGAAGGCGACATCTTCCCCTCCATCGAGAACAGCGACTGGGGCGACACCTTCTGGATATGGGCCGCAGACCAGACGCCGCCGGCGTTGGGTTGACTCTCCGCCACCAGCACTGAGCCCTTCGGCAAGGCGGAAATTGCCGCGAGCTGCATGGAGAATCATTGGCAGATCCTCATGTTGAGGGCTTCGGCGGCAAGCCAAAAGCACAATTCCGCGGCGACGCCGGCTTCTTCGTCGCCACATGTGCACCTCCGTGTGGGAATGGTGACCGAACAACCAAAGCTGCGGCATCACAGCAGGTCACCGTTGCATTCATGCTTCCTTGTGCTCCGCTTCTGATATGAGATCTTGCATGCAATCCGTGAGCCCCGATTGGAAGGCCTGGATGGCCCGAAAGATCAGCGAAGAAGGCTTCGAGCAACGCAGAGAACCTTATCAGCGTTACGGGACCTATCTGGCTCAATTCAAGAGCACAATCAACAGGATCGCGATGGTGACTGTCGACCTCCCAAAGCACCTTGCCAAGGCCACGAATGGGGGATTGATGACCTCGACGCGTCGGCGCCTTTGGGATTCGCTTGATTGGCTCTGCGTGCAATACTCTGCTGGCGCACCCGCAGCGGAAATTGCAGACGTCTGGCCTTACGTTATTGAATGGGCAGAAGAGTACGCGAGGTTTGACAAAGCGTATGACGACTCTGCAGAAAACACCTCCGGCGATCGGATTCCACACGTCACGCTGAGAGACGAAGAATACTGGATGGTTGCACTGCGGATGGTCTGCTTTGGAATTCTTACAGGCAATGCCAACGACATGCCGCGTGTCATGGCCATGCTCGACTACGTCAACGCCGAATTGGACATCCATGACGGACTGCTGGAACGGCTGGTCGCACCGTGGGCTCCGGGCAGACCCATCCCGGACACCGCAACCCGACACCTCCCCTACCGCAAGCTGTTCAAAGTCTTCGATGCCACGCCCGACAAGCGCCCAACCCTGATGGCTACCTATCTTGACGAGTGGTACCACGCCAGCCGGCGCGAACCTTATATTGATCAGCATGGCGAGGGTGATATTGCCTTCTATGGCTACTGGTCGTGGGAAGCCGCCGCGACCACCATCGTGCTCGGTATCGATGATGCGAGCTATCGTGATATGGCGTTCTATCCCAAGGATCTTGTGGACTATGCTCGCCAGATCGCGTCCGGCGCGCCCAGCGACGAACGTATTGGCCGCGTAGCAGCGAACGAGCCCAGCCCCCGCGGCGGCTGGTGGTACACGCCCGCACTATGAGATCTCGTATGCAACCTGTGAGCCCCGATTGGAAGGCCTGGATGGCCCGAAAGATCAGCGAAGAAGGTTTCAAGAAACGCAGAGAACCCTACCAGCGCTACGAGACCTATCTAGCTCAGTTCAAGAGCACCGTTGGCAGGATCGCGATGATAACTGTGGATCTGCCAAAGCACCTTGCCAAGGCCACCAGTGGGGGATTGATGACCTCCACGCGTCGGCGTCTTTGGGACACACTGGACTTCATGAGCCTGCAGTACTCAGCAGGTGCACCGCCGGCCGAGATTGGTGATATCTGGCCGTATGTTCTGCGATGGGCGGAGGAGTACGGCACTTTTGACAAGGCCTATGATGACTCGCCTGAAAACACCTCCGGCGATCGGATTCCTCATGCGCCGCTCGTGAGCGAAAGCTATTGGATCGTCGCGCTTCGCTTAGTCTGCTTTGGAATTCTTACAGGCAATACCAACGACCTGCCACGCGTCATGTCGTTCCTGGACTACGTCAACGCCGAATTGGACATCCATGACGGACTGCTGGAACGACTGGTCGCACCATGGGCCCCGGGTAGACCCATCCCCGACACCGCAACCCGGCACCTTCCCTACCGCAAGCTGTTCAAAGTCTTCGATGCCCCACTCGACAAGCGCCCGGCCCTGATGGCCACCTATCTTGACGAGTGGTACCACGCCAGCCGGCGCGAACCCTACATTGACCAGCATGGCGAGAGTGACATCGCCTTCTATGGCTACTGGTCGTGGGAAGCTGCCGCGACCACCATCGTGCTCGGCATCGATGATGCGAGCTATCGCGATATGGCGTTCTACCCCAAGGATCTTGCGGATTACGCCCGCCAGATCGCGCCAGGCGCAACCAGCGAAGGCAGCGAAGGCAGCGACCTGGGTGACACGTTCCGGATATGGGCCGCGGACAAGACACCACCAATAATGGAATGAACAGGCGCCCCGCCTCACCATTCCCATGCGGCATCCGGCATCCGGCATCCGGCATCCGGCAACGGATAGACCACCAGACCCAGACGAACGTTCGACGGCGAGGTAGACATCGACAGCAGACCGTTCGACGGTGACATGAAGATGGGCGATATCCCGGCCGCCAGCAACATGACCTTTGAGGTTCACTGCAGCAGTGGCATTGCCACATGCACAACGAATCGGGTTGATGGAACGTCTCGTGGCTACTCGATCTACTTCAAGGTCGACAAAAAGCGGCACAACAGTCTGCTGTACACCGTGAAAGTAAGCCACGCCCTTGAGTGACCTCGTCCGGACGGCTCACCAGCTTGGCAATCCCACTCGATCCCACCAAGATCACACCGCCCTGACTGGCCCGCCATCGAACATCCACCGCTCCGCGCAGTTGCCAGCGCCATTGCCTTTACGGATATACCATGATGCTGTCACCTCGCAGGTTTGTAGTTCTGGCCACCATCTCCTGGCTTTCGGCAGCCGCGTGGGCTTCAACACCGAAGGACAGCGCATTCAACGCGCACCCGCCTCATGGCATTGCGGTCTCGGCGGATAGCCGGATTGCACGCAACTATCCGCAAACCGAGTGCCTCGATTTCCAGCGGGAGCGAAAGCACATTGGATTTCTCTGCACGTCTGCCAGCAAGCTGTTCCTAGCCGATTTCGGAATTACGACCGTAGAGGGAACCCAGGATTCTCCAGAGCACGCCCAGGTAGCGACAGGCGTGTCGTCCTATGAAATGGCACCCATCCCCCTTCATGGACACAGGCTGTTCACCGCTGAAGTCGATTGCGATGAGGGGGACGAACTGCAGTATCGTGCAACCTCCACGTGCCATGTGGCCTTCATGCCACTGACCAGCACGCACTTCTACTACAGCAGTTTCGTCCTCAGAAACCACGCCACGTCCACATCGCGCATTGATGTACAGGCCGTCCTGGCCATCTGGGAAAGCCTGACCATTCCGCCGGGTAAGCAGGACTGATCGCTGATGCACCAAAGCTCCAACATTGCGTCGAGTTTCTCAACCCCGCTTTCCATTGAAACAGGAACCGGCATGCCGCTTCATAATCCCGACTGGAAGGAATGGATGGCACGCAAAGTCAGCGCAGACGACTTTGCGCTGCGAAGAGAGCCGCAGCAGCGCTATGCAACGTATCTCGCCCAGTTCCAGGATACGGTGAGCGGGATTGCCATGGTCACCGTCGACCTGCCCAAGCACCTTTCCAGAGCATCCCGTGGCGGATTGATGACCTCCACGCGCCGGCGCTTATGGGACACCCTTGATCTGATGAGCCTGCAGTACTCGGCAGGTGCGCCGATCGGCCAACTCACCGGGATCTGGCCATACACCCTGGCGTGGGCAGAGGAGTACGGCGCCTTTGACAAAGCCTATGATGATTCGCCGGAAAACACCTCCGGCGATCGCGTTCCGCATGCACCGTTGGTAACTGAAAGCTATTGGATCGTCGCCCTGCGGATGGTGTGCTTCGGGATCCTGACGGGCAACGCCAATGACATGCCCCGTGTCATGGCATTCCTCGACTATGTCAACGCCGAACTGGGCATCCATGACGGACTGCTGGAGCGCCTGGTGGCACCGTGGGCACCTGGCCGCCCCCAGCCTGACACCACCACGCGCAACCTGCCCTACCGCAGGCTGCTGAAGGTCTTCGAGGCCAGCCCTGACAGGCGTCCGGCATTGATGGCGACCTATCTTCAGCACTGGTACGAGGCCAGCCGGCGCGAGCCCTATGTCGACCAGCATGGCGAGGGCGACATTATCTTCTACGGCTACTGGTCATGGGAGGCCGCCGCGACCACCATCGTGCTCGGCATCGATGATGCCAGCTATCGCGACATGGCCTTCTACCCGAAGGATCTTGTGGACTACGCACGCAGGGGCGCACCAATGAAGACACCCCACACGCATTCCGATGGGGCATCCTGACCCCATGGCACCATCACTCATTCCCACGGCTGCGGCGGCTGCTCTGCTGGCCCTGGCCTGCGCGGCAAGCGCCGCCACACCACTACAGCGCGCCTGCACTGCCGCGCCCATCGACGACCGGATCGCGCTGCTGCCGCTGGAAGGCAAGCGCGTCAGTGCCTGCCCGCCCGGTAATGATGAGGGCTGCCCTTACAGCGGGCAGCACGGCAGCACATCGCTGGATGGCACTCCGGACCTCAACCACGACGGTCGAAAGGACGCCATCCTGACCTATGTCGGCAGCAGTCATGGCGATATCGACGTGACTGACAAGCTGGTCCTGGCCCAGTGTGCGGACGGAACCTATATCCGCCTTCTGGAAGGAACGTTCACAACGCTGCTGGCTCCCGCACCGCCACATGCCACCTGGCCTGATCTGGAGGCAACGCGGGATTGCCCGACAGGCCGGGATGAAGCGGCCCGCCCCCTGACGATACGGCTGCACTTCGATGCCACCGCCGTTCGCTAGCTGGGCCCGGCGGGGCTGGACCTGGTCAACGCCTGTGCAGATTGACGGCTGCCATCAACACCTCCCATACCCGTTCTTTGCTTCCAGATGGCTCGGCACCCGTTGCAGCACCCCGTAGCCCAGGCCATCACTGGCCAGACCATCGCGCGAGCATGCGATGATGGGAACCCATTGAGCCCCCGCCTCCGCACAGGCATCGCGATGACCCGTCACCTGCTCCTTGGCCTGGGCGCGACCGTCGCGCTGGCGGCCTGTTCGCCCTCGGCGCCAACCGCAGCGCCTGCCGCCACGGCGGCGGCACCGGCCCAGCCCGGTATCCGCCTGCTGCCCGACGTGACCGACCTGGGTTTTGCGGCCCTGCCCGCCGGTACGCTGTTGCGGCAGCTGCACGTGGCCGACGACGACGGCGAGGGCCTGATGCTGCTGTCGCGCCAGGAAGATGCCTTCACCGATGAAGATGGCGTGGACCAGGACCGCATCACCCTGACCGCCACGCTGTACCAGCGCGACGACGCCCAGTCCGCGTGGGAGCTGGCCTGGCAGAACGTGGACCCGACCGAGTGCCCGGGGCTGGATCTGCAGGCAGGCTTCTTCCTTGAACCGTTCCAGGCAACCGACCTCGATGGCGACGGCCGCGCCGAATACACCGTGGCCAGCCATGCCTTCTGCGGCGGAGGCGTGGATCCCCACGCGCTGCAGATACTGCTGGTGCAGGGAGACGACGCGCTGGTGGTGGAAGGAGAATCGGTGGTGCAGGTCGAGGGAGACCCGCCGTTCGGCGGCGACCGCCAGGACAGCCCGGAGGTCGCCGAGGCCCCAGCCGCCATCCGCCAGCACCTGGACCAGGTATGGGCGCGCATCAAGCAGGGGCCGGCCGCGTAATGCAACGCATGCAGCAATGACATGCCCGGTGCTATCGTGGCGCCATCATCCCCCGCAGGAGCAGTGCCGATGATCCGTTTCCGTCATGCCGGCGTTGGGCTGGCCGCCGTGGTCGCACCGCTGTTGCTGGCCGCCTGTGTCACCTCGCCCGGCCCGGAGGTCAAGGGCAGCGGGGTGTGCGATGCCAGCCAGCTGGGCTGGGCAGTAGGCCAGCCGGCCAACGAGGAAAACCTGCGCCGCCTGTCACGTGAAAGTGGTGCCGGCCTGGTCAACCCGATCGGCCCCAGCACCCTCACCACCAAGGACATCCGCCGCGATCGCCTGCGCGTGTTCTTCGGCAAGGACAACCTCATCAGCGCCGTGCGCTGCGAATAACGACAACAGCGCCTGCCCCGTGGTGTCGCGCAGTCGGATCTGCGCGCACCTGTCACGGCTCGGTGTAGCCAGCGCAGTCCGGCAGCGGCTGATCGGGATGGAACGCCCCGTCCCTGAAGCGGAACAGTCGCATGTAAGTACACGCCGGGTCCTGCTCCGTGCGCAGATCCTTCTTCTTCAGCGGGCCCTTGGCCAGTGAATCCTCCTGGCGCGAAACGCCCGCCGGGAACCGGGTAGCAACGGTCTGGTAGCGCAGCACCGGCATGCCCTTGTCCACGGCATCCAGTGCCAGCCGGGCCGAGAAGGTGTACTCGTCATGGCACGCCCCGGCGCGCTGCTTCATGTCCTGCTCGCTGAAGCAGGCGCGGATGCTCGCATTGCCCTGCCACGGCAGGGACAGCACGTTGTCGTCGATCTGCACCCCCTCATCGAGGTGACGGATCTGCGCCAGCTGCAGGGTCGTGGCCTCGGCACCGCCCCCGGAATACATTTCCGTACGCTTGACCAGCCCCCCCACCAGCACGTTCTGGCGGGCGCGTTGCTGCGGATCACCCAGCGTTTCATCGGCACCCACGCCCGGGGCCAGGCGCACGATCCATGGCCACACCGCCAGCTCGCTATCCGCTGGCACAGCGATGCTGGCGTGGAAATAGCTGGGGCCGTGTTCGCCGGTTACCTGCTCTGCTACTTCCAGGGTGGTCGAGTGCCCGCCGTCCGTGGTTGCCGGCTGCACCCGCACGCACCACACGCGATCGCGCGTGCAGAACTGCAGCCGTGCCTCACCCTGGCCCCGGTCATCGAGCACCTGGCCCAGCGGCTCCACGACATTGCCGGCGGCATCGCGCTGCTGCGGCAGCACCGACGGCTGCGCCGATGCCAGCAACGGCAGGGCCAGCAACGCGACGTAGCCCGCTGTGCAGGAAACTGTCTTGAACATCCGGGCAACTCCTGCGCCATCGGCGCCATCCATGCGATGGCACCCATCGTAGCGCAGGCCCGGCGCGACCGGCTCAGGTGCAGTCGCAGCCGCCCCAGTCCCGGGCTTTCGAGGTCTGCCCGATGCCGGGGTTGAAGGTGTTGCTCGGGTCCAGTTGCCGGTAGAAGCCTGCCAGCGCCGGCTTGGCCGGGTACAGGTGGCCGACATTGTGTTCGGCCGGATACTCCGCGCCACGCCCGTCCAGCAGGGCCCACATGGCATGTTCAATCGCCATGGGATCCTCGCCCTTGCGGGCGATGTAATCCTGGTGGAACACATGGCAGAGGAAATGCCCGTAGTACAGCTTGTGCAGCAGGCGACCATCGATGTCGGCCGGCAGGGTCTCGAACCAGTCGGCATCATCCCGGCGCAGGGCGATGTCCAGGGCCACGATGTCCTGCACCTGGTCGCGGTGCACTTCGCGGTAGCGCACGGCGGCACCGGCCACCGCGAACCGGTGCAGGAAGGCCTTGCGCCCTTCCTCGGCGGTGCAGCGGAAGAAGCCACCTTCGTGGTCGGCGAAACAGCGGTGCAGCCAGGCTTCGGTTTCCGCAGCGTCCTGCGCCGATACCTTCAAAAGCAGGTGGTGTTCATAACGCTGCCGGTACTCGCCCATCCGCACTGGAAGGTGCGGCGGCAGCAGGCCCACCAACGCCTGCATCACCCGGTCGGTCACTCCGCGCAGGCCGAGCCGTTCACACCAGCCGTCGATGCGGCTCTTGAACGCGAACGCCGCCGGCACCCGCGCGGTACCCAGGCGGTCGATCAGCAGGAAGGTGTCCTTGCCGTAGCGCTCGCCGATGTCATACGCATCGCGGTGGATGTACTCCCCGGAAATGGGCAGGCGTTCGAAACCGGTCAGCAGCTGGCGACGGATCGCGGTCAGGGTGGCTGTCTGGTTGCTGCCGATGTAGAAGACCTCGGCCGGCTCTTTCTCGAAGGTATCCAGGCGCACCGCGAACACCGCCAGCTTGCCGGCGGAACCGGCCGCTTCGAAATGGCGGCTGGCATCGGCATTGAAGCGCGCGGGCGTGGCCGCATCCACCTGGCGCACCTGCGCGCCGTAATGGGCATCGGAGGCAGCGCGGCCACCGCCATCGCCGACGTCGGCAGCGGTGTAGTCACCCGCCTGCAGTCGTTGCAGGATCTGCTCGGGGGTGTGCCCCAGCGCGATGCCCAGGTGGTTGACCAGCTGCAGCTGGCCCTGCGCATCCACCTGCGCGAACAGCGCCAGTTCGGTATAGGCCGGACCACGGCGCACCAGCGCCCCGCCGGAATTGTTGCAGACCCCGCCCAGCACCGAGGCGCCGATGCAGGATGAGCCGATCACCGAATGCGGTTCGCGGCCGAGCGGTGCCAGCGTCTGCTCCAGGCGGTCCAGGGTGGCGCCGGGCAGGCAGACCACCTGGCGGCCGCCGTCGAGCAGCTGGATGCCGGCCAGCCGCAACGTGCTGACCAGCACGACCGGACGGCCGTAGTCATCGCCATCGGGCGTGGAGCCACCGGTCAGGCCGGTATTGGCCGCCTGCAGGATGATGGCCGCCCCACCCTGCACGGCGGCCTGCAGCACCTGCCACAACGCCAGCAGCGTGCCGGGGCGGACCACCGCCAGCACCGGGCCATCACCGAAGCGGTAGCCCTTGCGGAAGCGCCGGGTCGCCTTGTCACCGGTCAGCACGTGGCGCTGGCCGACGGCCGCGCGCAGCTGGGCCAGCACCACCGCGTGCTCGCTCATGGCAGGCTGGCCAGCGAATCGCGGCCGATGTCGGCGATGCGGCGCGCACCGGTCAGCGTCATCGCCACGCGCATTTCCCTGGCGATCAGGTCCAGCAGGTTGGCCACGCCCGCTTCCCCCTGCGCGGCCAGCGCATAGATGAAGGCACGGCCGAGCAGCACGGTGTCGGCGCCCAGCGCCAGCATGCGCACCACATCCAGGCCGGTGCGGATGCCCGAATCGACGAGAATCTTCAGCTCGCCCCGCACCGCATCGGCAATGGCCGGCAGCGCGCGGGCGGTGGACAGCACGCCATCGAGCTGGCGGCCACCGTGGTTGGAGACCACGATGCCATCGGCACCGAAGCTGACGGCATCGCGTGCGTCGTCCGGGTCGAGGATGCCCTTGATTACCATCGGGCCCTTCCAGAATTCACGGATCCACTCCAGGTCTTTCCAGGAAATGGACGGATCGAAGTTGCTGCCCAGCCAGCCGATATAGTCCTCCAGCCCGGTCGGATGACCGCGGTAGGTGGAGATGTTGCCCAGATCGTGCGGGCGGCCGAACAGGCCGACATCCCAGGCCCAGCGGGGATGGGTGATGGCCTGCAGCAGCCGTCGCACTGCCGCGTTGGGGCCGCTCATGCCCGAATGCGCGTCACGGTAACGGGCACCCGGCACCGGCATGTCCACGGTGAACACCAGGGTGGATACCCCGGCCGCCTGCGCCCGTTCCAGCGCATTGCGCATGAAGCCGCGGTCACGCAGCACGTACAGCTGGAACCACATCGGCCGCGTGATGGCTGGCGCGACCTCCTCGATCGGGCAGACCGACACGGTGGACAGGGTAAAAGGAATGCCGCGGCTGTCGGCGGCACGCGCGGCCTGTACCTCGCCCCGGCGCGCATACATGCCGGTCAGGCCGACCGGCCCCAGCGCGACCGGCAGTGCCAGGGTCTGGCCGAACAGTTCGGTGTCCAGGCTCAGGTCGGCCATGTTGCGCAGCACGCGTTGGCGCAGGGCGATATCAGCCAGGTCCGATACGTTGCGCTTGAGCGTGTGCTCGGCATACGCGCCGCCATCGATGTAGTGGAACAGGAACGGCGGCAGGCGACGTTCGGCGGCGGCGCGGTAGTCGGTGGAAGCGGAGATGATCATGGGGGTGGCCCGTGGGGCAACGTCAGTCGGGGGAGGACGGCAGGCGTGAAGCGCGGGCGCGCCGGGCCGCGTTGTCGTCGAGCGTACGCAACGCGGTATGTACGAACGCCAGGTGCGCATGGGCCGCCGCACGGGCGCGCTCAGGGTCACCGGCCAGCACCGCTTCCATCATCGCGCGGTGCTGCTCGGACAGCGGCGCGAAGGTGCTGGCCGAGGTGAACAGCTTTTCGCGGCTCTGCGAGATGTTGGTCTGCAGCAGCCCGAACAGGCCACGCATGACCTGCAGCAGCACCAGGTTGTGCGCCGCTTCGGCAATGGACAGGTGGAAGGCCGCATCGGCCTGCGCTTCTCCCGCCGGGTCGTCCTTGCCATGCGCGTCCATCATGGTCTGGAAGGCCTGTGCGATGCGGGCACGGTCCTCGTCGGTGGCGCGCAGCGCCGCATGCCAGGCCGTGGCGCCTTCCAGCGCATGGCGGATTTCAAGCACGTCGAAACGGTACTCCGGGTCGCCCTGGAAGACCGGCAGGTACGCCGCCAGCGGTTCGTGCAATGCCTGCTGCGCACGCAGGGCCGGCCCCGCCACGTAAGTCCCACCGCCCACGCGCGCGGCCAGCAGGCCCTGGCTGGCCAGCTGTGCGATGGCCTCGCGCAGCACCGTGCGCGACACCCCCAGCTGCACCGCCAGCACCCGTTCGGCCGGCAGGCGCTCGCCCGGCTGCAGTTGCTGTTCGTCCACCAGCCCGCGCAGCTGCACAGCCACCCGGTCGGACAGTCGTTGTGTACTCATGGTGCCCTTACCGCCAGATCGTGCCGGCGACAGCAGACAGAGGTTGCCAGGACTGCATGCAGCGCTCTCGATGGGAGAAACATTTTGGTACGACCAATATGGGAATTGTACAGGCCAGACAAGATGGATTGATCCTGGCCCAGCGCGGGAGCCCATTTAATCATGGATTGACGCACTATTATTGGTAATACCAATATTATCGATAGCGTGCGCTCCCTACAGCCGCTTCTCGACCCGCCTGATGGCCGCCAGCACCAGTACGCACAGCACACTTACCCCCAGGGCGATCACATACTTGCCGATGCCCACGGCGATGCCGATCGCTGCGGCCATCACCAGCGAACTGGCGGTGGTCAGGCCGCTGACCTGGTCCTCGCGCGAACCACGCAGGATGGTACCGGCGGCAACGAAGCCCACACACGCCACCACCGCCTC
The DNA here is from genome assembly GCF_030913365.1 of Stenotrophomonas sp. 24(2023). Taxonomy (NCBI): domain Bacteria; kingdom Pseudomonadati; phylum Pseudomonadota; class Gammaproteobacteria; order Lysobacterales; family Lysobacteraceae; genus Stenotrophomonas; species Stenotrophomonas sp. 24(2023). The sequence continues at coordinate 43,499 of NZ_CP133160.1, forward strand.
GATCAGGCGCACCGGATCGACCTGCAGCAGGTCGCGGTAGCGCTCCTGCTGGAAATGCTCGGCCACCGAATCGCCGAGGCCGACGATCAGCGCCGCCGCGCCGGCAATCAGCATGTGCGTGCGCAGGCCTGCGGCATGCTTGCCCATCTCACGCTCGATACCGAGCACGCCGCCGAACAGCATGGCAGCCGCCACGCGCAGCAGGATCGAGACATCCTGGGTGAGTTCCATGGCCGCCTCCCGGGGTTTTCCGGAGCGTTGCGCGGCGGCCGTGGGGTGGCAGTGAAGATGACGGCGCTTTGCCTTCACATCCGGCGTTGTCTGGGCGCGGGGTTCATCCACGCATGGCGTGGATCTACAACGGCTCCAAGGGGCATCCACGCGTGGCGTGGATCTACAACGGCCATTGCCCGGTGCGACCGGCCATCACCGCGTCATTGCGCCAGGTAGCCACCATCGATGGCGTAGTACGTACCAGTGGCGAAGGACGCGGCATCACTGGCCAGCCAGGCCACCAGCGCAGCCACTTCATCGGCGGTGCCCAGGCGCTTGAGCGCGTGCTTGCCTTCCAGCGTGGCGCGCACCTTGGCGTCCATCTTTTCCAGCAGCGGCGTGTTGATGAAGCCCGGCCCCACTGCATTGATGCGGATGTTGTCGCCGGCATGTTCCCATGCCGCGGTCTGGGTCAGGCCGACCACGCCGTGCTTGGCCGCCACGTAGGCCACCGAGCCGGCATAGCCCACCTGGCCGAGGATGGAGGCCATGTTGATGATGCTGCCGCCCTTGCCGGCGGCGCGCATGGCCTGGATCTGCGCGCGCTGGCACAGGAATACGCTGGTCAGGTTCACGTCGATCACCCGCTTCCAGCCCTCGACGGGGTAATCGCCGCTCTTCTCCGCCGGGCCGCCGATGCCCGCATTGTTGACGGCGATATCGACGCCCCCCAGTTCCTCCACGGTGCGCCTCACGGCCGCCGCCACCGCCGCCTCATCGGTCACGTCCAGCGCGATGCCGATGGCCTTGCCGCCCAATGCGGCCACCGTGGCATCGACCGCGTCCTGCTTCAGGTCCCATACCGACAGGGCCGCACCGGACGCTGCCAAGGCCTGCGCCACGGCCAGGCCGATGCCGGATACACCGCCGGTCACGATGGCGACCTTGCCGTTGAGCTGGTAATCGATCATCACTGTTCTCCACGTGGGGGTAATCGGTGCGGACCGTGCCGCAGGCCTTCAACCCTACGCGCAGCGGTGTCGTGCACGCGTTACGGCATTTCAATGCCGGGCCACCGCAACCGAGCTTCCCATCGCTGCAACGTCGGTGTCCCTATGCTGGGTACAGGGCCTGCTGCCCGCCCCTATCGCCAACCTGGACTTTCGATGAGCACCGATTCAGACGTGCTGTTCACCCCGACCCGCTTGGGCAGCATCGCCCTGGCCAACCGCATCGCCATGGCACCGCTGACCCGCAACCGTGCGTTGCCGGACCGCGTGCCCACGCCCCTGGCGGCGACCTACTATGGCCAACGCGCCAGTGCCGGCCTGCTGATTGCCGAAGCCACCCAGATCAGTCCGCTTGGCCAGGGCTACCTGGACACCCCGGGCATCTACAGTGCCGCGCAGGTGACGGCATGGAAGACGATCACCGATGCCGTGCATGCGCGTGGCGGCAAAATCGTCCTGCAGCTGTGGCATGTCGGCCGCATCTCCCATACCAGCCTGCTGCCCGAAGGTGAAGTGCCGGTGGCCCCCAGTGCGATCCGCGCTGACAGCAAGACCTTCACCGCCAACGGCTTCGAGGATGTCTCGGCGCCGCGTGCATTGGCGCTGGAAGAGATTCCCGCGCTGATCGAGGACTACCGCCAGGCCGCGCGCAACGCCATCACCGCTGGTTTTGATGGCGTGGAAGTGCATGCGGCCAACGGCTACCTGATCGACCAGTTCCTGCGTGATGGCAGCAACCACCGCGACGACGCCTATGGTGGCAGCATCGAAAACCGCACGCGCCTGCTGTTCGAGGTGGTCAGCGCGGTTGCCGAAGCGATCGGCCCGGCCCGCACCGGCGTGCGCCTGTCCCCGGTCACGCCGGTCAACGATGCGCATGACAGCAACCCGCAGCCGTTGTTCGAGCGTGCGGTGGAGCGCCTGGACAGCATCGACGGGCTGGCCTTCATCCATGTGATCGAAGGTGCCACCGGCGGCGACCGCGACAACCTGCCCTTCGACTATGCGGCATTGCGCGCGCGCTTCCGCGGTGGCTGGATCGCCAACAACGGCTACGACAAGGCCAGTGCGGCGGCGGCGGTCACCGCCGGCAACGCCGATGTGATCGCCTTCGGCCGGCCCTTCATCTCCAACCCGGACCTGGTCGAGCGCCTGCGCACGGATGCCCCGCTGGCCGCGCTCGACCCGCAGACCCTGTATGGCGGCGGCGAGCACGGCTACATCGATTACCCTCCCCTGGGCTGAACCCGGCCACGCGGCCCGCCGCTTCGGTGGCGGGCCGCGCTAGAATGCCCGCGCCAGCTTCCGCCAGCACGACTCCTTACCTGTCGAGTGCTGAGTGATGTCCCGATATTTCACCTTTGCCGATTACCGCCGTTTCGGCCTGCGCCACGGCTATGACTACCGTGCCGATCCGCGCGACCTGCGCGATGACCAGTGGGTTGGCCGCGGCGAACTGCATGAACAGATCCTGCGCGGCGGCCTGAGCCTGGTGGCCACCGATGTGCACAACCGCATCGGTTATACCGCCACGGCCGAGGAGCGCCCCGGCCTGTCGATCCGCATGATGCTCGATGGCCAGGTGGACGTGCACGCGCCGCGCCGCCCGCACTTCACCCTGCGCGCCGGCACCGCCATGACGTCCCACCACCGCGAGCCGGTGGCCATGCGCGGCGTGCACCCGGCCAGCATGCGCCTGCGCGGAGTGAGCCTGATGGTACCGGCCGACCTGGATCCGGCCATCCATGGCTGCCCGGAACTGCAGCAGGCCCTGCGGGACGAGCAGGCCCGCTGCCGGCACTGGGCCATTCCGCACACGCTGCTGCCCAGCCTGTCACAACTGTTCGACAGCCCCTGGCAGGGCAACCTGGATGCCTTGTGGCGCGAAGGGCTGGCGCTGCAGATCCTGTCGATCGGCCTGCAGGCCGACGACCTGGACACCCGCGTGCGTTGCCTGCGCGCCGGCCAGCAGGCCCGGCTGGACCGCGTGCGCGATTACCTGCAGGCCGCGCCCGGCCATGACCACAGCCTGGCCGAACTGGCCGGCATCGCCTGCATGAGTGCCAGTGCGTTGCGCCGGCTGTTCGTGCAGCAGTATGGCTGTTCGGTGTTCGACTACCTGCACGAACAGCGCATGCACCATGCCGAGCGCGGCCTGCGCGAAGACGGCTGGAGCGTGGAGCAGGCCGCGGCGGCCTGTGGCTACCGCCACCCGAGCAATTTCGCCGCCGCGTTCCGCAAGCGTTTCGGGCTGGTGCCCAGCCGCTGGCGGACCGGGCCATCGAAGGTCGGGTGAACGGCGGCCGGGCATGGCCCGGCACCACCGTCAACCTCAGTACACCGGCAGGTCGATGTAGCTGGCCTGCGCGGCGCTGTGCCAGACCCGCTGCGTGGCCTTCTGGTAATCCCCCGGCTTGGCCAGGTAGATGTTCGGCACGTAGGTCTGCGGATTGCGGTCGTACAGCGGGAACAGGCTGGACTGCACCTGCACCATCACCCGGTGGCCCTTCTGGAAGGTGTGGTTGGCATTGGGCAGGTCGAACCGGTATGGCAGCACCTGGTTGGCCGCCAGCGGCCTGGGATCACTGAAGCTCTCACGATAGCGGCCACGGAAGATCGCCAGCGAGACCGGCAGCTCGTAACCGCCCATCTCCGGCGTCGAGGCCTCCTGGTCCGGGTAGACATCGATCAGCTTGACCACCCAGTCACTGTCGGTACCGCTGGTCGATGCCTGCAGGTGCACCACCGGGGCACCGCCGATGCGCAGCGGCGCGGTCAACGGCTCGGTGATGAAGGTCAGCACATCCGGGCGGCCATCGACGAAGCGCTGATCCTTCACCAGCCAGGTCGTCCACATGTCACGGTCGGCGAAGCGCACCGGGCGCGGCACGAACGGCACCGGCTTGGCCGGGTCGGACACGTATTCCTCGTAGTCGCCCTCACCGGCGGCCGGCGCCTGGAAGGCCAGCTTGCCGCCGGCGCGCAGGTACAGCGGCTTGCTGCTGGCGGTGCAGCCCTTGTCGCAGCTGCGTGGCCAGCCCTGCAGGCGGTCCCAGTGGTTTTCGCCGGTGTTGTAGATCAGCACCGGCGGCGTGTCGGCCTTGGGCGCACCGTCCACCAGGTACTGGTCGAAGAACGGCTTGAGCACATCACGACGGAACTGCAGCGCGGTATCGCCATCGAACTTCAGCGCGCCCAGCTGGGCGCCGTCATAGTTGACCTGGCTGTGCCGCCACGGGCCCATCACCAGGTAGTTGAGCGTGTTGCCGGTATCGCGGCCTTCCATCGCATGGTAGGCATGGTTGGCACCCCACATGTCTTCCTGGTCCCACAGGCCCTGCAGCCACATGGTCGGCACTTTCAATGGTGTCTTCGCCATTTCCGCATCCAGCGCCTGGCCCTGCCAGAACGCATCGTAGGCCGGGTGCTGCACCAGCTTCTTCCACCAGGTCAGCTGGTCCACGCCGGTGAAACGGGCGTAGTCACCGGCCGAGCCGATGCGCAGGAAGGTGCTGTAGTCGTCGTAGCCCAGGCTGGGCAGCGGTGTGCCCTTGCCGCGCTTTTCGGTCTGCATGGCGAAGTAGTTGAAGTTGACCTGGCGGAAGGCGCCGTAGTTGAGCCAGTCATCGCCCATCCAGCCATCGACCATCGGGCTCTGCGGCGCGGCCACCTTCAAGGCCGGGTGCGGGTTGGTCAGCGCCATCACCACCGTGAAGCCCTCGTAGGACGAGCCCAGCATGCCGACCTTGCCATTGCTTTCCGGCACATGCTTGACCAGCCAGTCGATGGTGTCCCAGGCATCGGTGGCATGGTCGACCTGGGTGGTGTTCAACGGCCCGCGCAGCGGCCGGGTCATCACGTAATCGCCTTCCGAGCCGTACTTGCCGCGGATGTCCTGGAACACGCGGATGTAGCCCCCATCGACGAAGACCTCATCGCCCTGCGGCAGCAGGTCGCGCATGCGTGGCGAATCGGTGCGCGCGGCGCGGCTGGCGGCGTCGTACGGCGTGCGGGTCAGCAGGATGGGGGCATTGCGGGCCCCCTTGGGCACCACGATGACCGTGTACAGCTTCGTGCCATCGCGCATCGGCACCATCACCACGCGCTTGTCGTAGTCGCGACCGATGTCCGGGGCGACGAACGGCTTGCCACTGATGTCCGGCGTCATCGGCGGGGTATCGGCAGCGAACAGTGGGCCGGACAGGGTCAGGGCGATCGCAAGGGCAACGGCACGCACACGCATGGGGTTCAGCTCCCGGCAGGAAAGCCCCAAGCCTACTCCTGCCTGCGCCTGGGGTGTGTGCCGAAGCGTTGTGTTACGGGGGGAAAACAGCACGACTGATGGCACATGTGCTGCGCTGGGCCGGCAGCACCGGGCACGGTCCGGCGCCCTCACATCAGGCCACCGGCACCTCGTGTAGGGCCAGCCAGCGCCAGCGGCCGCCGTCCTGCCGCAGCACCGCCAGCGACTCGCGCCACACCGGCGCGGTGGTGGCGAGCGCATGCCCTTCGCGATAGCGCAGCACCGCCAGCGGCGCCGATGCTTCCACCACCTGCACGGCCTCGATGGCAATGCACAGGCCAGGACGGGCGCCGTGGCCGCCCACGAACAACGCCTGCACCGCCAGCCGGTCAAGCCGGCGCCCGGCAACGCCGACCATGCTGAAATCCGCGCAGAAGTGCGCCATCAGATCTTCCAGCGCATCGGCCTCCACCTCGGCGCGGAACCAGGCCTGCAGTTTGTCGTGCAGCACGTGGATTTCATGTTCAGCCGTGTGTTCCATCAAGCATTCTCCGGTCGCGGAAGGGTGAGGGGCTGCGATGAGCGCAACAGCACCATCGGCAGCAGGGTAAGTACCGCCGCCAGGCCCAGCGCCACACCCGTGGCCCGGGTCGGCAGCCAGTGCACCGCCAGCGCCAGCAGCAGCGCAATCGCAGCCGTGCCGAGGCAGAAACTGAGCTGGCGGTTGAGGTTCCACAGTGCGCTGGCGTCGCCCAGTGCTTCGCCCTCGACGCCATGGAAGGCCAACGTCTGTGCGGTACTGCTGCACAGGCTGCCGCCCGCCCCCATCAGCGCGAACAACAGCCCGGCCAGCGCAAATACCGGCTGCGGCAGCAGTGCCATCGACAGCAGGCCGCTGGCCTGCAGCAGCATGCCGGTGCGCAGCACCGTGGCCGGGCCGAAGCGGGCCAGCAGGCGTTTGCTGGCGGCAATCGCCATTGCCGACGCCAGCGCCCAAGGCAGCATCAGCGCGCCGATGCGGGCCGCGCTGTAACCGGCCTGGTGCAACTGCAGGGTGCTGACCAGCTGGCTGCCGATGAACACGCCCGGCACCGCCAGATACACCAGCATCGCCAGGCGCAGGCCCCGATGGGACAGCAGCGACCAGCGCAGCAACGGTTGCGCCTGGCGGCGCACGTCCCGCAGGTGCGCAACCGCCAGCAGCAGCGCGACCAGCAGCAACACAGCGCCCGCGCTGCGATGGCCGGATTCGCCCAGCCAGGTCAACGCCAGCAGCAGCGCGCCCAGTGCAAGCATCGCGGTGGACAGCGCATAGGCCTGCAGGCGTGGCGCATCACGCGTGCCATCGGCAGGCATCCAGGCCAGCACCAGCCCCGTCGCCACCACCGCCAGTGGCAGGCTGGCCCAGAGCACGCCGCGCCAGGACAACCATTGCACCAGCAGGCCGCCCAGCGCAGGCGCCAGGGCCGGCACCAGCAGCGCCACCAGCAGCGCCACCAGCAGGATGCGCCGGGTCAGTGCCCCCCGCTGGTCGGGCGTGCACTGACGGTAGGCCGCCGCCTGCGCGACAGGGATCAGCAGGCCACCGGCCAGGCCCTGCAGCAAGCGCCAGCCCAGCAGCCAGCCGATACCCGGCGCGGCGCCTGCCAGCACGGCGGCGACCGCGAACAACAGCAACGCAACCAGCAGCAGGCGACACTCGCCGCAGCGCGCGGCCAGCCACGGCGCCAGCGGAATCACCACGCTCAGGCCCAGCATGTAGGCAGTGCCGACCCAGGCCAGAGTGCCGATGTCGGCGTGCAGGTCCGCCGCCAGCGCCGGATAGGCGACCGTGGCGATGAACATGTTGACCAGGTCCAAGGCGAACACCAGCAGGAAGATCGCCTCATGACGCAGGCGGAGGGATGGCATCGGCGGTGCTCCAGCAGGGAAGCGGCCAGCATGCCTTTCACACCCTGTTGGAAAAACACGACAGCAGCTGCAACACTGTCAAATCTTTTTTGACAATGAATCATCATGGTCAGCCTGGATCGCTTCGATGTTTTCCGTGCCGTGGTCGAGGCCGGCAGCCTGACCGCCGCCGCCGATCGCCTTGGCCTGAGCCGCGCGGTGGTCAGCTTCAACCTGAAGCGGCTGGAGCAGGAACTGGGCGTGCCCCTGCTGCTGCGCAGTACCCGTCACCTGGCCCTGACCGAAGCCGGCGAGCAGTTCCTGCAGCACTGCGTACAGGCGCTGGACGCCGCACAGGCAGCGATCGATGCCGCGCGCCGTGACCAGCACCAGCTGCAGGGCGTGCTGCGCCTGACCACCACGCCGGAGTACGCGCAGCTGCGCCTGATTCCGGCGCTGGAGGCATTTCGTGCGCGGCATCCGGCCCTGCTGCTTCACCTGTCGACGTCACCCGCGCCAGCCGACCTGATTCCCGAGCGGTTCGACCTGGCCATCCGCCTGGGCCGCCTGCCGGATTCGGGCCTGCATGCCAGCGAGCTTGAACAGCACCCGCTGTGTGCGGTGGCCGCACCATCGCTGCTGGCCCGGCTGCCTTCGGCAGACGCCGCCGATGATCCGGTGCAGCTGGGCACCCTGCCCCGCCTCGGCTACCCGCGCCTGGCCGATGTGCCGGTGGTCGCACCCGACGGCAGCGATGCCCTGTTCGCCACCAACCCGGGCAATGCCGTCGTGCGCGTGGATGGGGCCAGCAGCCTGCGCGCCTTCGCCCTGGCAGGCGCCGGGGTCACCGTGCTGCCGCGCTGGCTGATCGAGGAGGATCTGGCCCACGGTCGCCTGCGGCCGGTGCTGCGCCAGCACCGTTTCCCGCAGCAGAGCGTGTACGCGGTCTACCCGCACAGCGCGCAGCCCTCGCCGAAGGTGCGGCAGCTGATTGATTTCCTGCGCGGGTGGTTTGACGGTACACCCGGCTGATGACGCGCCCGCCGGCGCCCTGTCCGGCGAGCGCAGTGGCTGCCTGAACCAGATACGGCCCCTTGCGGGGCCGTATCTTCAAACCATCAGGATCGCGCGGGATCAGCGCAGCACCTGCTCCGCCAGCTGCACGTCCACGCGCTGCAGCGGTTCGGCAGCGGTGCGGCCCAGCTGCACCTGGTAGGTACCGGCCGCGATCTTCCACTGCCGTGCCTGTGCATCGTAGTGGGCCAGCGTCTTCGGCTCGGCCTCGATGCGGATGCGGCGCTGTTCACCCGGCTGCAGGCTGACCTTGTCGAAACCGATCAGGCGTACCGGCGTGGTGTTGCCCGCCGGCAGCTTCAGGTACAGCTGGGCCACATCGGCACCGGCGCGTGCACCGGTGTTGCGGATGTCCACGCTGGCCACCACGCGCGCACCGTCCACACTTACCGTCAGGTTCTCGTAGGCGAAGGAGGTGTAGGACAGGCCATGGCCGAAGGCGAAGGTCGGGGTCAGACCCTTGGCGGCCATCCACTTGTAGCCCACGTTGGCGCCTTCGATATCGAAATTGAACACATCGCCGAACGGCTTGGCCGGCGTGAAGCCCAGGCCGTCGATGTGCGGGCGCGGCAGCTGCGATTCGTCCACCACCCAGGTGACCGGCAGGCGGCCGGACGGGTTGGCCTGGCCGGTCAGCAGCGCGGCGATACCTTCGCCACCGCGGATGCCCGGGTACCAGGCCTGCAGCAGTGCCGGCACCTGCGCCAGCCACGGCGTGCGCACCGGGCCGTTGGTTTCCAGCACCACCACGGTCTTCGGGTTGGCCCTGGCCACGGCCGAGATCAGCGCATCCTGGTTGTCCGGCAGCTGCATGTCCGGCAGGTCCACCGATTCGGCCGCCCACTGGGTGGCGAACACGATGGCCACGTCGGCCTGCGCGGCAGCCTTGGCGGCGGCGGTGGCGTTGCTGCCGTCCACATAGGTGATGGTCGCGTCCGGGCGCGCCGCACGCAGTGATTCCAGCGGCGAGGACGGGTGGAAGATCACCGGGCCCGGCCAGGTGGTGGGCATCACGCCCGGCACCGCATTGGTGCCCTTGGCGGTCACGCCGACCATCGACGAGCCACCGCCACCGATCACGCCCTTGTCGGCATGCCCGCCGATGATGACGATGCGCTTGGCGCTGTCGGCCAGCGGCAGCAGGTTGCCTTCGTTGCGCAGCAGCACGCTGCCTTCTTCCACGGTGCGCTGGGCCGCGGCATAGCCGGCCTGCACATCGATCGGCTGGTGCTGCGGCGGGTTGTCGAAGTTGCCATGGGCGAACAGCGTGCGCAGGATGCGCGCCACCATGTCATCCAGGCGCGACTGCGGCACCACGCCGCCATGCACGGCCAGGCGCAGCGGTTCGTCGAAGAACACCGCCGCGTCGAACACCTCACCGGCCGACTGCTGGTCCAGGCCGGCCAGCGCCGCCTTCGAGCCGCTGTGCACGCCGCCCCAGTCGGACATCACGAAACCGGGAAACTTCCATTCCTGCTTCAGCACCTGGTTCATCAGGTAGCCGTTCTCGCAGCCGTAGGTGCCGTTGATCTTGTTGTACGAACACATCGCCACACCGGGGCGGCCCGCTTCCAGCGCGATCTCGAAGGCCAGCAGGTCCGATTCGTGCATGGCCTGTTCACCGATGCGCACGTCATGGAAGTTGCGGCGCGTCTCCATGTCGTTCATCGCGAAGTGCTTCATCGAGGAGATCACGTGCTGGCTCTGCACGCCCTGGATGACCGCACCGACCATCACGCCGGCCAGCAGCGGGTCTTCACCGGCGTACTCGAAATTGCGGCCGTTACGCGGGTCGCGCTGCAGGTTCACGCTGCCGGACAGCAGGATGTTGAAGCGCTGCTGCCAGGCTTCGCGGCCCATGGTCGCGCCACCGGCAAAGGCGACTTGCGGGTTCCAGCTGGCAGCGGTGGACGGACCCGACGGCATCGCGGTGGCGAAGTCGCCCTTGCGGATGCCACCGGGATTGGTCACGCCCACGCCGGCATCGGCCGACTGCTGCGAAGGAATGCCCAGGCGCGGCACGCCCGGCACGAACCCGGCCGAACCCACGGCGCCTTCCGGCAGCGGGCCACCGTCCTTGCCCAGCCCGAAGTAGCTGTGCAGCATCTGGAACTTCTCGTCCTCGGTCATCGCCTTGAGCAGCAGCGCGGCGCGGGCATCGGCACTGAGCGCGGCGTCCATCCACGGCTGCTCGCCGCCCTTGTCGGCGGCATAGGCCAGGCTCAGCAGGCTGGCCTTGGTCCCCTTCAACGCCAGCGGCGCACTGCTGGCGCCCTGGAATCCGTCACTGAAGACATGCGCGTGCGGCGTGGCGGTGGCGATCCCGGCGCCAGCCGAACCCAGCAACACGGCCGGCGCGCCCAGGCGCGAGGCCGACACCAACTGCGGCAGGTTGCCGGCACCGACGCCATCCGCGTAGAGCGCCACCACATGGCGGCCATCGTTGACGCGCAGGTAGCCCAGGCCGGCCTGGTCGGGGCCCGATTCGGCCTCGACCGGCAGGCGGGTCAGCAGCACCTGGCCCTTCTGCACCACGCCCTTGCCATCATCGGCGGCGATGAAACGGTACTGGTAACCGGCCTGGTCGGCCAGGCGCTGCAGCGGGTCGATGGCACCGACACCCCGCTGCACCTGGCGCACGCTGACCGCGTCGACCTGCAGCGTCTGCAACTGGCTGCCCAGGGCCGGCAGCGCGGCGGTGTCAGGCGCCTGCTCCAGGGTCAGCACGGTGAAGGCGGCGGGGGTGGCCCCGGCCTGCGCAGACAGCGCAGCGGAGAGGGCCAGGGACAGGGCGAGCGGCTTTGTAAACGTTTTCATCAACAGGCGTCATTCCGTTGCCAAGGCAATCGGTCCAGGGAAAAAGCCGCCGAAGGGTGCAGCGTCAGTGCCGTGGCCTGCTGCAGGGCAGCATGGCGCAGGCGGAAGGACGGGCCGGTCTGCGCACGGGCCCCTCCGCCCGGCGTGACAACCTGCCTGTCCGGGCCACGCATGGCGGCCCAACCTGTGAAGAGTGGGCGAGCGCGTTCATCCCTGTCAACAGGACCTAAGTCACGCCCGCGATGTGCGCAGCGGTTATCAGCCCATCACCGGCCGTCATCAACAACGGCGCAGGCGCTGCAGATAATGGCCCTTCCTCACCTTCGGGCGTGCGCATGACTCCACATCGCGATTTCAACCATCTCTGGCGCGACCGATGTGATACCTCGCGCCAACGCGCACCGCGCGTGCTGATCCGTGTCTTCGTCGCACCCGGTGAACTGGAGCGCCGGGTGGCCTTCTACGAACAGCTGCAGGGCGTGGTGGCCGATGCAGGTTTCCCCTTCCCCGATGCCGGCCTGCGCCTGGCCATGGTCGGCGCCTTCCTGCTGATCGAAGGCAGCGACGCCGCACTGGCACCGTTCACCTCCACTACCGGCACGCTGCTGGTGGACGATGTACAGCCCTATTACGACAAACTGATCGCCAACGGCGCGCAGATCATCTTCCCGCTGCAGGTGGTTCCTACCGGTGCGGCGTTCAATGCCGTGCACCCCGATGGCACCGTGGTGGAATACGTGCACCATCGGCCCGATCCGCACGGGCGGTAACGACCGCCCACGCCACCCGGCCTGCCGCGCGCGTGGCGGGGCTTTACAATGCGGCGCCCAGCCACGCCCGGGCCCTGCATGGATTCCTTCACCCTGATGCGCGCGTTCCGCCGCATCGTCGAGCGCGGCGGGCTGGCACGGGCCGCCGAGGATCTGGGTGTTTCCGCCGCCGGGCTCAGCAAGCAGCTGCGCCAGCTGGAAGCACACCTGGGCGTGGTGCTGCTGCAGCGGACCACCCGGCGCATGGCCCTGACCACGACCGGCCAGCGTTACTACGATGAATGCTGCCGCCTGCTGGATGATCTGGATGCACTCGAACGTGGCATCGCCGGGCAGGCCACGGCGGTCAGTGGCCGCCTGCGGGTCAACGCACCGCATTCGTTCGCCCTGAGCACGCTGTCGCCCCTGCTGCCACGCTTCCTGCAGCAGCACCCACAGCTGGCCCTGGACCTGGTGCTGGAAGACCGCCTGCTGGATGCCGTCGGCGAAGGCTTCGATGTCTCGCTGCGGCTGCGCGCCGAACTGGATGACTCGCGCCTGGTCGCACGCCGGCTGGCCTCGCTGCAGCAGGTGCTGTGCGCGGCACCGTCCTACCTGGCCGCACACCCTGCCCCGCAGACCGTGCAGGCGCTGCAGCAGCACACCCTGTTGGCCTACAGCCTGTCCGACCCACCCGGCAGCTGGCCGCTGCAGGGGCCGGACGGCCAGGCCACGGTCACCCTCGGCACACGGGTGGCGGTCAACAGCAGCCAGCTGCTGCGCGACCTGCTGCTGGCCGGCGAAGGCATCGGCGCCCTGCCCTCGTTCCTCGCCGCGGCCGACCTTGCCGATGGCCGGCTGCAGCGCGTGCTGCCCGACCACCGCTTCCCGCCACGCATCGTGTATGCGGTCTACCCGACCGCGCGCCACCTGCCGCCCAAGGTGCGCGCCTTCATCGAATTCCTGCAGGAAACACTGCCCACCTGCCCTGGCCTGGATTACTGACCGCCAGCGAAAACTGAGCTGTCGGCCAGGTGCTGTTTCGCTACCCGGCCGCTGCCTAACCTGCCCGCTCCCCCTGATGGAGCCGACAGGCCGATGCATTCCATGAACGTACTTTCCCCGGGCCTCGCCCTGGCCCTGCTGCTGGCAGCGGCCGTCCCTGCCACCGCGCACGAGCGCGTCCCCTCCGGCCAGCAGGTCGGCATCAGCCCCTGGGGGCCGGCCGATGAGATCGGCCGCCTGAACCTGATCACCGAGGCCTCGCGCGCGGCCATCCTGTCGCGGGTCAGTGGTGGCAAGGCGTATGACCTGGCCACCGACTACTACGTCGGCATGCCCAGCTGGCAGGACGCCGGCGATCCGCACTACCAGTTCTGGATGACCCATACCCCGCGCGGCACCGTGGTGGACGACCCGATGGGCGTCGGCGCCCCCATGAACCTCACCCGCAGCTACACCGGCACGGCGTTCTCGATGTACAGCCACACCGGCACCCACATCGACGCACTGAACCACTTCGGCATCCATGGCAGGATCTGGAACGGCTTCAAGGCCGATGAGCACCTGGGCGACCGCGGCTGGAAGGTCACCGGCATCGAGAAATTCCCGCCGCTGATCGCCCGTGGCGTGCTGATCGACGTGGCCGCTGCCAAGGGCATGGACATGCTGCCGGACAGCTACCGCATCACCCGCCAGGACCTGAAAGCGGCACTGGCACGCCAGCACGTGACACTGCAGCAGGGCGATGTGGTGCTGGTGCGCACCGGGCGCATGCGCCTGTTCGAGCAGCCCCGTGCGTACATGGCCAACCCGCCGGGCATGGGCCTGGATGCGGCGCGCTTCCTGGTCGAGGACAGCGGCGCGATGATCGTCGGTGCCGACAACCTCAGCTTCGAGACGTTCCCTTCCGAAGTGGCCGATGACTACGTGCCGCTGCATACCTACCTGCTGGCGCAGCAGGGGGCGCCGATCATCGAACTGGTGGCGCTGGACGAACTGGCCCGTGACAAGGTCTACGAGTTCGCCTTCATCGGCGGCCCGTTGAAGATCCGTGGCGGCGATGCGGCACCGCTGCGCCCGGTGGCCTTGCCTGTACGGCCCTGAGCGGGTGGGGGCCCCTTCAGCTGGCTGAAGCTACCTGCCGCCACGCCATTAGTAATTTTACTCACAAGACGGGTAGCATGTCGGTCCCGGCCCCTTGCTGCGACCCCGCCCTGCCATGCCCGTTCCTGCTGCCCCTGCCCACTGCCCAGCGCCCTGCCCGGAGGCCCGCTGATGGGCGCCGTCGTGGCCCTGGACCGCCTGCTGGATGGGCAGCGGCTGTGGCGTGGCCCGGCCCGCCAGGGCACCGCGGGCGATCACCTGCCCACCGGCCACCCGGCGCTGGATGCGCGCCTGCCCGGCGGTGGCTGGCCGGCCAGCGGGCTGTGCGAAGTGCTGCAGCCGGCCCCGGGCAGCGGTGAACTGGCCCTGGTCTGGCCGGTGCTGGCACGGCTGAGCCAGCGCGGCCAGCCCATCGTGCTGGTGGCCCCGCCGCATGCCCCGCATGCACCGGCCTGGGCCCGCGCCGGCCTGGACCTGCGGCAGCTGCAGGTGGTGCGCGCCGATCCACGGCAGGCGCTGTGGGCGGCCGAGCAGTGCCTGCGTTCGGCCGCCTGCGCCGCCGTGCTGTGCTGGCCGGGCCAGGCCGATGACCGGGCGCTGCGCCGTCTGCAGGTCGCCGCCGACAGTGGCCAATGCCTGGGCCTGGCCTTCCGCGATGCCCGTGCCGCGCGCAATCCCTCGCCGGCCACGCTGCGCCTGCAGCTGGAGCAGGGCCAGGTCCGCGTGCTCAAGTGCCGTGGCGGGCTGGCACCGCCACAGCCGTTGCCCCTGGCCCGCCCCCACTGAGGCCCGGCGGATGGACTGGGCCTGCCTGTTGTTGCCGCAGCTGGCGCTGGACAGTGTCCTGCGCCACCGCCCCGACCCGCAGCAGCCGGTGGCGCTGGTGCAGGGCCCGGCACAGCGCCGCGTGCTGCGTGCGGTCAGCCCGGCCGCACGCGCCGCCGGCCTGCGCCCGGGCATGCTGCTGTCGGCCGCACAGGTCCTGGTGCAGGCCCTGCACCAGCATGACTACGACCCGCAGGCCGAACAGCACACCCGCGCGCTGCTGGCCAGTTGGCTGTACGGCATCAGCTCGCAGGTCAGCCTGGATTTCCCCCATGCGCTGGTCCTGGAGATCGGTGCCAGCCGGGCCCTGTTCGGCGATTGGCCGCACATCGAACGCCGCCTGCGCAACGGCCTTCGCGAACTGGGCTTCCGCCATCGGCTGGTGGCGGCCCCCAATCCGCATGCCGCGCGCGTGCTGGCCAACGTACACGACCGCCTGGGCATCGGCGAAGCACAGCTGGCTGCCACGCTGGCCAAGGTGCCGCTGGAACGCAGCGGCCTGCCGATCGAAGCGGTGACCGTACTGGCACGTTCCGGCCTGCGCACGCTGGGCCAGGCCTTTGCCCTGCCCCGTGACAGCCTGGCGCGGCGCTTCGCACCGGCCGTGCTGCAGCAGTTGGACGCCATCGCCGGGCATGCGCCGGCACCGCTGCGTTTCTACCAGCCGCCGGACCGTTTCGATGCGCGCATCGAATTCGACGACGAGATCGACTCCAGCCAGGCCCTGCTGTTCCCGCTGCGCCGCCTGCTGCAGGACCTGGCCGCGTTCCTGTGCTCGCGCGATGGCGGCGTGCAGCAGTTCCAGCTGCATTTCGAACATGACCTGCTGCCGGCCAGCACCCTGCCGATCGGGCTGCTCAGCCCCGAGCGCGATGCCGGCCTGCTGTTCGAGATCGCACGCAGCCGGCTGGAAGCCTTCGCCCTGCCGGCCGGCAGCCGCGCGCTGCGCCTGGATGCCGAGCACCTGCCGCCCTTCGTGCCAGCCGCGCGCGATCTGTTCGACACCCGCCCGGCGCAAGCGATGCCCTGGCCACAGTTGCGCGAACGGCTGCGCGCCCGCTTGGGCGACGATGCCGTGCAACCGCTGGCCGTGCAGGCCGACCATCGCCCCGAACAGGCCAGCGGCACGCAACCGCCGACCGCGCCACCGGCCCACTGGCCACTGCGCCCTGGCTGGCTGCTGCAGCCGGCACAGCCCTTGCGCGATCCGCGCCTGCGCGTGCTGTCCGGCCCCGAGCGCATCGAGTCGGGCTGGTGGGACCAGCACGATGCGCGCCGCGATTACTACGTCGTGGAAACCAGCCACGGCCAGCGCGGCTGGGCGTACCGCCTGCGCGACGATCCGCGCGCGCCCTGGATGCTGCACGGCTGGTTCGGGTGAATGCCGTGGCCGATACCCACCCTGCCTACGCCGAACTGCATTGCCTGTCGGCCTTCAGTTTCCAGCGTGGTGCTTCCACCGCCGAAGAACTGTTCGCCCGCGCCCGGGGCCAGGGCTACCGCGCCCTGGCGATCACCGACGAATGTTCGCTGGCCGGCATCGTGCGCGCCTGGCAGGCCGCCAGGCAACACGGCATCGCGCTGATCACCGGTGCCGAGTTCCAGCTGGAAGACGGGCCGAAACTGGCCCTGCTGTGCAGCGACCAGGCGGCCTATGCCGCCCTGTGCCAACTGATCACCACCTGCCGCCGGCGTGCGCCCAAGGGCCGTTACCGCTGCCTGCGCGAGGATCTGCAGGGCCTGCCCGACGGGCTGTTGTGCCTGTGGCTGGACCCGCGCCCGCACGCCAGCGATCTGCCCTGGCTGCAGGCCTGCTTTCCGCAGCGGTTGTGGTTGGCGGTGGAGCTGCACCGCCAGGACGACGACGCGCCACGCCTGCAGCAGCTGCAGGCGTTCGGCCAGCGCCATCGGATACCGCTGGTCGCCAGCGGCGATGTGCACATGCATGTGCGCCGCCGCCGCGCGCTGCAGGACACGCTGACCGCGATCCGCCACCGCTGCAGCGTGGCCGAAGCTGGATGGCGGCTGTTTCCCAACGGCGAACGCCACCTGCGCCCGCGCTCGGCCCTGGCCACGCTGTACCCGCCGGAGCTGCTGGCCGAAAGCGTGCGCATCGCCGAACGCTGCCACTTCCAGCTGGAGCAGCTGCGCTACACCTACCCGCGCGAGCTGGTGCCCGACGGCCACAGCCCCGACAGCTGGCTGCGCGCGCTGGTGGAGCGCGGCATTGCAACGCGCTGGCCGAAGGGCATCAAGCCGGCGCAGCGGACCCAGATCGAGAAGGAGCTCGACCTGATCGCCACCAAGCAGTACGCCTCCTACTTCCTCACCGTGCAGGACATCGTGGCCTTCGCCCGCAGCCGCCAGATCCTGTGCCAGGGCCGGGGGTCGGCCGCCAATTCGGCGGTGTGCTTCGTGCTGGGCGTCACCGAAATCAACCCGGAAGACAGCAACCTGCTGTTCGAGCGCTTCATTTCCGCCGAGCGCGATGAACCACCGGACATCGACATCGATTTCGAGCACGAGCGCCGCGAGGAAGTGCTGCAGTACGTGTTCAACCGCTATGGCCGCGAGCGTGCCGCGCTGACCGCCGTGGCGATCAGTTACCGTGGCCGCAGTGCGATCCGTGATGTCGCCCGCGCGCTGGGCCTGCCGATGGACCAGGTGAATGAACTGGGCGCGGCGATGGACCATTGGGGCGGTGCCATCCCGCTGCCGGATACGCTGCGCGAGCGCGGCTTCGACCCGGACACGCCGCTGATGCGGCGGCTGCTGGCGCTGACCGCGGAACTGATCGATTTCCCGCGCCACCTGTCCCAGCATCCCGGGGGTTTCGTCATTTCCGAATACCCGTTGTCGACGCTGGTGCCAGTGGAAAATGCCGCCATGGCCGAGCGCACGGTCATCCAGTGGGACAAGGACGACCTGGATGCGGTGGGCCTGATGAAGGTCGACTGCCTGGCGCTGGGCATGCTCACCGCCATCCGCAAATGCCTGGCCATGCTCAAGCAGCACGGCTATCACAGCGGGGACATGGCCGCCATCAAGCAAGGTGACACCGCGACCTACGACATGATCTGCCGGGCCGATACCCTCGGCGTGTTCCAGATCGAATCCCGCGCGCAGATGGCCATGCTGCCGCGCATGCAGCCGCGCTGCTTCTACGATCTGGTGATCGAAGTAGCCATCGTGCGCCCCGGGCCGATCCAGGGCGACATGGTGCACCCCTACCTAGAACGGCGGCGCAGGCTGCGCGAAGAAGGCCCGGACGCACTGCAGGCCGATGCGGAACTGCTGTACCCGCACCGGCTGCGCCATGTGTTCGAACGCACCCTGGGCGTGCCCCTGTTCCAGGAACAGGTGATGCAGGTCGCCGTCGATGCCGCCGGCTACACACCCGGGCAGGCCGACGAACTGCGCCGCTCGATGGCCGCCTGGAAGCGCCGCGGCGGCCTGGAACCGCACCGCGAACGCCTGCTCACCGGCATGCTGGGCAACAACTACAGCCTGGCATTTGCCGAACGCCTGTTCGAACAGATCAAGGGCTTCGGCAACTACGGCTTCCCTGAAAGCCACGCGGCCAGCTTCGCCCTGCTTACCTACATCAGCTGCTGGCTCAAGTGCCATCATCCGGCCGCCTTCGTGGCCAGCCTCATCAACAGCCAGCCCCTGGGCTTCTACAGCCCCGACCAGCTGCTGCAGGATGCCCGCCGCCAGGGCGTGCGCGTGCTGCCGGTGGACGTGCGCCACAGCGAGTGGAACTGCACCCTGGTGGTGATCGATGAGCGTGCCCATCCGGCCATCCGCCTGGGCCTGCGGATGGTGGAAGGCTTCAACGAACAGGCCGCGCAGACAATCGGCCACGAACGGGCACGCCGCGCCTTCGACGATGCCGCCGACCTGTGCCGGCGCTGCGCACTGGACCGACGCCTGCAGGGGCTGCTGGCCGATGCCGGTGCGCTGCGCGGGCTCAGCGGCCATCGCCATCGCGCGCGCTGGGACATCGCCGGCGTGGAAAACCACCTGCCACTGTTCGAGCAGGCCCCGGCCACTGCCGAAGCACGCGTCGCCCTGCCCCTGCCCAGTGCCTGGCAGGACCTGCAGGCCGACTACCGCACCACCGGCACCACCCTGGGCCGGCACCCGCTGAGCTTCCTGCGCGCCCAGCTGCAGGCACGGGGCTGCCGCCTGTCCAGCCAGCTGGCCGGCACCGCACATGGCCGCCGCGTCCGCTTCGCCGGGCTGGTGCGCATGCGCCAGCGCCCACAGACCGCCAGCGGCGTGACCTTCCTGACCCTGGAAGACGAAGCCGGCATGGTCAATGCCGTGGTCTGGCGCCACGTCGCCGACCGCCAGCACCGCATCCTCGTCGACAGCCAGCTGATGCAGATCGAAGGCCGCCTGGAACGCGCCGACGGCGTGCAGCACCTGATCGTGCAGCGCATGGAGCAACTTGATGGCCTGCTGGAAGGCCTGCGCAGCCACAGCCGCGATTTCCGGTAAACGCAGCGGCTACCCATCCGCACCACGTTTCCGTTATTGTCGCTGCATTCCAAGGAAGGAAAGGATCTGCCCATGGGCCGTGCCCTGAACGTGACCACGCTGCTGGTCTCCAGCCTCGCCCTGCTTGTTTCCGGCTGGACCGCCTGGCGCCTGCATGACAGCCAATCCCCCCAGCGTGTGCTGGACGTGCGCGGGGTGGTCGTGCGCGATGCCAAGGGCACGCCACGCGTGCTGCTGGGCGCGCCGCTGCCCGATCCCACCCGCCATGGCCAGAGCGCCGGCCCGCGTGCCAGCGCACTGTCAGGCCTGGTGCTGCTGGGGCCGGATGGTTCCGAACGCGGCGGTTATGGCACCACCGACATCGGCGGCGAAGCGCTGCTCACCCTCGACGATGCCAACGGCAGCACCGAAGTATTCAAGGTCGTGGCCAACCGCGACCAGGGCGCCACCCTGATGGTCAAGCACCAGAACAACACCGGCGCGATGCTCACCTCGTGGCAGGGCAAGCCGGAGCTGATGTTCGTCGATGACAGCGGTCAGTCATACTACGTGCGTCCGGGCGCCAGCGCCGCGCCCTGACACTGCCCGGCCGCAGGCTGCCATGGGTCACCCCTGCGGATATGCCACACTGACTGCTGCCCTGTGACCCTATCCGTCCAGGCACACCCTGCTCCTGGAGTTTCCATGCCGCTCGCCCCCGCTACCTGGCCCGTTGCCAGCAGCGTCGAACAGATTGCCGCCAACCTTGCCGCGGTACGCCACCGCATCACCACCGCCTGCCAGCGCGCAGGCCGTGACCCGGCCAGCGTGCGCCTGTTGCCGGTCAGCAAGACCGTCGATGAGGCGCGCCTGCGCATGGCCTATGCCGCTGGCTGCCGGCAACTGGGCGAGAACAAGGTGCAGGAAGCCCAGCACAAGGCCGACGCCATGGCCGACCTGACCGACCTGCAGTGGTCGGTGATCGGCCATCTGCAGACCAACAAGGCGCGCCAGGTCGCCCGGTTCGCCCGTGAATTCCAGGCACTGGACAGCCTGCGCGTGGCCGAGGTCCTGCAGCAGCGCCTGCAGCACGAAGACCGCACGCTGGACGTATTCGTGCAGGTCAATACGTCCGACGAAGCCAGCAAGTACGGGCTGGAGCCCGAGGCCGTGGCCGGTTTCCTGCAGCAGCTGCCCGCCTTCGACCGGCTGCATGTGCGTGGCCTGATGACCCTGGCCCTGTTCACGCCCGAGGTGGACCGTGTCCGCGCGTGCTTCGTACGCCTGCGCACGCTGCGCGACCAGCTGCGCGACAACGCACCGGCCGGCATCGACCTGGATGGGCTGTCGATGGGCATGTCGGGCGATTTCGAAGTCGCCATCGAAGAAGGCGCCACCGTCGTCCGCGTCGGCCAGGCCATCTTCGGTGCCCGCGCCACCCCGGACAGCCATTACTGGCCCGTGGCAGCGAACGGCGCAGGGTAAGCGCCCCGGACACCCCCACGGCGCGCAGCCGCCCCCAGACCGTAGGCTTGCCGCATGCTCGTCGTCCCTGCCGCCCTCCATGCCATCGCCACCGACCTGCAGCAACGCCTGCAGCCCCACCAGACACACCTCCCGCTGGGCGAGCATGTGCTGTCGATCAACGGCGAAGACCTGCGGTTCCCTGCACGCCTCTACGTACCCCCCAGCGTCCTGTTCAAGGTCGCGTCCCAGCTGACCGGTGATGCACGCAGCCTGTGCCTGTGCCTGGCCATGCGTCATTACGATGGCCACGTCCGTCAGCGTGCCGTGGAACAGCTCGGCCCCGTCGACATGGCATGGGCGCAGGCCTTCCATCTGGCTCTGCTGGGGGAATATGTAGACGAGGTATCACAGGCCGTCGCAGTACAGGCCAGGCACACCGGGCTTGCCACCTATGCGCAGCTGGCACGTGAGAATCCCGGTTTTTTCCGGCTGGCCCACCAGCGCGCCATCAGTTACTGGAACGCCTACTACCGGCACCGTTATCCCCGCCATCGGCAATTTCCAGCCGTCGCGCTGCTGGGGGACATGATCGATTACCGGTAACCGGCAGCGTCCAGCGTTGGTCGGCTGCCCTTCGCAACCCACCATCGACACCCCGCGCTACGCACGTCCGCCGGCCAACAGTCGACTCTCCACCCGCCCCGTGCGGCAGGGACGTCCCTGCCGCCAGGAACCCGCCAACGGCTCAGGCCTTCAGCACCTCGACCTTGTAGGCCGCCTGGCCATCGATGTGCTCGATGATCAGGCCGTGCACGTCCGATTCAAAGCCCGGGAAGCGCGCGTTCTGCTCGCGGGCGATGCGCAGCGACTGGATGATCGGCTCATCGCTGGCACCAAAGCGCTCACCCGGCATGATGGTCGGAATGCCCGGCGGATACGGCACAAGCATGGTCGCGGCGATGCGGCCACTGAGCTGCTCGATGTCCACCCGTTCGATCTCACCCTTCACCAGGTGGTCGTAGGCCTCGGCCGGGGTCTTCACCGGTACCGGCAGGTCCACGTACATCTCACGCATCACCTTGGCCACGGCAAATGTCTGGTTGAACGCATGCAGCGCGTCGCACAGGTCACGCAGGCCCCAGCCGGCATAGGCCAGCGGATAATCGGCGGCCAGCGTCGGCAGCGCCTGGTTCAACGGCGCATTGCGGTCATACAGATCCTTGAACGCCATCAATTCGGTGACCAGCGTGCTCCACTTGCCCTTGGTGATGCCCATCGAGAACAGGAACAGCACCGAGTAGAGGTTGGTTTTTTCCACGGTGATGCCGCGGCCCCACAGGAACTTGCTCAGCACGGCCGCCGGAATGCCCAGCTTGCCCATGCTGCCGTCCATCGACAGCCCCGGGGTCAGCAGGGTCACCTTGATCGGATCGATCAGCACGTAGTCGTCCACCAGCCCGTCAAACCCATGCCAGTGGTCGGACGGCTGCAGGTACCACTCCTCACGCTTGGCCACGATCGGCGCCGGGGTATCGCCCTTGTCCAGGCTGCGCTCGACCTTGGTCGGCTGCCACACGCTGAACCACCAGTCATCGCGGCCCAGGTCGTCGCGCACGTGCAGCATCGCGCGGCGGAAGGCGATGGCCTCGTCGTGCATCTCCTGCACCAGCGAACGCCCGGATTCACCTTCCATCATCTTCGAGGCCACGTCACAGGCAGCGATGACGCCGTAGTGCGGGCTGGTCGAGGTGTGCATCATGAAGGCTTCGTTGAAGCGTGCCACGTCCAGGTCACGGCTGGCCGAGTTGCGCACGTGGATCATCGAGGCCTGCGAGAACGCCGCCAGCAGCTTGTGCGTGGAGTGTGTGGTGAAGATGATCGCGTCCTGCTCGCGCGGCTTGCCCTTGGCCATGCCGTAATGGTTCTCGTAGAACGGATGGAACGCGGCGTAGGCATACCAGGCCTCGTCGAAATGCAGGAACTCCACCGCACTGCCGATCTCGTCGGCGATCTTCTCGGCGTTGTAGCACAGGCCGTCATAGGTGGAATTGGTGACCACCGCGATGCGCGGCTTGGAGCCGGCATGGTAGGCCTTGCTGGCCAGCGGGTTGTCGGCGATACGCTGCTGCAGCGCCTCGGGCGTGAACTGATCCAGACTGATCGGGCCGATGATGCCGTGCGCGTTGCGGCTGGGGGTGAAATACACCGGCACCGCGCCGGTCATGATCAGCGAATGCAGCAGCGACTTGTGGCAGTTGCGGTCCACGAACACCACATCACCGCGGGCCACCGAGCCATGCCAGACGATCTTGTTGGCGGTGGAGGTGCCGTTGGTGACGAAGAAGGTATGGTCGGCACCGAAATTGCGCGCCGCTTCCTCTTCAGCATCCTTGATCGGCCCGGTATGGTCGAGCAGCGAACCCAGTTCGGGCACGGAAATCGACAGGTCACTGCGCAGCGTGTTCTCGCCATAGAACTGGTGGAAGGCACGGCCCACCGGCGATTTGGTGAACGCCACGCCACCCGCGTGCCCGGGCGTATGCCAGGAATAGTTCGATTCGGCCGCGTGGTGGATCAGGGCCTTGAAGAACGGCGGCAGCAGGTGCTGCATGTAGTCATCGGCCGCGCGCATCACCTGGCGGGCGATGAAGTTCTTGGTGTCCTCGAACAGGAAGATGAAGCCGTGGATGTGCTTGATCAGCTTGCTTGGCACCTTTTCGATGGTGCGCCGTTCACCGTACAGGAACACCGGCAGGTTCGCCCGGCGCGCGCTCTGCTCGCGCAGGAAGGCCGTCAGGCGCTGGAACTCGCCCTCTGATTCTTCGCTGCCATCGATGGAGATCAGTACCGCCGATGCCGCCACATAGGTGCGCGCACCGGCCTTGGCATCATCCAGGTTCAGGCCACACAGCACGCGCTGGTCGTTGCCGCGCAGCTCCTCGACCAGTGCACGGATCAGGATGCCGCCGATGCGCGGCGAATCGTAGTCGCCATCGATGACGATGATGGGGTAGTCCAGGGACTTGAAGTACACGGTGATTCTCCTTGACGAACTCAGGAACGCTGGGCACCGGCGGCGATCGCCGAGGCCTCACGGGCGCGCTGCCGCTGCTGGCGGCGCTCCTCGCTGAAGAAGGGATAGAACACGGTGATGAACAGCACGAACAGGAACGCGTACTGCACGATCGTTCCCGACGAGCCGTAGATCGCCCACAGGCAGTACACGACGGTCAGGCTGGTCAATGTCCAGAACGCACCGGTGTGGATGATGGTGTGCGAGCGCTCGACCACGAAGTAGCAGGCCACGCAGGAATAGATGTAGGGCAGCAGGGTCAGCACCACAGCCGCCGAGGTGATGACATCGAACTGGGCCGAGGCGGTTTTCGACGTGGAGGTGACCAGCACCGCCAGGGTCATCAGCACGGCCACGATCAGTACGCCCTTGACCGGCACGTCATCCTTGTTGGTCCTGCTGAAGATGCTCGGGAACAGGCCATCATCGGAGGCCGCCTTGGCGCTCTGCGCGGTCAGCAGGATCCAGCCACCCAGCGAACCTGCCGCACCGATGAAGGCGCACAGGCTGACCAGCGCCCCGCCCCAGCCGCCGACGGCCTTGGCCGCGGCCAGTGCGAACGGTGCATCGGAGACCTGCAGTTCCGCGTTCGGCACCATGCCCATGATGACCGAGGAGCTGGCGATGTAGGCAATGGCGGCCAGGAACACGCCGGCCAGGGTGGCGCGGGCCACGTTCTTTTCCGGGTTTTCCACCACGCCGGCAGTCACCGAGGCCGATTCAACGCCGATGAAGGCCCACAGGGTCAAGGCCGCTGCGCTGGAGATCGCGCCGAAGTTGGATTCACCCGATACGTTGTAGGCACCCTTGAAGATGTCGGCATCGAAGAAGAACCAGCCGAAGATGGCAATGCCCAGGATCGGCACCAGCGCGAAGCTGGTGGTGACCGTCTGCACGCGGCTGACGAAGGCCGGGCCGATCATGTTGGCAAAGCTCAGCGCCCAGACCAGGACCAGCACGGCGATGCAGCGCACCAGCGGTTCGGACAGGATCGGAAAGAAGTAGCTGAAGTACCCCACCGCCGCGATGGGAATGGCCACGTTGCCGATCCAGTTGGCAAACCAGTAGATGGTATTGGTCTGGAAACCCATGTAGGGCCCGAACCAGTCGCGTGCATAGGCATAGGGGCCGCCGGCCTTGGGCGCGAGCTTGCCCAGCTTGGCGAACACGAATGCCAGCAGCAGCGCACCGGCGGTGGTGATCAGCCAGCCCCAGATCGACGCCGTGCCGATCTTGGCCAGGCTGGAAGGCAGCAGGAACACGCCTGAGCCCATCATGTTGCCGGCAACGAGGAAGGTGGCGCCGACCACCCCGATTTTCTTTGCTTGTGCCATGACACTCTCCTGCACCCGGCATGGGCCCGGCCGATGCCGGGCATGGAATGGACGGCGCGGGCGCGTACCAGGCGCCTGCGCGGAGGGGGTTACTTGATGAAGTTGTATTGCAGGCTGCCCTGCACGCGGACGGTGTCACTGCGGTTGCCACCTTGCTGCTCAAGCTGGCCGTACAGCAGTTCCATGCCCATCGTCCACGACGGTGCGGGGCTCCAGATCAGGTTGAACACGCCGTAGCGCGTCTGCCGGAAGGCATCGGCCGCCAAAGCCGCGTTGCGTTCCATCGTCAGCTGGCCGTAGATCAGGTTCGACCGCCACAGCGACGACCAGTAATGCGTGTAGCCGACGAAGCCGCCACGCAGGTCCAGCGCGCGCAGGCGTCCATTGCCATCCACCACCGCATCCAGCCCCGAGCCGGTCAGGTCAGCGGTGTAGCGGGCCAGGCCACGCCCGCCCAGCACGCCGAACAGCAGCAGATCGCGCTCGCCCACGCTGGCCGAACCACTCAGCTGCAGGCCGCCGCCGACGGTACGGTCACGCCGCGTATCGGTATCGAAGCCGAGGCTGCGGCCTACCGCCCCGATCTGCAGGTGCCCCCATTCGCGCTCCATGCGCGCGGTGACGGTGACATCCGGCACACGGTTGACGGCGATCCGGTCCGCATCGCCCCCCACCAGCTCGGTCTCGGGCTTTTCCGCCGCCACGGTCAAGGTAGTGCCCTTGCCCAGGCTGAAGTTGTGATGGATACCGGCGACCAGCAGGTAGCCCGCACCGCCAGGACCGGCGAAATCCAGCGTGTCGGGCAGGCTGTCGGCATCCATGAAGCTGGAATAGCCATAGCCTGCATAGGTGTTGCCCAGCTGCCCATAGGCATGGCGCAGGCGGAACTGGTAACCGTCGCTGCTGCCGTAGAAGTCGTTTTCCAGGTAGAAGCGCAGGTTGCCATGCGTGGTCGGCCGGCGCGCCTCGAAGCTGAAGCGGGTCTGCTTGGCATGCATGTTGAAGTTGGACACATCACGGTGGCCACTGCCCACCGGAATCGACGACGGTACGAACTGGTCCTCATCGCCGGCCGCGCGCGAATCGGCGATGGCATCGAGCTTGGCGTAGCCGCCGATGCGGATCACGGTATCGGTACCGGGAATGGCGAAGAAGCCCTTCAGGTCGGGGTCGGTCGGGCCAGCCGCGTTGTCCGGTCGCGAAGCCGCCGTGGACGGATCGGCCACCGAATCACGCTGTGGCAGCACCGGCTGGGCAACACCGGGAACCTGCGTCCGCTGGAGGCTGGTGGCCACTGCCGGCGCCGCCACGGCCGGGGGACTGGAAGCGACAGGAGCTTCCACGGCGGAAGGCCGCTGTTCCAGCGCATCCAGCCGCCGCTGCATGGCTTCCAGTGTCTGCCGCAGGTCCTGCATTTCCCGGCGCAACGCCTGCGCCTCATCCTGTTGCCCCCAGGCAGGCGCAGCCGCAACAGCGGCCAGGCATGCCACGCTCAATACCGCCCAGCGCATTGCATCCTCCTTGGACAGCAGAGTGCTTCATGCGGGACAGCGACGCGACAGCGTCGTGGCCCGCACGCCCGGGTACATCCACGGCCACCTACGGTGCCGTCGCCAGCCTGCGTGCGCGTTGCAACAGAACCACGATCCAGGCGTGTCCCGGCCGGGAACCCCTCTTCCCGCGCGGCATCGCGTTGCTGGCGACGGCACGGGCCTGCGTAACAAGCGCGGAGTGAGGGTGTCGTGAATGAACCGGCGATGAGACCACCGGTGACGTGGCAATGATGCGTCATCAGTGACGCTTTCGAACTGAAATCCATGCACGCAAGGCTAACCCCGCGACCGCTTTCGTCCTTGATCGCAATCAATCGTATTTCTGGATGTCAGTCACGATTCAACACGTGCCCGAGTTGGCAGTCTGCGCAGCCCCCTGCCCCATTCACTGTCGCAGAATGCAACAGGCCCGGACGTCACCGTCCGGGCCTGCGGATCTCCCTGGCAGGCGGGCCTTGCCGCCTGCAGCACTCAACGTGGGCCGAGCACCAGATCCAGATCGGCCCCCTGCGGCAGACCAGCCCGGCGCTGCACGTTGCCCTGCGCATCCTTGAACAGGATGCCCGGCGTCCCCTGGAAGCCCATTTCAAGCATCAGCACCTGATTGGCATCCAGCTTGTTGGCTACCTCACGGCTGATGCTGGCCAGCGGCTTGATGCCCCCCCGGTCAAACTGGCGCTCGTTCTCCAGCAGGGCCGCGCTCGGGTCCTGTGCCGACAGGATGGCGGCAGCCTTGGCCGGGCTGTCCTCGCGGATCACCCCCACCATGACATGGCGCAGCTGCACCTTGCCGGCATCGACCCAGGGCCGTGCGGCATCCCAGAACTTGTGGCAATAAGGGCAGTTGGCGTCGCTGAAGGTATAGACCACGCGCGGTGCATCGGCCTTGCCGTCGCGCACCCAGGCGCTGCCTTCCAGCTTGGTCCAGATCTTGGCCGACATCGGGGCGGCCACCAGCTTTTCCACCGCTGCGGCAGCCACATCATTGCCCTGGGCATCGAACAGGCTGCCCACCAGCACATGCTTGCCATCGGGGGTCACATACGCAGCGGCCGGCTGCTGCCCGCCGACCACGCCGGCGAAGCCGCGCAGACCCCCCGGCGCATCGAATTCGGAAACGACTTCAAAGCCATGCTTTTCGATGCCCTTGAGCACGTCGGGCGGGGCACCCTTGGCGGTGGCCGCAGGCTTGGCCGGCGTGGTAGCCGCCGGGGTCTGCGCCTGGCTGCAGGCGGCCAGCGCCAGCATCACCGGCAGCAACAGCACCACGGGACGGGTGCGCGGGGAATGGGACAACATGGAAACTCCGTTAGAGGATGCCCGCGCAGGCTACCGCAGCCGGCGCAGTTTGTGGTCAAGCGCAGCGTGGGTCAGTTCCCCCAGGTGCAGTTCGACAAGCCGCCCCTGGGCATC
This sequence comes from Stenotrophomonas sp. 24(2023), assembly GCF_030913365.1. Taxonomy (NCBI): domain Bacteria; kingdom Pseudomonadati; phylum Pseudomonadota; class Gammaproteobacteria; order Lysobacterales; family Lysobacteraceae; genus Stenotrophomonas; species Stenotrophomonas sp. 24(2023). The sequence continues at coordinate 71,748 of NZ_CP133160.1, forward strand.
GAAGAACAGGGTGGAGGGGTAGGCCCGTACGCCCAGCGCGGTGGACGTGCCGGCATCGGCATCCAGCAGCACGTTGGCCAGCGCCAGGCGCTCGGAGGCCAGGAAATCCTGGACCTCCTGCCGGCCTTCGCCCTGGTTGGCAAACACGAAATGCACCTGCGGGTGGGCCTGCTGCGCGGCCTGCAATACCGGCATTTCGCGACGACAGGGACCACACCAACTGGCCCACAGGTTCAGTACCACCGGCGTTCCGTGGAACTGCTGCAGCGGCACGGCATCGCCCTGCAGGTCCGTCAGCGTCATGGCCGGCAGCGGCATGCAATCGGCCTGCCAGGATGACAGCGCCGCGGTTGCCCCCGCCCATGCCACCACGCCGGCCAGGCCTGCGGCCAGCACCGGCACGCGCAGTGCGGGGTGCCCGCGTAGCCGCCACAATGCCCAGCCTGCCGCCACCAGCACCACCACGGGCCAGTGGTAACCACCGTCGGCGATCTGCAGCATGCTCCAGGGCGCGGCGCCATAAGCCGTCAGATGGGACAGCACGAAGCTGATCCTGCCGGCCAGCAGGCCGATCAACAGCATGTCCAGCAACATCGCCGCTGGCGACGGTGTACCTGCGGACGCGTCAGCCGGGGCTGCCACCGGCACAGGGCGATAGCGCACCCAGAGCGTTGACAGCCCCATCGATAACAGCAGCGCCAGCAGCACCACCACGACCGGCATCGGAACCGGACCTACACTCGTCATGCTCTGCACCTACCTGCCCTGCAACAACGTTCCATCCTCACGGCAGGGTCCCCACGATGCAAGCGGCCGCACGGTGCGCACCGGATCAAGCGGCCTGCCGGCCCAGCAGTGCGGTCGGGCCCAGGGGGACATGCGGACCACGGGCCAGCTGCGGACGGTCACGAACCTTGCCCTGCACATGGCGGCGATAGACCGCCGGCGTCATGCCCACGATGCGCAGGAACAGGCGACGGAAGGCGCTCTGATCGGCATAGCCCACGCCGAATGCGACTTCCTCGATGCCACCGCCCTGCTGCAGCAGCTGCTGCGCCTTGGCCACGCGCAGCCGTTGGCAGTACTCGATCGGCCGCATGCCGGTAGCGCGCAGGAAGCGCCGTTGCAGGGTGCGTGGCTCCAGGCCCGATACCGCACAGATCGCCCCCAGTGTCGCCCCCCGCGCCGCCGTGGTGTGCAGCCAGCGCTGCGCCTTGAGTACATCGCGGTCCCCATGGGCGAAATTGGCGCTGAACCGCTCCAGATCGTGCTGGACGCCGGCTGGCACCTGGATGCCCAGCTGCGTGGCCACTGCACTGGCCACGCCCTGGCCATGCAGCCGGTGCAGCAGGCGCAGGCCCAGGTAACGCCAGGCGTGCGGCCCACAGACGGTGAGCAGGTCGCCGTCGTCCACCAGCGCCCGCTCGCTGGGCGCCCAGCTGGCGGCCTGTTCCTGCAGCATCGGGTGACGGCTCAGGTCCGGCGTGGACACCGTGCGCCCGGCCAGCAGGCCTGCCCGGGCCAGCACCGTGACGCCATCGGCGGCCGCGGACAGCAGGCTGCCGCCGTCGTAATGAGCGCGCAGCCAGTCCAGCAGGACTTCTTCCACCCGCAGGGGCACGGTCAGGCTGAGCTGCCCGGGCACCGCGATCACCCCCGGAATCGCACCTTCCAGCAGCTCCGCGCCAGCCAGCCGGTGTACCCCCGAACCACAGGCCGGCACCACCCAGCGGGTCACCAGCAGCTGCTTGAGCGGCCGTCGCTGCTGGTGCGCGATGCGGTTGCCCACATGCGCCATCTCGGCCAGAACCGACGCCGCCGACGGGTCACCGCCGGGGTACTCGACCACCGCTACTTCCACGAATCCATCCTGGTTGATTGCGTCCATCTCCCCTCTCCTTTCGTTGCTGGAGGCAGCCGGATGCACCGGCGACCCTGTCGGAACGAGGGTAGAAACCGCTTGCAGGCGGGCGCTATGAAGAAAGTTGCAAAGCGCGGCTCACCGGGCCACAGGTTCAGCAACTGTCGGGAATACCCCACAAGGCTGAATGGACCTCGCCGACAAACCCTTGACTCTTGACCAGACTCAAGGGTTCAGAATGTCGCCATCACCCCTCAGGCGACGGCCATGAACATTGGACAACTCGCACGCCAGGCCGGCGTGCCGATCGACACGGTGCGCTACTACGAACGCCAGCAGCTGCTGCCCACCGCCGCGCGCTCGGCCGGGGGCTACCGCATCTTCGGCGAACAGGACCTGCGCCGCCTGCGTTTCATCCGCCGGGCCAAGGCGCTGGGCTTCAGCCTGGAGGAGATCGCCGAACTGCTGGCCCTGAGCGACCGCCATCAGCAGGACATGGGCAGCGTCCGCGACACCGCGCAGGCGCGGCTGGCCGACATCGAACAGCGCATGGCCGAACTGCAGCGCATGCATGCCGCACTGTCGCAGCTGGTGGAGGCCTGCCCCGGCCACGGCGCGCTGCAGCAGTGCCCGATCCTGGCCGCGTTGAGCGAGGAAAACGCATGAACACCCCCTCCCACGATCACGGCCATGCCCCGTCCCCGGCCAGTGGTGGCTGCTGCGGGGGTACCCCCAAGGCCAGCACCACGGTGAAGGACCCGGTCTGCGGCATGGACGTCGATCCCGCGCGCACGCCCCATCACGCCGACCATGCCGGCAGGACCTGGCACTTCTGCTCGGCCCGCTGCCGCGAACGGTTCCTCGCCACCCCGGCGGCATTCGACGGCAGTACCCCGCCGGCAACCGCCGGCTGCTGCGGCGGTCATGCGCCGGGCCGCAACGCTGCGACCGTGAAGGACCTAGTCTGCGGCATGGATGTCGATCCGGCCACCACCGCGCACCACGCGCGCCATGACGGCCACGACCATCACTTCTGCAGCGCGGGCTGCCGGCAGAAGTTCATCGCCGATCCGCAGCGCTACCTGGACCCCGCCTCGCATGTCGCCGCACCGGTTCCGCCCGGCACGCTGTACACCTGCCCGATGGACCCGGAAATCGTGCAGGAAGGCCCCGGCACCTGCCCGATCTGCGGCATGGCGCTGGAGCCGATGATGCCCAGCCTGGACGAGGGCGAAAATCCGGAGCTGACCGATTTCCGCCGACGGTTCTGGGTGTCGCTGCCGCTGAGCGTGGCGACGATGGCGCTGGCGATGCTGGCGATGACCCCGCTGCTGCACGCGTTGTCGCCAACACTGCGGGTATGGATCGAAGGCGCGCTGGCCACACCGGTGGTGCTGTGGGCGGGTTGGCCGTTCCTGCAGCGCTGGGCGCAGTCGATCGGCAACCGCAGCCCCAACATGTGGACGCTGATCGGCACCGGCGTCATCGCCGCCTACGGTTACAGCGTGGTCGCCACCGTGGCACCGGGCCTGTTCCCGCCCTCGTTCCAGCAGCACGGCCATGTCGGGGTGTACTTCGAAGCGGCCGCCGTGATCATCTCGCTGACCCTGCTCGGCCAGCTGATGGAACTTCGCGCCCGCGCCAAGACCTCGGCCGCCATCAAGGCGCTGCTGGGGTTGGCACCGAAGACCGCACGGCGGATCGACGCCGATGGCAGCGAACACGATGTGGAACTGGCCCAGGTCAAGGCCGGTGACCGCCTGCGCGTGCGCCCCGGTGAAAAGGTGCCGGTGGACGGACGTGTGCTGGAAGGCCGCTCGACGCTGGACGAATCGATGCTGACCGGCGAGCCGGTGCCGGTGACCAAACAGGCCGGCGACAGCGTGATCGGTGCCACCCTCAACGGTTCCGGCGCCCTGGTGATCGAGGCCGAGCGCGTGGGCGATGACAGCATGCTGGCGCAGATCGTGCAGCTGGTGGCACAGGCGCAGCGCTCACGTGCGCCGATGCAGCGCATGGCCGACAGGGTCGCCTACTGGTTCGTGCTGGCGGTGCTGGCCGTGGCCGTGCTGGCGCTGTTCGGCTGGGGCCTGTTCGGGCCCGATCCTTCGTGGACGCACGGCGTGCTGAGCGCGGTGGCGGTGCTGATCATCGCCTGCCCCTGTGCGCTGGGCCTGGCCACGCCGATGTCGATCATGGTCGCCACCGGGCGTGCCGCACAGCATGGCGTGCTGTTCCGCGATGCCGAGGCGATCGAAGCCCTGGGCAAGGTCGACACGCTGGTGGTGGACAAGACCGGCACGCTGACCGAAGGCCGCCCGGCGTTCGATGCGGTGCACGCCAGCGAAGGCTTCGATGCCACGCAGGTACTGCAATGGGCCGCCAGCCTTGACCAGGGCAGCGAACATCCGCTGGCCGCGGCCATCGTCGCCGAAGCGCGCGCACGTGGCATGGCGCTGTGGCCCGTGGAGGACTTCGATTCGATCACCGGCCTGGGCGTGCGTGGGCGTGTCGATGGCCGCACGCTGTTCCTCGGCAACACCGCGCTGATGGCCGGACAACAGATCGCGGTGGCCGCACTCCGCGAGGATGCCGACGTGCTGCGCCGGCGCGGCGCGAGCGTGATGTACCTGGCCGTGGACGGCCGCCTGGCGGGGCTGCTGTCGGTCGCCGATCCGATCAAGGCGACCACCGCCGAAGCGATTGCCGCCCTGCACCGCGACGGCCTGCGCATCCTCATGGCCACCGGCGATGGCGAGCTGACCGCACAGGCGGTTGCGGCCACGCTGGGGCTGGACGAAGTACACGGTGAAACCCGCCCGGCCGACAAGGCCGCGCTGGTCAACCAACTGCAGGCACAGGGCCGCGTGGTGGCCATGGCCGGCGATGGCATCAACGATGCCCCCGCACTGGCCAGCGCCACGGTCGGCATCGCCATGGGCACCGGCACCGATGTGGCCATGTCCAGCGCGCAGGTCACGCTGGTGAAGGGCGATCTGCGCGGCATCCTGCGTGCGCGCCAGTTGTCGCGCGCGGCCGTGCGCAACATGCGGCAGAACCTCGGCTTCGCCTTCCTCTACAACGGGCTGGGCATCCCGGTCGCCGCCGGCGTGCTGGTGCCATGGGGCATCACCCTGTCGCCGATGCTGGCGGCGCTGGCGATGAGCCTCAGTTCGGTGTCGGTGATCAGCAATGCACTGCGCCTGCGTGCACAACGCCTGCCTGGCGGGTGACGCACCGGCCACTGATGCAGGCCTGCAGAGCCGCGTGAAGAAAAGTGCAACAAAGGCTTGCCAACCCCAGGGGGCACAGCTATTATTTCGCTCCTCAGCGACGTGGGGCCATAGCTCAGCTGGGAGAGCGCCTGCATGGCATGCAGGAGGTCAGCGGTTCGATCCCGCTTGGCTCCACCAAACTTTCGGCATTAGGCCGTCGAAAGGTCGCAAAGAAATTGATGAGATCTGCGTCCCCATCGTCTAGAGGCCTAGGACATCACCCTTTCACGGTGGCGACCGGGGTTCGAATCCCCGTGGGGACGCCACTCATCCGAACAACGAGGACCCGGCCGATAACCGGGTCTTTTTTGTTCACCGCCCACCAGCGTTCAGGTTGTGGCGTTGCGGTTCCCCTGCCCTCGGGTGGTGGTAATGCCGGAACGAAGAAAGCAAAAAAAGCTTCCACAAACGTGAATACGCTGGTAAGATAGGCGGCTCGGTAACACGGGGCCATAGCTCAGCTGGGAGAGCGCCTGCATGGCATGCAGGAGGTCAGCGGTTCGATCCCGCTTGGCTCCACCACTTTCGACATTAGGCCGTCGAGAGTTCTACAACTTGAAGTTTTTCGTGCGTCCCCATCGTCTAGAGGCCTAGGACATCACCCTTTCACGGTGGCGACCGGGGTTCGAATCCCCGTGGGGACGCCAGTTTCAAAGAGGACCCTGCTCCCAGCAGGCATCCTGGAGTTACATGGGGCCATAGCTCAGCTGGGAGAGCGCCTGCATGGCATGCAGGAGGTCAGCGGTTCGATCCCGCTTGGCTCCACCACTTCGGCATTAGGCCGTCGAAGTTCTACAACTTGAAGTTTTCGTGCGTCCCCATCGTCTAGAGGCCTAGGACATCACCCTTTCACGGTGGCGACCGGGGTTCGAATCCCCGTGGGGACGCCAATTCTTGAGACCCCGGCTTCGGCCGGGGTTTTCTTTTGCCCGTCGTTTCCGCATCCACGCATGGCGTGGATCTACCCGGGCGATCGCATGACATGCATCCACCCGGGTGGTGGACCACATGACGTGGATCTCCCCGGATGAGGGAGATGGCGTGGGCTTCTGTAGATCCACGCCATGCGTGGATGAAGGCTTCCACGCCCGGATTCAGAACCGCCGGTACATGCCCAGCGACGCCGGCGCGGTCAGTGCGAACCCATACTGCGCGTACAACCGGTGCGCCTCTCCATCGGCCAGCAGGCTGACATACGCTGTTGGCGGCAGGTTGGCCTGCATCCAGTCCCCCAGCCGCTGCATCACCGCCTTGCCCAGGCCCTGTCCCTGCAACCGCGGCAGCACCGCGATATCCACCACCTGCAGGTGGCAACCGCCATCGCCGATGATGCGGCCCATCGCCACCAGCTCACTGCCCTGGTAGGCGCACACGCCGAACACCGTATTGGGCAGGCCGCGTTCGGCGGCTTCGCGGCTCTTGGCGCTGAGCCCGGCCAACTGGCGCAGTTGGCAGTAATCCTCGACCGAGGGCACGGCTTCACGGAACAGGCAGGTGGTGGATGCGTTCATGCAGTTGCTCCTGGGACGATGCAGGTATCCTGCCGCATCCACGTCGCAACCGCTGCGACCGCGTCTGGATGCCTCCTGCATGTGCTATTCCGCCCTGATCCGCGCCGACTACGCCACGCTGGTGCGCGAGTTCGGCGCCGTGCTGTCCCTGGAAGAATTCGCCGCGCTGTATGCCTACGCCCCTGGCGGGAAACGCCCGAAAACCCCCAAGGCCATGGATGACGGCTTTGCCGGCGCCCGTACCGAACGCGGCCGCGACATCATGGCGTGCATCCAGCAGTGGCATGCGCAGGAACAACAGGCCCTGCAGGCCGAACTGGCCCAGCAGGAAGAACGCCAGCGCATCGCCGCCGCCACGCTCGCTACCCGACCGACCCAGAAGGCGCGCAACGACCTGCGGGTGGCCGGTAACCGCCTCACCCGTGCCCAGGCCCGGCTGGACGATCTGCACCGGGTACAACTGCTGCCGCGCGACAACCGCATCTTTCCCGGCACCTATGCGCCGGTGATGGTCAGCGAGCACGGCCAGCGGGTGATCAAGCCCATGCGTTACCAGTGCCGGCTGCCCGATACCCCGGCACGCCACGATGTGCTGTACCCGGGCACCTACAACGCACGGCGCGACAGCCTGGAAGGCTACTGGCGCGGCGCGTTCGGCCATCGCCACGGGGTGGTGGTGGTGCAGGCCTTCTATGAACATGTGCAGCGCCCTGCCCCGGCCGGTACCGTGGATGCCGCCGATGGCAGGGACACCCGCACGGTGCTGGAATTCCGCCCCGACCCGCAGCGCGATCTGCTGCTGGCCTGCCTGTGGGCCGAATGGGAAGGCCCGGAAGGACGGCTGCTCTCCTTCGCCGCCATTACCGACACGCCGCCGGCCGATGTCGCCGCCGCCGGGCATGACCGCGGCATCATCCCGATCCGCCCCGAACACCTCGATGCCTGGCTCAACCCGGACCCGGGCGATCTGGCCGCGCAGTACCGCATCCTCGACGACCGCGAGGCGATCCGCTACACGTGGGACGAATCCATCTAGCCTGGCAGGGGCTCAGGCGCGGGCGCTGGAACGCCCGACCGCACGCGACAGCGCTGCGGCCAGTTCCGCCGACAGGTAGGGCTTGATCAGCAGCACGCCGGTCTGCATCGCCACGGGCAGCTGCTCGGCCGCCATGCCGGTAGCCAGCACGTAGGGAATCCCGCGTGACGACAGGGCGCGGGCAATCGGCTCGCTGGTCTCGCTATGGGCCAGGCGGTAATCCAGCAGCGCCACGTCCGGCGTGTTCTCTTCCAGCAGCCGCAAGGCTTCTGCGACGGAAGCGGCCAGCCCGACCACGAACGCGCCCGCCTGCACCAACTGCATCTGCAGCAGGGCCGCGCTCATCTCGTCGTTTTCGACCACCAGTACCCGGAGGTCCTGCAACGCTGCCATGTTCTACCGCTCCTTGACGTGTTAAGCAGACCCAGTATAGCGGCCCCCCGGCCAATGCCGACAAACGCAAGATATTGAAGCGCCTGCCTTTCTCATTCCCCTCTATGAACAGCCGCACGGCTCGGGTACACTCACGCGCTGCCAGCCGGTGTGGCGGAATGGTATACGCAGCTGACTCAAAATCAGCCGGGGGTGACCCCATGAAGGTTCGAGTCCTTTCACCGGCACCACAGGCCCTTGCGTCGTAAGGGTTTCAAAGAAAATGGCGTAATGGAGTCGTGAATCTGCCGACTCCGCTCATTTCGGCATCAATCCCCTCGCCTTGCACGATCGTCTGGCAACCTACTCGCCACGGCGTGGACTGTTGTTGGCTGCCTGCATCCACGCCTTCATCGGGTCACGTGCCCGGGGCTTCTCCAGCGAGTCGTTGAGATACCGGGTGGTTGTCGCCTCCTTGAGCCGCGCGGCCTGCTGCACCTCCGGCACCAGGCGCTCATGATGGCGGCACACCCAGGCCTCGATACCGGCACGGCCGGCGGCCTCGCAAGATCCGGGTCGAGGTGCCAGCGGCTACAGGGCGCCGAGGTCTGAGACAGTCGCCTTACCGTGTTGCAGCAAGGCCGCCAGGAGGCGGCCTCCGGCCATAGTCCGCCCCGTCTGTTCGTTGAGGTAGGCGGCCTGGAGGCGGCCAGCGGCCAGCACGTGAGCCAATTCGAAGCTGTCCGGCCTACCCCGCAGCGGATCTCCCGGGGAAGCCAACCCACCGTCCAATGGCTGGTGCACCGCCGGTACTGCCACGGAATGCTTCTCGTAGGCGGTGGCCATCATGCGGCCGTTCTTGGGCGACCAGCCGCCCAGCACCAGCTCGGTGCCCAGCGCAGCCAGGGGCAAGCCGGCTTTCACTGCAGCTTGCTCGTAGTTCGGCCACAGCTGGTCCACCACCAGGCCCAGCTCGGCCATCAGCTGTTCCATGGTGAAATCGGCCCGGAAACTGGCCTGAAGGCAGAGTTCGTAGATCCGCAAGAAGAACTGCGCCGAACCTCGGCAGGCCAGCACCAGGTTGTGCTGCGGAATCAGGAGCATCTTCGCTCCTACGGAGGGACAGCCAGTGATCACGTCCTCGGCCAAGGTGTCCACGGCCACAAGCAGCTGGTCAGGGCGGAGTAGAACATTGAGGATGCTCATGGCATGGCTCATAGCGCGTGCCCGGACTATCACCAGTCACGCGCTGCGTGTCCATCACCACGGAACCGAACATGACCGACACCGATCAGATCCTCGGCCGCCTGCAGGCCTGCGAAGCGGCGCTTGATGCCCAGCGCGGCTATATCAAGGCACTGGAATATGGCCTCCGGGTCCTGGTGGTTACCCACCCGGCACCAGGTCGCTTGGGCACTGCTTGGAAACATCTGCTCCCCGGCATCGCGGACACCCATGTGGCCGCCGATAGCGCGCTGTTCACAGCGGCATTTCAACAGGCGCTGGCCGGACTAAGCGAGCAGATTGCATTGGCCGCAAGCTCCAGGGAAACGGGGTAGGAGATCCGAACCTCAGTCAGGAGTCCAACCGGCGAACGCTCCCATCCTGAAAGAGTATCCGGCCCCCTCCAGAAGCTCCCTCATTCGCAACTCTGCACGCCGGGGAAATCGAAGCCCGCGCGGCGCATACAGCGCGTAAATGCAGCCTTTCTCATAGACAGACTCTCTGCGCACAGAGCAATTGCTGCTCTCAGCTGCATTCGTCCAGATCTCGAGCAGCTTCTCGGGTCCAATCGACTGGCCACTGTTCAGCCTAAAGGTCAACCAACGGACCGAATTTGGTGGCGATTTGTCTAGGTAAGCCACACCGACCCCTCCACTCGCTCCTGAAGCGCGCAGAGCGCTTCCGGTGAGATAGAGGGATGTTCACTGCGAATAGATGCCGGTAGATCGACGCGGCACAAGGCGCTCACCAGCGCAGGCAGCTCACCGTCCAGATCCAACCACCAACCTCGCGGGATGCGCAGGCCATTGCCCATCCGATCGTAGATGCAAATCTGGAAGGACATGACAGGCTCTCCTAGGTTGGTCCGAGCATACGCCTGTGGAATGTCACACCTGATTGCGACCGTTGGGTGATTGGTCGGCTCGCAGCGCGCAGATCAAGACGTGCTCCTCGTCCTGTTGAATGCTCCTGAAGGAATTGAGCCACCTAAGGGCTGATCCAGGATTGGCAATGACGCGTCCCAGCTCATCTGTAAGGCAGCGTGCGCACTCCATACCACCGGGGCTGGGCGCTTTGCAGATCCGACAAGGCGCCATTGTTGTCGTGGCTGGAGGTCGGGACTGATGCATGATCTTGGCCATCAGCCTAACTGCTCGCGCGTGCGATGACATGGTCATTCGTTTCGTGCCGCTCCTATTCAACAAAGCCGCGCAATGCGCGGCCTCATCTTCATCTTCAGCGACGGGCATCCCGGCCCGGTGCGTTCTGCCCGCCCTGCCCTGGGCGCTGCTGGCCACCCTGCTGGCCACCCTGTTCTTCCTTGTCGCGCTGCTCCTGCTGCCGTTGCTTCTGCTGTGCGTCGTCACTTTCGGGTTCGTTTCCCTCGACCGGCTTCTGCTGACCGGAGAAGTTGACCGAGGACTGCGCGCCCTCCTCATTGGAACGCGAGTTCTTCGTGGTGTTGTTCATCTGATGCTCCAGTGCAGCCGAGTGCTGCCCAGCAACAGTGGCAGTACGCAGGTTATGCAGATGTGGGAAGAATGCAGTTCGATGAACGGGCTCCATGAACAGGCAGGCCAATGGGAAGGGTGTACGGTGACTGTTCTAGAGGAGAACCGACATGGAACTTGAACGTAACAAGGACTTAGTCGATGTTGAGCGCGAGTTGAGGCATTGGGCGGCCGAATTCAAGCTGGGAAAGCTGCCTGCGATAAATTTCCGGCATGAGGTAGATCCGGTGATTCGTCTGGCCTGTGACATCTATGTCAGGGATCCCCATGGCACGCGCTCAGCATGGCTTGAAGATCTGCAGATACGTCTCTCAAAGCGACCAAGCCTGCGAGGAAATATCGGTTCTGATCAAATCGCAAGCGGTTGTTGGGACCTGCTATCGGCCCCGCCCAATGCTACGAGCAAGATCATCCGCATAGCCCGAATCAGCAAAAGCGGTGCAGTTCCAACTTAGTCAAACGCAACAGAACCGCGCTCAACCTGCCTGCCGATTCAGCCCGCTGTGATGAGGGGTTCACTTTGCGTGGCGCACACTTCCGGCTCGCGGCTCTTCTCCGGCGCAGAATCCTTTGCTCCCGTGTCCAGCCCCTCAACGGCACGGCCATGAACCCTCCCAACGCCTTCAGGATCCACACGATCCTGCCACTCCTTGCGCTCAATGGCGCGATCATTCGGCTGGAGCAGATTCGTTCAACCTGTAAAAGCTGCGGTCTTAGATCATCAATGACTGAAGACGCAGGGTTTCAAACCGGCCTGAAGGGAACCACGCTCACGTGCCAAGCCTGTGGAGCCACAGGATTGATGGATGAAATAGAGATCTGGCATCACTGGCTTGAGCAGTGCCGCCGTGAGCGGCTGCTGGCGCTCTTTGATCCTAAGCCAGACGAGCCCCTAGATCTCTAGGATCCGCAATGAACGCATCGTCCATGGCCTTGGGCGTCTAGGGCCGCTTCTTCCCCTCGTCGTGGATGTACAGCCGGGCGAACTCGTCCAGCAAGATCGTGGCGCCGGTCATGCGGACCAGCATCTGGTTCTGGGCGGAATAGCACATGGCGCCATTGCGCCGCAGCGGGCGTTGCAGCGGCGTGACGAGGCGACCCGGCCGGGCGCTGCTATGGGCGCCGGCGCGCGCCCTAAGCCGTTTCACAGCGGGGTATCGCGCGTTTGCAGATGCAGGCGAAACCCTTGCCGCGCAAGCATTTCGGCTGCTATCGGGGCATGGCGGGCTTTCACGAAATCAGCGCCGAAGTGCCTTTCACCGGCACCACTGCATCAAAGGCCAGGTCCCCGACCTGGCCTTCTGCATTTCCGGGACAACCGCCCCGGCCACAGCGGCATGCTCCCCCTGGCGCCTGCATCACTCCGGCATCCCAACGTCGGCAGTGCCGGCCAACTGCGCTGGCACACAGGCGCACTGGGCGTGGATGGCATTGTCGTCCGGGCCGCACAGCACGGGCAGATCAGCGGTGAGGGCGAGTGGGATCCACCCGGCGGCTGGCGACCGTTCTGCCTGGATCTCCAGACAGGCCAGGCGCCTGCTGCGTGACACCGGCAGACCGGGCTCCCCGCCCGGCCTGCCGCCTTCCCGTCCTCTCCCCTGAACTCACACAAGGCGCAGCGTACGCCCGCCCTGCCCGCCCGCTGCCGGCACCTGGTGGCTGCCCTGCGCACCGGCGACACGGAACGCAGCCACGGTATCGAGCAGCTGGTTGGACTGTTCTTCCATGCTGCGCGCGGCGGCCGACGCTTCTTCCACCAGCGCGGCATTCTGCTGTGTGCCCTGGTCGATCACGTCCACGGCCAGGTTCATCTGCTGGATGTCATCACTCTGCTGCTGGGCGGCCGCGCTGATCTCATTCATCAGGTCGCTCACGCGGCGCACGTTGACCACGATCTCGTCCATGGTGCGCCCGGCACTTTCGACCTGGCCGGTGCCTGCGCCGACCTTTTCCACCGAATCGCTGATCAGCTGCTTGATCTCCTTGGCGGCGCTGGCCGACCGCTGCGACAGCGAGCGGATCTCACCGGCCACCACGGCAAAGCCATGGCCGTGCTCGCCGGCACGCGCGGCTTCCACCGCCGCGTTCAGCGCCAGGATGTTGGTCTGGAAGGCGATGCCATCGATGACACCGATGATGTCCACGATGCGCCGCGACGAGGCATTGATCAGCGCCATCGTGGCCACCACCTCATGCACGACCTGCCCGCCCTGCGCGGCCACATCCACTGCGCCGCTGGCCAATGCGCTGGCCTGGCGGGCGTTGTGCGCGGTCTGCTGCACGGTGCTGGCCAGCCCCTTCATCGACACGGCGGTTTCTTCCAGCGTGGCCGCCTGCTGTTCGGTGCGCTGGGACAGATCCGAATTGCCCTGGGCGATTTCGCTGGCCCCCACGGCAATCGTGTCGGCCGCGAACTTGATCTGGCCGATGATGGTGGACATCGCCGCGACCAATGCGTTGATGCCTTCGCACAATTCCGCGATCGGTCCCTGCTTGCCCTCGGTCGGCACGTGCCGGGTGAGGTCACCAGCCTGCGCGGCCGCGACCACCGCGCGCGTTTCGGCCACCGCCTGCTCCATCGCCTGCGCTTCGCGCACCTTGGCGGTGACATCGGTGGCGTACTTGACCACCTTGAACGGCCGGCCGTTCATGTCCAGGATCGGGTTGTACGACGCTTGGATCCAGATGTCCTGGCCATCCTTGCCGATACGGCGGTACTGGCCGGCATCGTATTCGCCTCGCCCGAGCTTTTCCCAGAAGCGGCGGTACTCCTCGCTTGTGCGGTACGCCGCATCGACGAACAGGCTGTGGTGCTTGCCACGCACGTCCTCGAGCGTATAGCCGGTGGTGGCAAGGAAGTTCTCGTTGGCGGCAAGGATGGTGCCGCGCAGATCGAATTCAATCACCGCCTGCGACTTGTTGATCGCCGCCAGTTGGCCCGACACATCCGCGTTCTGCAGCATCTGCGCGGTGATGTCGGTGGCGAACTTGACCACCTTGTACGGGCGGCCACTGGCATCGAGCACGGGGTTGTAGGAGGCCTGGATCCACAGCTCGCGGCCGTCCTTGCCCAGCCGGCGATAGCGTCCGGCATCGAGTTCGCCACGGCCCAGGCGTGCCCAGAACTCACGGTACTCGGTACTGCTGGCCTGCGCCGGCTCGACGAACATCGAATGGTGCCGGCCCTGGATTTCGTCCAGCGTGTAGCCCACGGCCTGCAGGAAATTCCCGTTGGCGGTGAGGATGGTGCCCTGCAGGTCGAATTCGATGACAGCCTGCACGCGATGCAGTGCCTGCACCTGGGCTTCCAGCTCGGCAACGCGCCGCTGCGTCGTGGTGGCCGCCTCGCGGGTACGGCGGAACAAGCGCGAACCCGCCAATGCGCGCAAGGGCGCCCATGACGTCGACTGCGTTGCCGGCGCCGGCAGTGGCGCATGCATACCTGAAGTGAGCATCCTCTGTTCCTCGGTGTCCGATGGGCGAAATGGCGTATCGCGGGCACGATGCCCGGCAACGGTCGCCACGGTGGCGTGGACTACGACGACGTAAACGAGTTGCGTCGCTCCTGCGATCTGCGTGATGCAAACCCTGTTCCATCAGGGCGCCCGGGGCAGTGAACACGGTGCAACCCGGCTCCACGGACGGTATCGGCGCCACTGAAGCCGGACTTGAGCATTTTCCCCTGTGAAAACAACCGCTTCACTGAGCAATTCAGTCTTATCACGATCGCGTGCAGACGGTGTCAACGCGTGGCCGATGCAGCAGCGGGGCAAAAGGTTGCAATGACCAACGGGCGATGGCCGGCCATGCCTTCTGCGCAACGATGCCTTCACGGCGTGCGCCGCATCGCACGCCGGCAACAGGAGCACTCGATGAGGCGATGGATCATGCAGGCAGCAACACTGGCCCTGGGCGCAGGCCTGGCCACCACGGTACTGGCACAGGGCTACCGCCCGGCCTTCCGTCCCGAACAGCTCAAGGGGCCGCCCGTGGGCGCGCCGAACCAGGTACTGGTGCTGGGCTCGCCCCATCTGTCTTCCCTGCCCGACAGCTTCCAGTTGCCGATGCTGGAACCGCTGCTGCAGCGCCTGCAGGGCTGGAAACCCGATGCCATCGCCATCGAGCGCGTGTCCGGACTACAGTGCGACAGCCTGCGCCGCTATCCGTCACGGTATGCCTCGACCATCGAGGATTACTGCGCCGATACGCAGGCGGCGGCCAGCGCCACCGGACTGGACGTGCCGGCCGCCAATGCCGAAGCCGAACGCCTGTTGGCGCAGTGGCCGGCACAACCGCCTGCGGCGCAGCGCCGCCGCCTGGCCGCGGTGTTCCTGGCGGCGGGCGAACCGGCCTCGGCCCTGGTGCAATGGCTGCGGCTGCCGCTGCACGAGCGCACCGCCGGGGACGGGCTGGACGACACGCTGGTAGCCGCCCTGCGCAGCCGGAAGGCACGCCGCAATGAAACCGAACAGGTCGCGGCGGTGCTGGCCGCGCGGTTGGGGCTGGAACGGTTATGGAGCGTGGATGACCACTCCGCAGACAGCGACTACCCCGATCCGGACGCATGGCGGGAGGCGGTCACCAAGGCCTGGGACAACCCCTATGCACGCGCACGCCGCGCACGCGACCAGCAGTTGATGGACGGTCTTGCACGCCCTGATGGCGTGGTTGCGCTCTATCGTGCCTACAACGATCCGGCCTGGCCGATGCTGGCCTACCAGGCCGATTTCGGCGCGGCACTGGTCGAACCCTCGGCCCAGTCCATCGGCCGCCTGTACGTGGGCTACTGGGAAACGCGCAACCTGCGCATGGTCGCCAACATCCGCGATGTGCTGGCGCACCGCCCCGGCACGCGCCTGCTGGCACTGGTCGGTGCTTCGCACAAGGGCTACTACGACGCCTACCTCAACCTGATGCACGACGTGCAGCTGGTCGATGCGCAGGCGGTGCTGCGCTGACGGCATCGATTCAACGGCCGTCGCGGCGGCCCGCACGCCAGAGCCTTGCGCTGGTGGCAAGGATGCCGCCCAGCGTGGCCAGCAGGGCCACGCATACACCCCACTGCAGCGCAGGCACCAGCGCCTGTGCCTGCAGATCGGTGCGCAGCTGCTCCAGGCGCAGCCAGCCGGCCAGGGCCAGCACCCAGCCGACCACGGCGGGGGCATAGGCAGCAAGAACATCGCGGTTCCAGGGGGGCATGACGGATTCTCCTGCCGGTGGGCGTTGGCGGCATTGTTCCGCCCGCCCCTCTCACAGGCTGAGATCCGGTGGCGCGGTAGCCGCTGCGCCGCGCGCTAGGGTGCGGCCGCCTGCCAGCCGCCGCCCAGCGCCGCCATCAGTGCAGCACTGGCCTGCAGCTGGCGGCTGAGGATGTCCTGCAGGCCCAGCTGCGCCTGGCGGGCATCGTTCTGTGCGCTGACCACGTCCAGATAACTCACCGCACCACCGGCATAGCGGTCATGGGCAATCTGCTCGGCGCGGCGCGCGGCGTCCACGGCATCTTCTTCATGGCCACGCTGTGCGGCCAGGCGCTGCAGCTGGCTGAGCTGGTCTTCCACCTGGCGGATCGCCGCCAGCACCGTCGCGCGGTACTGCGCGGATGCGGCATCGAATTCGGCATACGCCCCGGCCTTGGCCGCCTTGCGCCGCCCGCCATCGAACACCGTCAACGCGGCCAGCGGCCCGAGCGCCCAGACCCGGTTGCCCGCATCCAGCAACGCGCTGCTGCCCGAGGTCTGGCCGCCCAGCAGGCCGGTCAGACTGAGCTGCGGGAACCAGGCCGCGCGGGCCACGCCGATGCCGGCATTGGCGGCGAACACACGCCGTTCGGCGGCGGCGATATCCGGGCGATGCTGCAGCAAGGTACTGGGCAGATCCGCCGGCACTGCGGGCAACGCGGGCGCCTGCGCGGTGTCGGCCACCACGAAACCGGTCGCGGGTGCCCCGACCAGTTCGGCCAAGGCATGGCGCAGCAGATCGTGGCGGGCATCGAGCGCATCCAGATCCGCCTGTGCGCTGGCCAGTTGGTGGCGGGCGCGGGCGACATCCAGCTCCGAGGCGATCTCGCCGCGGTAGCGGTCTTCGGTCAACGCCAGTGCCTGCCGGTAGTCGGCGATGCTGTCGCGCAGGATCGCCTGCTGGGCCTGCGTGCCGCGCAGCTGCAGGTACAGGCCGGCCAGCTGCTGCGACAGGCTCAGGCGTGCGACCGCCAGATCATCGGCACTGGCCTCGGCGCGGGCATGCCCGGCTAGGGCGGCATTGCGCAGGCGTCCCCACAGGTCCAGGTCGAAGGACAGCGAGACGCTGGCGCTGTTGCTGTCATAGATGGCCGGCTGGGTGGCACTGCGCAACGGCTTGTCGTCGGACTGCCGCTGGCGCACCGGGCCGGTGCTGAAGCCCACCTGCGGCGCGCGTGCGGAGGCCGCCTCACCCGCCGCCGCCCGTGCAGCATCGTAGTGCGCCACGGCCAGGGCGATGCTGGGGTTGGCGTCGTGCAACTGCTGCTGCAGCTGGTCCAGTACCGGGTCCTGGAACAGCCGCCACCAGTCCGGGGCCAGCGGTGCCGTCGCGCCGGTCGTCACCTGTTCATAGCCGGCCGGCATCGCCACCGCCGGTACCGTGTAGGTGGGCGCCAGCGAACAGCCCCCCAGCAGCAACGCCAGCGCCACTGCAGCGGCGCAGCCATCAACCGCGCGCATGGGCCGGCTCCTGCTCACCGGCAACCACGCGCACGTGATCGCCCTCGCGCAGCGCATCGGGCGGATTGGGAATCACCCGTTCCCCGGCCTGCAGGCCATGATCGATGCGCAAGGTGCTGCCCAGGTCGTTGGCGATGTGGATGTCGCGCAGATGCACGATGCCCTTGTCATCGACCACCGCCACCTGGGTGCCCTTGGCACGGAAGATCAGCACTTCGGCCGGCACGCTGACACCCTCGCCGGCGCTCGCCTGCGGCAGGGTCACTTCGGCATAGCTGCCGGGCAGCAGTGCGCCATCGGCGTTGTCGACCACGAACTGCGCCAGCAGTGTGCCGGAGCTGCGGTCGATCGCACTGGAATCGCCCTGCAGCGTGGCGGTGAAGCGGCGCCCCGCCTGCCCCGGTACCTGCAGCGTTGCCTGCAGGCCCGGCTGGATGCTGGCCGCGCTGTTCTGCGGTACCGGCACCATCAGGCGCAGGCGGCGCGTATCGGCCACATCGAACAGTTCCTTGCCGGCGTCATCGGCGCGGATCAGCTGGCCCACGTCGGTCAGACGCGCGGTGACGGTGCCATCGAACGGCGCCCGCAGGGTGCGGTAGCGGCCCAGCTCCTGCAATCGCGCGTAGTCAGCCTGCGCCGCTTCCACATTCGCCTGGGCGGCCAGCGCGTTGGCGTGCTTCTCATCGGCTTCCTGGCGCGATACCGAGTGGCTGGCCAGCATGCCCGCCCAGCGCTCGGCGCTGACCTGGGCCAGCTTGGCGTCAGCCTGCGCCTGCAGCAGGTGGGCATGCGCCTGGGCGATCTGCTGGTCCAGCTCCGGGCTGTCGATCACACCCAGCACCTGCCCGGCCTTCACCGCCTGGCCGATGTCGGCATTCCAGGACTTCAGGTAGCCGCCCACGCGCGCGTGGATCGGTGCTTCGGTCCAGGCGGTCAGGTGCGCCGGCAGGGTCATCGACGCCTCGCTGCCCTTGGCACCGGCGGTGACCACCTGCACGGCCGGTTCGGCCTGGCGCTCGGTCCATTCGACCACCGCATGCGCCTGCTGCGCGCGCAGCGCCAGGCCAGCGGCCACCAGCGCCACGGCGATCGCAGCGCCAAGGATCAGACGACGGCGCAGCGGCGCCTGCGGCAAGGAAGCGTCAGACATGCAGGGGCTCTCCGGCGGGGGCGGTACGGGTCTTGCGTGAGTGGGCCAGGGCGAACACCACCGGCACGAACAGCAGCGTGGCGCAGGTGGCCAGCAGCAGGCCGCCGATGACAGCGCGCCCAAGCGGCGCGTTCTGCTCGGCCGACAGCGCGGTCGGCAACATGCCCAGGATCATCGCCAGCGCGGTCATGCAGACCGGGCGGAAGCGGGTGAAGCCGGCTTCCAGCGCGGCCTTGGCAGCATCGCCATGCACGGCCAGACGCTCGCGGCAGAAGCTGACCACCAGGATCGAGTTCGCCGTGGCCACGCCCATGCACAGGATCGCACCGGTCAGCGCCGGCACCGACAGCGTGGTGTGGGTCAGGAACAGCATCCACACCACGCCCGCCAGCCCTGCCGGCAGCGCGGTGATGATCACGAACGGGTCGGTCCAGGACTGGAAGTTGATGACGATCAGCAGGTAGATCAGCACGATGGCGCCGAGCAGGCCGTAGCCCAGGCCGGTGAAGGCCACATGCAGCGCATCGATCTGCCCATGCAGGCCAACCTCGGTGCCGCGCGGGCGCTGGCTGGCCATGCTGTCGATGATCGTCTGCACATCGGCGGCGACCGCGCCCAGATCACGCCCCTGCACGCTGGCGTACACATCCAGCGTCGGCTGCACGTTGTAGTGGGTCACCACCGCCGAACTGGCCCCGCGCTGGATGTCGGCCAGGCCACCAAGCACCTGCGAGGGGCTGCCGGGGGCACCGGTCACCGGCAACGCCTGCAGCGCGGCCAGGCTGTCCATGCGGTACTGCGGTGTGGCCGCGACCACGTTGTAGGAAATGCCGTTCTTCGGGCTCAGCCAGAAGGTCGGCGCGACCTGCCCGCTGCCGGCCAGCGAGGCCACCATGCTGTTGGTGACGTCGCGCTCGGTGATGCCCAGGCCGTTGGCCCGCAGGCGGTCCACATCCACGGTCAGGGTCGGGTAGCCATCGGGCTGCTGCAGGCGCACGTCGACCAGCCCCGGCACATGGCGCAGGCGGCGCTGCAGTTCCTGCGCATAGGCCCGGTTACCCGCGGCATCGGGACCGGCGATGCGCACATCCAGCGGCGCCGGCGCACCGAAGTTCAGGATCTGGCTGCTGGTATCGGCCGGCAGGAAGGCGAAGCCGGTGCCCGGGAACGCGGCCGGCAGCACCTCGCGCAGGCGGCGCTGGTACTCGGCCGTATCGCCATGGCCCGGCTTCAGCGAGACCTGGATGTCACCGTCCTGCGCGCCGATGGTGCCGCTGGCGCTGTAGGCCATGTTGATGCCGGTGATCGGAAGGCCGATGTTGTCGACGATGGCGTCGATCTCGGACGGCGGCACCACCTGGCGGATGCGTGCCTCGATGTGGTCGAAGGCGGCGGCGGTTTCCTCGATGCGCGTGCCCAGCGGCAGGCGCACGTGCATCGACAGTGCACTGGACTCGGTGGCCGGGAAGAAATCCTGGCCCAGGGTGGGCAGCAGCGCGAAGGACACCAGCACGCATGCCATGAAGCCGAGCAGGAAGCGGCGGCGGTTGGCCAGTGCCAGCCCCAGCAGCGCATGGTAGCGATCGCGCACGGCCGAGAACCCGGCCTCGAAACGCTGCTGCCAGCGCACCAGCACAGCGGTGATGCGTGCGTGCCGGGGCTGCGGGTGGTCGCCTTCGTGGTGGTTGAGGAAGGCATCTTCCGGGTGGTGCCCGGTGCCGCCTTCCACGCGGTGCGGCTTGAGCAGGTACAGCGCCATGGTCGGCACCAGGGTGCGCGAAAGCACGAACGAGCTGCCCATCGCGAAGATCACCGCCAGCGCCATCGGCCGGAACAGGTAGCCGGCGATGCCGTCGAGCAGGAACATCGGCACGAACACGATGCAGATGCACAGCAGCGAGACAAAGGCCGGGCCGACGATCTGCGCGGCACCATCGAGGATCGCCTCGCGCACGCCCTTGCCCTGTTCCAGATGCCAGTTGACGTTCTCGATGGTGACCGTGGCATCGTCCACCAGGATGCCCACGGCCAGCGCCAGGCCGCCCAGGGTCATCACGTTCAGGGTCTGCCCGCTGACCGACAGCAGGGCGATGGCCGAGAGCACCGCCAGCGGGATCGAGGCGGCAATGATGACCGTCGAACGCCAGCTGCCGAGGAACACCAGGATCATCACACTGGTCAGCAGCGCGGCGATGATGCCTTCGCGGGCCACGCTGCTGATCGATTCACGCACGAAGGTGGAGGCATCGCCCAGCAGCGAGATCTTCAGCGACGGCGGCAGGGTCTCACCGATCTTCGGCAACAGCTGGCGGATGCGGCTGACGAGGGTAAGCGTGGAGGCATCACCGTTCTTCAGCGCCGACATCAGTACCGAATGCCCGCCGTTGACGCGCACGATGTTGGTCTGCGGTGGCGAACCATCACGCACATGCGCGACCTGGCCGATGGTGACCACCGCGCCGTTGACGGTGCGGATGGGCAGGTCGTTCAGCGCCTGGATCTCGCTGGGGCTGTTGTTGAGCAGCACGGTGAATTCGTTGCCGCCCAGCTTGGCCGTACCGACCGGGGTGATCTGGTTCTGCGCGGCCAGCGCATTGCCTACGTCCTGCGCCGACAGGCCCTTGGCGGCCAGCGCCTGCGGGTCCAGGTCCAGGGTGATCTGGCGCTGCTTGCCACCATACGGCGCCGGGATGGCCAGGCCGGGAATCGCGGTGAGCGGAGGACGGACCGTGTTCTGCGCCAGATCGCGGATCTGCGATTCGCCCAGTGTCGGGCTGGAGAACGCCATCTGCAGCACCGGCACGGTGGAGGCGCTGTAGTTGAGGATCAGCGGCGGGGTCATGCCGGCCGGCATCTGCTTGACGATGGTCTGCGAGATGGCGGTGATCTGCGCGTTGGCGGTGCGGATGTCCACGCCGGGCTGGAAGAACACCTTGACCACGCCCATGCCGGCCAGCGACTGCGATTCGATGTGCTCGATATCGTTGACGGTGGTGCTCAGGGCACGCTCGTAGGGCGAGACCACGCGCCCGGACATGGCATCGGGGGACAGGCCGGTGTACTGCCAGACCACGGCGATGACCGGGATGCCGATATCGGGGAACACATCGGTGGGGGTACGCAGTGCACTGAGCGGACCGACGATGCAGATGAAGATGGCCATCACCACGAAGGTGTAAGGCTTGTTGAGCGCGGTCCTGACCAAGCCGAGCATGCAGCTCTCCAGCAGTGCGAATGCCCACCGCGGGCAGCGCAGGCCGGAAAGTATCGGCGCTGGCGGTTAAAACAAAGCTGTGCCGCGGATGAAACTTATTTCATGAACGGGGTGTCGAGGCAGGGCTGCGCCCTGCACCCGCAGAGGCCCCCGTCAACGTCAACGTCAACGTCAAAGGCTGGCATCCCGTGGGATGGCGGGGTGGGTCCGGTTGAGGGGGACGCCGTAAACCCATCCATGGGGGCTTGGTCGCGGCATCCATGCCGCTCACACCCCCTCAACCGGACCCACCCCGCCTTCGACAATTTCCCAATGGCCTGTAGATCCACGCCATGCGTGGATGAATCTCAATCGAAATCGAATATTTCGATGATTCACCGAAAGGCATCCACGCATGGCGTGGATCTACCCGATCGCGGGGATCTGTCAGAGGTGGGGCGGTGTCGGAGGGCGGGGTGTCCGCGGCATGGATGCCGCGGCCAAGCCTACACGGACGTACTTGCGGCGTCCCCGCACTCCGACACCGCCCCGCCATCCCACGGATAGCCAGCTTTTGACGTTGACGTTGACGTTGAAGGGGCCTCAGCGGGTGCAGGGCGCAGCCCTGCACAAGCCCCCTCCCCCTACAGCACCTGCGGCCGGCACAGCAGGCTGAAACTGGCCCCGCCCAGCGGCGACTGCCCTACCCCCAGCCGGAACCCGTGCAACCCGGCAATGGCCGCCACGATCGACAGCCCCAACCCGAAACCGCCGCCCTGGCTGGCATCACTGCGGTGGAAACGCTGGAACACCGCCGCGCGCTCACCCTCGGGGATGCCCGGCCCGGAATCGCCCACCTCGATGCAGGTCGCCCCGTCTTCCACCCGTGCCCGCAGCAGCACGCGGCCCCCTTCCGGGGCGAAGCGGATGGCGTTGTCGAGCAGGTTGCCGATAGCCTCGAACAGCAACCCCCGGTCACCGGCCACGGCAGCCAGGTCCGGGGCCAGCTCCAGCTGCAGCCACTGGCCCTTTTCCTCGGCCAGCGGTGCATAGAAGGCGTGGATCTCCTGCAGCAGCGCGTCCGGCGCCAGCTGCACGAAGCACGAGCGGCGCTGGTGGTCTTCCAGTTCGGAAATACGCAGCAGCGCGCGGAAGCGTGCCATCAGGGTGTCGGTTTCCTCCAGCACCTGGTCCAGCGGCTGCGCCTGCGGGTGGCCATCATCAAGCTGCTGGCGCATGCGGTACAGCTGGGCACGCACCCGGGTCAACGGCGTGCGCAGGTCGTGGGCGATGTTGTCGCAGACCCCTTTGACCTCGGTCATCAGCTGTTCGATGCGGTCCAGCATGGCGTTGACGATGGCCGCCAGCATGTCCAGTTCATCGCGGCGGTTGGCCACCGGCAGGCGCTGGCCCAGATCGCCGGCGACGATGCGCGCGGTGGCCTGCTCGATCGCCTGGATGCGGCGCAGCGGACGCCGCCGCAGCAGCAGCCAGCCCAGCAGGCCCGGCAGCAGGGTCAGCGACACGCCCCACAGCAGCGCATTGACGATCAGATGGTTCACTTCGCTCAACGGGCCGCTGTAGCGCACCAGCACCAGGATGCGGCCGTCGCGGGTATGCATCGCCAGCCCGGCACCGCGCTTGCTGGCCGCGTTGGGATCGTTGAACGGCAGGCCTGCCACCGGGTGCACGCTGCCATCGAGCGGCAGCTGCGGCGGCAACGCGCGCAGCACGCCGGCCAGCGGTTCGCCCTGCGCGCTGAACAACCCGTAGGCATCGATGCCATGCACGTCGTACCGGCGGTTCTCGCGCAGCGCTTCGGCCAGGCCATCGCCGGTGAAATGCTCGAACAGGTGGGCACGCTGCAGCACGGCCGACTGCGCCAGCTCATCCAGGTACAACGACACCCGCCAGTACAGCACCCCCAGCAGCACGCACGACCAGGCCACGAACAGCAGGCTGTACAGGCCCAGCAGGCGGCTGCTGGACGAACGCCAGCCGTCAGACAGTTTCGCTGAGGACATAGCCGGTGCCACGCACGGTACGGATCAGCGACGGCGCGCCGGCCAGGTCGAGCTTGCGCCGCAGCCGGCCGATGTGGACGTCGATCAGGTTGGTGCCCGGGTCGAAGTGGTAACCCCACACTTCCTCGAACAGCATCATGCGGGTCAGTACCTGCCCGGCGTTGCGCATGAGGTATTCAAGCAGCTTGAATTCGGTCGGCAGCAGGCTCAGGCTGCGGCCGCCGCGCTGGGCGGTGCGCGCCAGCAGGTCCAGCTGCAGGTCGCCCACGCGCAGTACGGTCTCGTTGCTGGAGGGCTGCTGGCGGCGGCGCAGCAGCACTTCCACGCGCGCGGCCATCTCGTCCGAAGCAAACGGCTTGGTCAGGTAGTCATCACCGCCGGCGCGCAGGCCACGCACGCGCTCGTCCACGTCCGACAATGCGCTGAGCATCAGCACCGGGGTACTGATGCCGATGCGGCGCAGGGTGGTGACGATGGCCAGCCCGTCCAGCCCGGGCAGCATGCGGTCCAGGGTGATGGCGTCGTAGTCACCGCTGGCTGCCCGGACCAGGCCCTCGCGGCCATCGGCCACCCAGTCCACCTGCAGGCCATGGTTGCCCAGCTCGGCAATGATTTCCTGGGCGGTGATGGCGTCGTCCTCGATGGTCAGTACGCGCGGCATGGCGGCCTATGGAATCCAGACCTGCCCATGCTCGCCAAATCGGCACGGGCGGGCAAATGAAACATCCTTCATCCGCAGGCCGGGCAAGGACCGGTTCAGCCCCCGCCCGCCGCGGCATCCCCCGGTGCGCCCCCTTCCCCCTGTACCTGCACGTTGCCACGCCCATGGGCCTTGGCCCGGTAGCACTGGGCGTCGGCGGCGGCCACGGCCTGGTCCACGCTCATGCCGGCGGTGATCGCGGCGATGCCGATGCTGGCGCCGACCCGCAGGTCCTGCGCCTGCCACGGGATCACCAGCGCCTGCAGGGTGCGGACCAGTTCATTGGCGATGCGGCTGGCGCGGGACAGGCTGCAGCCGGGCAGGATGGCCGCGAATTCATCCCCGCCCAGGCGGGCCACCACATCCGAATCGCGCACCCCGGCACGCAGCACGCTGGCCACGGCCCACAGCACCGCATCGCCGGCCAGGTGCCCCCAGCCATCATTGACCGTCTTGAACTGGTCCAGGTCGATGTACATCAGCGAGGCCGCCTGCCCGGTGCGCTCCACCCGGGTGATGGCCTGCTGCAGGTGCGCCTCGAAACCGCGCCGGTTGCCCAGTTCGGTCAGCGGGTCGATTTCAGCCAGCTGGCGGGCCTCGCGCTGCCGCGCGCGCTGCTGGGTGGCATCACGCAGCACCCAGACCGCACCGCGGACCTGGCCCTGGTCATCACGCAGCCAGGCCCGGGTCAGGTCCACCGGCAGGGCATCGGCCCCCCGGCCCAGCAGCAGGTCGGCATGCAGGTCCACGGCATTGCTGTCCGGGTCCAGCAGCACGTCCGCGTCCAGCACCGACCCGGGGGCGTATTCGGTGGTCAGGGCCAGCACGTCATGCACCCGCGCGCCGGCCAGCGGACTGGAACCATCGGCGGACAGCATGCGCACGGCTGCCATGTTGGCGTATTCGATGCGTCCATCGAGGGCGACGCTGAGCACCATGTCGGCCACTGCGTCGAGGGTGATGCGGCTGCGCTGTTCGGTTTCCAGCAGGCGCTGCTCACTGCTGCGCTGGGCACTGATGTCCTGGATCTGCGACACGAAATGCAGCGGCTCGCCCTGCTCGTTGCGCACCAGCGATACCGACAGCCGCGCCCAGATGGTGTTGCCATCGCGGCCGAAGTAGCGCTTTTCCATATGGTAGTGCGCGCGACGGCCAGCCAGCAGGTCACCGACCAGGGCCAGGTCGGCACTCAGATCGGCCGGATGGGTCAGCCGCTGGAAATCAACCTGCAGCAGTTCCTCGCGCGAGTAGCCCAGGATGCGGCAGAGTGCATCGTTGACATCCAGCCAGCGCCCTTCCAGCGACACCAGCGCCATGCCCAGCGCCGCCGAGGTGAATGCCCCGGCGAATTTTTCCGCCGCCAGCCGCGCTTCGGCGCGGACCTGCAGCATCTCGGTGATATCCATGGCCATGCCCAGGTAGCCGATACGGTCGCCATCGGCACCGTGCATCGGGCTGATCGACAGGCGTACCTGCCGGCGCGTGCCATCCTTGCGCACGAAGGTCCAGCGGTGCGAGAAGGTCTGTCCCTGCGCCTGGCCGGTCAGCACGTCGAAGATGCTCGGCAACGTGCCATCGCTGCCGACAAAGGCCTGCAGGTAGACCTGCATTTCCGCCGCATCATGGAAGACACCCGGATTGACGATGCCCACCACCTCCTCGGCACGGTAACCGAGCAGGCGCTCGGCACCGGTGTTGAACAGGGTGACGGTACCGTGCGTGTCGGTGGCGATCACCGCCACGTCATCGGACGCATCCACCAGCGCCTGCAGCTGCTGGCGCATCTCGGCCGCTTCATGCCGGGCCTGCTGCAGTTCGGTCACATCGGCATGGGCCCCGGCCATCCACAGCGGCCGGCCCTGCCCATCCCACTCGTAGACACGGCCGCGGTCGTGGATCCAGATCCAGCGGCCGTCCTTGTGGCGCATGCGCAGCAGGCAGGCGTAGTTGTCGGTGTGGCCATCGAAGTGCGACTGCAGCGCGGCATCGGACAGGGCCAGGTCGTCCGGGTGTACCAGCCGCACGAACGTCTGCTGGCAGACCGGTTCCAGTTCCTCCAGCCGGTACCCGACAATCTCGGCCCAGCGCGCGTTGATGCGCATCTGCCCGGTCTGCACGTTCCATTCCCAGGTGCCGGCCGCCGTGCCTTCGATGATCATCGCCAGCCGCCGGCGCTCCTCGGCCAGCTCCTGCAGCCGCCGTTCCAGCAGCGAGCGATCCTGCGGCAGGTTGCCCGTGCCACTCACCGGCCGTCCCCCGTCGTGCAGGCGGGCAGGCCAGGCCGCGGCGCAGGGGCGCGGGCTGCACAGGAAATGGCGAAGCGATGCGTCATGGCCCTCCCCGGCCCAACGTGCGCGGCCGCCACGGCCGCGCCTCACGATGGCAAGTGTGCGCCAACGGCGGGGGCCTGCATACGCCCCCGCCTGCACATGCCTTTCACGCCGGCCGCACCGGCTGCCCTCAGCTGCGCTTGGCGCGGGCAAACGCCTCGGCCAGGGCGTTGTTGGCCGGTGCCGCCGACGGCGCGGGGCGGCCGCCAGCGCCCTGCCCGCGGGGCTGGCCACGGTTCGGGCCGCCTGCATCCCGGCGCGGCCCCTGTCCCTGGCCGCGCTCCTCGCGCTGGCCCGGCCGGCTGGTGGCCTGCCCCGGCACATCGTCCAGGCGCCGGGTCAGCGCGATGCGCTTGCGCGCCACGTCCACCTCCAGCACCTTCACCTTGACGATGTCGCCGGCCTTGACCACATCGCGCGGGTCCTTGACGAAGGTGTCCGACAGCGCCGAGATGTGGACCAGGCCGTCCTGGTGCACGCCGATATCGACGAACGCACCGAACGCGGCCACGTTGCTGACCACGCCTTCGAGCACCATGCCTTCGCGCAGGTCCTTGATGTCCTCCACGCCCTCGGCGAAGCGTGCCGCCTTGAACTCGGGGCGCGGGTCGCGGCCGGGCTTCTCCAGCTCCTTCAGGATGTCGCGCACGGTCGGCACGCCGAAGGTGGCATCGGTGAACTGCTCGGCCTTCAGCCCGCGCAGGAAGCTGCCGTCGCCGATCAGCGCCTTGATCGGGCGCGCGGTCGCCGCGACGATGCGCTCGACCACCGGATAGGCTTCCGGGTGCACGGCCGAGGCGTCCAGCGGCTGGTCACCATCGGCGATGCGCAGGAAGCCGGCGCACTGCTCGAAGGTCTTTTCGCCCAGCCGCGGCACCTTCAGCAGGTCCTTGCGGCGCTTGAACGGGCCGTTGTCATCGCGGTGGCGCACGATGTTCTCGGCCACCGTGGACGACAGGCCGGACACGCGCGAGAGCAGCGCGGCCGAGGCGGTGTTGACGTACACGCCGACCGCGTTCACGCAGTCCTCCACGCGGGCGTCCAGCGCGCGCGCCAGGCGGAACTGGTCGACGTCATGCTGGTACTGGCCCACGCCAATCGCCTTGGGTTCGATCTTGACCAGCTCGGCCAGCGGGTCCTGCAGGCGGCGGGCAATGGATACCGCGCCACGCAGCGACACGTCCAGGCCCGGGAACTCCTTGGCCGCGAATTCGGAGGCCGAGTACACCGATGCACCGGCTTCGCTGACCACCACCTTCTGCAGCTTCGGGTTGCCGGCGGCCTTGATCGCTTCACCGGCCAGCTTGTCGGTCTCGCGGCTGGCGGTGCCGTTGCCGATCGCGATCAGCTCCACGTTGTGTTTGGCACACAGCTGCTTGATCGTCTGCAGCGACGCGTCCCACTGGCGGCGCGGCTCGTGCGGGTAGATGGTCTCGGTCGCCACCAGCTTGCCGGTGGCATCGACCACGGCGATCTTGCAGCCGGTGCGGATGCCCGGGTCCAGGCCCAGCACGGTCTTCGGGCCGGCCGGTGCGGCCAGCAGCAGGTCCTTGAGGTTGTCGCCGAACACGGCGATGGCCTCGGCCTCGGCCTTCTCGCGGGCCTGGTTGAACAGGTCCAGCAGCAGGTGCATGTGCAGCTTGGCGCGCCAGGTCAGGCGGCAGGCATCGAGCAGCCAGCGGTCACCGGCACGGCCGGCATCGCGGATACCGGCGTTGTGGGCCACGCGGCCTTCAGCGTACTGGTGGCCGGCCTCGGCATCGCTGCCCGGGTCCAGCTCCAGGAACAGGATCTCTTCGCGACGGGCACGGAACAGGGCCAGCAGGCGGTGCGAGGGGATCTTCGCCAGCGACTCGGCATGCTCGAAGTAATCGCGGTACTTCGCGCCTTCGGCCTCCTTGCCTTCGGCCACGCGCGCGCGGATGACACCGTTGCCGCCCAGCCAGGTACGCAGTTCACCGACCAGCGCGGCATCTTCCCCCCAGCGCTCCATCAGGATCGCGCGGGCGCCTTCCAGCGCGGCCTTGGTATCGGCGACGCCCTTGTCCGCATCGACGAACCCGGCGGCGAAGGCCTGCGGCTCGCGCGACGGATCGGCCAGCAGGCCGTCGGCCAGCGGCTCCAGCCCCGCTTCGCGGGCAATCTGCGCACGCGTGCGGCGCTTGGGCTTGTACGGCAGGTACAGGTCTTCCAGCCGGCTCTTGGTATCGGCGCCCAGGATGTCGCGACGCAGTTCATCGGTCAGCTTGCCCTGCTCCTGGATGCTGGCCAGCACCGCGGCACGGCGGTCTTCCAGTTCACGCAGGTAGGTCAGGCGGGTTTCCAGGTTGCGCAGCTGGGTGTCGTCCAGGCCGCCGGTCACTTCCTTGCGGTAGCGGGCAATGAACGGAACGCTGGCGCCTTCATCAAGCAGCGCGACGGCGGCGCGCACCTGGGCGGACTGGGCACCGATCTCATCGGCAATGGTCTGGGCGATCTGCTGGGCGAGCGCGTGCTTGGCGTCTTGCATTGCTTCCGGTCTTGGCCGCGTTACGGAACGAATCCCCATTCTGGCAATGCGCAGCGGGCGGGGAAAGCCGTTGACAGGGGGGAATTTGCCGGGCAGGCCGGCGGGCGTCGGGGGACGCCGGCATCCTGGCGGTGGGGCTCGGACAGGCCCGGGCTGGGATGCCGGCGTGGGCGCGCGATGGTGGGCGCGCCCTGCCGCGTACTGCTCAGGTCAACGGTAGTAGCGGGCGGCATGTTGCATGACGATCTCGTCACGCATGCCTTCCAGCGCCATCAACCGGACCTTGCCGACCCCTTGCAGTTCCATGAACCGCTCCGTGTAGAACTCCGGCCCCAGCGCGGTGTCGGCGCGGGATTTGCTGAAGCCGTAGGGCACCACGCCCTTCTCGCCATCCTTGCTACCACCGACATAAAGAACGATTGCCATGTGATGTCTTCCTCCAGATTGCTACTGCAACTACCTACTGCGTTCGATGGGCGTTCCAGCGTGCCCATCGAGGTGGAGCATACCGCGGCGAAGCTGACTGGAACGTCACGCAGGCTAATGACGATCGGTTGCATGCAGATGACGTCGCGATCGCCCCAAAATGCTTACCAATCTTTAACGCGCACCTAACGAAACGAGGGCTTCCGGCGCGGGCGGCGGCGTTGCCGTGCGCACGAGCGCGCCCCTCGTGCGCGGCGCATGCCTACGGCCACCAGCCCCGCCCGGTCTGGGCATAGCGGTCGGCCGCGCGCTCGAACGGGTTGCGCGCGCTTACCCCGCCGCACAGCAGGTAGGCCGGCAGGTACAGCGGGCCCAGCACCAGGTACTGGTAGACGTGGGCACGTTCGTGGTCGTCCAGGCGGATCAACGGCTCCACCCGCTCACCGGCCTGGTGCGCGTAGGTGCGGCACTGCATGCCCAGGTCATGCCCGGTATGCAGGATCACGTTGCCGAAGGTGATGGCCCCGCCCGGCCCCCACGGCCAGTGGTCGAACACCAGCGCGCAGTCGCGGCCACTCCAGCGCAGGCGCGCCCCGGCCAGCAGGCCTGCAGCGCCGGCCAGCAGGCCGATCAGCGTATTGGGCAGGGTCCACAGCGCGCCCAGCCACTGCAGCAGGCGCAGCCAGCCGGGCGTTGGCCGCGGAGCGGCGCTCAATCGGCCTCGTTGGGAATCAGCAGCCACAGGATCAGGTAGATCAGGATGCCCGGAAAACCCGCCGACGCCAGCGAAACCAGCACGTAGACAATGCGTACCAGCGTGCTGTTCCAGCCGAAGCGGTGGGCGATACCGCCCATGACACCGGCAATCATGCGGTCGTTGAGCGATCGCGACAGTGTGGTCGGTAGGGTACTCATGGCCTGGACTCCTGCAACCGGTCGGCCACTACTGTACCGCCCCCGGTGTCTACGGCGTGCGTTGGCGCAATGCCTGCAGGCGCTGTCCGAACCAGGCCGCAGCCGTCTGCTCCGGCTGGCCCGGGCAGCGGATGCGGTAGGCCTTGCCGCTGAGGCTGCTCTGGCTGGCGGCCCGTTCGATGAACTGCTCGGCCGTGTCCACCAGGTCCTTCTTCAGCAGGTAGTCGTACTTGCGCTGCAGGTGCGCCCGCGCTGCGGCGGCGTCATGCCAGGTGCCGTTGCGCTGGAACTGGCAGGTGGAACCGTCCAGGCTGGCGATCAGCGCGCCGATCTCGCGGCGGGCCTCCGGGCCGGGCGCCGCCTGCACGGGCAACGCGACCACCAGCAGCGCCGCCAGCCAGGGGGCGCCGTACCTGCGGTCAGGCCGGGCGCGCATTGAGCCAGCCATCAATGGTCGCCGGCACTTCGCGCTGCGCGCGGCCGGACACATAGATGCCGATGTGCCCGCCCCGGAAGCTGGATTCGGTGTAGTCGGCCGTGCCCAGGCGGTCCCGCATCGCGCGCGAGGCATCCGGTGGCACCAGATGGTCCTGCTCGGCATAGATGTTCAGCACCGGCAGGGTCACCTGCGACAGATCCACCGCCTCCTCGCCGATGCGCACGGTCCCGTGCATCAGGCCGTTGCCCTGGTAGAACTGCTTGATGAAGTCGCGGAACGCCTCGCCTGCCAGGTCCGGGGAGTCGAAGATCCACTTTTCCATGCGCAGGAAATCCTCCAGCGCGGCCTTGTCATCAAGGATGTCCAGCAGGCCCACGTACTTCTGCACGTTCAGCCGGAACGGCTTGAGCATCAGGTAGCTGGCATTCATCAGGTCGGCCGGGATGTTGCCCAGCGTGTCCACCAGCAGGTCCACGTCCACCTGCTGCGCCCAGTGCGAGAGCATGTTGTCGCGGGTCTGGAAATCGACCGGGGTGACCATGGTGATCAAGCGTGCAAGCTTGGCCCGGCGCAGCGCCGCATAGCACAGCGCGAACACGCCGCCCTGGCAGATGCCCAGCAGGTCCACCGCGCTGCCGCTGCGCTGGCGCAGCGCATCCACGGCGCCGTCGATGTAGCGCAGCAGGTAATCCTCCAGCGTCAGGTAGCGCTCGGAGCGGTCCGGATAGCCCCAGTCCAGCACGTAGACATCGCGGCCCAGTGCCAGCAGCTTCTGCACCAGTGAGCGGTCCTGCTGCAGGTCGACCATGTAGGGCCGGTTCACCAGCGCATAGACGATCAGCAGCGGCGGCTGCCCGGCCCTGGGGGCCTGCGCGCCGACAAAGCGGTACAGGACCACCTTGCCATCGCGCCACACTTCCTCGCGCGCGGTGGCACCGTACTCCACATCGTCCACCTGGGGCAGCAGGTTCAATCCCTCCATCAGCTTGCGCTGCATGGCCAGGGTTTCCTGCATCAGGTCATCGGCGTTGAAGCCCAGCGGTCCCTTCATCGGCGCGGCGCCTTCTTTGAAGCCTTCGGGGCCGCTTTCTTCGCCGCTTTCTTCGCGGTTTTCTTCGCCGGTGCACGGGCCGTCGGGGCCTTCTTCGCCGCCGCCTTGGGTGCCTTGGGTGCCGCAGGTGCGGCCTTGCCGTGGGCCGGTGCCTTGGCCGCCGGCCCCGTGGCCATCGCCGCAACGGTCGCCTGCAGACGGCGCAGGCTGCGTTCCAGCTCGGCGATGCGCCGGTGCGCGGCATCCATTTCGCTGCGGGTGGGCAGGCCCACGCGCTCGCTCACCTGTTCCACTTCCTGCTGCACGGCTGCGCGCAGGCGCATGTGCGCGTTGCCCAGCGCCGCATAGACCTGCTGGAACGGTTCGGACAGGGCGACCTTGGCATAGGCCTCCTCGGCCACTTCGATCCACAGGTCGAACATCGCCCGGGCGCTGGTCAGCTGGCTGCCCGGCAGTTCGTGCTGGGCCAGGCGCTGTTCGAACAGCACGAACGCCTCGTCCAGCGCTCCCCGGATCTGCGCGATGTAGGCGCGGCCCTGCGCCTGGAAATCGTTCTGCGCACGCAGCAGTGCCTGCCAGCGCGCCTGGTGCTCACGGCCCGGCCCGAACGCCGGGCTGTGCAGCCACGGCTCGGCCTGCTGCTGCCACTGCTGCAGCAGCGCGGCCATGTCCGGCAGCGGTTGGCCATCAGCGGTGCTGCCGCTGGCCCCGCGCAGCATCCACTGCACCATGCCATCGCCCTGCCCCAGCACCGCCTCGCGCCAGGCCTGGGCTACTTCAGCGCTGCTGGTATCCCGGCCGGCAAAGCGCGAGGCCACATCCTGCATGGTGCCGTACCAGCCCCCGGCCTGCTGGCGGAAGCGGCGCACCGCGTCCTCGCCCGCGCCACTGCCCTGTTCGGGCAACAGCTGCGCCCACCAGTCGAAGACATGCTTCCAGCTGACCGGATCATTGCCCGCCGGCGCGCCGCCGTGCTGGGCCGCGTGGCGCAGGGCGTCACCCCAGGCATCGAAATACTGCCGGGCCTGGGCCTGGTAATCGCCGCCGCCCGGGTCGTGGGCCGAAGTGGTCATGCCGTGGTCTACCGTTTCAGGGCTTGGGAATGCGCAACGTCTTGCTGATCATCAGCGAACCGGACAGCGCGAACAACAGCACCAGCGGGTGCAGCTGCCACGGGCCGATCTGCCACTGGCCCAGCCACAGTGCATCGCCGATGGCACCGTTGAAGGCGGCCACGGCCAGCACGATCACCAGCGCCAGGCTGGTCGGGATGGGGGTGCCCTCGAAGTACGGCACCTTGTCGCCGTCACCGGCCATGGCCTCGGCCGTCACGTTGTAGCGGGCCAGGCGGCTGACGCCGCAGCAGACGAAGTAGCTCAGCACCAGCCAGTCCCAGCCGCCCTGCATGCCACAGGCATAGGCCAGCGCCGCCGGCGCCACGCCGAAGGAAATCACGTCCGACAGCGAATCCAGCTCGCGGCCCAGCGTGGAGCTGGACTTGCGCCAGCGCGCGATGCGCCCGTCCAGCGCGTCGAAGACGAAGGCCAATGGAATCAGCGCCATGCCGAACAACAGGTAGCCCAGTTCGCCATCCTGCAGGAAGCGCAGGGCGGCAAACACCGCGCCGGTACCGCAGAAGGCATTGGCGAGGGTGAACCAGTCCGCCAGCTGGAACTCACGCAGCATGGAGAAATGACGTTTCATGAAGGCTCGCGCGGCTTGAAGGCCCACAGGGTACCGCGAGCGCCGCTGCTGGCGACAGCGCGGCCATGGCCGTTCTTCACCCACGGATCACGCCGCCTCACCTGCGGTGAATTTTTCGCCACCCATCTTGACAGCCTAGGGGGGTGGGGGCTGGCGGCATTTATCCACAAAGTTGCTCACTCGTAATCCACACCCCCTGTGGACAACCTCGTCGCACGGACTGCGACGCTGGTGATTTGCTCATCACGACGTCGAGGGGTTTCCCTACTTCCCAAGGAACCCGGCGAGGGCTATGGTCGTCGGCGGACCCGCCGCCGCCACGTCCGTTCGCACCCGCCGCTCGGATGAGAGAACGCCCCTGGACGCCGCAGACCTGGCCGCGCAACTGCGGCTGCCCCACGGCCCGGCCGCTCGGGCCATCGCCGAATCGATGAACCGCAGCAACGGCGCGCTCAACCATGCGGCCAACCGCCTGCTCGCGGTCGGCGCCGGTGAACAGGTCCTGGAAATCGGGCCGGGCAATGCTGCCTTCGTCGCCGACCTGCTGCAGGCACCCGGCAGCCGCTACCTGGGCATCGAACTCTCCCCGGCGATGGTCGAGGCCGGCACTGCGCAGCTGGCAGCACGCGGGCTGGGTACGCGCGCGCAGCTGCAGTTGGGCGATGTACATGCACTGGACCTGGCCGACGCGCGCATCGACGCTGCCCTGGCGGTGAACCTGCTGTATTTCTGGCCCACCCTGTCCATCCCCCTGGCCGAGCTGGCGCGCGTGCTGCGCCCGGGCGGGCGGCTGTGCGTGGCCTTCGGCGATGCCGGCTTCATGCGCACCCTGCCCTTCACCGCACAGGGATTCCACCTGCACAGCCTGGCCGACGTCGATCTTGGCCTGCGTAGCGCCGGGTTCGCCGTGACCGGCTGGCGCGCCCACCGCGAGCAAGGTCCCGGCAATGATGGCCGCACGGTGGAGAAGCTGTTCCACCTGCTGCTGGCACGCCGGTTGCGGTGAGCGGCGGTAACTGCGCGGCCACCCGACGACGGGCCCCGGCGGTCTGGCGGTCACCCGCCAGCCCTACCCCTCCAGCCCGGCCCCGGCGCGCCAGGAGCGGAAGTACAGGCCCTGCACACCCACCACCGCCACCAGCCCCAGCGGCCATGCCCACCACAGGCCCGGCAGGCCGTGGTGCTGCTGCAGCCACGCGGCCAGCGGCAGCTCCACCGCAACGATGGCCCCTACGCCCACCAGCGCCGGCACCACCACGGCACCGCTGCCGCGCATCACCCCCACCAGCACCGCACTTACGCCCATCGCCAGCACGCCCCAGGCAACCGTATGCAGCTGCGATACGGCCAGCAGGCGCACATCCGCATCGTCCAGGAACAGGCGCAGCAGTACCGGTGCCAGCAGGTAGACCGCGGCCACGACCGCCCCAAGCAGGGCCAGGCCCAGCGCGATGCCCGTGCCCGCGATGCTGGGCAGCTGCGCGCGGCGCCCGCCGCCCATGGCCTGTGCGGCAAGAATGGTGGCCGTGATGCCCAGCGACATCGCCGGCAGCTGCACCCAGCCCATGACCTGGTTGACCGCACCATAGGCCGCCGTGGCCTGCACACCGTGCCGGTTGATCCAGCCCAGCAGGAGGATTTCCGCCAGCGCCAACGCCAGCATCTGCAGCGTGGAGGGCACGCCGATGCGCAGCATCGAACGCAGCACCGTGCCGTCGAAGCGGATCGCGCGCAGCAGGTGGCGATCCGGCGCCAGCGGGTGCGCGCGGCGATGCCAGCGCCCTACCAGCCAACCCAGTGCTACCGCCGTGGCGATCGCCGCCGATGCAGCGGCGCCGGCCACGCCCAGCCGGGGCAGCCCCAACCAGCCATCGATCAGCGCCGGCGTGCACAGCAGGCCCAGCACGGTAGCCACCAGCAGCGCGTGCAGCGGCGACAGCGCGTCGCCCACCGCGCGACTGACCGAAGCAGCCAGCCACAACAGGAAGAAAACAGGTGCGGCCAGCAGCAGCACGCGCGCATAACCCACCGCATCGGCCAGCACCGGCGCCGGCGTCCCCAGCGCCGACAGCAGCTGCGGGGCCAGCAGGCCACCGCCCAGCATCACCAGCAGTGACAGCGACAGCACCAGTGCGATGGCGGTGCCGAACACGGTGCGCGCCTGCTCCGGCCGGCCGCCCCCCCACGCCTGCCCGACCAGCACCGTGGCCCCGGTGGCCAAGCCCATGACCAGTGCCAGCAGCAGGAAGAACACCGGGAAGAACGCCGCAGCGGCAGCCACGGCAGCGGTGCCGATCATGTGCCCCAGGAAGACGTTGTCCAGGGTGCCGGCTGCCAGCTGCAGCGCGTTGGTCAGGGTCATCGGCAGCAGCAGCGCGAGGTAGCTGCGCCAGGGTGGCAGGGGCGCAGGTACGGCCACAGCGGGCCGGACAGGAGAAGAGGAAGACATGCAGGTTCCTTCAGGCAAGCGCTTCCCTGCCCGGTGCGCACACGCCCAGGAAGGAAGCCACAGGGAGGGGGCCGAAGCCCCGGATCAGGGAATGGGCAGCGGCAGCGCCGACAACGGCAGCAGGCGCGAATCGGCCAGGGCCGCCGTGCGATGGCCCAGCCCGGCCAGGTAGGGGCCATGCTGGGCGAAGGCCATGAACGCCTCGACGCTGTGCTGGCGGATCAGCAGCGCCTGGTGCCAGTGTTCGTCCTGCGGACCGATCAGCCACGGGCCGGCCTCGGCCAGCAGCAGCATCTCGCCGCCGGAGGCCTGCAGGAACGGCAGGGTGTGCTGCACGTAACGCTCGAACGCCTGCGCGCCGCTGATCGGCGTCGCCGGGGCCAGCTGCGGGTCGGCGCGGTAATCGGCCAGGTCACGGAAGCGCAGCAGGTTCAGCATCACCACCGGGCCCTGCAGGCCCCGGCGCATGAACGCAGCACCCGAGTGCTGGGTCGGCTGCAGGTAAGCAAGCATCGGCTCAGTCATGGCCCACCTCCGCAGCGCCCTCAAAGGCCAGCAGCAGCGCGTGCGCCCGCACATCGCCCGGCCACCCGGCCAGCAGGGCTTCCAGGCGGGCACGGTCATGCGCGAACAGGGCGCGCAGCGCGTCTTCAAACCCCGGCAGGTCACCGGCGATGGTCTGCAGGAACTGGTAGGCACGCTCGGCGTGGCGGCGCCGGCGGTCCTTGTCCGCGCCAGCACGGCTGGCCTGTTCCACCAGCCGGCGCAGCACCACCGAGGCGCCACCGGGCTGTTCGGCCAGCCACGCCCAGTGGCGTGGCAGCAGGGTTACCTCGCGGGCGACCACGCCCAGTTTCGGGCGGCCGCGGCCCCGCGGCGCCGCTTCGGCCCCCTCGTCGGCCACGGCCGCAGCGTCCCCGCCGGCCTCGGCCTGCGCCGGCGGAAAAGCCTTAGCCACGCGCGCCCGCAGCTGCGCCTCGCTGCCACGGGTATCGAAATCGCGGGTCTGGCCGGTGGCGTTGTCGAACACCAGCAGCGGGCCGGCCGCATCGGCAGCACGCCGCTGCCTGAGTGCCAGCGCGACCACTACCGGCGGACCGGAGGCGACATGGGTGTGGCCATCGAAGCAGCTGAAGGCCGGAACGGAGGAACGGGACATGACGGCGCCACGCAGGGAAGATGCGCCATTATTGCCCGGGTAAATTATGGTCGTCAATATTACCCGGGTAATTAATGGCCCGCGCCGCAGCGGCCCGGTTACAGCCGGCTGTAGGACCAGCTCTGCATCCGTCCATCCCGGTAGGGCATCACGCCATGGAACGGGCGCGGGTCCTGATCGAACACCAGCGGCAGGAAGTTGCGGTCGCCCTCCCACATCGGCAGGGCATCAAGCTTGTCCAGATCGACCCATTCCAGCGTGCCTTCATGGTTGCCGCCATGCGGCGTGCCCTCGAAGGCATCGATGACGAACACGAAACCGAACCAGTCCTCGCCCTGCTTGCCGAAGCCCGGCCAGCTGAGGGTGCCGCGCAGGCGCATGGCGGTGCAGTCGATGCCCGCCTCTTCGGCGATCTCGCGGCGCATGCCGGCGGCCACGTCCTCGTCCGCTTCGATCTTGCCACCCAGGCCGTTGTACTTGCCCAGGTGGTGGTCACCGGGGCGCGTGTTGCGGTGGATCATCAGTACCTGTCGGCCATCCGGCGACAGCACGTAGCCCAGGGTGGCCACGATCGGGGTATACGGCATGCGGCGGTGTCCAGCAGTGGATCAGCCGGTGATTATGGCCGATCAGCGCACCAGCGACAGGCGGCGGTCGGCGTTGACCGCGGCGGCCGGGGCATGCGGGTCGCGCGACAGGGTGGCCACGCCGTGACCGCGCTCGGCCAGGTATTCCAGCCATTTGCCGAGGAAGGTGTTCATCCGCATGCGGTGGCTGATCAGCTCGGCCGGCGGCGGGTACAGGCCCATGGTGTCCTGCCAGCGACGGCCGACATAGCAGTGCGTGGTCTCGGCCTGGCGGGCATCGCGGTACAGGCGCACATAGGCCGAGGGGTCGGGCTGGCCGGTGACCGGGTCGCACAGGTCATAGGTCAGGCGCAGCTCCACGGTATAGGCATGGCATTCGATCACGTCCAGGCGGACATCCAGGCCATCGCCCACCGAGGACAGGTAGCTGCCCGGGGCCAGCTCGGCCGGGGCGAACAGCCGAACCAGGTGGCGGTAGTTCTCCGCGTACAGGCCCATGAGCCAGCTCAGCCGGCTCAGGCGGGGGATGCGTTCGATGCGGGGACGAGCGTGTGCCATGGCGGTGATCCTACACGGCCTTTGTGCGCCGCGGCAGCTTGTGGCCGCGCGCCGTTCGGCGGAAGATCACGGTTCGTCCCGTATAATTGCGGGCACATGGCAGCCCTGCCCGATGCAGGCCCCGGCGGTTGCCGATCCCCCTCCGCCGACCGGGCGGGCCCCTCCCCCGCGCCTGGTTACGCCGCGCTCAGTACAGCTCGCGGCGCAGGCCCAGAGTGGCCAGCACCTTGCTGGAAATCTCCTCGATCGAGGTATGCGTGGTGCTCAGCGTCGGGATGCGCTCGGCCTGGAACATG
Organism: Stenotrophomonas sp. 24(2023); assembly: GCF_030913365.1. Classification (NCBI taxonomy): domain Bacteria; kingdom Pseudomonadati; phylum Pseudomonadota; class Gammaproteobacteria; order Lysobacterales; family Lysobacteraceae; genus Stenotrophomonas; species Stenotrophomonas sp. 24(2023). Next base: position 110,726 of record NZ_CP133160.1, read on the forward strand.
CGCTCGGCGGCGGCCACTTCGCGGCGGCAGGTGTCCAGGTTGGCGTAGCGCGAATTCGGGCGGCGCTCCTGGCGGATCTGCTGCAGGCGGTCCGGGTCGATGGTCAGGCCGAACAGCTTGCGTCGGTAGCTGCGCAGGCGCGGCGGCAGGCGGTCGCTTTCCAGGTCCTCGTCGGTCAGCGGGTAGTTGGCCGCGCTCACCCCGTAATGCAGGGCCAGGTAGATGCAGGTCGGGGTCTTGCCCGCGCGCGACACCGCCACCAGGATCACATCGGCATCGTCGTAGTTCACCGCGATGCCGTCGTCATGGGTCAGCGCGAAGTTCATCGCGTTGATGCGCCGGTGGTAGGTCTCGAAATCGACCATGCCGTGGGCCTGGCCGACCCGGGCCAGGCGCGGGCTGGACAGCTCGCGCTCCAGCGGCTCGATGAACGGGGCGAACACGTCCAGCATCAATGCCCCGCTTTCGGCCAGGATCACGCTCAGGCCCTGATCCACGCAGGAGTTCACCACGATCGGCCGGACCTGGTAGCGCTCCCCCGCCGCCTGGATGCGGACACAGGCTTCACGCGCCTTTTCCGGATCGTCGATGAACGACATGCGGTCGGTAATGAAGCTGAACCCGGTGAACTGGGTGAGCAGGCTATGCCCAATGGTTTCAGCGGTGATACCGGTTCCATCGGAAACATAGAACACCGGGCGGATGGTCGACATGCGCGCTTTTACCCCGTACGAAGCCTAAAAAGCCCGCCAGCACAAGCTTGTGCGGGTGGTGGTCTGCCCGGCATCATAGCGGCTTCTTCCTACGGACGCGGCCATTCAGCCCGCCTCGGGCGATGGCCAAACGGAGCATCGCGCTTGAACGAGAACATCCTGTGGTTGCACGAACTGCGTCTGGCCGACCTGGCCCGCGTGGGCGGCAAGAATTCGTCGCTGGGCGAAATGATCGGCAACCTGGCCGGTCTGGGGGTCTCGGTCCCCGGTGGCTATGCCACCACCGCTGAAGCCTTCAAGGACTTCATCGCGCACAACGACCTGTCCAAGCGCATCTTCGACAAGCTGGCCACGCTGGACGTGGAGGATGTCACCGCGCTGACCGCGGCCGGCAAGGAAATCCGCGGCTGGGTGATCGATGCCCCGCTGCAGCCGCAGCTGGACCAGGACATCCGCACCGCCTACGCCAAGTTGAGCGCCGACAACGGTGGCGGCGACGTGGCCGTGGCCGTGCGTTCCTCGGCCACCGCCGAAGACCTGCCCGATGCGTCCTTCGCCGGCCAGCAGGAAACCTTCCTCAACGTCACCGGTGCCGACGATGTCGTGCACAAGGTCAAGGAAGTGTTCGCCTCGCTGTACAACGACCGCGCCATCGCCTACCGCGTGCATCACGGCTTCAAGCACGAAGACGTGTTCCTGTCGGCCGGCGTGCAGCTGATGGTGCGCTCGGGCGTGGGTTCCTCCGGCGTGCTGTTCACCCTGGACACCGAATCGGGCTTCCGTGACGTGGTGTTCGTCACCTCGTCCTTCGGCCTGGGCGAAATGGTCGTGCAGGGCGCGGTCAACCCCGACGAGTTCTACGTCTACAAGCCCACCCTGCAGGCCGGCAAGCCGGCGATCCTGCGCCGCGCGCTGGGCAGCAAGGCCATCCGCATGGTCTATTCGGACGTGCCGGGCGAGCGCGTGAAGACCGAGGACACCCCGGCCGAACTGCGCAGCACCTTCTCCATCAGCGATGAAGACGTGCAGGAACTGGCCAAGCAGTCGCTGGTGATCGAAAAGCACTACGGCCGCCCGATGGACATCGAGTGGGCCAAGGACGGTGTCAGCGGCAAGCTGTTCATCGTGCAGGCGCGCCCGGAAACGGTGAAGTCGCGCAGCCACGCCACCCAGATCGAGCGCTTCGCGCTGACCGAAAAGGGCGGCAAGGTGCTGGCCGAGGGTCGTGCTGTGGGTGCCAAGATCGGCTCGGGCGTGGCCCGCGTGGTCAAGACCCTGGACGACATGAACCGCGTGCAGCCGGGCGACGTGCTGATCGCCGACATGACCGACCCGGACTGGGAACCGGTGATGAAGCGCGCCTCGGCCATCGTCACCAACCGTGGCGGCCGCACCTGCCACGCCGCGATCATCGCGCGTGAACTGGGCGTGCCGGCCGTGGTCGGTTCGGGCAACGCCACCCGCGTGATCGAAGATGGCCAGCAGGTCACCGTCAGCTGCGCTGAAGGCGATACCGGCTTCATCTACGAAGGCACCCTGGCCTTCGAGCGCACCACCACCGATCTGGGCAACATGCCGCCGGCACCGTTGAAGATCATGATGAACGTGGCCAACCCGGAACGTGCCTTCGACTTCGGCCAGCTGCCGAACGCCGGCATCGGCCTGGCCCGCCTGGAAATGATCATCGCCAGCCACATCGGCGTGCACCCCAATGCCCTGCTGGAATACGACCGCCAGGACCCGGCCACCAAGAAGAAGATCGACGAGAAGATCGCCGGTTATTCCGATCCGGTCGGCTTCTACGTGGACCGCCTGGCCGAAGGCATCGCCACCCTGACCGCCTCGGTCGCCCCGCACCCGGTGATCGTGCGCCTGTCGGACTTCAAGTCCAACGAGTACGCCAACCTGATCGGCGGCAGCAACTACGAGCCGCACGAAGAGAACCCGATGATCGGCTTCCGCGGCGCCAGCCGCTATGTCGACCCGAGCTTCTCCGACGCCTTCGCGCTGGAGTGCAAGGCCGTGCTGCGCGTGCGCAACGAGATGGGCCTGGACAACCTGTGGGTCATGATCCCGTTCGTGCGTACCCTGGAAGAAGGCCGCAAGGTCGTCGAGGTGCTGGCCAAGAACGGCCTGAAGCAGGGCGAGAACGGCCTGAAGATCATCATGATGTGCGAAGTGCCGTCCAACGCACTGCTCGCCGATGAATTCCTGGAGATCTTCGACGGCTTCTCGATCGGCTCCAACGACCTGACCCAGCTCAGCCTGGGCCTGGACCGCGATTCGTCGATCGTCGCGCACCTGTTCGACGAACGTAACCCGGCGGTGAAGAAGCTGCTGTCGATGGCCATCAAGGCCGCGCGCGCCAAGGGCAAGTACGTCGGCATCTGCGGCCAGGGCCCGTCCGATCACCCGGATCTGGCCGAATGGCTGATGCAGGAAGGCATCGAATCGCTGTCGCTGAACCCGGACACCGTGGTCGATACCTGGCTGCGCCTGGCCAAGCACAAGAGCGGCCAGTAACACGTGGCAGGCTGACGCGGTGTTCATCACCGCGTCCCTACACTGCGGCAGCACGCAAGCCCCGCTCTGCGGGGCTTCGTGTTTTCTGGCGTGCACCGCGCCACACGAACCGCCGTAGAGGAGCCTGCATGATCGCTGTCACCGCCCCCGCCACTTCCTGGTTCCGCTCGCTGGATTGGCAGCGCCTGTTTGAAACCTATGGCGTGCCCCTGCTGGCCGCCATCGTCGTGCTGCTCATCGGCCTGTGGGTGGCGCGCCGCCTGTCCAATGCGATGCCACGTGCCACCGCGCGCATGGGCGTGGACCCGATGCTGGGCAGCTTCCTGCGCAACGTGGTGTATGCCGCCTCGCTGGTGATCGTCGTCGTGCTGGCCATCGGCACGCTCGGGGTGCAGATCACCCCGCTGCTGGCCGTGCTTGGCACCGCCGGCCTGGCCGTGGGCCTGGCCCTGAAGGATTCGCTGTCCAACATCGCCTCCGGCGTGATGCTGGTGACGCTGCGCCCGTTCCGCGTGGGCGATGTGGTGACCGTGGCCGGACAGACCGGCACCGTGCGCGAAGTGCGCATCTTCCAGACCGTCATCACCGGCGCGGACAATCAGCACACCACCATTCCCAACACGCTGATCACCGCCGCACCGATCATCAACCTCACCGCCGAACCCACCCGCCGTGTCGAACTGGTGGTGGGCATCGGCTATGAAGACAACATCCAGCTGGCCCGCGACACCGCGCTGGCGCTGATGAAGGCCGACCCGCGCGTGCTGCAGACCCCGGCCCCGGACGTGGTCGTGTACGAACTGGGCGCGCATGCCATCAACCTCGGCATCCGCTGCTACGTGAAGTCGGCCGACTGGTTCGGCACCAAGGTCACGCTGCTGGAACAGCTGAAGCTGGGCTACGACAAGGCCGGCATCAACATCCCTTACCCGCAGCAGGACATGCACCTGTACCTGCACGGCAAGGATGGCGGCGTGATCGAGGCCGACGCGCTGGTGCGCGACAGGCCCTGACCATCGAGGTAGCGCCGGGCCATCCCATCCCCGGCGCAGGTGGCATCAGGCCAGTGCGGCCGCTTCCAGCGCCGGGTAGTCGGTGTAACCCGCCGCCCCGCCGCCGAAATAGGTCGCACGGTCCGGCGCATTCAACGCCGCACCGCTGCGCAGGCGCTCGGGCAGGTCCGGGTTGGCGATGAACGGCCGGCCGAAACCGATCAGGTCGGCCCAGCCCTTGGCCAGCGCTTCCTCGGCACGCTCGACGCTGTACTTGCCGGCGTAGATCAGCGTGCCCGGGTAGACCAGCCGCAGCGCCTCCTTGAACGCCACCGGCATCACCGGCGCATCTTCCCAGTCGGCCTCGGCGATGTGCAGGTAGCCCACGCCCAGCTGGCCGAGCAGGTGGGCAGCGGCCAGGTAAGTCGCCTGCGGGGTATCGTCCACGGCCCCCTGCAGCGTGGTCAGCGGCGCCAGGCGCACGCCCACGCGCTCGGCACCGGCCACCGCCACCACCGCCTGCACCACCTCGCGCAGGAAGCGCAGGCGGTTCTGCAGCGGGCCGCCGTAGCCATCGGTGCGCTGGTTGGCCTGCGAATCGATGAACTGGTTGATCAGGTAGCCATTGGCGCCGTGCAGTTCCACGCCATCGAAGCCGGCCGCCAGCGCGTTGCGCGTGGCCTGCGCGTAGTCGGCGACGATGCCCGGAATCTCATCTTCGCGCAGCGCGCGCGGGGCGGAGTGCTGGAGCATCTCGCCCACCCCGGCGGTCGGGCCGGCCCCGGTGGGATCGACGAAGACCTTCACGCCCTCGGCCACCAGCGCCGACGAGGACACCGGCGCGGCATTGCCCGGCTGCAGCGCGACGTGCGAGACCCGGCCCACATGCCACAGCTGTGCGTAGATGCGGCCACCGGCGGCATGCACCGCATCGGTCACCTGGCGCCAGCCCGCCACCTGTTCGGGGCTGTGGATGCCCGGGGTCCAGGCATAGCCCTGCCCCTGCGGGCTGATCTGGGTGCCCTCGCTGACGATCAGGCCGGCCGAGGCGCGCTGGGCGTAGTACGTTGCGGCCTGCGCGGTGGCGACATTGCCTTCGGCCGCACGCGAGCGCGTCATCGGCGGCATCACGATGCGGTTCGGCAGCTGCAGCGCACCCAGGCGATAGGGGGTGAACAGTTTCATGGCGGACAACCTTGCGGGGGGATGCCGGCAAGGATGGGGACCGCAGCAGCCAGGCAACAGGCATGCCGGGGCAAAACAGTTGTGCATTCAAGGCAAGGATGACGACGACGGACAGCCGCCGACGCTCGTGCCGTCTCGCCACAACGCAGCATGCCCGGTGCGCCACGCCGCCACCGTCGCTCCCTGGCGGCGTTACAACGTCGGTTCGATCAGCTCGCCGCCGTGGGCGATACGGTCGTAGCAGGTGCGCACCACATCCTCGCCGTACTTGCGTTCCAGCCGGCGCACGATGAAATGGCCACGCGCCATGTCCTGGTAGTAATCCGTGAACATGGTGTTCAACGAGGCACCGGCGGCGGCACCGATGATCGGCACCGCCTGCGCGGCAAACTTCTCGGTCACCACCACGCCAAAACGCGCGGCCACCTTCTCCACCAGCTTGGCCAGCAGCTTGCCGGCTTCCTTCGGCGCCACGCCCAGGGTCAGGTCGCGGCCGGTCACGATGCGCCCGGCCAGTTCGGCCGACAGGTGGCGCATCACATCGGTCGTGAACCCCCGCGCCAGGTAATAGCCGGTTTCGCTGGCATCATCACGCGGCGAGTTGCCGCCCAGCGCGAACACTTCCAGGCACGCCTGGCGGGTGCTGAACTCAGCAAGGTCGAAGCCTTCGCTGCGGGCCACGTCGGCCACCGCGCGCATCATGATGGTGGTCGACACCGGCAGTTCGATGAACAGCGCAGTGAAGCCGAATGCACCACCGACGGCGCCGGAGGTCGCTGCGGCCAGCTTGTGCCAGCGCGTCGAGGCAGAACGCCCGGGCGTGTTGTCCATGCTCCACAGCGCGGCCCCGACAGCCTTGGACAAGGCCGCCTGCACCGCGCCATGCATGCGCCGGGAGACCGACGCGGGCAGCTTCTTCACCGCGAACTCCAGCGGCGCACCGACCAGGTTGGCCATGCGCGCGGTGATGGTCGGGGCCTCCAGCAGGGCCACGGCCCGCTGCAGGTCCTGCCAGTCACGGGCATCGTGGGCGATATCGCGGGGCAGCAGGGTCGGTACGTTCATGGCGCCGATCTTAGCGCCAAGCAGTTGAACGGACCGTGGTGGTCCGGTCAGCCGGTAGCGCCGGGCCGGGCCCGGCGGCAGCGTTCAGGCAACCGGCAGTCCCGACAGCACGCCCATGAACTGGCGGTAGTGGCGCAGTTCGGCGATCGAATCGTGCACATCGCTCAACGCGGTGTGGTTGCTGTTCTTGCCCACCCCGGCGGCCACGGTCGGGGCCCAGCGCTTGGCCAGTTCCTTCACCGTGGACACGTCCAGGTTGCGGTAATGGAAGTACTTTTCCAGCCGCGGCATCTGCCGGTGCAGGAAGCGGCGATCCTGGCAGATCGAGTTGCCGGCCATCGGCGAAACCCCGGCCGGAATCCACTGCGCCAGGAAGTTCACGGTCTGCGCCTCGGCCTGGCCCAGGGTCACCTGGCTGTCCAGCACGCGCTGCCACAGCCCGGAGCGGCGATGCTGGTTGCGGTTCCACTCATCCATCGCTTCCAGCGTTTCCAGCGGGTGGTGGATGGCGAACTCGGGGCCTTCGGCCAGCACGTTGAGCTGGGCATCGGTGACCACCGTGGCGATCTCGATGATCGAATCGTTGTCGGTGTCCAACCCGGTCATTTCCAGGTCGATCCAGATCAGTCGTTCACCAGCGGCGCCGTTGTCGGCCATCGTGTTGCCTCGTTGCGGGGCAGGCAGGAAGCCCGCCGGAAAGAAAGGGGCGCCCATCATACCCTTTCGTTGTTCAGGTCCCGTCGGGGTGGTCTTCCAGCAGCAACAGGGGCTTGCCGCGCTTGGCACGGAAATAATTGGTCAGGCGCAGACTGGCCTCCTTGGCCAGCACGCCGCCATGGATCTCCACGCGGTGGTTGTGGCGCGGGTCGCCCAGCAGGTCGAAGACGCCACCGCAGGCGCCGGTCTTGGGGTCGCTGGCCGCGTACACCACGCGCGCCACGCGGGCATGGACGATGGCCATGGCGCACATCGCACACGGCTCCAGCGTCACGTACAGCGTGCTGCCCACCAATCGGTGGTTGGCCAGCGCCTTGCCGCCACGGCGCATCGCCACGATCTCCGCATGCGCGCTCGGGTCATGCTCGGCAATGTTGAGGTTCCAGCCCTCGCCCAGCAGCTGGCCGTCGGCCCCCACCAGCACCGCGCCCACGGGAATCTCATCGAACTCACGCTGCGCGCGCTCGGCCAGCGCCAGCGCGTGGCGCATCCAGTGTTCATCGGCATCGTGCACCGGCACGCCCAGCGGATTGTCGACCATGAGTGTCCTCCCGCATCCGGGAATGGTTCAGAAGATTGCCTGTGCGGCCCGGCGCAAGTTTACTTCACCTGCCAGCGCCCCCCATGCACACCCCCTGCACGATCATCACGGCGCGGGCATACTTCACGGCCTTCCCAAGCACCTTGGACATGCTCATGCCCACCCTGCGCGCTTCCCGTCCCACCGATGGCAACGCCGTGGTTGATCTCTGGCGCCGTTCGGTCGACGCCACCCACGATTTCCTCAGCGCGGCCGACCGCCAGGCGATCGATGCCGAAGTGGCCGGCTTCCTGCCGCAGGCACCGCTGGTGGTCGCCGTGGATGCACAGGACACCCCGCAGGGCTTCATGCTGGTCGATGGCAGCCACATGGAAGCCTTGTTCATCGACCCGGCCGTGCGCGGTACCGGCGTCGGCCGCCTGCTGCTGCAGCACGCGCTGGCCGAGCACCCGCAGCTGACCACCGACGTCAACGCGCAGAACGAACAGGCGGTCGGCTTCTACCTGCGCATGGGCTTCGTGGAAACCGGCCGCTCGGCGCTCGATGGCCAGGGACGCCCGTATCCGCTGATCCACCTGCGCTACGGCGGCTGAGTACGGCACAGCCGATCATTGCGCCGTGCTGCACCTGCCCGCTGACGATGCCTGTGCAGCGCAGCGGGCCGGGACGCACGACCTCATCCCTGCGCGTCGAACGCGGGCGAGTAGGCCACCTCTGCTTCCGGCACTGGCGGTTGCCAGCACAGTGCCTGGAAGTACGCCGCCGGTACGCCGGGCAGCACCAGCCCGGCCTCGGCCCGGAAGCCGAACCGCCGGTAATAGTCAGGGTCGCCCAGCAGCACGCAGCCGCGTGCACCACGTGACTGCAGTGCGGCCAATGCCGCCTGCATCAAGGCGCTGCCGATGCCCTGCCCCTGTAGTGCCGGCGCGACGGAAATCGGGCCCAGCCCATACCAGCCCGGGTGGTCGTTGCTCAGCGTGACCGGCGATACCGCCACATGCCCCGCCACAAGGCCATCACGCTCGGCCAGCAGGGACAGCGTCAGTTCACCGCGTGCGCGCAGTGCATCAACGATGTACTGCTCGGTATGGCTGCTGTGCTCGGCGTTGGCAAAGGCCGCCGCCGTCAGCGCATGGATGCCGGCGATGTCGGCCGGGGTTTCAGGACGGATGATGAAATTCACAAGGCACCTCGTTCAGTTCAGCAGCATGGGCGATACTGCATGTTCCACCTACAGGAGGTGATGATGGACTGGGTTGTTGAGGCACGCACGTTGGCGTGCGAAGCCCATGCCGGGCAGCAGGACAAGGCCGGGCTGCCCTACATCGAGCACGTGGCGCGCGTAGCCGCTGCGATCCATGACGATGACACCGCCAAGGCAGCCGCCTGGCTGCACGACGTCGTGGAAGATTACCCGCAGTACACGGCGCGGCTGCAGGTGTTCCCGGCACCGGTCCGCGAGATCGTCACCCTGCTCAACCGGCACAGCGCAGCCGATGCCCAGCAGTACTACGCCCGCATCCGCCAGCATCCGCAGGCGCTGAAAGTGAAGCTGGCCGATATCGCCGACAACGCCCACCCACGCCGGCTGCTACAGCTGCCGCCGGCGGTGGCCGAACGCCTGCGTGGCAAATACGCCGCCGCGCTGGCCGCCCTCGGCAGCGCCGACGTGTCGGCGGTCATGCCCGATCCGGCGTCCACGCGCGTGCTGCAGTTGATGGCGACGGCCCGCCTGCGGGTGCAGCAGGCCGAGCAGGCGGGCGCCAGCGTCAACACCGGTGACGACGCGCCGGGCCCGCATCAGAAGGCGCTCATCAAGGCACGCGACACCGCGCTGGCCGAACTGGAAGCGCAGATGACAGCGGAGGCGTTCATCGTCTGGAGCGACATGTACGTGCTGGCCTGAGCAGGTCCGGGGCATAGTCGATACCACTGGCCGAACGCTGATTCTTGGCCGCGGGCGCTGACCGCTGCTGCGGTGCAGCAGTACAATAGCCGGCTTCCCGCCCCATCGCGCCCCCCGCATGAGCCCCAATTCTCCCCTGGCCGCGCGGCTGACGCCGCGTCAGCGCACCTGGATCATCCTTGCCCTGTCACTGGGCGGTTTCGCCATCGGCACCAGCGAATTCGCCAGCATGGGCCTGATGCTGGAAATCAGCCGCGGCCTGGCCATCAGCGAAACGCAGGTCGGCCACCTGATCAGTGCCTACGCCATCGGCGTGGTGGTCGGCGCGCCCATCCTGGCCTTCGTGGGGGCCGGCATCGCCCGCCGCAAGCTGCTGCTGGCGCTGATGGGCTTCTATGCCGTGGGCAACCTGGCCAGTGCGCTGGCACCCAATTACGGCACCATGCTGCTGGCGCGCTTCGTCGCGGGCCTGCCGCACGGCGCGTACTTCGGCGTGGCGATGCTGGTGGCCGCGGCCATCAGCCCGGCCGGACAGCGTGGCCAGGCCATGTCCAAGGTGCTGCTGGGCCTGTCGGTGGCGATCCTGGTCGGCAATCCCCTCACCACCTGGCTCGGCCAGCAGCTGAGCTGGCGCACGGCCTTTGCCCTGGTCAGCCTGCTGGCCATCGCCACCGTGGTGATGATTGCCCGCTTCCTGCTGCCGGACCCGGACGAGGTGCGCACCTCGCCGATGCGCGAGCTGCGTGCCTTCAACACCCCGCAGGTGTGGCTGGCGCTGGCCATCGGCGCGATCGGTTTTGCCGGCATGTTCTGTGTGTTCACCTACCTTGCCCCCACGCTGGTGCAGGTGACCGGCGTGGCCGAATCGTGGATGCCGCTGGCGGTGGGTGTGTTCGGCATCGGCGCGATCATCGGCAACATCGCCGGTGGCTGGCTGGTGGACAAGTTCCATTTCCGCGCCGCCGGTGTGGTGCTGGTGTGGTCGATCCTCATGCTGCTGCTGTACCCGCTGGCAGCACAGTCGGTGTGGAGCATCGGCCCGATGATCATCACCGTCGGCACCATGGGCGCGCTGGCAGCGGTGCTGCAGACCCGCCTGATGGACGTGGCCGGCGAAGCGCAGACCCTGGCCGCCGCCTCCAACCACGCGGCATTCAACACGGCCAATGCACTGGGCCCGTGGCTGGGCGGCATGGCCATCAGCGCCGGCTTCAGCCCGGCAGTGACCGGCTATGTGGGCGCAGCCACCGCACTGGGTGGCCTGCTGCTGTGGGGCGTGGCCCTGCTGGTGGAAAAGCGCGCGCGGCCGGCGGCCATCGCCTGACGCCAGGACGGCCGCCCCATGCAGGGTTGTACCGGCAAAGCCCCTGTCCGCAGGGGCTTTGCTGTATCCGGCGGGCCTGCAAGGGCCGCTGCGGCAGGATCGATCCCGGTGAACACACGGCGTGCATGCCCGAATGTGGACAGTAGGCCGGTCATCCCCTGCCCGCGCACGCCCCGGCCCCATGCACCCCGCCACCGACCGCTTCGATCCCCTCGCCTGCCAGGCGGCCCTGCTGGGGGGCGGGCTTGCCTATGCCCTGCTGAAGGTACTGAGCCTGTCCAGTGTTGCCGCGGCCTCGCCGCTGGGCCTGGTGCTGTGGGTACTCGGCTGTGCATTGCTGGCGGCATGGCTGCTGGCCGCCTGCATCGCCTGCCTTGCCCTGAGCCGGCCGGTCTTCCTGTTCACCGCACTGGTCGCGGTCGGCCTGGGATGTGCGCTGGCCTGAGCGACCGCATGCAGGGGCCGTTACAGGGAAAACCGTCCTGCTCATGACCAGGACGTGGGATCTCCCATCGCCTCGACCAGCAATGGCGACACCCCCTCACGCGGCAGCAAGTCCAGCGTCAACGCCAGCATTGCCGCCACGCTTTTCACGCACCAACGGCCGAAGCGTTCATTGTCAATGCGCTGCATCCAGCTGATCCCGCTGTCTTCATCATCCGGCCCGATCAGCTTGAGCTGTTTCACCTGTGCAATGAACCTGGGATAGCCACGCAGGCCGGGGTGCTGCTGGTCACGTACCAGCAGTTCGCCCTTGGGATGGACGAGCGCATTGCGGATCGTGATGACCGTGTTCATCGACTGGAAAGGCGCACGCCCCTTGTCAGCGACGCTCCCCAGGCATTCATGCAGCACCACGTACTTGTCCAGATGCTCCCCACGCTCGTTTTCCCCGATGGAATCGCGTATCCGCTTTTCGCGTTCGCCATAGGCATGAAGGGGGCTGAAGCAGTTCCCGGCAGGCCGCTGCAGGATTCCCCTGCGCTGCCGGTTCGGGCACGCCGCTTCGTGCTCATGGCAGAGCTGGTAGAAACCGTAGATGTCCTGCAGGAACGCTTCTGAGGCGGCCACCGACAGCACCAAGGCCACCAGGCCCTCGCCGGTGGCTGCATGGGCTCTGGCCTTTGCCATCAGCAGGGGCGCATGGTATGGCGCGAACTGCTGCTGGCGTCGGGGATGGGGGGCGTTGTTCATGGGCTCCTGCCGTCTGCTGTCCGCCACCACAGTGCCACTGCGTCCGTACACCCGCCACTACGACGGCCCGGGTGACCCGCGCCGTGGCGTGGTCTTTTTCCACGGCGCAAGCAGCGCGTCGATGGCGGCGTCCATCTGTGCCCGTGGCACCCCATCGCGGGCCTGGGCGGTCAACCCACGCATGAAGGTATCGAGCATCACCCCGATCGCCTGTGCATCGCTGGTGGCAGGCAGCTGCCCGTTGGACACCGCGCGCCGCGCGCATTCGATGAAGCCCGCGCGCGTGGCGGCACGGTCACCTGCCAACAGTGCCTGCGCGGTTTCAACCTCATCCGGGGTCGTGGTGGCGGCTACATTCAACAGGCACCCCAGCGGATGACCACTATCGGTCTGCATGCGCGCGGTGGCATGCAATGCACGCTCCACGGCCGCGCGCGGGTCCAGCCCGGGCTGGTACAGCGGCGCCATCACCTGCCCATGGGTGGCCAGGTAGCACTGCAGCACTTCTTCAAACAACGCCTCCTTCGAGCCGAAGGCCGCATAGAAGCTGGGCGATGAAATGCCGCCCATGGCGTCCTTCAGCAGTGCCAGCGAGGCGGCCTCGTAGCCACGCGCCCAGAACACCTGCATGGCCTGTTCAAGCGCGGTATCGCGATCGAAGCTGCGGGGGCGTCCGGTACGGGTCATGGCAGTCACCTGGGGGCGGTGTATGGCGATGGAACAGAGTTTACTACTGATCGGTACATAAATCGCTGGCGCCTGCTGTCCAAGCATGGCTTACTTATGTACCGTTCGATATAGAACTAACACCTCCTGCCATGACTGCTCCCTCCTCTGCCCCGGTCCCACGACAGGGGAACGGCAACGCCTTGCCTGTCGCCGCCCTGCTGGCCTTCGCCATGACCGGCTTCATCGCCATCCTCACCGAAACCCTGCCCGCCGGGCTGCTGCCACAGATCGGCCACGGCCTGCAGATCTCCGAGGCAATGGCCGGACAGTTCGTCACGCTTTACGCGCTGGGTTCGCTGCTGGCCGCCATGCCGCTGACCCTGGCCACCCAGCACTGGCCACGCCGGCGCACGCTGCTGACCGCCGTGGTCGGCTTCCTGCTGTTCAACACGCTGACCACCGTTGCGCCGAGCTACGGCGTGGCGCTGGTGTCACGTTTCATGGCCGGTGTGGCCGCAGGGCTGTCGTGGGGCATCCTGGCCGGCTACGCACGACGGCTGGTTCCCCCCCACCTGCAGGGCAAGGCGCTGGCCATCGCCATGGTCGGCACGCCACTGGCCCTGTCACTGGGGACACCGGCGGGTACCTGGATGGGCGCCGCACTGGGCTGGCGCGCCGCATTCGCGGTGATGTCCGCGCTGGCGGTGCTGCTGGTGGTGTGGATCCTCAAGGCAGTGCCCGACCTGCCCGGCCAGCGTGCCGAAGCACGCGCGCCGCTGCGTGCCGTACTGCGCCTGCGCGGCGTTGTCCCCGTGCTGGCCGTGATCATGGTCTGGATGCTGGGCCACAACGTGCTCTACACCTACGTGGCGCCCTATCTGGCCGCCCATGGGCTGCAGGCCCGCGTGGACACCGTGCTGCTGACCTTTGGCATCACCTCGCTGGCCGGCATCTGGATCATCGGTGCCACGGTGGACCGCTGGCTGCGACCACTGGTGCTGCTGTGCCTGGCAGGTTTCGGCATGGCCTCCCTGCTGCTGGCTACTGCCGCCACCGTGCCTTGGCTGGTCTATGCCGGTGTTGCCCTGTGGGGCCTGAGCTTTGGTGGCGCCGCCACGCTGCTGCAGACCGCCGCCGCCGATTGTGCCGGCCACCACGTGGATGTCGTGCAGGCCATGGTGACCACCTCCTGGAACCTCGCCATCGCCCTGGGCGGCCTGTCCGGCGGCGTGCTGCTGGCGCGCTTCGGCGGCAATGCCGCGCCGTGGGCGATGGCCGCGCTGTCCGTGCTGGCGCTGCTGCTGGCCGCCTGGGCCCGCCATGGCTTCCGACCGGGCATGCGCCATGGCCCTGCGATCACCGCGCACTGATCCCACGTCCCTTTCCCCCAACGCGAGACCCACCATGAAACGCCCCTCCCTGTTCCTCGCGGCCGCCCTGCTGGCGGCCACTGCCACAGCAACCGCCGCCACGGCACCCGCAGCCGATGAATTCCCGCTACCGGCCGGCTTCGCCTCGCAGTACCAGCAGATCGACGGCACCCGCCTGCACTACGTGGCCGGCGGCAACGGCCCCCTGGTCCTGCTGGTGCACGGCTTCGGCCAGGCCTGGTACGAGTGGCACCAGTTGATGCCCGAGCTGGCGCGCACTCACCGCGTGGTGGCGGTGGACCTGCCGGGCCTGGGCCTGTCATCGCCGCCGGCCAGCGGCTACGCCGGCGAAGAGATCGCCGCCACCCTGCACCGTTTCGCGCTGTCGCAGAGCAAGGGCCAGCCCTTCGATCTGGTGGCGCATGACATCGGCATCTGGAACACCTACCCGATGGCGGTGAAACACCCGCGCGACATCCGCCGGCTGGTGTACATGGAGGCACCGATTCCCGATGAAACGGTATATGACTTCCCCGCGTTCACCCCGCAAGGCGAATCACTGGTCTGGCACTTCAGTTTCTTCGCCGCGCAGCCACAACTGGCCGAGCGACTGATCGAAGGCCGGGAAAAACTGTTCCTGAGCCATTTCATCCGCGAGCACGCCACCAACAAGGCGGTCTTCGATGATGCCCTGCTCGACCGTTACGTCGCCTCCTATGCCAAGCCGCATACCTTGAACGCATCGTTCGAGTACTACCGCGCCCTCAACACCTCGGTGCAGCAGAACATCCGCCTGCGCGTGCAGCCGCTGACGATGCCGGCCCTGGCCATCGGTGGCGGCGGCCACGGTGGCATGGGACAGTTCCAGGTGCAGCAGATGCAGCGCTACGCCAGCAACGTGCAGGGCCATGTGCTGCCGGGCTGCGGGCACTGGCTGCCGGAAGAATGCGCCGCCCAGCTCAATCCGCTGGTGGTCGATTTCCTCACCGGCAACAAGTAGGCCACGGCGGGGTGGTGCCATCGGTCCACCCCGCTTCCGGCGCTTGTCGCGCCAATTGTTACTATATAACATTCGCCCCCGTTTATTCAGAGGGGGTCCCCCATGCGTTACCACCTGCTTGCCGCGGCCATCGCGCTGAGCGTCCAGAGCGTCCATGCCGCCGACGATGTCACCCTGCCCACCCTGCGCGTGCAGGCCGATGCGCCCTCGCGCGTGGATACCGTCGTCACCGTGCCGAACGACCGCGTGCAGAGCCGTACGCTGGGCGATGTGCTGCAACAGGTCTCCGGCGTGCAGAGCACGGCCTTCGGGCCGAATGCCGGGGCGCCGGTCATCCGCAGCCTCAGCGGCAGCCGGGTGCAGATCCTGGAAGACGGGCAGTCGATCCTGGGCATGAACGCGCTGAGCGGCGACATCAACGTGCCGTTCGATCCGCTGTTCGTACGCAGCGTCACCGTCAACAAGTCCTCCGATACCGTGCGCTATGGCGGCAACGCCATCGGCGGCAGCGTCACCATCGATACGGGCATCCTGTCCCGGCAGATGGAGGACAAGGACCAGACGATGGAGCTGGTGCTGCGCAAGGGCTTCAACGCCGCCGACGCGCAGGGCTTCCGCATGAACTTCAACAACCAGCGCAACGTATCCACCAACCTGCAGGTGTCCACCCAGCGCATTTCGCACTACGACATCCCCGGCAACAGCAAGGCCAGCGCCTGCAACAGCGCGCTGTTCCCGGCCGCCGGCGGGGTGAACACCGCCCTGGCCGATGCCTGCCAGAAGGAAGCGCGCGTGCAGCAGGTGTACAACAAGGCGTCCCAGCCCTATATCGACCAGTTCATGACCGAGAATCCGGACTGGGCCGATGGCGAGTTCTCGTTCTACACCAGCAGCCCGACCTCGGTCTGGCAGCGCCGCACCTACACCAACCCGGCCAACCCGCTGTATGTGTCGGGCACGCCCTCGTACGTGCAGCAGAAGATCAACAACGATGTCACGCCTGACTACCACCACACCCTGGGCAACAGCTACTTCAGGAACGCGCAGGTCGCGCTGGGCTCGACCTACTTCTTCGACCGCGGCCATGTGGGCATCAGCGTGGATGCCAAGGACAGCGACTACGGCGTGCCGGGGTTCTCGATGCAGAACCTGTCCTTCGGCTCCAACTATGCCAAGGACCTGCCGGTGGGCGTGGTCATCAAGCAGGAAAAGTACGCACTGGAAGCGCAGCTGCGCGATCCGCTGCCGTACCTGGACCGCGCGGAGCTGCGCGTTTCCCGGCTGCACAACACCTCCGGTGAGCGGCTGGGGGCCAGCACGGCAAATGACTTCCAGTTCGACACCACCCAGGCCGAGCTGCTGCTGGCGCATCGCCGGGTGGGGCCGCTGTCGGGCGTGCTGGGCCTGAGCCGGCAGGAACGCGAGGTGACCGGCACCGGCCCACAGCGCTACCTGCCCGATGTCACCACCGGCAGTACCGCCGTGTTCGTGAAGGAAACACTGGACGTTGACTGGGCTTCTTTCGATGCAGGCTTCCGCCACGAACGCATCGACCATGACGTGCAGGACAGCGGCTTCAAGCGCGCGCGCAATTCGGCCAACACCGCCCTGGAAGACCGTGCTTTCCGCCTGAACAGCTATTCGCTCGGTGGCCTGGTGGAACTGGGCCGGTTGTTCGGGGCCAAGCTGCGCTATTCCTCCTCGCAGCGTGCACCGGAAATCAACGAGCTGTACGCCAGCAACCCGCACTACTCCATCATGACCCAGGAAGAAGGCAACCAGAACCTCAAGCCCGAGCGCGCCAGGACCCTGGAACTGACCGGCCTGTTCCATGTGGGAGGCTTCGAGCTGAGCGCCACCGGCTACCGCATGCGCTACGAAAACTACCTGTACCTGGGCTACTCGGGCCTGCAGACCGGCAACCGCCTGCCACTGAAATACTGGAAGCAGACCGACACCACGGTGAAGGGCCTGGAGATCGACGCCCGCCAGGCGCTGGAGCTGGGCCGAGGCGGCACGCTGCAGCTTTCCGCCTTTGCCGACCTGGTACGCAACCGCGCCGACGCGCCCGACGCGCTGCGCGCGCACAACGATGGCCTCTACCTGCCCAACATGCCGACCAACCGCTACGGTGCCAATGTGGCCTGGGAACGCGGCCCCTGGAAAGCACGCCTGTCGGGCACCTACTACGCCACACAGAAGTACCTGGGCAGGAACGTGAGCGAGGAGATCCCGCTGGATGCGTTCACGCTGGTGGACGCACAGATCAGCCGTGAAATCCCGCTGCGCACGGCCTATGTGAGCGGGCTGGAAGTGTTCCTCAGCGGCTCCAACCTGCTCGACCAGGACGCCCGCCCGCACAACTCGCCGCTGAAATACATCGCCCCGCTGCCGGGGCGTGGGTTCCAGCTGGGCGTGACCGTGCGGATGTAACCTGCGGCCTAGGCCACCGCCATGTGCGCGGCCAGATGATCGATCAGCGCCGACACCCGCCGCGACGGCGTGGTGCCGGCGAACACCGCAAACAGATCCACCGAGGGCAGCGCGAAGGCGTCCAGTGCCACCTGCAGCCTGCCCTCGCGCAGTTCCTGGGCGATCTCCCAGCGGTTCTTGATCATCACGCCCACGCCCTGCTCGGCCCAGGCACGCAGCACCCCGCCATCGTTGGCGGCGCGGTCACCGCTTACCCGCACCGCCGTGGTCACCCCGTCGATCAGGAACGGCCAGGTGGCGAACGGCACGCCGGGCCGGTGCAGGATCAGGCAGTTGTGCGTGGCCAGCTGTACCGGATGCGTGGGCAGGCCGCGTTGCGCCCAATAGGCCGGCGCGGCACAGACCACGCGCTGGCTGCGCAGCAGCAACCGCGAGCGCAGCGATGAATCCTCCAGCGGCCCGTTGCGGATGGCCAGATCGATGTTCTGCCCGACCAGATCGACCACCCCGTCGCCCAGGTGCAGTTCCACGCTGACGCCGGGGTGCAGCGCCAGGAACCGGTCGAGCAACGGCGCCAGCATGCGCCGGCCGAAATCACGGGTAGCGGTGATGCGGATGCGGCCCGACAGCGCCCCCCCCTGCGCCAGCTCATCCAGCGTGGTCTGCCATTGCGCCAGCAACCGCCGTGCATCGGCCAGGAAGCGCTCGCCTTCCTGGGTGAAGGCGAGATTGCGCGTGGAGCGGGTGATCAGCCGCGCGCCGGCCTGGGTTTCCAGCTGCTGCAGGGCCAGGGTCACCGTGGACGGGGCCACCGCGTGCTGGCGTGCCGCGGCGGAAAAGCTGCCGGCTTCGGCAATGCCGACGAACAGGCGAAGCGCTTCGAAGGTGTCCATGGGCCTTGGCCTGCAGCGGAAATTATTTTTCGAGATTCTCGAAAAGTATTGGCGAATCCGGGTGGATTATCAATGCGACTGCAATGACGGATCGTGACCGGGTCTTCCCCCACACAGGTTCACCATGCAGATCGATTTTTCCGGGCGCCGGGTACTGATCACCGGCTCCACCAGCGGCATCGGCTTCGCCGCCGCACGCGGTTTCCTTGCCGCCGGGGCGCAGGTCATCCTCAATGGCCGCAGCCAGGCCCGCGTGGACGCCGCGCTGGACAGGCTGGGCGCACCGGCCCCGCAGGCTGTCGGGCATGCCGGTGACCTGGGCAGCGCCGAGGGCTGCGCGCAGCTGGTCCAGCGCTTCCCGCAGGTGGACATCCTGGTCAACAACCTGGGCATCTTCGGCCCGCAGGATTTCTTCGCCACCGATGATGCCACCTGGGACACCTTCTTCCAGACCAATGTGATGTCCGGGGTGCGTCTGGCCCGCGCGTATGCACCGGGCATGGCCGAGCGCGGCTTCGGCCGCATCGTGTTCGTGTCATCCGAATCGGCATTGAACACCCCGGCGGACATGATCCACTACGGCTTCACCAAGACCGCGCAGCTGGCGGTGTCGCGCGGCCTGGCCAAGCGCCTGGCCGGCAGCGGCGTGACCGTCAACGCGGTGCTGCCCGGCCCGACCCTGTCCGATGGCGTGGCCGACATGCTGCAGGAGGAAGTCACGCGCAGCGGCCGGTCGCTGGAAGAGGTGGCCACCGCCTTCATCGCCGAGCACCGGGGCTCCTCCATCCTGCGCCGCGCCTCCACGGTGGAGGAAGTGGCCAACATGATCCTCTACACCAGCTCGTCGCAGGCTTCGGCCACCACCGGCGCTGCGCTGCGCGTGGATGGCGGCGTGGTCGACACCATCGCCTGATCGCCTCTTTCAAGGACTATTTCCATGATTGCCAACATTGCCGATTTCCTGGCCAGCCGCCGCACCACCAACCTGTTCGATCCGGACCAGCGCCTGGACGATGCGCAGCTGCGCGATCTGGTGCGCATTGCCAGCACCGCGCCCAGCGCCTTCAACCTGCAGAACTGGCGCTTCATCGCGGTGCGCAGCGAGGAGGCCAAACAACGCCTGCGTGCCGTGGCCTGGGACCAGGCGAAGATCACCGATGCTGCCGCCACCTTCATCATGGTGGGCGAACTGGCCGACCACCGTACCCTGCCCGCCCGTCTGCAGGGCGCGGTGGATGCCGGTTTCATGCCGGCCGAGATGGTGCCGGGCTGGGAAGGCGCAGCGCGCAGCCTGTATGCCGACCAGCCGCAGCGCCAGCGCGATGAGGCCGTGCGCAGCGCCACTTTCGCGGCCACCACGCTGATCCACGCTGCACGCACCCTCGGCCTGGGCGCCGCACCGATGATCGGCTTCGATGCCGACGCGGTGGCGCGCGAATTCGGGCTGGGTACACAGGATGTGCCGGTGATGCTGCTGGCCATCGGCGTGGCCCTGCCGGAGAACTGGCCGCAGAAGCCGCGCCGGCCGGTCGCCGAACTGCTGCAGTTCGCCTGACGCACGCTACCTGCACAAAAGAGCCCGGAACGCCCCGCAGGGGGCGTTCCCCGGTTCACCGGCCCGGCAGCGGCTGCCCCTTGCCAGTACACGGCAGGACAACCCAGTATCAGCCCATTACCGCATCGGGTGAACGGCAATGCGCGTTGTGTTCCTGCATGGCCCGGCCGCGTCCGGCAAGCACACCATCGGCACCTTGGTAGCGCGCCAGCTCGGCATCCCGCTGTTCCACAACCATCTTGCCGTCGATGTCGCGCTGTCCCTGTTCGCGTTTGGTACGGCGGGTTTCCAGCGCATCCGTGCCGGCCTGTGGCAGCTGTGCTTCGACGAAGCGGCTGCAGCCGGACAGTCGTTTGTCTTTACCTTCCATCCCGAGGCCAGTGTTGACCCCGGCCTTGTGCAGCATCTTGTTGCCCGCGTGGAGGCCCATGGCGGCACCGTCGCGTTTGTCGAACTGGCCTGTTCGGTTGACGCCACGCTGGCGCGACTGGGGGAACCAAGCCGCAAGGCGTTCAAGAAACTGGCCGATCCAGCGCTGTACCTTTCCATCGAACAATCCGGCGGCTTCTCGTTTCCCCCGTTGCCAACGCCCGTTGTGAGAGTGGATACCGAACTGCACGGCCCCCAGCAGGCGGCGGACATCATCGTCGCGGCGCTGGGGACCGGCTGATTCACGGGCGCAGGCAGCGCTCGGCCTGTTCGGACAGCGCCGCACAGGCACGGAACAACCCATCGACCACATGGGCTTTGGGCTGCAGGGCTGGGCCATCGTCCTCGCGCGCCACATGCGCGGCGTGCAGCACGGCCAGCACCGCCGATACACCGGACAGGCTGCGCGTGGCACGCGCCAGATCGAGCGCGCGGCCAGGCGTCAGCCGCAGTTCCGACCAGGGCTCGCCATCGGCACAGTGGCCGCGGCCATGGTCGTCCAGCACGGTGAAGAACGCAGGCGTGGGCGCGTTCTCGGCGGCATCGCAGAGTGCGTCTTCCATCTTTTCGGCCAGGGCAGTGGGAAGTTCGCGCACTGCATCGCCGATCAACGCATGCAGACGAGGGTAACAGGGAAGTAGAACGGACATGGCGGCAACCTCGCAGGTCTGTGGCCACCTGCAGCTGCAAGGTGGCGGACGGTGCGGGTTGGCGTGCCGGATACATACCGCTGAAGCCGGCGGATCACAGATCCCCACACACCGTCCGCCATGAACGGGCAGACGATGCATTGTCGGGACAGCAGCAGACGCTGCAAGCCCGACCCGGTGCGGTATGTAAGTTCAGGACGCCAATCCCGGCCAGGACAGGTGCCCTGGCGCGGCCATGCTCCCGGCCTGCCACGCCTGTGAGCAATCGGAAAACCCCGCATTACGTGCTGAACTGCGGCGCTTTTCGCCTTGGCATCGTGTTGCGTGATCCAACGCACGGCGCCAATGCGGACGCGCTCAACGTCCGCCTGTGACCCTGCGCTGGTTGCTCCCCTAGCCAACCCAGCCAGCTGTCGCGGTCACGCCCGAATGCGACAGCTGGCGCGCCTCATCATCCCGCTGTCCTGCCCTGCCCCAACGCCGCCAGCACCGTGCGCAGTGCTTGCTGCGCGCGCCGGTTCTCGGCCGGTGTGCCGATGCTGATGCGTACCCAGGTGGCATAGGGCGCGAACACGCGCGCCACCCGCACGCCGTGCTGCAGCAGCGCGGCGGCCACCTCCGCATGGGCGTGGCCACTGTCGAAGAACACGAAATTGCCGGCCGCACGGGTCGAGCGCAGCTGCAGTGATGCCAGCACCGCCTGCCAGCGCTCGCGCTCGGTGGCCACCTGCGCACGCACGCGGGCAACATGCGTACGGTCAGCCAGCGTGGCACTGGCCGCGGCCAGCGACAGCTGGTTCTGCGCATGGGCGCCACCCACACCCCGCGCACGCAAGGCATCGGCCAGCGCACGCGGCGCCAGCGCATAGCCCACCTGCAGGCCCGCCAGCGCGTGGATCTTGCCGAGGGTGCGGAACACCACCACGTTCTGGCCCTGGCGCAGCAGGCGCACCGCCGTGAGCGCGGCGGCATCGTCGCGATAATCCAGATACGCCTCGTCCACGATCACCAGCGTCTTCGCCTGTGCGGCGGTGACGAATGCATCGAACGCGGCGCCGGGACTGAGCGTGCCCGACGGGTTGTGCGGATTGACCACGAACAGCGCGCGCGTGTCGGCGCTGATCGCGGCCAGCAGCGCCGGCAGGTCGTTCTCCAGCGCCGCGTTGAGCGGCACTTCCACGGCACGGCCGCCGAACGGTGCGGCGGCATCGACCAGCGCACCGTAGCCCGGCACCGAATAGATGAAGCCACCGGCGCCCTGGCGCAGCGCCAGGTGCTGGCCCAGCGCTTCAAGCACCTCGCCCACGATCACCTGTTCCGGTGCCACGCCTTCCAGTGTGGCGATCTGCCGTTGCAGCGCCAGCAGCTGGTCATTGCCCACATAGCGTGGTGCTTCGGCCAGCGCCCGTTGCACGGCCGGGGCCACCGTTGGCGAGGGGCCGTAGCTGCTTTCATTGAGGTCCAACCGCAGCAGCCCGGCCGGTGCAGTGGGCGCAATCGGGGCGGCGGCGGACGTTCGCCCGGCGACGGCAGCCAGCGCCACGGTGGCCGCCCCGGCCACGCCGGTACGCAACCAGCGGCGACGGCCGGGGTCCAGCGGCGCGGTGTCGGTGGCAGGTGCGGTGGTCATCGGCAAGGTCTTCATCAGAAACGGGTCTCCACACGCGCGTAGTAGTAGGTGCCGCTCCAGCCATAGGGCGACAGTTCGCTGTACGGAAACACCCCGAAGGTATCCGCACCGGACACCTGTGGCGTGGTGGCGATGTTGCGGGTGGGATAGGTGTTGAACAGGTTGTTGGCGCCGATCACCACGGTGACCGCCTCGCTGGCGCGGAACGCGATGTCCAGATCGGTCACCCAGCTGGCCTGCAGCTTCTGGATCACATCCAGATTGCCGGCCGTGCCCGCCTCGGTCGGCAGCGTGCGGAACCGCGTGCTGCCCTGCGCGAACAGCGCGACGTTGGCCGCACTCTGGTTGGTGGCCGCCACGCCTTCAATCTCGCCATAGCGGTGCGTGCCCAGGTTGATGCCCCAACGGCCGATCTCCCAGGCCAGCGCCAGAGTGAGGTTGTCGCGGGGCTGGCCCTTTTCCACCCGCGTGCGCTCGGTGATGTCGAACAGCGGCGTGCGCACCCCCAGCGCGGCCAGCTGCGCAGGCGTGCTGGCCACTCGGGTCAGCTCGGTCTTGTTGCGGTTGTAGCCCAGCGTTGCGGTCAGGCGGCCATGCTCGGCCAGTTCCCAGCGGTAGCGGGCCGATACATCGATGCCGGTGGTGCGGGTATCGGCGGCGTTGCTGAAGTAGCGCACGCTGGTGACGCCCGGCGAACCGAGCGACGCCAGGTAATTGCGGATGGCGTTGGAGCCGGCCGCATCGACGAAGTTGCTGGACAGGAAGATGCGGTCATCGATATCGATGCGGTACACATCCAGCGAGGCACTCAGCCCGCCCAGGCCCCAGGTCAGCCCGGCAGTCAGGTTGGTGGCCTTTTCCGGGTCCAGCGGCCGCGCGCCCAGCGCACGCGCCTCCACCGAGCCGACCGGCGCGGTGCGCACCAGCACGTACTCCGGCAGGCCGGTGACTGCATTGTTCAACGTGCGGCTGCTGGTGGAGCTGAAGTACTGCTGGGCCAGTGCCGGTGCATGGAAGCCGGTACTGGCCGAGGCACGCAGGGCCAGCCCGCCCTCCAGCTGGTAACGCAGCGCCAGCTTGCCGTTGGTGGTGCTGCCGAAATCGCTGTAGTCCTCCCAGCGCCCGGCCAGCGACACCAGCAGGCGGTCGGTCAGCTCGGTTTCCGCCTCGGCATAGGCCGATACGTTGTGCCGGTGGTAGTTGCCGGCGTCCACCGGCTGGATGCCGGCAAACCCCTGCGAGCCGATGGTCGGCACGCTGCCGGCCGACGGGCCATCAAGCACCCGGTACGGCCCCCATACATACGAGGCCAGTTCACCGGCACGGATGCCGTAGGTATCACGGCGGAACTCGGCGCCCACCGCCAGCCGCAGCGGTGCATGCCACCCGATATCGAAGCTGTTGTTCGCATCCAGGTTGGTGGTCCACTGCGAGGCCAGCAGCGCACCGTTGTAGAACGCGGTGGGGCTGTCGGCGCCCAGCGTGGCGTTGAGCGTGTTGCGCGTGCGGTAGACCAGCTTGTTGCGGCCATAGACGCTGCTCAGGTCCCAGTGCCAGTCACCGGCCAGGCCCTTGATGCCCGCGCCGAAGGACGCATTGGTGCTGCGCGTATCGACCCAGGGCAGGAAGCCATCCGGGTAGATGGCGCGCACGTTTTCCGGCTGGCCGGCACGGCGCAGCGAGGCATTGGAACTGCCCTCGCTGACCCCGTAGCCCCCGAAGGCATACGCCTCCAGACCTTCGGCCCACGGCAGCGGCTTGCGCAGATTGCCGAACACGGTCTTTTCCACGGTGTCGGCCGAATCGGCGAAGCGCCACAGCGCATCGCGATCGATGGTCGCCTCGCGCGGATCGGCCACCGCACCGCCGGCGGCCCCGCCAATCGGCGCCAGCCCGGTACCGGAACCATACGTGCCCGAAGGTGCAACCGGCGCGCCGTTGCGGCCAATGCCGAAATACTGCTGGCGCGTATCCGCCAGCGCGCGGTCAGCGGCCTTGCGGTCGCGATAGTCCCAGGTCAGGTGCAGGCCACCGCCCCCGGCAAACGCCACGCCGGTATCCAGCGCCACGCTGGTGGTATCACCGCCACCATCACGGGTACGGCCATGGCTGATACGCCCCTCGAAGCCATCGTCCTCACGCAGCACGATGTTGATGACACCGGCAATGGCATCGGACCCGTACTGCGCCGACGCACCATCGCGCAGTACTTCCACGCGCTGGATCGCACTGACCGGAATGGCGTTGAGATCGGTGGACACCGCCCCCTTGCCGACCGTGCCGCCGGTATTGACCCAGGCGCTGGCATGGCGGCGCTTGCCATTGACCAGCACCAGTGTCTGGTCTGGCGACAACCCGCGCAGCGTGGCCGAACGAATGTGTGTGTTGCCATCCGGCGTGGTCGGGTGCGGGAAATTGAAGGAAGGCAGCAGCGCCTGCAGGATCTGGCTGATATCGGTATAGCCGCTGCGGCGGATCTCCTCGGCACCGAGCACATCGATGGGCACCGGTGATTCCAGCACGGTACGCGCCTGGGTGCGGTTGCCCAGCACGCTGACCTGATCGAGCTGGGTGACGGCAGCCGCAGTACCGCCCGACTGGGCCTGTGCGGCGGGCGCCAGCGAGAGGCCGGCCAGCAGACTGCTGGCAACGGCGAAGGACAAGCGACCGCGTCGCGGTGCGATGGCGCGAAGCTGCATGGACACTCCAGCAAGGTACGCGCACGGGTGCGCGTGGCGGTTGGGAGAACGACAGGTTGGTGTCCCATTGCTTCCCCAAGGGACTACCCCATCGTGCCGCCCTGCTGCGACGCGTCAATCGGTGTGGCGGGCAATGCAGCGCCGCTGCCACAACGGCCCACGGAGCCATCGGCATAAGGTACTGATTTCATTCATGCCAAGCGCGGCGGCATGGCCCGCACCAGAAGGCGTGGGCATGAAGTGATAGCCACTGGTTCGCAGCGTGCGGTGGCGGCCGTGCCGCTTTTGTTACGGACTGCGCAGCATTGGCACCGCCCGAGGTGTTCTAGCGCACGTTGTACAGCACGGCCGCGCCGGGTCGCGGCTCGAAGGCCGGCACCGTCTGCTGGACGAGCGCCGTGCCCTTGGCATCCCACACCAGGGTCTGGACCGGATACTCATCCTTGCGGGTCATCTCATCGATCCTGCCGACGATGACCGCACTGGCCGCCGGCACATCGGGATTCCAGGTGAACACACCCAACCGGCCGTAGAACGCGGCCGGCGCGGCTGCATCCAGGCGACGGTCCGGGCACATCACCAGTCCACGCTCGAGCATCACCCGCAGCGCGCCCACCGGGACCTTCTTCACCGTCGGCGTGGTGCGTTCGGTGCTGTGGCCGGGGCAGACATTGGCGGCACGGGTGACCATGTTCTCCGCCACCTCGCGATCGGATTGTGCCAGCGCCAATGCGGGCAACAGGCACAGTGGCAACACGGCAAGATGGGACATCCGGGTCATGGGCAGGTTCCTTTCAGGGGTACCCGGGGACCGTAGCAATGCCGGGGGCAGGAAGTGCAAATGTGGTGTGAGGGGTCAGCTCGCCACTGCGGGAAGAGACAGTTCCACGCGCCCCGGGGCCGCGGACACAACGCCGATATGCACCTGTCTCACAAAGTGATGCGACTGAAGGCCCCTCCCCCTTGCAGCCACCAATCTAACACTGTTAGATTTCGCGCCTAACAACGTTAGATAGACTGCCAATGCGCCGATCCATCGGGCGGGACAACATCGTGGCCGCCGCCTTCAAGATCCTCGACGAGGACGGCCTGGACGGCCTGACCCTGCGCAAGGTGGCGTGCTCGCTGTGCATCCGCGCGCCCTCGCTGTACTGGCACTTCAAGAGCAAGCAGGCGCTGATCGATGCCATGGCCGACGCCATGGTCAGCGAGGTGGCCGTGGCCATTCCGGCCGGGCAACCGTGGCGGCAGACCCTGCTGCAGATCGCCCGTGAGTTCCGCCAGGCGTTCAAGGCCCATCGCGATGGTGCGCGGGTCTATGCCGGCACCTTCCTGGCCACCGAAAACGTGCTGCGGGTGGGCGAAGCCAGCATCACCGCGCTGGTCGGCGCTGGGGCGTCGATACGCTTTGCCGCCACCACCTCGATGGACCTGGTGTATTACGCGATGGGCTTTGTGATCGAAGAGCAGGCCTGGCCGGGTGATGGCAGCATGGAGGCGCTGGGCGAGGCCTTCATGGCGCTGGCCGAAGCCCGCTTCCCGCAGTGCTGGGCGGCCCGCGATACCTGGAGCGAAACCGACTTCGACGGGCGCTTCGAGCAGGGGCTGGGCCTGATGCTCGACGGCATCGAACTGCACCTCTCGCGCAACCGCTGATTCGCCGCTGTTTCCCTTTTTCTTCCTGCTGTTCCGACCCGGAAAGCCCTTCATGCGTGCACCCTTCTTCCGCACTTTTTCCCTGATCCTGGCCACGGCCCTGCTGGCCGCCTGTGGCAGCAAGGATGACAAGGCACCGGCCGATGCGGCGGCAACCAGCTCGGCCCTGCCGGTCTCGCTGGCACCGGCACAGTCGCAGACGATGGCACGCACGGTGCTGGTGTCCGGCCCGGTCAGCGCCTACGAGGAAATGCAGCTGGGCGTGGAAATCAGCGGCCAGCGCGTGACTGCCCTGCCGGTGGAAGTGGGCCAGTGGGTGAAGCGTGGGCAGGTGCTGCTGCAGCTGGACCACCGCACCCTGGACAGCGAACTGGCCCAGGCCGAGGCGTCACTGCGCCAGGCCCAGGCATCGCAGGAACTGGCACGCATGAACTACGAGCGCAGCGCCAAGCTGGCCGCCCAGCAGCTGATCAGCGCCAGCAGCCTGGATGAGCTGCGTGCCAACCGCATCAATGCCGAAGCACAGACCGCCACCGCGCGCGCCGCGCGTGATGCCGCCCAGCTGCGCCGGGATTTCGCCGACCTGCGCGCACCGGCCGATGGCCTGGTGTCCAAGCGCCTGGTGCAGCCCGGCCAGGTGGTATCGGCCGGCAACGAACTGCTGCGACTGATCCGCGATGGGCGCCTGGAATGGCGTGCCGAACTGCCGGAAAACCAGCTGGCCGACGTGGCCGTCGGCAATACGGTGGAACTGTCCTACGGCGGCCAGACCGTCAGCGGCCGCATCCGCGCCGTCACCCCGGGCGTGGACGGGCAGACCCGCACCGGCACCCTGTATGCCGACCTGCCCGAACCGGGCCCGCTCAAGCCCGGCATCTTCGTCGATGGCCGCATCGTGACCGGCGAGGGCCCGATGCTGACCATCCCCACCGCCGCCATCGTGCAGCGCGACGGCCACAGCTATGTGTACACCGTCAACGACAAGCAGCAGGCAGTGCGCCACCGCGTCAGCACCGGCCAGGCCGTGCAGGGCCGCACGGCCATCGTGCAGGGCCTGAAGGCCGGTGACCAGGTGGTGGTCGATGGCGCCGGCTTCCTCGGCGAGGGTGACCGCGTGCGTGTGGTGGCCGCGACCAAGGCGGCCGCACGATGAACTTCTCCGCCTGGGCGATCAAGCGCCCCCTGCCTGCGCTGCTGATCTTCTTCGTGCTGTGCGTGGCCGGGCTGTGGGGCTTCCACCAGCTGCCGGTGGCGCGCTTCCCCGACATCGCCTTCCCGATGACCACGATCACGGTCACCCAGCCGGGCGCGTCGCCCAGCCAGCTGGAAGCCGAAGTGACCCGCAAGATCGAAGACTCGGTGGCCACGGTCAACAACGTGAAGCGGGTGATTTCCTCGGTCACCGAGGGCGTCAGCACCACCACCATCGAGTTCCAGCTGGAAGCCGACCTGGCCACCGCGCTGGACGACACGCGCAACGCGGTCACCCGCATCCGCACCGATCTGCCGCAGGACATCCAGGAACCGGTGGTCTCCAAGGTGGACATCGGCGGCTCGCTGATGACCTATGCGCTGGTGGCCCCGCACATGACCACCGACGAAGCCAGCTGGTTCGTCGACCGTGACGTCTCGCGTGCGATGTACGGCGTGCCCGGCGTGGCGCGGGTGACGCGCATCGGCGGCGTCAAGCGCCAGGTGCGGGTGGACCTGGACCCCAATGCCCTGCTGACCCTGGGCATCACCGCCGGCGATGTATCGCAGCAGCTGGCGCGCATCCAGGTCGAGCGTGCCGGTGGCAAGACCGAAGTGGAAGGCGCGCAGCAGACCATCCGCACGCTGGGCACGGTGGCCGACGCACAGGCGTTGCGTGACTATTCCATCGCGCTGCCCGACGGCCGCGCGGTGCGCCTGTCCACGCTGGCCACGGTGACCGACGCCGCCGCCGACCCCACCGAAGCGGCGCTGCTGGATGGCAAGGGCGTGGTGGCGTTCTCGATGTCGCGCACCCGCGGTTCCAGCGAAGTGAAGGTGGAAGCCGGCGTGCATGCCGCGCTGGACAAGATCAAGGCCGACCATCCGGGCATCGATTTCCGCCTGGTCACCACCGCCATCGACGAAACGCACCGCTCCTACGACTCCTCGATGACCATGCTCTACGAGGGCGCGTTCCTGGCGCTGCTGGTGGTGTGGCTGTTCCTGCGTGACTGGCGGGCGACCTGGGTTTCCGCGCTGGCGCTGCCGCTGTCGATCATCCCCACCTTCGCGGTGATGTACTGGTTCGGCTTCACCCTGAACATGATCACCCTGCTGGCCTTGTCGGTGGTGGTGGGCATCCTGGTGGACGATGCGATCGTGGAGATCGAGAACATCGTGCGCCACCTGCGCATGGGCAAGCCGCCGCTGGAAGCGGCGCGCGAAGCGGCCGGCGAGATTGGCAACGCGGTCATCGCCACCTCGCTGACACTGGCCGCGGTGTTCGTGCCGGTGGCCTTCATGCCCGGCATCGCCGGCAAATTCTTCCGCGAGTTCGGCTGGACCGCCGCCACGGCCGTGCTGTTCTCGCTGCTGGTGGCACGCCTGCTGACGCCGATGATGGCCGCCTACCTGCTCAAGCCGCACGGCGAGGAAAAGCCCGAATCGCGCCTGATGGGCTGGTACCTGGGCTGGGTGGATGCCGCCCTGCGCCACCGTGGCCGCACGCTGTGGCTGGCCACCGGCCTGTTCGTGGCTTCGCTGGCACTGGTGCCGCTGATCCCGGCCACCTTCATCCCGCAGTCGGACCTGGGCCGCAGCAACCTCAACCTGGAACTGCCGCCAGGCACGCGCCTGCAGGACACCGTGGCCGTGGCCGAGCATGCCCGTGCGCTGCTGAAGGACATTCCCGAGCTGAAGCAGGTCTACACCGCCGTCGGCAGCGTGCTGGACCTGGGCGACCCCAACGCCACCGGCGTGGGCGAGCCGCGCAAGGCCACGCTGGTGCTCGACTGGGGCACCGCCAGCACCCGCGAGCGCGACCAGCGCGTGCTGGAGCGCGACGCCCGCCAGCGTCTGGCCGACCTGCCCGGCGTGCGCGTGAGCTATGTCAGCTCCGAGCCGGGCAACCTGCTGCAGCTGGTGCTGTCCGGTGATGACCCGCAGCGCCTGCAGGAAGCCTCCACCGCGCTGGAGCGCGACCTGCGTGGCATCCAGGGGCTGGGCAGCGTCACCTCCACCGCTTCGCTGCTGCGGCCGGAAATCCAGATCGTGCCCAATGCCGCGCGCGCCGCCGATCTGGGCGTGGCCACGGCCGACATTGCCGAAGCCGCACGCATCGCCACCGCCGGCGACTACGAACAGCGCCTGGCCAAGCTCAACCTGCCCGACCGCCAGGTGCCGATCCGCGTGGGCTTTGCCGAAGCCACGCTGGCCGACCCGGCGCTGATCAGCCAGCTGCGCGTACCGGGCCGCAACGGACCGGTGCCGCTGGCCGCCGTGGCCGACATCCAGCAAGGCAGCGGCCCCTCGCAGATCTCGCGCTACCAGCGCCAGCGCAACGTCACCCTGACCGCCGAACTCAACGGCCGCCCGCTGGGCGATGTGATGACCGAAGTGCAGGCCCTGCCCAGCGTGAAGCAGCTGCCGCCCGGCGTGACCTTCCTCAACACCGGCGATGCCGAAGTGTTCGTGGAACTGTTCATCGGCTTCCTGCTGGCGATGGCCGCCGGCTTGATCTGCATCTACATGGTGCTGTTGCTGCTGTTCAACCATGCGCTGATGCCGGTGACCATCCTCGCCGCCGTGCCGCTGTGTGCCGGCGGTGCGTTCGGTGCACTGCTGATCACGCAGAACATGCTGTCACTGCCGGCCCTGATCGGCCTGCTGATGCTGATCGGCATCGCCACCAAGAACTCCATCTTGCTGGTGGACTACGCGGTGATGGCCGAAGACGAGCACGGCATGACCCAGCACGACGCACTGATCGACGCCTGCCGCAAGCGCGCCCAGCCGATCATCATGACCACCCTGGCGATGGGCGCGGGCATGATGCCGATTGCCCTGGGCTTTGCCGGTGATTCCAGCTTCCGCGCGCCGATGGCCATTGCCGTGATCGGTGGCCTGATTACCTCCACGCTGTTGAGCCTGATCGTGATTCCGGCCGCGTTTACGGTGGTGGATGACGTGGGGGAATGGCTGTCGCGGAAGTTCCGGCGGCGGTCTACGCATCCGGTGGGATGAGGGGAAAGTGAGGCTTCCGTGATTGTCAGGCTCGGCGGCCTGATTGGCCGCCGGCCTGTTTACCTGCCGCTGGGCTAATGCCCAGCGGCGCTGCATCCAATTCGACGCTGGCAGCGTATCGGAATAGCCCTCACCGTGAGGGCCACTTTCCCAGGAGCTGCAAGATGAACGTTCTCCTCCAGCGGGCGGCAATGGCCGCAAGCTTCGCTGTTCTCTGCGCTACCGCATCGATCGCACAGGCTGCCGACCCTGTCATGGTAGGTGGCGCAGCGATGTACCCGACCAAGACCATCGTGGAAAACGCGATGAACTCGAAGGACCACACCACCCTGGTAGCAGCAGTGAAGGCTGCCGGCCTGGTCGATACGCTCAACGGCAAGGGCCCCTTCACCGTATTCGCACCCACCGATGCGGCCTTCAACAAGCTGCCAGCCGGCACCGTGGATACGCTGGTCAAGCCTGAAAACAAGGCACAACTGACCAAGATCCTGACCTACCACGTTGTGCCGGGTACCTACACCTCAAGCCAGCTGATGGCCGATGCGAAGAAGCACGGCGGCAAGGCCACGCTGAAGACGGTGCAAGGTGAATCGCTCACCGTCGCACTGCACCAGGGCAAGCTGTGGGTTGTGGATGCCAAGAGTGGGAAAGCGGCGATCAGCATTGCCGATGTTGCCCAGTCCAATGGCGTGATCCATGTGATCGATACGGTGCTGATGCCGAAATGACGCCTGCGCAAGAGGCGCGTGTCCAAGTCTGACGGGCATCGATGAGGTGCCCGTCGCTTTGAGCGCTGTCTGGCGGAGAGAGTGGGATTCGAACCCACGGAAGGTTTGACCCTTCGCCGGTTTTCAAGACCGGTGCCTTAAACCGCTCGGCCATCTCTCCAATCGGGTCCCGGATTGCCCGGTAAGCGGTCCATTCTCGCATGTGAAGGCCATTTCCCCAAGCCCACCCTACCCGCAGGCTTGCCCCTGCGGTCCCCATCCGGCACGGTGGGGGTATCCCCGCAACCGGAGCCCCCATGGCCCACCTCGATCTGGCCAACCTGCGCGCGTGTTTCCTGGACGATGCACGGCTGGCCACCGTCGCCCTGCGCCGCGTGGCGGCCGGTATGTTGCCGGTCAGCAGCGGGCGCCTGGTGGTGTGCGATCCGCTGGTGCAGCCGGAGGCCCCGGCACTGGCCGACTACACCGTGGCCCCAGGCTACTACCCGGTGGAGATCATTGCCCACGGCGGCCGCCCTGCCCTGGCCGTGCTGTGGCTGCGCCCGCGGGCGTCGCTCAGCGCGACCTCGCTGCACTGGCAGATGGCGCGCTGGACCACGCAGGACCTGACCAGCCTGGATGAGGACAGTTTCATCGGCTACCCCGTCGATGCAGGCATCGGCTGCTTCATGGATACCGATACCCAGCAGGCGCTGCTGGCGCTGATCGCGCAGCAGCAGGACAGCGAGGAAGGCGAATGGTCCGACGCCCTGATCGGCCACGATGGGCTGGATGACGGCATCGATTACCGCCCCTGGGGCGAGGCATCGCCGCATGGGCTGGTGGTGTTCACCAGCGGCTGGGGTGATGGGGTCTATCCGAGCTACTGGGCGTTGGACACCAGCGGCGCACCGGTGGCGCTGGTCACCGATTTCCTGTGCATAGAAGGCGGTGATGGCCGCGACGCCCGCGAGATCGCCGATCAGGCGTACCGGGACAGCTTGCCGATGGTCGAGGCTGATGCGCTGGCGCGGTTGGTGGCGGCCGTGGCCGAGGACAACCTGCCGGTGCTGCGTGGGCTGCTGGACGAAAACCCGCTGCGCGCGAACCATATCGAGCCGGGATGCGGGGGCACGGCGCTGTTCGAGGCGGTGCGCCTGGACAAGCCGCAGGCACTGGAAGCCCTGCTGCGCGGCGGGCCATTGCCACCACTGCCCGAACGCCTGCACATGCGCGGCGTGACGACCTATCTGGAGTATGCACAGCGGTTGAAGAAGCCGCGCAGTGCAGCGCTGATGGCGCTGCTGGAAGCGCCGCCGGTTGCCGCACAACCGGTGGTGCTGGAGAAGCCGCGTGGGTTCTGGCGCCGGTTGTTCGGGCGCAGTTGATCACTGCCTTCGAGGCATCAACGCCGGACATGGCCCGGCGCTGACACGTGCGTGCAGATGAGGGATGCGGGCCTCAGCCCGCATCCACCGCCAGGGCACCCAGCGCCGTTGCGCGGATCTTTTCCTTGGCTTTTTCGCAGGCACCACCGCAATCCAGGCGCGAGGCCTCCAGCTGCGGCGGCAGGTGCTCGGCCAGGAAGTCGATGAACACACGCACGGCCGGCAGCAGGCCGCGGCGCGAGGCAAACACGGCGTGGCACACGCCCTGCGGCAGCGACCAGTCCGGCAGCACCACTTCCAGTTCGCCATTGCGCACGGCTTCGGCGCAGACGGTTTCCGGCAGCATGGTGATGCCGAATCCATCCTTGACCATGCTCTGCAGCAGCGGGAAATCGAAGCCGGCCACACGCGGCTGCAGGTCCACGCGGCGCACCGCGCCTTCCGGGCCATGCAGTTCCCAGCGCTGGCGCGCTTCGTCTTCGCTGATGCTCAGGGTGACATGGTTGGCCAGTTCATCCGGGTCCTTCGGGCGGCCGGCACGGTCCAGGTACTTCGGGCTGGCCACCAGCAGTTCCTGCACCTGGCCGAAGCTGCGCATCACCAGGCTGCCATCGTCATCCAGCCGCGAGCGCACGCGCAGGGCGACGTCGTAGCCTTCATTGATGATGTCCACGCGGCGGTTGCTGATGTTCAGCTGCAGCCGCACTTTCGGGTACTGGTTGAGGAACAGCGGCAGCAGCTTGGGCAACTGCATCTGCGCCAGCGATACCGGCACGCTGGCGCGTACCACGCCGCGCGGTTCGGCGCTGAGGCGGTCCACCACTTCGCGCGCGGCCTGTGCTTCGGCCAGCATCGTCTGCGCGTGGCGGTGTACGCTGGTACCCACGTTGGTCACCGCGAAGCGGCGCGTGGAGCGCTGCAGCAGGCGCACACCGAGATCGGTTTCCAGCTGGCTGATGCGCCGGCTCAGGCGCGACTTGGGAATGCCCAGCGCGCGTTCGGCGGCGGCGAAACCGCCGTGGTCGACAACCATGGCGAAGTAGTACAGGTCATTGAGGTCATGCATACCCTAGTTCCATAACTAGAACAATACGTGGCATTCAATCACCTTTATTCCAAATTGGCAACAACCTATCGTTCTCTCCGTCGGCGGGCCACCCGCCTCCCCCAGAACATAGGACCCCCTGCCATGAAGCTCCTGCACCTCGACGCCAGCGTTCTTGGCGAAAATTCGGTTTCCCGCCAGCTGTCGGCGGCCATCGTCGCAAATCTGGTTGAGACCGGCCAGAACGTCGATGTCAGCTACCGCGACCTGGACCACAACCCGATTCCGCACCTGCGCAGCACCTCGCTGGCCCAGGCCGACGCGGCCGAAGCCACCGACGCTGAAGCCGTGATGCAGCAGTTCCTGGCGGCGGATGTCGTGGTCATCGGCGCGCCGATGTACAACTTCAGCATTCCCTCCACGCTCAAGGCCTGGATCGACCGCGTCGCCGTGGCCGGCCGCACCTTCAAGTACACCGAGAACGGCCCGGTGGGCCTGGCCGGCGGCAAGCGCGTGATCATCGCCAGCTCGCGTGGTGGCATCTACACCGATTCGCCGGCGGACTTCCAGGAACCCTTCCTGCGCCAGGTGTTCGGCTTCATGGGCATCAACAACGTCGAATTCGTGCGCGCTGAAGGCCTGGCCTATTCGCCCAAGCACCGCGAA
Source organism: Stenotrophomonas sp. 24(2023) (assembly GCF_030913365.1). Lineage (NCBI taxonomy): Bacteria > Pseudomonadati > Pseudomonadota > Gammaproteobacteria > Lysobacterales > Lysobacteraceae > Stenotrophomonas > Stenotrophomonas sp. 24(2023). The sequence continues at coordinate 145,891 of NZ_CP133160.1, forward strand.
GACGCGATCACCGGCGCATTGGCGTCGCTGCCGAGCGCTGCGCTGGCCGTGGCGGCCTGAGTTCAACGGCGGGCGCTGTCCTCGTCGGGCGCCCCGCCCGGGCTGGCCCTTTCCCCTCCCCCGGGGCCAGCCCACCCCAACGGCCCTGCCATGTGCGGGGCCGTTTTCTGTTGCGCGGTGCCACCGTTCATCCACGCATGACGCGGACCTACAGTTCGGCGCGAGGTGGCTCTACAGTAGAGCCCCGAAAATGGAGCACTACGCATGGACTATGAAGTCATCGCAGAACACCGCAGCGAGTTCCCGCAGCCGATCACGCTGGTGCGTGGGCAGGCGCTGGTGGTGGGCGAACGTTATGAAGGGCCGGAAGGCTGGGAGGACTGGTTCCTGTGCGAGGCCGAGGGCCAGCAGCCGGGCTTCGTGCCGGCACCGGTGATCGGACGCACGGCGCAGGGTGACGCTTTCGCCGCGGAGGACTACTGCGCACGCGAACTGGATGTGGATGTCGGGCAACGGCTGCGCGGCGAACGCACGCTCAATGGCTGGGCATGGTGCGTGCCGGTCGAAGGCGGCACCGCCGGCTGGGTGCCGCTGGAGAAAGTGCGGGCGCTGTAGATCCACGCCGTGCGTGGATGAAACCCTGATCGCGCGTGCGCCCCTGGAACAGCCACGCATGGCGTGGCTCTACATGGAACCTGGTGCTGTTGTAGATCCACGCCGTGCGTGGATGAAACCCACACCGCACGACCAATCCTGGAACAGCCACGCATGGCGTGGCTCTACATGGAACCGGGTGCTGTTGTGGATCCACGCCCTGCGTGGATGAAACCCACACCGCACGACCAATCCTGGAACAGCCACGCATGGCGTGGCTCTACATGGAACCTGGTGCTGTTGTAGATCCACGCCGTGCGTGGATGAAACCCACACCGCACGACCAATCCTGGAACAGCCACGCATGGCGTGGCTCTACCGGGACCCTGGTGCTGTTGTGGATCCACGCCCTGCGTGGATGAAACCCACCCTGCAGCAGCCACGCATGGCGTGGCGCTACATGGCCCGATCAGCCGATGGTTTCAACACCGCCCATGTACGGGCGCAGCACGTCCGGCACGGTGATGCTGCCATCGGCGTTCTGGTAGTTCTCCATCACCGCGATCATCGCGCGGCCCACGGCCACGCCCGACCCGTTCAAGGTGTGCAGCAGCTCCGGCTTGCCGGTGGCGGGGTTGCGCCAGCGGGCCTGCATGCGGCGGGCCTGGAAATCACCGGTGTTGGAGCACGAGGAGATTTCGCGGTAAGTGTCCTGCGAGGGCAGCCACACTTCCAGGTCAAAGGTCTTCACGGCCGAGAAGCCCATGTCACCGGTGCACAGCAGCACCTTGCGGTACGGCAGGCCGAGCTTTTCCAGCACCACTTCGGCACAGCGGGTCATGCGCTGGTGTTCGCTGTCGCTGTCTTCCGGGCGGCACACCGACACCAGTTCCACCTTCTCGAACTGGTGCTGGCGGATCATGCCGCGCACGTCGCGGCCACCGCTGCCGGCTTCGGAACGGAAGCACAGCGAATGGGCGGTCATGCGCAGCGGCAGGCGCTCGGCGTCGATGATCTCGTCGCGCACGATGTTGGTCAGCGAGATTTCCGAGGTGGAAATCAGGTAACGCTTCTGCTCACCCAGGTGGGTGATGAACATGTCCTCTTCGAACTTGGGCAGCTGACCGGTGCCGTACAGGCTGTCGGCGTTGACGATGACCGGGACGTTGGTTTCCTGGTACTCGTGCTCGCCGCTGTGCAGGTCCAGCATGAACTGGGCCAGCGCGCGGTGCAGGCGGGCGATCGGGCCACGCAGCACGGTGAAGCGCGAACCGGACAGCTTGGCGGCGGTTTCGCCGTCGAGCCACTTGTGGCGCGCGCCCAGTTCGACATGGTCGAGCACCTTGAAATCGAACGTACGCGGGGTGCCCCAGCGGGCCTGTTCGACATTGTCGTTCTCGTCGGCGCCTGCCGGCACGTCCTCGGCCGGCAGGTTCGGCAGGCCCATGGCGATGGCGTCGATCTGCGCGCGCAGCTCGTCCAGGGTTACTTCCGAGGCCTTCAGTTCATCGGCGAAGGCGGCCACTTCGGCCATGATGGCCGAGACGTCCTCGCCCTTGGCCTTGGCCTGGCCAATGGCCTTGGAGCGGCTGTTGCGCAGGCTCTGCAGCTCCTGGGTCCGCACCTGGATGCGCTTGCGATCGGCCTCCAGGGACTCCAGGGCAGACACGTCGAGCTCGAAGCCACGACTGCTGCGCAGGCGTTCGGCGAGGTCGGCGGGCTGGTGGCGGAGCAAGGCAGGATCGAGCATGGCAGGTGTCGGTGGATTGGGGATCAGGACGGGGATTATCGCCTGTTATACGGATTTCTGCCGCTGGGTTCATTCCGGGCGTGGCAGAATCGGGGCATTCCGTCCTGGTCTGGCCCATGTCCGCGTCCCGCTCTCCGTCTGGCAAGTCCTTCGTCCTGCATATCCCGCGCAACAGCCTGAAGATCGCCGGCATCGCCTTCGGCGTGGGCGTGCTGCTGTTCGTGCTGGTCTGGCTGGCCGGGCGCCGCGACAACGAATTCCTGCAGGCCGACCCGGCCGCACAGACCCCGCAGCAGGGGGCCGAGGTGGCCCCGCTGCCCGAACCGCTGCCGGCGGCCGCCGGTTCCAGTGACATGCCCGATGCCAAGCCCGCGCCGCCGCCGGAAGAGGCACCGAAACTGGTGGAAACCGCGCCGGCCCCGCCGCCGGCCGCTGAACCCGCGCCGGCCCCGGCGCCCGTGCCAGGCACGCCGGTGGCCGCCGACCGTCCCATGCCGGTGCCGGGCCAGTCGCCGGCCCCGGAGTACCCGCCCGCTGCGCTGCGCCGTGGCGAGACCGGTTCGGTGGTGGTGCGCGTGGATGTGGATGCCGGCGGCCAGCCGACCGGCACCACCCTGGTCCAGCGCAGCGGCTCGCGTGATCTGGACCGCGCCGCGCTGGATGCGGTGCGCCAGTGGCGCTTCACCCCGGCGCACAGCAATGGCCAGCCGGTGCCGGGCAGCATCGAAGTGCCGTTCGATTTCAAGGCCGGTCAGTAAGCTGAACCCTGCCCGGCAGCAAACTGAACCCTGCCGGGTATGCGCGCGCCGCGTTGACGCGTAACTGACACACCGGCAACCGTGCACGGGCAAGACTCGGGGCGTCGTCAAACAGACGCCAAGGAGTCCGCAATGAATGCCACCCATGCCCATGACATCAACGGCACTGTCCATCACCAGCGCGATGGCGATCCGCAGGAAAACCGCCGGTCGACATCGCCCTGGTTGTGGATGGCGCTGATCCTGGCGATGTTCGCCGCAGCGCTGGTCTGGCTGCGCGTAGCCAACCATGACGACGTGGCCCCGGCGCCCGTCGGCGACCGCATGCTGCCGGCAACGGAAACGCCGGCAACCACCGCATCGGGTACGACCCCGCGCCAGGCGGCACCGGCCAACAGCACCGCCCGCAAGGCCCTCCCGGCGGTGCGCAGCCGCGAGGCCCGCCCGCTGGCCAGCAACACCAAGCCGACCTACCCGCCGGCTGCCCTGCGCAATGGCGTGCAGGGCAGCGTTGTCGCCAGCCTGAACGTGGATACGCGCGGCAATGTCACCGAGGCGGCGATCGTGTCGCGTACCGGCGAACGCAGCCGCGATCTGGACCGCGCCGTACTGAGCACGGTACGCGACTGGAAGTTCCAGCCGGCCATGCAGGATGGTCGCAGCGTGGCCAGCGTGGTGCGCGTGCCGGTGGATTTCCGTACCGAGCGTTGATCGCGGACGAGGGGTTCGTGATCGGGACGGAGGCTTCGGCCTCCGTCCTTTTTTATGGCTGCCGCGAGGTCGCCAGCCATGGCCTGGCGCTGCCGCCCCGGTGAACACACCGGGCCTGCGCGCCCTCAGCCCAGGTTGAAGCCTGCGCCGCGTGCCAGGCCGTCGAAATCCGGGAACGAGGTGGCGACATTGGCGATGTCGTTGATGCGCACCTCGCCATGGCTGAGCTGGCCGGCAATGGCGAAGGCCATCGCGATGCGGTGGTCGCCATGGCTCTCGATGGTGCCGCTGCCCAGCACCGCACCGCCGTGGATGGTGGCGCCGTCGGCGGTTTCATCCACCTGCACGCCCAGCGTGCGCAGGCCGGTGGCCATCGCTGCCAGGCGGTCGGATTCCTTCACCCGCAGTTCGGCCGCGCCGGTCACCACGGTGTTGCCCTCGGCCGCGGCAGCGGCGACGAACAGCGCGGGGAACTCGTCGATCATGTCCGGCACCAGCGCTTCGGGAATCTGCGCGCCCTTCAGCGGGGCGTAACGCACCACCAGATCGGCCACCGCTTCACCGCCCTGCACCGCCGGGTTTTCCTCGGTGATGTCCGCGCCCATCAGGCGCAGTGCCTGCAGCAGGCCGGTGCGGCGCGGGTTCAGGCCCACCTGCTTCAGGCGCAGCTGCGAGCCGGGAATGATGCTGGCGGCCACGAGGAAGAAGGCCGCCGAGGAAAAGTCGGCCGGCACCACGATATCGGTGGCGCGCAGGCGCTGGCCGCCGCGCAGGCGGGCCTTGCCGGGCGAGAAGTCGATCTCCACGCCGAAGGCCGAGAGCATGCGCTCGGTGTAATCGCGGGTCGGGTGCGGTTCGGTGACGGCGGTTTCGCCCTGCGCGTACAGGCCGGCCAGCAGCACGGCCGATTTCACCTGCGCGCTGGCCACCGGCGACACGAAATCGATGCCCTGCAGCGGCTGGCCGCCGTGCACGTGCAGCGGCGGGGTGCCGTCGTCACGGGTGTCGATGCGCGCGCCCATCTGCGCCAGCGGGCCGGTGACGCGGCGCATCGGGCGCTTGGACAGCGATTCATCACCCACCAGCGTGCAGTCGAAGCGCTGGCCGGCCAGCAGCCCGGCCAGCAGGCGCATGCCGGTACCGGCGTTGCCACAGTCCAGTTCCGCCGCCGGCGCCTGCAGGCCATCGATGCCGACGCCGTGCACCACGCGCCGCGACGGCGACGGGGTTTCCACCTGCACGCCCAATTGGCTGAAGATGCGCGCGGTGGCGCGGGTGTCTTCGCCTTCCAGGAAGCCTTCGATGGTGGAGGTGCCATCGGCCAGTGCGGCGAACATCACCGCCCGGTGCGAGACCGACTTGTCGCCGGGAATGGTCAGGGCGCCCTGCAGGGGCTGGCCCTTGCGGGCGATCCAGTACTGCGCGTTGCTCATGGTGGGAATCCGTGGGGGCCGCACGCGGCGGCAATACGACAGGGGCGGCGGCGCGCGTGGCGCCGCCTGCGGTGGCTCAGGGCACGGCCACCGGATAGGAACCGAGAATCTTGATCTGCGCCGAATGCGCTTCCAGCTCGGCCAGCGCAGCCTGCATCGGCGCATCGTCGATGTGGCCGGCCAGGTCGATGAAGAAGCCGTATTCCCACTTGCCGTGGTGCGAGGGGCGCGACTCGATGCGGTTCATGCTGATGCCATGGCGGGCAAACGGACTGAGCACATCGAACAGCGCGCCGGGCTTGTCATGGATGAACACCAGCACCGAGGTGCGGTCATGGCCGGAGGTGGGGAAGATGTTGCGGCCCACCACCAGGAAGCGGGTGGTGTTGTCGGCATCGTTCTGGATCGGCTTGGTGACGACCTTCTTCAGGCCGTACACGTGGCCGGCGCTTTCGCCACCGATGGCGGCGGCATCGTCGGCATTGCGGGCGCGGCGCGCGCCTTCGGCATTGCTGGATACCGGAATCTTCTCGGCCTTGGGCAGGTTGGCACGCAGCCACGCCGAGGTCTGCATGAACGACTGCGGGTGGGCGTAGATGCGCTCGATGTCCTCGATGCGGCCACTGCGCGACATCAGGTACTGCTGCACGCGCAGTTCCACTTCACCGCAGATCTTCAGGTTGGAGGTCAGGAACATGTCCAGGGTGATCTGGATGGTGCCCTGCCCCGAATTTTCCACCGGCACCACGCCGAAATCGGCGTTGCCCGCTTCCACTTCCTGGAACACTTCTTCGATGCTGGCCATGGGCAGGCCCAGCGCCGAGCGGCCGAAGTGCTTGAGCACGGCCTGCTGGCTGAAGGTGCCTTCCGGGCCGAGGTAGCCGATCTTCAGCGGTTCCTGCTGGGCCAGGCAGGCGGACATGATCTCGCGGAACACATGCACCAGCAGCTCATCGCTGAGCGGGCCCTCGTTGCGGTCCACCACCATGCGCAGCACCTGCGCTTCGCGCTCGGGGCGGTAGTAGTCGACGGCGGCGGCCAGCTTGCCCTTGGCCTTGCCGACCTGGTGGGCGAACTGCGCGCGCTCGGCGATCAGGCCCTGGATGTCGCGGTCGATCTGGTCGATCTTGGCGCGCACATCGGCCAGCGCCAGCGGCGCCTGGGTGGGAACCGGCGTTGCCTTGGCCTTGACCGGTCCGGCCTTCTTTGTCGCCTTCTTGGCGGGTTTGCTTGCCATCGGTAATCCTTGTTGCGGGGCGCGCGCCCGACGCGACGCGCCGTTCAATGCTCAGCCGTGACGCTGCTGGAAATCGGCCATGAAGGCGACCAGCGCCTCGGCCCCGGCCAGCGGCATGGCGTTGTACAGCGAGGCACGGATGCCACCGACTGCCTTGTGCCCCTTCAGTGCCAGCAGCCCGGCCGCCTTGGATTCGGCGACGAAGCGCGCATCCAGATCGGCCGAGGGCAGGAAGAAGGGAATGTTCATGCGCGAGCGCACCGACGGTGCGACGTCGTTGCGGTAGAAGCCACCGGAGGCATCGATGGCCGCATACACCAGCGCCGCCTTGGCGGCATTGCGCTTGGCGAATTCGACCACCCCGCCCTCGGCCAGCATCCACTTGAACACCAGCCCGGCCATGTACCAGTTCCAGGTGGGCGGCGTGTTGAGCATCGAATCGCGTGCGGCATGCGAGCGGTAATCGAAGATGTCCGCACGCGGCTGGCCGCTGCGTTCGAGCAGGTCGCGGCGGACGATCACCACGCCGATGCCGACCGGGCCGAGGTTCTTCTGCGCACCGGCATAGATGACACCGAAGCGGCGCACATCCAGCGGCTCGCTGGCGATGGATGAGCTGAAATCGGCCACCAGCGGCACATCGCCCACGTCCGGTACATCGCGGAATTCGACGCCGTGGATGGTCTCGTTGGCGGTGATGTGCACGTAGGCGGCATCGGCCGAGAGCTGCCAGCCGGCACGGGCAGGAATGTCACGGAAGCCGCCGGCTTCGCTGCTGGCGGCGATGTGGGCAGCCACATAAGGCCCGGCCTGCTTGACCGCGGTCTTGCCCCAGTGCCCACTGAGCACGTAGTCGGCACGCTGGCCGGGAGCGGCGAAGTTCAGCGGCAACAGGGCCTGCTGGGTGGTCGCCCCGCCGGGCAGGAACAGCACGGCATAGTCATCGGGAACATCGAGCAGGCGGCGCAGATCGGCTTCGGCCTCGGCGGCCACGGCCATGAATTCCGGGCCACGGTGGCTCATCTCCATGATCGAGGCGCCTGCGCCGTGCCATTCCAGCATTTCTTCCTGCGCCTGGCGCAGGACCGCTTCCGGCAACATCGCAGGGCCGGCACTGAAGTTGAACGCGCGCGTCATGTCACACCTGTGGGGCAAGAGCCCTAGTATGCCGCAGCGCACCACCCTTGCGGCCTTGTCCGGCAAGGGAATTTGGTTGCATCCGCAACCGCTTGCCGGACCTGAGCACCCGAGCTGCCCAACCTCGCCCATTCCCGGCAGTGCCACGCCATGCGTGGCTGCACAGCCCGTCGGCGGCTACGCCAACCTCAGCGCGCGCCGAACAGCAGCAGCAGGCTCAGCACGGCGGCCAGCAGTAGGGCACTGGCCAGCAGCCACGGCCAGCGGCGTACCTTGGCCGGGGGCAGGTGCGCCGGAGGGACGTCGGCTTGTGGCTGCACGTCCTCTTCCACCGGCAGCGGGCGCCGGCGCGGGTCGTGCGGTACCTCCAGCACGAAGCGATGCTGCCCTTCCAGCACCAGCTGGTCGCCCGGCTGCAGCCAGCAGTGGCGCACCGGCAGGCCGTTGACCCGACTGCCCTCGCTGCTGCCCAGATCACGCAGCAGCACGCGCTCGCCGTGTACTTCCACCCGGGCATGCTGGCTGGCGAAACCGGGCTCGTCGATGGCGATGTCCGCATCGATGCCCTGCCCGATCACCCGCGGCCGGGCCAGCGTGTAGCCGCGGCCATGGTGCAGGCCGCCCACGCCGCGCAGCAGCATCTGGTCATCGCCGGCATCCTTCGGGGCCGGCGGCTGGGACGGCATGTCCACCTCGCCCTGCAGCACCATTTCCACGCCATCCACGTACACCGCATCACCGGCACGCAGCAGGGCCATGCGCCGCACCGGGCGGCCGTTGACGTGGATGCCACGGATGCCATTGGCCACCTGCAGCCACAGGCCGCGATCATCCAGGCAGAACTGCGCCAGCAGCAGGGCGCCATGGCTGCCATCGCCCAGCCGCACGCTGCCGTTGGCCTGGCGCACGATGCGCTGCACCCCCGGCTTCAAGGGCTGGTCGGGGTGGTGTTGCTGGCTGAAGTGGACAAGCAGGTTCTGCACGCGGCGCAGCCTAGCAGGTTGCTCGCAGGTGCAGAAGAACCCGCGCACCGCTTGGCGCAGGCCGCCGCGATGCGCACAATGCACGCCCTCCTGGAATTTCCCGCCTCGCGCAAGGAACCTGCATGTCCACCATTGATGTCCGCCACGCCCATTCCCTGCCCGAACCGCAGGCCCGCCAGGCCATCGAGGACGTCGCCGCCAAGCTGGCCGAGCGCTTCGGCCTGAAGTCCAGCTGGCGCGGCGATGTGCTGGATTTCAACGGCAGCGGCGTCGATGGGGCCATCGAACTGCTGCCCGGTGCGGTGCGCGTGAGCGCCAAGCTGGGCTTCCTGCTGTCGGCCATGAAGGGCATGGTGGAAAGCGAGATCCAGCGGGTGCTGAAGGAAAAGCTCGGCTGAACCCCGGCGGGGCCATCACGGTCCTGCAACCGGCGGCGCGGTAGTCTCCAAGGCAGGTCTCCCCTGCCCGAGGACAGCACATGAACACCTACGATCATGACGACCGCCACCGCGATGAGGAAGACAAGGCATCCTTCGGCGAACAGGCCGAACGCTTCTCGCGCCGCTTCAGCGATTCGGCGCAGCAGGTCTGGCTGGCCGGGCTGGGCGCGCTGGGCCGTGCACAGGCCGAAGGGGGCCGTTTCTTCGATTCGCTGGTGAAGGAAGGCGAGGCCTGGGAACAGCGCCGCCGCGAGCGCCATGCCGACCAGGGCCCGGGCTGGCGCGACAACGTCGAGCAGTCGCTGGACGAGGCACGCGAAAAGGCCAGCGGCACCTGGACCAAAGTGGAAAAGGCGTTCGACGACCAGGTCCAGGGGGTGCTCAAGCGCCTGCATGTGCCCACCGCCGACGAATTCGCCGCGCTGGAAGCGCGCCTGGACGCGCTCAACAGCCGCATCGCCCGCCTGGAAAACCGCGCCGCCAGCCCTGCCAGCGGCGAGCCCACCCCGGGCAGCCATCAGGCGCCCGGCGCTGCACCCTGAACCCGACGGCCACCGGTTGTTGCAAAGCAGCAAAGCTTTGGTGACAATCGGGACGAACCCGCCAATCCACCTGCTGCCGTTTGTTCCCTCCCCTCACGGCTTCCGGATTGGCGGGTTTTTCATGCCTGCGTCCCGGGGCAACGATTGAAATGGGCGCCGCGTCACGATTCCTGTCAGGAATGACCTGATCCCATTGTCGGAAGGGACCTTTACACTGTCCTTTCCTTTCCGGCTGTCCCGCTCCCCTCCTGCATGTTCTCCTGGATTCTGGCCCTGCTGCTGGCCGTGCTCTCCGGTGGCCTGGCCACCGTGTACCTGTGGTGGTTCAAGCGTCGCCGGAAGGAAATGCAACTGGGCCTGCAGGCATTGGCCGGCATGCACTGGCGCGAGTTCTCCACGCTGGTCAAGCGCGCACTGCACGAACAGCGTGGCCTGCACGACGTGGGCGACGGCCAGGCCGACAGCCGCGAGCCCAGCAGTGATTTCCTGCTCAGCGATGGCCCCCACCGCTGGCTGGTGTCGTGCAAGCACGGGCTGGCCTACCGCATCGGCACCGCAGCGGTGAACGAACTGGGGGCCGCTGCTCGGCTGGCCGGCGCCAAGGGCGGGCTGCTGATCACCGAAGGCCGGGTGGAGCGTGATGGCCTGGCTGCTGCGCTCAAGCAGGGCGTGGATGTGCTGGACGGTCCGCGCCTGTGGCCGCTGCTGCAGCCCTACCTGCCCGGCGACATCGAAAGCCGCGTGCGCGCCACGGCGCGCAATGAAGCGCTGCGCCGTACCGCCATCGCCCTGCTGGGGGCCTGCACGCTGGGCCTGCTGGCAGGCCTGGGTTACCAGACCACCGTGGCGGAACGGGAGGCACCGCCGGTGCCCGAGCCGGCCGCCGCCCCCGTGGCGCCCACCGCACCGGCCGCGCCCGTGGCAACGCCCTCCCCGCTCACGGCCGCCCCGGCACCGGCCGTCGCGCCGGCCGCCACTGCAGGCGATGACCGCTCCGACCCGAACCCCGATGCCGCCACGCTGGAACGCTACCAGCGGCAGCTGTCCCATGACCTGGCCCGGCAACCCGGCGTGGCCAGTGGCGTCTGGCTGACCCGGCAGACCCTGGCCATCAACCGCACCGGTGACATCGACGCCATCTGGCCGCTGATCTGCGACCAGGTGCTGCACTACCCCGCGCTGCGTACCGTGCGCATCCAGCTCAATGCCCGCCCCGGTGTGGAAGAGCCCGTGCGCTGGCGCCAGTGCGCGACGATGTGAGGGCATGAACCCGCCGGATGCCGGTGTTGTCGCGCGCGTCCGCTCACCCCAGCGCGGCCAGGTGCGCGATATAGCTGGACCGTGATTCACCGGCCGCCTTGGCCTGTGCATCCAGACGGGCAAGGATCCGCCGCGGCAGGCTGATGTTGACACGCTCCAGCGTGTCATCGAGCGCGGCCGGGTCAACGTAGATGTACGCCAGTATCCAGTTCCCCTCACGCCCGGCGTCGGCTGCAACCTGTTGCGGGGATGACGGGCGTGGAATTGCCCGGCCGGCATCGAGCGCAGCATCCATCCAACCAAGCACGGCCTGCTCTGCCGCTTCGATGGCCTCATCGAGCGTATCGCCGGCCGAAAAACAGCCCGGCAGATCCGGCACAACCACCCCCCACGCCGTGCTTTCATCGCCCGGTTCAATCAAGGCTGGATATCGCATCGGACCTCCTGCGTCAGTCCTGCCAGCTTCCGCACCGCCTGCACCAGCCCTTTACCCAGATCCTTGCGGGGGTGTGGCACCGTGATGATGTAGGGCAGGTGCGGATGCCTGAATACATGATGGGAGCCACGAATCCGGCGGCAGGTCCAACCTGCTGCCTCCAGCTCCCGGATGAGGTCGCCGCTTTTCATGCGACGACCATACACATCGTACACACGACACAACAGAGTGCAACACGACACTCCGCCGTGTCAGCGTCCACCCGGCGCGAAGCGCGCCACCAGATCCCACGCATCGCCCAGGAACATCTGCCGCACCCGGGTGATCGGCTGGTCGCCGCGCCAGGTCAGGCGCTCGATCACCAGGCACGCGGTGCCCTGTGGCACCGCCAGCAGCTTGGCGCTGGCGGCGTCGGCGCCCCAGGCGCTGATGCGATGCTGGGCGCGGGTCCAGGACACGTTCTGCAGCAGCCAGCTGCCCGGCGCGGTCACCTCGAAATCGACCGCCAGCACCTCCGGCACCCCGACCGGGCTGATCAGGCGATGCTCCAGTGCCAGCGGCCGACCATCGGCCAGGTGCAGGCAGCGCATCGCCAGCAGCCTGTCGCCGCCGGCCAGTTCCTCCTCACCGGCGTTGCCCGCTTCGGCAGCACGCAGCTCGCGGCGCAGCAGGCGGTAGCCGTACTGGTGCCCCCGCGAACCGACTTCCATGGCGATGTCGGGAATCTCCAGCGCCACCTGCTCCAGGTGCGGTGGCTGGCGCGCCACGAATGAACCGGCGCGGCGACGGCGCTCGATCATGCCGCTCTCGGCCAGCGCGGTCAGCACCTTGTTCACCGTCATCCGCGAGCAGCCGTACTGTTCCATCAGCTCGTGCTCGAACGGAATGCGGAAGCCCGGCGCCCATTCGCCGCTGAGGATGCGGCTTTCCAGGTCGCTGCGGATGCGCTGGTTGAGCGTGGCGGACTTGCGGACGGTCACGGGGGTCTCGGCAGGGAAGGACTCAGCCCAGCACGCCGCGCAGGGCCTGCGCGAACCGGGCGGTGATGGCATCGCGCTGCAGGTGGCGGCCATCGGCCACCACCTGGCGGCCATGGCGCCAGACGGCGCGCAGCGCGCCATTACGTGCAGCGAAGATCCAGCTGTCAAGCAGCGCATCGCCGCTGCGGCCGACCAGGGCCGGGTGCAGCGGATCCAGCGCCAGCAGATCGGCACTGGCGCCCACCTGCAGGCCGGCGGCCACGCCCAGCGCCTGTGCACCGCCGTTGACCGCCCCTTCGTAGAGATAGCGCCCGCTGCTGCGGGTGGCGTCGGGGGCGAGCATGTTGCGCCCGCGCAGGGTCAAGCGCTGGCCGTACTCGAGCAGGCGCAGTTCTTCGGCCGCATCGATCAGCACGTTGGAATCGGAACCGACGCCGAAACGCCCGCCCTCACGCGCGAAGGCCTGCATCGGGAACAGGCCATCGCCGAGGTTGGCTTCGGTGATCGGGCACAGCCCGGCCACCGCCTGGCTGGCGACGATGCTTGCACGTTCGTCATCGGTGATATGGGTGGCATGCACCAGGCACCAGCGCGCATCCACCGGCGCATGCGCGTACAGCCATTGCACCGGGCGCTGGCCGCTCCAGGCCACGCAGGCGTCGACCTCGCGCACCTGCTCGGCGATATGGATGTGCACCGGGCCCGCGTTCAACGGCAGCAGCGCTGCCAGCTCTTCGCCGGTCACCGCGCGCAGGCTGTGCGGTGCGAAGCCCAGCACGGCGTCGGGCAGCGTGGCCAGTGCATGGCGCGCACCGTCGAGCAGCTGCGCGAAACCGTCCACGTCATGGATCAACCGGCGCTGTGCCGGATTGGGCGGCGCGCCACCGAAATCGGCATGGGCGTAGAACACCGGCAACAGGGTCAGGCCGATGCCGGTCTGTGCCGCCGCCGCGGCGATGCGCGCACTCATCTCCGCCCGTTCGGCGTAGGGCTGGCCGTCGGCCTGGTGGTGCAGGTAGTGGAATTCACCGACGCGGGTGAAGCCGCTTTCCAGCATTTCCATGTAGGCCTGGGCCGCGATGGCCTCGACCGCTTCCGGGTGCAGGTGGGCCAGGAAACGGTACATCAGTTCGCGCCAGCTCCAGAAACTGTCGCCGTCGCCGCCGCCGATCTCGGTCAGGCCGGCCATGCCGCGCTGGAAAGCGTGGCTGTGCAGGTTGGGCAGGCCCGGCACCAGGATCGGCAGGCGCTCATCCCCGGCCTGCGCTGGCTGGCCACTGCTGATGGCGCTGATCCGGCCCTGGCTGACCTGCAGGCGCACATCGCGCGCCCAGCCCTGCGGCAGCAGGGCCTGTTCAGCGTGGAAGGCGGCGGGGGAACGCGGATCGATCATGGCTGGACAACCCGAAAAGGACGGCTTTATTGTATAGACATATAAGCACAGCCGCGATGGGGATGCCATGCACTGCGATACGCTCTGGTCCAACGTCCACCTGATGACCCTGGACGGGGATGGCCTGGGCATCCTGCGCGATGCAGTGCTGGCCGCCGCCGACGGCCGCATCGTCCACATCGGCCCGGCCGGCAGCGATGGCCACCTGCGCCCGGCCACCCGCATCGACGGCGAAGGCCGCTGGATCTCGCCCGGCCTGATCGACTGCCACACCCACCTGGTCTACGCCGGCAACCGCGCCAACGAATTCGAGCAGCGCCTGCAGGGGGCCAGCTATGCCGACATCGCCCGCGCCGGCGGCGGCATCGTCTCCACCGTGCGCGCCACCCGTGCCGCCAGCCCGGACCAGCTGGCACGCGAAAGCCGCCCGCGCCTGCTGGCGATGCGCGCCGAGGGCGTGACCACGGTGGAGATCAAATCCGGCTACGGCCTGACCCTGGACGACGAGCGCAAGCAGTTGCAGGTCGCCCGTACGCTGGGCCGGCAGTGCCAGGTGAACGTGGTACCGACCTTCCTCGGTGCGCACGCGGTGCCACCCGGCCGACAGGCACAGGAGTACACCGATGAGGTGTGCGAGGTGATGATTCCGGCCATCGCCGCCGAAGGCCTGGCCGAAGCGGTGGATGTGTTCTGCGAGAACATCGCGTTTTCGCCGGCGCAGGCGCGGCAGGTATTCGAGGCCGCACGCGCGCACGGGCTGGCGGTGAAGATCCACGCCGAACAGCTGAGCAACCAGCACGGCGCCGAACTGGCCGCCGGCTTCGGCGCGCTGTCGGCCGACCACATCGAACATCTGGATGACGCCGGCATCGCCGCCATGGCCACCGCCGGCACCGTGGCCGTGCTGCTGCCCGGCGCCTTCTACTTCACCCGCGATACCACCCTGCCCCCGATCGCCGCGCTGCGTGCGGCCGGCGTGCCGCTGGCCCTGGCTACCGACAGCAACCCCGGTACCTCACCGCTGACCAGCCCGCTGCTGGCGATGAACATGGGCGCCACCCTGTTCCGCCTGACCGTGGACGAGTGCATCGCCGGCTTCACCCGTGAAGCCGCACGCGCCCTCGGCCGCGCGGACCGCATCGGCCGCCTGGCGGTGGGCCTGGACTGCGACCTGGCGATCTGGGACATCGACGCGCCGGCCGACCTGGTCTATCGCATGGGATTCAACCCGCTGCACGCGCGCGTGGTGCGCGGGCAGCCCGACCTGCCTGCTTCCTGGAGCAACACATGAGCAACACCCTGGTTCTTCGTCCCGGCCATGTCACCCTCGCCCAGTGGCGACAGGTCTACCGCGGTGCGCCGCTTGCGCTGGACCCGGCCGCCTTGCCGGTGGTGCGTGCCAGCGCGGCCGCCGTGGCCGCCATCGTCGCCAAGGGCGCGCCGGTGTACGGCATCAATACCGGCTTCGGCAAGCTGGCCAGCGTGCGCATCGAGCGCGAGGACCTGGCCACCCTGCAGCGGAACATCGTGCTGTCGCACGCGGCGGGCGTGGGCGAGCCGATGCCCGCTGCCGTAGTGCGGCTGATGATGGCACTGAAGCTGGTCAGCCTGGCCCAGGGCGCCTCGGGCGTGCGCGAGGAAACGCTGCTGCTGCTGGAAGCGATGCTGGTCAGGGGCGTGCTGCCGGTGGTGCCAGCGCAGGGCTCGGTCGGCGCCTCCGGCGATCTGGCCCCGCTTTCGCACCTGGCCAGCGTCATGCTGGGCGTGGGCGAAGCCTTCCTCGGTGACGAACGCCTGCCGGCCACTGATGCGCTGGCGCGCGCCGGCCTGCAGCCGGTGGAACTGGATGCGAAAGAAGGCCTGGCCCTGCTCAATGGCACCCAGTTCTCCACCGCCTATGCGCTGGCGGGCCTGTTCGAGATCGAAACCGTGTTCCAGGCCGCGCTGGTGACCGGCGCGCTGTCGGTGGAAGCGGCCAAGGGCTCGGACACCCCGTTCGACCCGCGCATCCACGCCATCCGTGGCCAGCGCGGGCAGATCGCCACCGCCGCCACGCTGCGCACGCTGATGCAGGGCTCAGCGATCCGCGAATCGCACCGCGACAACGACGTGCGCGTGCAGGACCCGTACTGCCTGCGCTGCCAGCCGCAGGTGATGGGCGCGGCGCTGGACATCCTGCGCCAGGCCGCGACCACGCTGGAAATCGAAGCCAACGGCGTGTCCGACAATCCGCTGGTGTTCACCGACACCGGCGAAGCGCTGTCCGGTGGCAACTTCCACGCCGAGCCGGTGGCCTTCGCCGCGGACATGCTGGCAATGGCGGTGTGCGAGATCGGTTCGATCAGCGAGCGCCGCCTGGCGATGCTGGTGGACCCGGCGCTGTCCGGCCTGCCCGCCTTCCTGACCCCGCGCCCGGGCCTGAATTCCGGCTTCATGATTCCGCAGGTGACCGCCGCGGCGCTGGTCTCGGAAAACAAGCAGCGCGCCTACCCGGCCAGCGTCGATTCGATCCCGACCTCGGCCAACCAGGAAGATCACGTATCGATGGCCGCGCACGGCGCACGCCGGCTGCTGCAGATGGCCGAGAACGCGGCCAACGTGATCGGCATCGAACTGCTGGCCGCCGCGCAGGGCTGTGATTTCCATGCGCCGCTGCGCTCCAGCGATGTGCTGGAAACCGTGCGCGCCACCCTGCGTGCACAGGTGCCGACGCTGGAAGAAGACCGCTACTTCCACCCGGACATGGTGGCGGCCACCGACCTGGTGCGCAGCGGTGCACTGGCACGTGGCTTGACTGACCTGTTGCCGACCGTGGAACCGCAGGCATGAATGCCCATCCCGACTGGCTGACGGTGCACGAGGGTGATGCCCCGTTGATCGTCAGCTTTCCGCACACCGGCAGCGAGCTGCCGCATGACCTGATCGGCGACTACCACTCGCCGTGGCTGGCCCGCCGCGACGCCGACTGGTGGGTGCACGAGCTGTATGACTTTGTGCGCGGCATGGGCGCGACCACGGTGCGTTCGGCGATCTCGCGCTCGGTGATCGACCTCAACCGCGATCCCAGTGGCGCATCGCTGTACCCGGGCCAGAACACCACCGGCCTGTGCCCGCTGACCACCTTCGACAACCAGCCGCTGTACCACGCGGGCCGCGAACCGGATGCGGCGGAGATCGCACGCCGCCGCGACACCTATTTCGCGCCCTACCACGCCGCGCTGGCCGCGCAGATCGCACGCCTGCGGGCGCGCCACGGCACGGTGGTGGTGTACGACGCGCATTCGATCCGCTCGCATATCCCGCACCTGTTCGACGGCGAGCTGCCGCAGTTCAACCTCGGCACCGCCGGTCCCTCCGGTGCACCGGACACCTCCTGCGACAACGCGCTGGGGGATGTGGTGGAAAACCTGCTGAAGATCAGCGGCATGAGCCAGGTGCGCAATGGCCGCTTCAAGGGCGGCTGGATCACCCGCCACTACAGTGACATCCCCGGCGGCGTGCACAGCCTGCAGATGGAACTGGCCTGCCGCGGTTACATGCACGAGCCGCTGCCCGACCAGGTGGACGAGCACAGCTGGCCCACCCCGCTGGACCCCGACCACGCCGCACCGCTGCGCCACACGCTGGCGCAGGTGCTTAACGCCTGCCTTGAATTCGCTACGAACCGGAGTGCCGCATGACCCGCAACGACCCGTCCCGCACGATCCTCGCGCCCACCGGCACCACGCTCAACGCCAAGAGCTGGCTGACCGAAGCGCCGCTGCGCATGCTGATGAACAACCTGCACCCGGACGTGGCCGAACGGCCGCAGGAACTGGTGGTGTACGGCGGCATCGGCCGTGCCGCGCGTGACTGGGAAAGCTTCGATGCCATCGTCGAGACCCTGAAGCGGTTGGACGATGACCAGACCCTGCTGGTGCAGTCGGGCAAGCCGGTGGGCGTGTTCCGTACCCATGCCGATGCACCGCGCGTGCTGATCGCCAATTCCAACCTGGTGCCGCGCTGGGCCAACTGGGACCACTTCAACGAGCTGGATAAGAAAGGCTTGGCCATGTATGGCCAGATGACCGCCGGCAGCTGGATCTACATCGGCGCGCAGGGCATCGTGCAGGGCACCTACGAAACCTTCGTGGAGATGGGCCGCCAGCATTTCGGTGGTGACCTGACCGGCAAGTGGCTGTTCACCGGTGGCCTGGGCGGCATGGGCGGCGCACAGCCGCTGGCCGCGGTGATGGCCGGCGCTTCCTGCCTGGCCGTCGAATGCCGCAAGAGCAGCATCGACATGCGCCTGCGCACCGGCTACCTGGACACCTGGACCGACAACCTGGATGAAGCGCTGCGCCTGATCGATGAATCGTGCAAGGCCGGTACACCGACGTCGGTGGGCCTGCTGGGCAACGTGGCCGACGTGCTGGCCGAACTGCTCAAGCGTGGCATCAAGCCGGACCTGCTGACCGACCAGACCTCGGCGCACGACCCGGTCAATGGCTACCTGCCGCAGGGCTGGACCGTCGAGCAGTGGGACGACAAGCGTGTCTCGGCACCGAAGGACGTGGAAAAAGCCGCGCGCGCCTCGATGGCCAACCATATCCGCGCCATGCTCGGCTTCCACGCACTGGGCGTGCCCACCGTGGATTACGGCAACAACCTGCGGCAGATGGCGCTGGAAGAAGGCGTCGACAACGCCTTCGACTTCCCCGGCTTCGTGCCGGCCTACATCCGCCCGCTGTTCTGCCGCGGCATCGGCCCGTTCCGCTGGGCCGCGCTGAGTGGCGACCCCGAGGACATCGCCAAGACCGATGCCAAGGTGAAGGAGCTGATTCCGGACAACCCGCACCTGCACCGCTGGCTGGACATGGCGGCCGAGAAGATCAAGTTCCAGGGCCTGCCCGCACGCATCTGCTGGGTCGGCCTGGGCGACCGCGATCGCCTCGGCCTGGCCTTCAACGAGATGGTCGCCAACGGCGAGCTGAAGGCGCCGGTGGTGATCGGCCGCGACCATCTGGACAGCGGCAGCGTGGCCTCGCCGAACCGCGAAACCGAAGCGATGGCCGACGGCTCCGATGCGGTGTCCGACTGGCCGCTGCTCAATGCCCTGCTCAACACCGCCAGCGGCGCCACCTGGGTGTCGCTGCACCACGGCGGCGGCGTCGGCATGGGCTTCTCGCAGCATGCCGGTATGGTCATCGTGTGCGATGGCACCGAAGCGGCCGCCAAGCGCATCGGCCGTGTGCTGTGGAACGACCCGGCTACCGGCGTGATGCGCCATGCCGATGCGGGCTATCAGATCGCGATCGACTGCGCGAAGGAAAAGGGGCTGGATCTGCCCGGCATCCTGGGCTGACCGGCCGCAGCGGGTGACGGGCGCTGCCGGCCCTGGCCGGCACCGCCCTGCGCCACCGCCCTGCCGTTGGTCGGTACGGTGCTGGCGCACCCGATAATGTGACCAACCTCGCATATGACGGGGGGTTGGGTATGATGCACTCGGCCTGCCCCGCGCAGGCCAGGGGAAACATCGATCACAGCGGATGTTGTCGGCACGCACGGGGCGCGTTGTCCGATGCGGCGGCGGTCCGCACCAGGGGGTTACATGTTCGGATGCTTCGAACGGAACGGCGCGAGCGCGCTGGGCCGCCAGCCAACCGTGGCGCCGTTGCTGGTGCTGGTGTTCCTGATCCTGTGCAGCTTGGCACCGGCCAGCAGCCAGGCAGCCGTGCCGGATGCACCCACCGGCGTCAGCGCTGCCGCGGCACCCGGCAGCGCGGCCACGCCGGCTTCGGCGGACGTGAGCTTCAGCGCACCGGGAAATACGGGCGGAAACCCGATCCTCGATTACACCGTCACCGCCAGCCCCGGGGGCTTGATGGCGACCGGTCCTGCCAGCCCGGTCACGGTCAACGGCCTGGTCCGCGGCACCCGCTACACGTTCACGGTCACCGCACGCAACGCCGACGGTGACAGCCCGCCGTCGGCGCCCTCGGCCGCCGTCACGCCACAGATCACGCAGACCATCACGTTCACCAATCCCGGTTCACTGAACTTCGGCACCACCACGACGCTGTCGGCCAGCAGTACCTCCGGCCTGCAGGTGCTGCTGGTCTCGCAGACGACGAACGTCTGCGACTTCCCCTCTGCCAACCAGCTGCGTGCCAAGGCGCCCGGCACCTGCACGGTCGTCGCACGCCAGACGGGCGATGGCACCTATACCCCCGCCCCCGAGGTATCGCAGTCTTTCCAGATCACCATCCCCGGCGGCGCGGTAACCATCATCACCACGTCCCTCCCCAACCCCACGCGCGGGGTCGCCTATTCGCAGACCGTGGTCGCGCAGAACGGCTCGCCGCCGTACAGCTTCCGTCTCAGCAGCGGCGCGTTGCCCAACGGGCTGGTGTTGAGCCCTGCCGGGCAGATCAGCGGTTTTCCCACGGCGTCCGGCACCTACCCGGTCACCGTGGAGGTGATGGATCTGGCCGGCCAGACCGCCACCCAGAATTACGTTCTCGCCGTCATCGCTCCGCCGTTCGTGTTCACCCCACCCACCCTGCCCACCGGCCAGGCAGGTGTAGCCTACCCCACCACGACCCTGGGCGTGACCGGCGGCATCGCGCCGTACAGCTACGCCGTCACCAGCGGCAGCCTGCCCACTGGCCTGGTGCTGTCGCCGAGCGGCGTGCTGTCCGGTACGCCGGTCACCACAGGCCAGGCCACCTTCACCGTGACAGCAACCGACAGTTTCGGTGCGACCAGTTCGCAGGCCTACACGATCAGCCTCGCCCAGCCGGTACCGGTCGCGGTGGACGATACCGGTGCCGTCGCTGCCAACGGCAGTGTCACGCTCGATGTGACGCACAATGACACCGGGCCGATCACCCAGCTCGCGATCACCCAGGCACCCGCCCATGGCAGCGCGGTGATCACCGGGACACAGATCACCTACACGCCAGCGCAGAACTACGTCGGCACCGACACGCTGCAGTACACCGCGACCGGCCCGGGCGGTACCTCACCGCCAGCCACGGTGACGCTGACCGTCAGCGCAGGCCCGGTGCCGGTGGCCACCGCGCAGACAGCCGTCGTGCTGGCCGGTGCCACGGTCACCCTCAAGGCCACCGACGGGGCCAGCAATGGCCCGTTCACCGCAGCGGCCATCACCGGCCCGCCCGCCACCGGCAGCGTGCAGGTGCAGGGCACCGAGCTGCGCTACACCGCCGCGGCCGATTTCAGCGGGACGGCCAGCTTCGACTACACCCTGAGCAACGTGTTCGGCGCCTCGCAGCCGGCCCGCGTGACCTTGACCGTCAACCCGGTCCCGGTGGTCGCCCCGGTCGCCGCCAGCGCACTGGCCGGCCAGAGCGTACAGGTCAATCTGAGCCGTGCCGCGCGCGGTGGGCCGTTCACGGCGGCCAACGTGCTGTCAGTGTCCCCCGCAGCCGCCGGCACCGCGCGCGTGCAGTCCACCCCGGACGGCTATGTGCTGAGCTTCGAGGCGGCGCCCACCTTCGGCGGCGCGGCGTTGATCGGCTACACGCTGAGCAATGCCTACGCGAGCTCTGCTGTCGGCACGGTCACCGTGACGGTGACCCCGCGCAGCGATCCCAGCCAGGATGCGGAAGTGCGCGGCCTCCTGTCGGCGCAGGCCGATGCCGCCCGGCGCATGGCACTGGGACAGATCGGCAATTTCCAGCGCCGCCTGGAGCAGCTGCGCAGCGGGGGCAGCGGCGGTTTCAGCAACGGCATTACCCTGGGCGCGGCCCATGCCGCACGCCAGCCACCCGGCAACACGATGGCGCAGGACCTGCAGGACGCCAGCCGGCGGTACTTGGTGCAGGCCGATGCGCAATCACCGGCCACGCCGTCAGCGGCTGGCCTGCAGCAGCCCGGTGGCCTGCTCGGCGAATGGTCACTGTGGACCGGCGGTGCGCTGAACTTCGGCACGGCACGCAGCGGCGGGCGTGACAGCGGCACCGACTTCACCACCGCCGGGCTGAGCCTGGGCGCGGACCGGGCGATCAGCAGCCGCTTGTCGCTGGGCGGCGGCATCGGCTACGGCCACGACAGCTCGGACATCGGCAACAAGGGCAGCCGCAGCACGGTGGACAGCTACAGCGCCGCGCTGTACGCCAGCTACCGGCCGTCGGAGGCCGTGTTCATCGATGCGTTGCTGGGCTACCAGTGGCTGTCGCTGGATTCGCGCCGCCATGTGACCGATACCGGCGGGCAGGTGCACGGCAGCCGCGATGGCACCCAGTGGTTCGGCTCGCTGTCCAGCGGCTACCGTTTCATCGGCAAGACGCTGGAATTCACGCCCTACGCGCGGCTGGACGCGGCGCGTGCGCGCCTGGACGGCTTCACCGAACAGGGCGATGCGGTATACGCGCTGGCCTACCAAGCACAGACCGTGACCCTGTCCACCGCCACCGTGGGTGCGCTGGCACGCTGGGCCATCAAGCACGACGAGGCGGTGTGGTCGCCGCAGCTGCGCGCCGAGTTCGGGCGTGACCTGCAGGGCGCACAGGACGCCCGGCTGGGGTACGCCGATCTGCCCGGCAGCCCGCTGTACCGCACCACGCTGTACGGGCAGTCACGCAGCCATGGCCTGCTCGGCGCGGGCATCGGCGTGCGCACGGCCAGCGACTGGATGCTGCGGGCCGAGTACCAGGTACGCCTGGACAACAGCAGCGGCAACGACCAGTCGGTGCTGCTGGGCGTGGAGAAGGCCTTCGGCCGCTGAGCCATCACCGGCGCCGCGACCGGCATCGCCGCCCCACCGATGGCCCTTGACCGGGCCACGGTGGGGTTTCCATAGTGCGGCCTCATCCCCGGGTTGATGCGCCATGAACCGCCTGCTCCGCCCTGCCTTCGCCCTGCTCTGCCTGCTGCCGGGTACCGTACTCGCCGCCGCGCCCGGCCTGACCACCCGACTGGATGCTCAATTGCAGGCCAACCGTGATCGCTACGGCATCGCCGGGCAGGCGGTGCTGGTCGCGCACAACGGCACGCTGCTGTACCAGGGCGCCAGCGGCGAACGTGATCCGGCCACGCACGCACGCGCGAGCGTCGATACCATTTTCGCCGCGCAGTCGATGGCCAAGCTGCTGACCAGCACCCTGGTGATGCAGCTGGTGGACGCAGGCAAGGTCGATCTGGATGCACCGGCCAGCCGCTATGTGGCGGACCTGCCGACAGCCTGGCAGGCGATCCACGTGCGCGATTTCCTCAACCACAGCTCGGGCATCGGCGAGTACTACGAGCGCATCGACAACCGCTGGGTCAGCAAGGGTTACGCCGGCGTGGCGCCCACCCTTGCCGCCGCCCTGAAGGTGGCCGGCGCAGCACCGATGCAGTTCACCACCGGCAGCCGCGTGCAGTACACGCAGGCCAACTACCTGGTGCTGACCGCGCTGCTGGAAGCGCAGTACGGCACGCCCTACCCCGCCATCGCACGCGAGCGCATCCTGCGGCCGCTGAAGATGCACAGTACGTCCTGGGGACTGGCCAGCGTGCCGGTGCAGCGCGCGGCGGTGCCGTACATCGGCAAGGACGGCACACTGCAGCCGGCCAACGAAGACCCGTGGCCCGCCTATGGCTGGGGCCATGCCGACCTGCAGACCACCGTGGGCGACATGAACCGCTTCCTGCAGGCGCTGGCCACCGGCAAGCTGGTACGCGTGGCCACGCTGGAGAAGCTCTGGCAACCCCAGGCCCTGCGCGGTGGTGGCAGCAATTTTTTTTCAACCGGCTGGGATACCACCCGCACCGACGGCTACACCCAGGTCGGCCATGACGGCGGCACGCGCGTGCGCGTACGGCTGGCGTACAAAGGCAGCCTTGCCGATGGCTACTGGGTGTTTGTCTACCTGACCAACGGCAGCGCCCGCAATGTCTGGTCGAGCACGCTGGTGGAAAGCACGATGGCGGTAGCGGCACCGCGGGATTTCCCCCACGCGGTGCTATCCGAACGACTGATCGCCTATGCGCTGGATGACAGTCCCGCCGCCGACCCGACGATGCAGGCCTGGCTGCGCGACACCTCGCGTGTTGCCACCGATGCACTGGAGAAGGCGATCAACGCCGACGGCTATGCCATCCGCGAAAGCCTGGGCGCACGCGCGGCATTGAAGGTGTTCGCCCTCAACACCGTGCTGCATCCCGCCTCGGCCAATGCCTGGGACAGCCTGGCCGAGTGCCATGCCGCGCTCGGTGAGAAGGACATCGCCGAGGCGCTCTACGCGAAGTCGCGTGCGTTGGCCAAGCCCGCCCCGTAGCCGCCGGGCGGGCCCCCACACCGGGGATCAGGCCACGCACGCCACCGTGCGCAGCACCTGCATCATCATGGCCAGCGCATCCTCGCCCGCGCTGGCCTGCCGCCACGCCACCACCCCGTCCGGGCGTACCAGCGTGGCGCCATGGGGGCCGATGCCGAAGGCATCACGGAACGCGGCGCTGTCGCCCACCACGAGGTCCACGCCGGGCTGCAGCGTAGCCAACGGCAGGCCCAGCTTTGCCGCTGCATCGCGCGCGGCCTGCAGCCACTGCGGGTCCTCGCTGACCAGGGTGAAGTGCTGCACGAACAGATCCACCGTCGAGACGGTCACCCCGTCGCGCTGCACCCATCGGTGCGGTGCACGCGTGCCCGGCTGGCCCTTCCATTCGTCCGGCGCTGCCGCCGGCGGCAGGTCTGCACCCGCGCCGATCACGATGGCCGAACGCTGCAGCTGGCCCAGTTCCATCGCCGCGTTGCCATACAGCGGTGCCTGCACCGGCGTATCGACCCAGCGCGCGTAATCCGGGCGCGCGAAGGTCTGCTGGTGGCGCAGCCAGCCGATCGGCTGACGCTCGCTGCTGTAGCTGTCCAGCAGCGCTTCATTGGAAACCCCCTGCAGCACCAGCTGCAGTTTCCACGCCAGGTTCCAGGCGTCATCGATGCCGGTGTTGGCACCGAATCCACCGCGTGTCGGCGGCAGTTGATGCGCAGCGTCACCCAGCAGGAACACATTGCCCTCGCGGTAGGTCCGGGCGATGCGTCCGGCCAGCTCCCAGCGGCCGGTGGCCAGCAGCTCCACCGGCATGTCCGCACCCAGCGCCTTGCGCACCGCCGCATGCAGTTCGTCATCACTGCGCAGCTGGTCATCGTTGAACATCAGCACCCAGCGGCTGTCGCCGTAGGTGGTCAGGAAGCCCTGCAGCGCCGGCTGCACGATCTGGAACTGCTGCACGCCACGCGCCAGCCAGGCATCGGCCTGTTCGCAGCGGAACAGCACGCTGCGCAGCGTGCGCAGGTGGCCGACGCCCTCGCGCGCGATGCCCAGCTGTTCGCGGATCGGGCTGTCGGCACCGTCGCAGGCCAGCAGCCAGCGGGCATGGATCGGGCTGCGCTCGCCGGTGGAACGATCTTCCAGCACGGCCACCACGCCATCATCCACCGCCTGCCATTCGCACAGGCGATGGCCGTAGCGCAGGTCAGCCCCGCGGGCCCGCGTGGCCTCGCGCAGAATGGGCTCCAGACGGTCCTGGGCGATGGCGGCACCACGACAGGGCGAAAAATCGGCCGGTGCGGCACCCGGCTCGCCCGGCGTCCACGGCAGCGTATCGCCCCAGGTGCCGGCCAGGCTGTCGGCGGTCACCCGCTGCAGGCGCGCGTCCGGCGGCGTATGCGGAATCGCATCGCCCAGGCCGCAGGCGCGGAAATACTCCAGGGTGTGTTCGGTGAAGCCCATCGCGCGCGGATGCGGCGAACTGCCGGCGTGCTTTTCCACCAGCACGTGCGGCACGCCGCGCAGTGACAGGAACAGGGACGCGGACAGGCCTACCAGGCTGCCGCCGATGATCAGGACAGGGGTGTGTTGCATGGACGAACTCCAGATCGACAATGCCGCAGGCAACGGCAAAGGACTGTGCTGGGGTTCCTGCGTTGGGGCATGGGCGGCAGCGCCCGGGCACACGGTGACAGGAAACGGCACATGTCCGCCTTCTGTCGGGGTCCGCGGCCCTGCAATGGGCTGGATTATGGCTGCCGGGCAGTGCCCTGCAGCTGGCCGGGGCTCACCACGCCGGCCCACCATTTTCGACCGCGCCATGGTGCGCGCAGCCCGGCGCGGCGGCAAGCCCTCTGCGCCCCTACCGCAGCGCTCATTCCACCAGCAGTCAGCACACCCTGCGGCGGCGAAGGGTGACGAGGCGGGCATGAACTGTTAACTTCTCGCGCCAAATCACGGTTTACAGGCCGTCTCCGGCCCATCAAGCCGCCTCCCCCGCTTCCTTCGTACCGCGCATGCCCCTGATTCCCCCCCGTTCGCAGCCGGCCCTGGCCGTGCTTCCGCTCTCGCTCGGCCTCGTCCTGGCCAGCCCCGTCCACGCCGCGTCGGCCGATCCGGCCACCACGCTGGACACGGTCAAGGTCACCGCCGCCACCGACATCGAACAGGCCCGCGCCGCGCTGAAGCGCATCCCCGGCGCGGGCAACGTGATCGACCTGGCCCAGGTCGGCCAAGGCCGCATCGGCGGCACCGCCGATGTGCTGGCCTACCAGCCGGGCATCAGTGCGCAGTCGCCGGGCAACGAGGGCGTCAAGGTGTCCATCCGTGGCTCGGGCATCAACCGCGGCCCCGGCGCGCATGCCTCGGGCATTGCCGTCTCGCTCGATGGCCTGCCGCTGACCGGCCCCGGCGGCACCCCCTACGAACTGCTCGAGCCGCTGTGGCTGGGCCGCGTGGAAGTGCTGCGCGGCGCCAACGGCTTCGAGCGCGGCGCCCTGGCGCTGGGCGGTGCCATCAACTATGTCACCCGCAGTGGCCGCGACAGCGCAGGCCTGCAACTGCACTACGAAGCCGGCAGCCGCGGCTACCAGAAGCGCAGCGCCAGCTACGGCGGCGTCAGCAGCGATGTCGATTATTTCTTCGCCTACACCGACACCGACTTCGATGGCTACCAGCGCCATGGCAAGGGCGATGGCAAGGGCGCGGTGGCCAACATCGGCTGGCAGATCAGCCCGCAGCTGGAAACGCGCTTCACCGTGCGCTACCGCGAGACCGACCACGAAACGCCCGGGCGCCTGACCCGCGCACAGATCCGCAATGATCCGCACGCCGCCAACCCGGCCAACCTGGCCATCGATGCACGCCGCCCGCAGCCGGGCAGCACCTGGATCGGCAACACCACCACCTGGACGATCGACGACAGCAACACGCTGCAGGCCGGGCTGGCCTATCACCGCTACCCGATGGACTTGAACGAGAGCCTGTACCGCCAGCAGCTGGACTACGCCAACCTCAACGCCACGCTGGACTACACGCACCGGCACACGCTGTTCGGCCGTGACAGCGTCACCACGCTCGGCCTGCGGGTGACCCACGATCTGGATGCCGATGTGCGCGAGACGCTGCGCTTTGCCAGCAATGGCTACCCGGCTGGCACGCATACGCGTGATTTCAGCCACCACGGCACCGACAGCGTGCTGCACGTGGGCAATGACCTGGCGCTGACCGACACGCTGCGCCTGCAGACCGGCCTGGCCGCGATCCATACGCGCCGCGACGTGCAGGTGACCTGGCCGGCCAGCGACGGCCGCATCAACGAAGGCACCTGGGATTACGCCCCGCGCCTGGGATTCACCTGGCAGGCCTCGCCGCAGGTGCAGTGGTTCGGCAACCTCAGCCGCTCGGTCGAAGCGCCGCACCCGTGGTCGATGATCTGGGGTTCCAACAGGTATTTCCCTGCAGGCTACGGTGCGTCCAGCGGCCGCCAGCGCGCGCCGGTGCCGCTGGTCAACCAGACCGCCACCACGCTGGAACTGGGTGCGCGCGGCGACAGCGCGATCGGACGCTGGGAGCTGACCGGTTATTCCGCCCGCGTGCTGCACGAACTGCTGAGCGTGGAGCTGCAGCCGGTGCCGAACCTGTTCGTGGCCGAGAACAACGCCAGCCCCACCGCGCACCGGGGCATCGAAGCCGGGCTCGACAGCACCCTCTGGCAGGGCAGCGCCGGCGTGCTGTCGTTGCGCCAGGCCTATACCTTCAGCGATTTCCGCTACCGCCACGATGCACGCTTCGGCCGCAACATGCTGCCCGGCCTGCCGCGGCACCTCTACCAGGGCGAGCTGCGCTACCAGCATCCTTCGGGCCTGTATGCCGGGGTCAACACCGAGTACGCCTCGCGCATCGCGGTGGACTACGCCAACAGCTACTGGGCCGACAGCCACCTGATCTTCGGCACCCGCATCGGTTTTGATGCGCCCAGCGGGCGCTGGCAGGCGTGGGCCGAGCTGCGCAACATCGGCAACCGCCACTACGCCGCCACCGTCACCCCCGGTTACGACGACGCCGGCAAGGACGTGGCCCGCTCGACACCGGGCGATGGTCGCGGCGTGTATGCCGGCCTCAGCTGGCGCTTCGACTGACGCACCTGCGGGCCGGCAACGCACCGCTGCCGGCCCGTCAGCGTGCCTGCCAGACCTGCTGCAGCGTGGTCGCCTGCGGCGCCATCTGTCCGGCGATCCCGCCCAGCGCGGCGAAGAACACCAGCAGGCCCAGCAGCGGTCAGAACGTGTGCGCCAGACACAAGCGCCACCAGCCCTGCACCGGCAGGCCGCGTGTGCGCCGGTACAGGCCGCCGGCAATGGCCGCATCGACCAGCAGTTCGGCCATCAAGACCGGGGCCGAACAGACCACCCAGGAGGTCGCCACCACCGCCACCCCCACAACGCTGAGCAGCACCACGAGGATCAGCACCGGAATGCCGGCTTCGCCGTCGGCCAGTTCCAGCAGCGAGGTCTCCTCGCCCGCCGTGCCGCCCGTGGCCGCACCGGTGTTGCCGCCCGGTGCCGCCGGCTCGTTCCACGATGCCGAGGCGCCACCGCCCCCCGAGCGTCCGCCGGCCCCGGCATGACCGCCGCTGCCACCATCCGCCCCGGGCAGACCGCTACCGTCACCTCCCAGCAGCTCCGCTGCCTGCCCCTGCAGGCGCACCCACAGCCACATCAGCAGCAGGAACACCAGGTAGGCCAGCAGCACCGCCAGCGGATAACGCAGCATCATGCTGTCCAGCCCGGCCAGGCGCAGCAGGTGTGACGACAGGAAACCGGCAGCCCCGGTCAGCACCACCACCACCGTCATGCGCAGCCGTGGCCAGCCGTACCGCCGCAGGTAGGAACGCGTGCGGGTCATCTGTTCGCCGCGTGCCGTGCGCAGCGCCACCTCGTTCTGGCGGGATCGATCGTCCATCACCCTGCAGACATCCTTGCCTGGGCCGCGCGGGGTACGCACGGCCGATTCTAACGACCTTTTCTAACGACCTTTTCTAACCATCTTTTCCACCCCCCTTTTCCAATCCCCTTCCCGCCCCGGCCTACAGTGGGATACAAAACCCGCCCGGCACGGACATGCCCGGGCTACACGGCGCGCCCATCCTGCCCGGCATCGGCTGCCATCCCGGCAGCGCCCTGCAGGAACCGCCACCATGTCCCAGATCGAGAACGTCCTCTACACCGGCCGCACCCACACCGTGGGGGGCCGCAACGGCAGCGCGCGCAGTGACGATGGCCGCCTGGACATCACCCTGACCCCGCCCGGCAGCACCGGCGCCGGCACCAATCCGGAACAGCTGTTCGCGGCCGGCTGGTCGGCCTGCTTCATGGGCGCGATCGCCAAGGCCGCTGCTGCCGCGAAGATCGCCGTGCCGGCCGGCATCGCGGTGGATGCCGAGGTGGATCTGGGCATGGGCGGTGATGCCTATTTCCTGCAGGCACGCCTGCGCGTGCACCTGCCCGGGCTGGAGCGTGAGCAGGCAGAGGCGCTGATCGCCGCCGCACACCAGACCTGCCCGTACTCCAAGGCCACCCGCGGCAACATCGATGTACAGCTGAGCCTGGCCTGAGGCCCGGCTGCTGCCGACGCCGCAGGGCGGTCACCCCGCCTTGCGGCCCTCGCTGCGCGCCGCCCGGGGCGGCACACCAAAACCACGCAGGAACGCCTCGCGCAGATGGCGCCGGTCGCGGAAGCCGTTCTCGCGCGCGACCACCTCCAGCGGATGGCGGCTCTTTTCGATCATCAACCGCGCCGCTTCCAGGCGCAGGCCCTCGATCGCCTTGGCCGGTGACTGCCCGGTTTCCGCAACGAACACGCGGCTGAACTGGCGCGGGCTCAGGTTCGCCACCTCGGCCAGCTCTTCCACGCCCAATGGCTGGGCAAGGTGGCCACGCACATGCTCCAGCACGCGCTGGATGCGATCGGATTTCGGCGCCAGCTTCAGCATTTCCGAGTGCTGGCTCTGCCCGCCCGAACGCTGCTGGTGCATCACCAGCGAATGCGCCACGCGGCGCGCGACCTCCGCCCCCAGATCCTTTTCGACCATGGCCAGCGCCAGGTCGAGCGCGGCGGTCATGCCGGCCGAGGTCCAGATCGGGCCGTCCACGATGTGCAACCGGTCCGGCTCCACCGCGATGCCGGGATGGCGCCGCTGCAGGGCATCGGCAAAGCCCCAGTGGGTGGTGGCACGGCGGCCTTCCAGCAGCCCCGCGTCGGCCAGCACGAACGCGCCCGTGCACAGGCCGACGGTGCGCCGCGCGTGCGGCGCCAGTTGCCGCAAGCGCTGCACGAGTTGCGGATCGGCCGGCTGGCCCAGCGGATCGATCACCCCCGGCACCATCCAGGTATCGGCGCGGCTGCGTGCGCTCAGCGCACGGGTCTGGATGGCCGGGCCGAACGTCGGGCTGAGCAGTCCCCCTTGCAGCGAATGGCATTGCACGGTGTAGAAGGGCTGGCCCAACGCGCGGTTGGCCAGTTCGTACACGGTCTGGTTGGCCAGCCCCATCATCTGGAAGCCGTCGGCGAGCAGGTAGCCGATGCGGTGCATGGCAGGAATCCGGTCATGGCAGGAATCATGACTATATACGTCCTTTCAGCCATCCCGCCAGCAGCGCACCATGGCCCCACGGAATCCCCCGCCCCTCCCTGGAACACCGCCATGAGCACTTCCCTTGGTACCGCGCTGGTCACCGGCGCCTCCTCCGGCATCGGCGCCATCTATGCCGACCGGCTCGCCCAGCGTGGCTATGACCTGATTCTGGTCGCCCGCAACCGCACCCGGCTGAACACGCTGGCGGCCGACATCAGCACCCGCACCGGCCGTGCCGTGGAAGTGCTGGCGGCCGATCTGGTGGAGCCGGCCGAACTGGCCGTGGTCGAAGCCAAGCTGCGCGACGACGCCAGCATCCGCCTGCTGGTCAACAACGCCGGCATCGGCACCCACACCTCGCTGCTGGACAGCGACGTGGAGCGGATGACCAACCTGATCACCCTCAACGTCACCGCACCGACCCGCCTGGCCTATGCGGCCGTGCCGGGCTTCGTGCAGCGCGGCCAGGGCGCGATCATCAACATCGCCTCGATCGTGGCGCTGGCACCGGAACTGCTCAACGGCGTATACGGCGGCAGCAAGGCGTTCCTGCTGGCCTTCAGCCGCTCGCTCAAGCGCGAACTGGCCGGCACCGGTGTGCACGTGCAGGCTGTACTGCCCGGAGCGACTGCCACCGAGTTCTGGGACGTGGGCGGGCTGCCGGTGAGCAACCTCGACCCGGCCATCGTGATGACCGCCGAGAACCTGGTGGACGCCTCGCTGGTGGGCTTCGACCGTGGCGAGTTCATCACCGTGCCGTCGCTGCACGAAGGCGAGCTGCTGGAGGCCTATGAAGCGGCACGCGAAGGCCTGACCGGCAAGCTGTCGAGCAGGACCGTGGCCGCGCGCTACGCGGCATAAGCCGATGGGTGGCCGGATGGGTGCAGCGGTTGTAGGCATCCATCCGGGCCACGGGGAATGCACCCACGCATGGCGTGGCTCTACAACGGCAACGATCATCCACGCATGGCGTGGATCTACCGTGCCGCCACCACGCGCAGCAGCTGTGCGCTGACGCGGTCGAACGGGGCGATGTCCTGCATCGCGCGCGACAGGGCGACCGCCCCCTCCACGCCGGCAATCAGCAACGTGGCACGCTGCTGTGCCTGCACCTGGCCGTGGCCATCGCGCTGCAGCGCCTCGGCAAGCCGCTGTTCCCAGCGCGCGAACGCTTCGGCGGCCGCATCGCGGGCGATGCCCGGCCCGCCCTCGCTGGGCTCTTCCACGGCACTGGCCAGCACCGGGCAACCGGCACGCAACTGCGAGCGGATCAGCCGCTCGCGCCAGAGCGCCAGGAACTGGCGCAATCCTTCTTCGGCCCCTGCACGCAGCAACTGCTGCAGCAGCGCATCGACCTTGTCACCGGCCTGCGCGGTCGCACGCGCCAGCAGCTCCTGCTTGCCGCCGGGAAAGTGATGGTAGGTGGACCCCAACGGCGCATCGGCCGCCTTGGTCACCTCGCGGATGCTGGTCGCGTTCAAGCCCACCCGCGCCAGCATGTCCGCGGCGGCCTCGACCACGCGCTGGGGGGCATCGGAGTGGCGTGGGCTCATTGCGGTTCCTTGCCAGCAGGGGCGTCATGAATTAGCGTACCACCAACTATAACGGTCGT
The DNA here is from genome assembly GCF_030913365.1 of Stenotrophomonas sp. 24(2023). NCBI lineage: Bacteria > Pseudomonadati > Pseudomonadota > Gammaproteobacteria > Lysobacterales > Lysobacteraceae > Stenotrophomonas > Stenotrophomonas sp. 24(2023). The sequence continues at coordinate 178,047 of NZ_CP133160.1, forward strand.
CATAACAGCATGAATCTGTGGTTCCGCCTGCTCAACCTGTTGCTGCGCAGCTTCTTCCGGCCCCGGCTGGAGGCCCCGTTCGGGGTATCGCGCCTGCCGTTCCGGGTGTTGCCCAACGACCTGGATTCGAACCTGCACATGACCAACGGCCGCTACTGGACGATCTTCGACCTGGGCCGGCTGGACCTGATCCTGCGCATGGGGCTGGGCAAGGTGGCCTGGCGCGAGAAGTGGGCACCGATCGTCAGCGCCGGTTCCATCCAGTTCCGCCGCGAGCTGCGGCCGTTCCAGCGCTTCACCCTGGAAACCCGCCTGGCCGGCTGGGTCGGCACGCGCATCATCATGGAGCAGCGCGTGCTGCTGGGCGAAGAGAAGATCGCCACCCGCGCGGTGCTGATGACCGGCATCTACGATCGCCGCAAGCGCGCCTTCGTCACCATGGAACAGATGATGGCGGCCATCGGCGTACCGATGGTGGATTCGCCCCCGCTCAGCGCAGCTGCCGAGGCGCTGCTTGCTGCCGATGCGGCGCTGAAGCGCGACAACGACTGACGCGCCAATCACTGACGCGCCAGTCACTGAAACGCTAGTCCACGCGCGGCATGTTCTTGGTCACGCAGTGGATGCCGCCCCCGCCGGCGGCAATGGCATCGATGTCCAGCTGCTCGATCCGCCGCCCCGGATACAGGTCCTGCAACAGCTCGCGACAGTGGCCATCGGCCTGCGCATCCCCGAACTGCGGGGCGATCACCGCGCCGTTGACTGGCAGATAGTTGATGTAGCCGCGCGCCATATCCTCGTTGTCGCGCATGTGCACGGTGTCGCGCCCGTGCAGCGGCGGTGGCAGTACGTGCACCTGCAGCGGGCGTCCATCGGCATCGGTGGCCGTGCGCAGGATCTGCAGGTGCTCGCGGGTCAGGTCGTAATCGTAGGACTGCGCGTCGTTGTCCAGGTTGGCCACCACCACGCCGGGCTGCACGAAGCGCGCGTAGAAATCCACGTGCGCATCGGTGATGTCCTGCCCGGCAATGCCCGGCAGCCAGATGATCTTGCGCAGGCCCAGGTGGTGCTTCAGCTCCGCTTCGATATCGGCCCGCGACCAGCCGGGGTTGCGGTTGCGGTTGACCCAGCAGCTTTCGGTCAGGACGGCGGTGCCCTGCCCGTCCACTTCAATGCCACCGCCCTCGCCCACCAGATCGCTGCCCAGCAGCGTGGCGCCGGTCACCTCGGCCAGCCACGCCGCCACGGCGCCATCATTGCGCGCGCGCTGCTTGCCGCCCCAGCCGTTGAAGTTGACATCGACCAGGCCCAGGCCGCCCTGCCCGTCCACGACGAAACAACCGCCGTAGTCGCGCACCCAGATATCGTCCAGCGCCACCTCCAGCAGTTCGATGTTGTCGGTACCGCAGCGATCCCGCGCCTGCCGGCGCTGCGCCGGGCGGCACAGCACGCTGACCGGCTGGTAGCGCGCGAGGGTGCGGGCCAGCCGCGCCACCGTTGCGTTCACTGCATCGGCCTGCTCGCCCCACACCTGCGGCTGCGCGGCGTAGGCCAGGAACACCCGGTCCTGTGCACCGTGCTCATCGGGCATGCGCCAGCCGCCGGTAGCGGCCTTCGCCGGCGCGGGCAGGCTGGCCAGCCCGAGGGCGGCCACACCGGTGATACCGGCAGCGCCGGCCAGCTGGCCAAGGAAGTGACGACGGGTAGACATGACGATCTCCAACACGGATGGTGAAGCCCAGCTGATGCATCCGGCAGGCCGGGCGGCAAGCGACAGGCCCATGCTGCGCTTGCTGGGGCTGCCAGACAAACGATAGATTCAGCGCACACGAGATCAGTTTTTCTTATCAATCATGCGCACGCATTGGCCACCGTTGAATGCACTGCGCGGCTTCGAGGCCGCCGCCCGGCTGGGCAGCTTCCACCGCGCCGCCGAGGAACTGCACCTGAGCCAATCGGCCATCAGCCAGCAGATCCGCGGCCTGGAAGATTTCCTGGAGCAGCCGCTGTTCTTCCGGCAGGGGCGCAGCGTCAGCCTCACCGATGCCGGCCATGACCTGCTGGCCACCACCCAATCGCTGCTGCGGCAGCTGGCCAGCGGCATCCGCCGGCTCGACCAGTACCGCAAGCCGAACCAGCTGATCGTCAACACCACGCCGGCCTTCGCCCGCCACTGGCTGGTGCCGCGACTGGGCGACTTCCGCCGGCAGCACCCCCACGCCGATCTGTGGCTGCTGACCAGCGAAGACCCTCCCGACATGGCCACGCAGACGCTGGACATCGCCCTGCGCGATGACCTGCAAGCGCAGGCCGCATGCAGCCACCGCCTGCTGTGGCAGGACCGCCTGTATCCCGCCTGCCATCCGGATGTGCTGGCCTTGCCGGCCGCCACGCGCACCACCCTGCATGGCGAGCGCGAAATGGATTGGAGCCAGTGGCAGGTCCAGGGCGGCATGGCGGTCGGCCAGCAGCGCGAAGGTCTGAATTTTTCCGAGCCGGGGCAGCTGCTCGACGCCGCCCTGCAGGGGCTGGGTATCGCGCTGGTCAGCGAACTGCTGTCCGCGCCGGCGCGCGCCCGTGGGCAGCTGTTGCCGCTCGATCCGGGCTATGTGCAGGGTCCGCGCTGGAGCTGGCTGCTGCACGATGACAGCGCGCGTGACCCGCTGGTGCGCAGCTTCTGCGCGTGGGTGCTGGACCAGCTGCCCAGCGCAGACCCCGCGTAGCCTCGCGCGGCGGCCCTCGCCCCGGTCATGACTGTTCCAGCAGGAACTGGCTGATTTCCCGCCGCAGGTCCAGGTCATCGGTCTGGCGTGCAGCGGCATCGGCGCGCCGGGCCAGTTCATAGGCGCGCTCGGGCTCGGCCAGATCGACATGGCGGCGTGCCAGCTCCAGCAGGATCGATGCTTCGCCTTCGATCAGCCCCAGCTGCTGCGCCTGGCGCAACGCACGTTCGTAGTAACTGATGGCCACGCCGCTGTCGCTGGTGAAATCGCCCAGCGTCTCCCACAGGAACGGGTGGTCACGGCCCTCAACCGCCAGCGCATCACAGTACTGCCGCAGCTGGTCGTGCAGCCGCCACTGGCTGCGCGTATCGCCATGGCTGGACGCGTTGGCCATTTCAGTGGCGACGCCTACAACGTGGTCGTAGACATCCTGCGGAATCTCCATGCGCGGTCCTCCCGGCTGCAGCCTGCATTGCGCGCAGGCTAACAGATTCCCGTGTCCATGCCGCGTGCGTGGCGCGGTGCTGCTGCGGGAATGCGCGGGCCAGCTATTCCAGGTGCCCCGGATGCACCGGCCGGGCACGCTGCCCGGCCGGTATCGATCACTTACTTCGGGCCGTACGACGGCGGCGCGGTGGTGCCCCACTGCGCGTTGTGCTCACGGCCCAGGGTGAAGTCCAGCGTGCCGCCCTTGTGCACGAAGCTGGCCGGCAGCCAGCTGTCCTGGCTGTCCTTGCCGTTCACGCGCAGGCCCTGCACATACGGGGCATCCATCGCGGCGCCCTGTGCAGTGATGCGGATGGTCGCACCCGGGCGGTTGATCGTGGCTTCCGGGAACAGCGGGCTGCCGATCACCAGATCCGCGCGGCCCGGGTACAGCGGGTACAGGCCCAGTGCCGACCACACGTACCACGAGGACATCTGGCCCAGGTCGTCGTTGCCCGGCATGCCCTGCGGCGTGTTGGTCCAGATCTGGCGCATCGCCTGGCGCACGGTTTCCTGCGTCTTCCACGGCTGGCCGACGAAGTTGTACAGCCACGGCGCGCCGATGGACGGTTCGTTGTCCAGTTCGGCATGCAGCGGGCCGGACTTGGTCACCGCCCACTCACCGTTTTCCTTGCGGAAGAAGGCATCCAGGCGCGCGATGCTGGCCTCGCGGCCGCCCAGCGCGGCGATCAGGCCGGCCGGATCGAACGGCACCATCCACAGGTACTGTGCGCCGCTGCCTTCGACGAATTCGTCTTCCTGCGCCGGGTCGAACGCCGGCCAGCTGCCATCGGCATTGCGCGGCTGGATGTAGCCGCCGTGTGCGGTCGCCTGCGGGTTGAACAGGTTGCGCCACCAGCCCGAGCGCTCGCGGAACAGGGCTGCGCCGGCCTTGTCACCGGCGGCCTGGGCCAGTTCGGACAGGCCGAAATCAGCGGCCACCAGCTCCAGCGTGTCCGAGGCGGTGCCCCAGCCCGGCGCACCCACCGGCATGTACTTCAGCGCCATCCACTGGTCCAGGCCCGGGCGCTGGCCCACGCACAGCACCGGGCAGCCGCGGCGGCTCAGGTCACGCTCGGTCGGCACGGTGGCCGCCTGCTTCAGCGATGCATAGGCACGCTTGAGGTCGAAGCTGCGGCCACCGAAGGCATGGATCGCCGCGACCGACGGCGGCGACGGATCGCCGTTCATCACGCCAGTGGCGCCGTTGAGGTGGGTCCAGCGATCCCACACGCCACCATTCTGGTCGGCCTGGTTGAGCAGCGACTGGGCGAAGTCCGAACCGACCTGCGGCTTGAGCAGGGTGACCAGCTGCAGCTGCGAACGGTACACGTCCCAGCCGGAGTAATTGGCGTACTGCGCCTTCTGCCCCTTGGACAGGGCGTGCACCTTGCCGTCCATGCCGCGATAGCGGCCATCGCCATCGCTGAACAGGTTCGGCGCCAGCAGTGCGTGGTACAGCGCGGTGTAGAACACGGTGCGCTCGTCCTTGCTGCCACCGCCGATGTTCACCTGGCCCAGTGTGCGGTTCCATTCCTCGCGCGTGGCGGCCTGCACCTGCTGCACGGTGGTGCCGACCGGTGCTTCGCGGCCGAGGTTGGCGCGCGCGCCGGCTTCATCCACGTAGGAAATGCCGATGCGTGCAGTCACCACCGGGCTGGTCCTGGGGTTGAAGCTGATCCAGCCACCGGCGCCCTTGCCGGCCGGCGGATGGCCCTGCGTGCCATAGGTGGTGCCGCCACCGCCTTCCTTCGCGCCGGCCTGCACCGTGGCATCGCGCCAGGTACCGCCGACGTCGAACGGCTGATCGAATTCGGCCACGAAATGCAGTGTGTAATAGCTCTCGCGGCGGTCCTCGGCCAGGTAGCCGCAGAAGTTGCCGCTGGTCACCGTGCCGCGCACGGTGCGCGTGGACGGGTCGATGATGATGGTCGAATCGGTGCTGCCCACTTCGCTGTCGGAGGTGCGGAACAGCAGGTTGGCCGGCTTGTCGGCCGGGAAGCGGAACTGGCCCACGGCCGTGCGCGCGGTCGCGCCCAGCTCCACGGCAACGCCGTTGTCCAGGGTCACGCTGTAGGCACCCGGACTGGCCGCTTCCTTGGCATGGTCGAGCAGGCTGCTGTAGCGGGTGATCGCATCCACCGAGGAGGGCGAGACCTCCACCGGCAGCGTCACCGGCATGATCGGAACATCACCACTGGCACCGGTGCAGCCGGTGCCGTTGACATGGGTCAGGCTGAAACCACGCACGCCATTGGCGCGCCACTCATAGCCACCGGGTGCGGCGATCGGGAACCGCTTGCCCGGCAACGCGGTCATTTCCGGGCTGAAGGCCACCATGCCGAACGGTACGGTCGGGCCCGGGTAAACGTTGCCGGCATTGGTGGTGCCGATGAAGGGATTGACCTCGGCGGCCAGGTCCTGGGCCGGTGCCTTGGCGGCCAGCAAGGGCACGGGGGCCAGGGTCAATACAGCGGAAACGACGACCAGCAACGAACGGGACATCGACAACTCCAGTGGAAGGGAGGCGCACCACGCGCCTGAACCCGCCGAGAGTAGTACGAGTGCGCGCGCCCGGCGACAGGCCGGAGGTCACGGTTGCCGGCACGCCATCACGTCACCGGTACGTCCAGCACGCCCTGCGGTCAGACCAGGCTGCCCAGGCGGAACACCGGCAGGTAGGTGGCGAACATCGCAATGGGCGTTGCCACCATCAGCGAAGCACTGCCGATCAGCGCCGAAAACCGCGCACGCCCCATCAGCCAGGTGGCGACCACCAGCGGCGGGCCCACCCATGCCAGGGCATAGGTGGCGCCAAACCAGCGGGTGATGGCCGGCAGCGATTGGCCAGCTTCGGCAAAGCTGGCGGCAAAGCGCGGGATCGCGAAGTGCCCCAGCGCGGTACACGCCACTGCCGCCATGCCGCTGCAGAGCAGGCCCATCAGCAGCCAACCCACGCTTGAACGTCCCAGTATCACGGCCATGCCTTGGTTCCCTGGCGCCCGAAAGCCGCAGTCTAGCCCGGTGCCCGTTCCCCCCGGCCGTGGCATTGGTCACCCTGCCCACCGGCCTCAATACGTGCCCTGCACGAACGGCTGGCCCGCCAGCGTGGTGCCGATCATCATGGCGATGGCCTGCCCCTCCTTGTGGAACCCCGCCGAGCAGACCGCGCCGTGGCCCTGCCCGCATTCGATTTCGGGAAAATCGGGCACAGCGGCCTTCGCGCTTTCCGCGCGGGTGACCTGCCAACCGGCTGCCACCAGCAAGCGGCGGGCTTTGGCGTAGGCCATGCCCGGCACGATGCCCAGCTCGCGCCACGGCGCGGGCATGGCCGCACGCGCCGCCATGTCCTGGGCGTGGGTAACCGGCACATAGGTAGCCGGCACAACGGCGAACAGGGACAACAGCACAACGGTGGTAATCGCGTTCATCTCACGCCCCGTTACCGGCAACGGGTTCCAGCCTACCCCACGAAAAAGCCCGGCAACCGGACCCGTGACACGCTGTTACCGGGCCTGCACAGTTGTTTGCAGATGGCGGCAATCTGTTCACGACCGGCACGGATCCCGCCGCAACGGACATCAGCGGCCGCGGGGTTTCCCGCATGCCTGCGCATCGAGCTGCAACCTCATGCCCACCTGCCTCTGCAGCCACGACGGCTGGAAGCGCGCACGGGACCCCATGTCCAGCGGCAGCAGGCCATCGACGGCGCGACTGAGGTCGATCCGCCACTGGTCCGGCTGCTGTTCCAGCGTCTGCGGGTCCGTTTCGCCGGCAGGCACCTGCTTCCAGGGCAACATCGCCGGGCCCTGCGCGTGCGAAAAGAAGGTGATCGGCGGGCGTCCCTGCTGCTGCACGGTCACCGTCATCACCGGATAATCGTCCGTCCACAGGCCACTGACGATCTGCTCCACCCGGCGGCGCAGTTCCTCATCGGTCAGCACCCGCCTGACCCAGGCCTGCTGCACGGCATAGGTGCACGCCGCAGCGGGAAACGAGCGCACGGTTGGATCCAGCCGGGCCACCGCATCGCGGTCCAGGCCGGCCGCCAGCTGGGCGATCACGCTCTCGCGGCTGGGTGCAGGGCCATCGGTCGCCGCCAGCAGCGCATCAACGGCCGACGCCGGCAGGACATGCACGCGATCGGCGCTGTCCTGCGTTGTTCCCACGTCCTGCCGCCGATCCACGCCGTCATGGCCGCGCTCAATGATCCAGGTTCCTGCCTCGTGCCCCCACCCAGACCACTCGTAGGCCACGGTGATGCGCACCGCAGGCGGCGGCTGTGCCCCCACGGCGGCGGACAGCAGCAGGCCAGACAGAACAGCAGGGATACGCTGCATGGACACCTCGGTGGCATCACACCATCAACAGGGAGCGCACGATGCGGCTGTGCGACGGCCACCTTCCTCAGGTGGCCGCCTGCACGTCACCGTGCAACGGGACCTACCTACTTCGCGTTCTTCACGTAGGTATCGAACCAGTTGAGCATTTCCGCCACCAGCTGCTCGTTCGATTCCAGCGCGGTATACCAGTGCGGTTCGTTCGGCAGCATCACCAGGCGGGTGGTACCACCGTTGCCACGGATGGCCTGGTACAGCTTGCGCGACTGGAACGGTTCGGTGCCCGGGTTGGCATCGTCCTCGCCGTGGACCAGCAGCAACGGCAGCTTGATCTTGTCGGCATAGAAGAACGGCGACGCCTTCAGGTACACGTCCTGCGCCTGCCAGACCGAACGGCGCTCGTTCTGGAAGCCGAACGGGGTGAAGGTCTTGTTGTACGAACCACTGGTGGCCACGCCGGCCTTGAACAGCGTGGTGTGCGCGATCAGGTTGGCGGTCATCAGGCCGCCATGGCTATGGCCGGTCACACCGATGCGGTTGCGGTCGACCACGCCCATGTCCACGGCCTTGTCCACCGCGGCCTTGGCGTCGGCCTCCAGCTGCTCCAGGTAAGTGTCATACGCGCTCTTGGGATCGCCGACGATCGGGAACGAGGCGTTGTCGATGATCGCGTAGCCGGCCAGCAGCATCAGGCGGTACGGCTGCAGGCGGGTGAAGGTCTGCTGCGAACCGGACACCTGGCCGGCCTGGGCCGCATTGGCGAAGTCGGCCGGGTAGGCGTACAGGATCGCCGGCACGCGCTGGCCTTCCTTGTAGCCCGGCGGGGTGTACAGGGTGAAGGACAGGTCCACGCCATCGGCACGCTTGTAGGTCACCAGCTGTTTCTTGATCTGGCGCACTTCCGGGGTCGGGTCGGCCAGCGTGGTCAGCGCGGTGGCGGTGGAGGCGAACCGGGCCTCGCCGTCCTTGGCACCGGCTTCGGCAGCACCGAGCGTGCGCACGAAGGCATTGGGCGGGTCGATGACCGACTGGTGCCAGGTCAGGAAGCGCCCCGGTGCCTCGCTGAAGCCCAGGAACTGCTCATAGGCATCGGCACTGCTGCGGAACAGACGCTCGCTCTTCAGCGTGCCCAGGTCCAGGCGGTCCAGGAACGGACGATCGCCCTGCGGCGACGCCCCCTGCCCGCGCAGGAACACGTGGTTGCCTTCGCGGCGCACCACCGGCGCACCATTGGCCAGGCGGGTGAACACGAAGTTGCCCGGCGCGGCATAGCGCTCATCACTGGACAGGTCCCACAGCAGGCGACCCTCCTGCCTGGGCTGGTCCACATCGACGATGCGGGTCTGCATCCAGTGCCGGTTCTCGTCGTTTTCGTACAGGAAGGACACCGCCGGATCAGCACTCCAGGCGATGCCTTCAAAGCGCTGTGCGGTCAGTGCGATCTGCACCGGCTTGCCGGTGAACGGCGCCTTCCACATCAGCACGCGGTCGCGGTGCGGCACGTTGACCTTCCAGTCGCCCTTGTCCAGCGCTTCGGCGTAGACCAGGGTGGCCGGATCGGTGGAACGCCAATCGAAGCCACGCGGGCCTTCGGGCACGCCATGCACCGGCACGCGGTCGGCCAGTGGCAGGCTGGCGATGGCCGACGTGCGGCCCGTGGTGGTGTCCAGCACCGCCACGTCATTGGCAAAGCGCTGGTAGGTCACCGCGTGCGAGAACGGCGGCTTGATCGACTCGGTCAGCACGTGCACGCCATCGGGCGCGGCATTGACATCGTTGTAGATGGCGACCGGTCCCACCGGGCGGACCGTGCCGTGGATGGTATCGACCACGGCCAGCTGCGAGGCACCATAGTAGGCGAACAGCTTTTCATCATGCACGCTGGTCAGCGTGTCGCGCGCTTCATAGGTACTGCTTTCGCCGCTGCTGCCCAACGATTCCTGCGCATCCGGGCCGGTCGGCACGCCGCCATCGGACGGGGCCGGTCCCTGGTTGGCCGGCACCAGCTTCACCAGCAGGTTCTGGCCGCCGCCCAGCCACTGCACGGTGTTGCCGAAGATCGGGTTGAGCTGCACGCCCGGCACCTGCTTGACCTGGCCGGTGGCCGCATCGCCCACCCACAGCTGCACGCTGGTATCGACCGCGTTCTGGAACACGAAGTGGCGGCCATCGGCCGACCACTGGGCACCACCGGCACAGCCCTGCGGCAGGGTCACCGTGGTGCTACGGCCACCGGCCACATCGACCAGGGTGAAGTCGGCCACGCAGGCCGGAATGCCATAGCCGCCGGCCGTGTCATGGCGGCTGCGGTTCTTCGGCTCCAGGCGGACGCCAGCCAGCTTCAGGTAGGGCTGGGCCACACGGGCGATGGACGGATAGGTCTGCGCCGTGGTCAGCAGCAGGCGCTGGCCGGTAGGGTCCAGGCTGGGCATGGGCGGTGGCGGCGCCTTCAGCACCTTGAGCAGCGCTTCCGGCGGCTTGGCATAGTCGGCCAGGGCCGGGCCTGCGACCAACAGGCCGAACGTGGCCACGGCAACAGCCGAGGCCAGAGTGGTACGACGGATGAGCATGGTGATGATTCCCTCGGGAGTGGCGCTGCCCTGCAACCGGGCACCGGCCGAATCTAGCACCGGGGGAACCGATGTAAATGGGCCGGAAGGGCTAGTGAGCGCCAGCAGAAGCTGCCGCCGGGCATGGCCCGGCGCCACCGGTCCTGCGGAAATCGCCATGAACGGGCACGGCCCCGCACGCTCACTGCTGCGCGTGCAGATCCCAGGTGGTCAGGTAATCGGGATCCACCACGATGGAACCCCCGGTACGCAGGCGGTATTCCCCGGGTTCGGCAGGCAGGTACTGGTCCAGCATCGGCGGCAGGTAGCGCTCGTGGCCATCGGCTTCATCGGCCAGCACCACGCCCTCTTCCGCACTGATGCGCAGCACCGTACCGGAGTACTGCTGCCGTCCCTGTATCTGGCCATCGCCACCGTACCGCGTGATGCCCACCAGCACGACCTTGCCGATCATCTGCTCGGCCTTGGCATCGTCCAGGGGCGGAAGTGCTGCATTGAATTCGTCGCTCATAGAAACCTCCCAAGCACGCCTTCAATCGTTTCGTCGATGGATGTGCTGCCGTCCTTGTCACGGCCGGCATGTCATGTGCCCGGCATCCCGGGCCAATGCTGCGTGTCATCCCCTTCCTGATGGGATGCTGCCACCGCCGGCGGAATGGGCAAGTGAAGAAATGCCCTGCGGCCATACCGCATTGCTGACGGGTTTTCCCGCGGTACAGCCAGCGCCGGCCGTGCGGGCCTGTGCGTCTTGGCTGCGGGTAGAATGCCACCATGCGAACCGTACACGCCCTGCGCTACATCACTCCGCTGCGCGAAGGCGGCTCCCTGCCGGCCATCGTGGAAACCGATGACGACGGCATGGCCGTGCTCAAGTTCCGTGGTGCCGGCCAGGGCCCCAAGGCGCTGATTGCCGAACTCATCGCCGGGGAAATGGCACGCACGCTGGGCCTGCCGATTCCCGAGATCCTGTTCGTGGAACTGGACCGCGAGTTCGCCCGCACCGAACCGGATCCGGAGATCCAGGACCTGATCCGTGCCAGCGAGGGCCTGAACCTGGGCCTGGACTACCTGCCCGGTGCGATCAACTATGACCCGGCGGCGATGCCGGTGGATGCGGATCTGGCCTCGCGCATCGTCTGGTTCGATGCGTTCACCAGCAACGTGGACCGCACGGCGCGCAATCCGAACCTGATGGTGTGGCACCGCCAGCTGTACCTGATCGATCATGGTGCGGCGATGTACTTCCACCATGACTGGGCCAACGCGGGGGATGCCTGCGAGAAGCCGTTCGTGCTGGTGCGCGACCACGTGCTGCTGCCGTTTGCCAGCCGCATTGCCGAGGTGGACGCCGCGCTCGCGGCGCGCCTGCCCGATGCGGAGATCGAGCGCATCGTCGACCTGGTGCCGGACAGCTGGCTGGTGGACGAGCCGGCCTTCGACAGCCCGCAGGCGTACCGTCAGGGCTACATCAACTACCTCACGCACCGCCTGAAGGTGCGCGCGGTGTTCGTGCAGGAGGCCATCCGTGCCCACGCTGCACACGTATGACTATGCGGTCATCCGCGTGGTACCGCGGGTGGAACGCGAGGAATTCATCAACGTCGGGGTGATCGTGTCCTGCCCGGGGGCACGCCACCTGCAGGCGGCGATCGAGATCGATGCCGCGCGCATGGCGGCTTTCGCCCCTGTGCTCGACCTGGAAGCGCTGCAGCCGTGGCTGGATGCCATCGTGGCGATCTGCCGCGGCGATGCCAGTGCCGGCCCGATCGCACAGCTGCCGGCACGTGCACGCTTCCACTTCCTCACCGCCAAACGCAGCTCGATCGTGCAGATGTCGAGCACGCACGTGGGGCGCACCGATGATCCGGCCGGCGTGGTCGAACACTTGATGACGAAAATGGTACGGGTGCCCAGGTAGGCACTGCCGGTTGCCGGCCTGCTGGCCGGCAGCCCACGTCGATTCGCCGGTCCTCAGCCGTGCTGCACGGCCCGCTTCCACAGGCGCCAGCCGAGCAGCGCGCAGGCGGCACCTGCCACCAGGAACAGCAGGGCCACCGCCGTGTACCCGGCCTGGTAGCCGTGCGCATACGCAGCGCTGACCCCCTCGGGCACCGCCGGGGGCACATCGGTGATGAGACGCTTCAGCCCGCGATGCAGAAACGCCAGGCTGGCCAGGTAACACGCGACGGTCAGCAGTCGTTGCATTGTGTGATTTCCTTCCTTGCGGGTATCGATGGACTCACGATAACAGCTTCAGTGCCAGCACTTTCCCATCACGGTGGCGGCAGTGCATATGCCATCACGTAATCGCCCTTCGGCGTCTCCATGAAATGGTGCCCGGTCGCGACGATCACCACGTACTGGCGTCCGCCCTGTTCGTACACCATCGAGTTGGCCTGGCCACCGGCCGGCAGCTTGGCGTGCCACAGCTCCTTGCCGGTCTTCAGATCAATCGCGCGCAGCAGGTCGTCGGTGGCGGCGGCAATGAAGATCAGGCCACTGGCGGTCACCACCGCGCCGCCGTTGTTGGGGGTGCCGATCTCGATCGGCAGGCCGGAACGGAAGCCGAACGGGCCGTTGCCACGTGCGCTGCCGAACGGACGGTCCCACAGCAGCCTGCCGGTACGCAGGTCGATGGCGCGGATGCCGCCATAGGGCGGCTGCTTGCACGGCAGGCCTGTGAACGGCAGGCGCCAGCCGGCGTTGACGTCGATGGCATACGGGGTGCCCACCTGCGGGTCCCCCGCCCCTTCACCGGCCCCCCGGTCGGCACGCTGCTGCTCGCGCGGCAGCCAGCCCTTGCGGTCGGCCTCGGCACGCGGCACCAGCCGGTTGTAGTTGGGCAGGTCGTTGTAATTGGCCACGATGATCCCGCGCCGCGGATCGAGCGCCACGCTGCCCCAGTCCGAACCACCGTTGTAGCCCGGATACTGGATGGCGTGATGGTCCGCCGACGGCGGGGTGTAAATGCCCTGGTAGTGCGCCCTGCGGAACTGGATGCGGCACACCAGCTGGTCGATCGGGGTGAGGCCCCACATGTCACGCTCGGTCAGGTCATGTTCGCGGCGCAGGGTGTGGTAGCGCGAGAACAGCTGGGTGGGCGAGCGCTGCGCCGGCTCGACACCGCCGCTGGGCACGGGGCGCTCCTCGGTGGGGGTCAGCGGCTGGCCGGTGCGGCGGTCCAGGATGTACAGGTCCCCCTGCTTGGTCGGCAGCAGGATGGCCGGCACCTTGCCCGCCGGGGTCGGGTAATCCACCAGGCTGGCCTGCGAGCCCAGGTCATAATCCCACACATCCCTGCGGACGGCCTGGAAATGCCAGGCCGGCTTGCCGGTGGTCACATCGATGGCCACCAGCGATGTGGCGTACCGGTTCTGGTTGTCCGTGCGCGAACCACTCCAGTAGTCGCCTGCGGCATTGCCCAGCGGCAGGTAGACCAGGCCCAGCTGTTCGTCGCCGGTCGCGGTGGTCCACAGGTCCGGCGTCCCACGGGTATATTCCTGGCCCTGCCGTGGCAGCCGGGTCAGCTCGGGCTGGTCCATGTCCCAGGCCCAGCGCAGCTTGCCGGTCACCACATCGAACGCCTGGATCACCCCGGAGGGCGCATCGCGGCGCTGGCCGTCCAGCACCTGGTGGCCGGTGACGATCACCCCGCGCACGATGGCCGGTGGCGAAGTGATCGAGACGTAGCCGGGCGGCACCTCGCCCATCCCCAGGGTGATGTCCACCTGGCCGTTGTTGCCGAAACCGGCGCAGGGGCGGCCACTGTCGGCATCGACGGCGATCAGGCGTCCATCCAGCGTGCCCTCGATGATGCGGGCGGTGCAGGCCGGCCGCGTGCCGTCCGTGCGGGTGGCATGGACCAGCATCGGCGCCGGAACCACCAGGTCGGCGGCATCATCGGCAAAGCGGGGGGTGCGGGCGCCGGCAACCGGCAGCTCGTAGTACGACACGCCCCGGCATGCGGCCGTATAGGGAATGGACGCATCGCGGACCTTCGGGTTGAAGCGCCAGAGCTGCCTGCCGCTGGCGGCTTCCAGGGCAATCAGCTGGTTGCGGCCGGTGCACAGGTACAGGCGATCACCCACCTTGAGCGGCGTGGTTTCCGCCCCCCAGCGCCGCTTCGGCAGGTCGCCGGTGCGGAACTGCCAGGCCGGCTGCAGCGTGGCGACGTTGGCCGGGGTGATCTGCTTCAGCGGCGAATAGCGGGTGGCGGCATTGCTGCGCCCCCAGGCAGTCCAGTCGCTGTCGGCCGGCTGGTCAGCCGGCTGCAGTTGGGTGGTGTCGCGGGTGGGTTCCAGGCCGGCGCCGCTGGACGGTTCCGGGAAGGGCTGGTGGCCGTCCACCACGCCATGCGGCACGAACGCCAGGGTGACGGCGGCCATGAAGCCCAGTGCCAGCACGGCGGCCAGCGCGCGCGACAGGCGCCTGGGCACCGGTGCCTGCAGTGTCGGGGTCAGCAACGACAGCACGAAGGCCAGCCCGGTCATCAGCCCCAGCCGTGGCACCCAGCGCCAGTAGTCGCTGCCGGACTCCCACCCCGTCCACAGCAGCGTGCCGAGGTAGACGACCGCGAACAACAGCGCACCGCTGCGCCGGTTGCCCCACAACAGGATGCCGCTGAGCAGCAGGCCGACACCGGCGGCCACGTAGTACGCCGAACCGCCCAGGTTCAACAGCCAGCCGCCCAGGCCGCCGATGACCAGGCCCAGCACGATGAACACCAGCGCCAGCACGGTCACCAAGGGATGGCGCGTCGCAGAAAGGGGACGGGGCGCGGACTGCGGCGTGGCGGACATCGGCGATCTCCGGGGGCAGCATGGCCCCTTATCCCACCGCTGCCGTGAAATGCACGCGTATTTTCATCACGGCAGCGGCAGGTCGCCCATGCGGCGTGCAACGGGCGACCCGACACGACGACGCCGGCACAGGGCCGGCGTCGTCGGGTACCTCAGGTGCAGCGCGGGATCACTCCTGCGGCGCGTCCTCGGCAGCCACCGGGGTGGCATCGCCAAGGGCGGCCGCCGGCGTGGCCACGGCCACTTCGTCGTCGTCCTCGTCGATGGACGCATCCATCCGCTCCACGGCCTGCAGCTTCTCGTCCTTGGACAGGCGGATCAGGGTCACACCCTGGGTGTTGCGGCCGACGCGGCTGATTTCCGAACCACGGGTGCGCACCAGCGTGCCGCCATCGGAGATCAGCAGCACTTCGTCATCGGAGCCCATCAGCACCGCGGCCACCAGCTTGCCGTTGCGCTCGGTGGTCTGGATGCCGATCACGCCCTGCGTACCACGGCCCTTGCGCGGGTAGTCCGGCAGCGGGGTGCGCTTGCCGTAGCCGTTCTCGGTGGCGGTGAGGATGTACTGCACGCTGGCGTCGTCGGCGCCGTCGATCACCGCATCGCCGTTGGCTGCGGTCTCCTCGACACCGTTGTCGTCCTCGTTCTCGTCCTCGATGCCACCGGCACTTTCGGCCACGATCAGGCTGACCACTTCCTCGCCGGCCGGCATCTTGATGCCGCGCACGCCGGTGGCGGTACGGCCCATCGAACGGACCTTGTCTTCACCGAAGCGCACGGTCTTGCCGTTGGAGGCGAACAGCAGGATGTCACGCTCACCGTCAGTCAGGCCGACGCCGACCAGCGCGTCGCCTTCGTCAAGGTTGATCGCGATCTTGCCGCGCGCCAGGCGGAAGGCGAACTCGCTCAGCGGGGTCTTCTTCACCGTGCCGTTCCTGGTGGCGAAGAACACGAACTGGCCTTCGGCATACTCGCGCACCGGCAGCACGGCCTGCACGCGCTCGCCCGGTTCCAGCGGAATCCAGTTGATGATCGGGCGGCCGCGTGCGTTGGAACCGGCTTCGGGCAGCTGGTACACCGGCAGCCAGAACACCTTGCCGCTGCTGGTGAAGGTCAGCAGCGTGTCATGCGTGTTGACCAGCCACAGCTGTTCGATGAAATCCTCTTCCTTGGTCGCCGCCGCACTGCGGCCACGGCCGCCACGGCGCTGCGCGCGGTACACGCTGACCGGCTGGCGCTTGACATAACCGGCGTGCGACACGGTGACCACCACGTCTTCCGGCGCGATCAGGTCGAGGATGTCCAGGTCTTCTTCGCTGTGGCGGATTTCGGTGCGACGCTCGTCGCCGAATTCCGCCTTGACGTTGACCAGTTCCTCGCGAATCACCTGCAGCAGGCGATCGGGATCCTGCAGGATGTGGATCAACCCGGCGATCACTTCCAGCAGCTGCTTGTACTCATCGGTCAGGCGGTCCTGCTCCAGCCCGGTCAGGCGGTGCAGGCGCATTTCCAGGATCTGGGTAGCCTGGATCTCGGTCAGCTGGTAACCGCCCTCGACCAGGCCAACGCCCTTGGGCAGGTCTTCCGGGCGCGACGCCTCGGCACCGGCCGCGCCCAGCATCGCACCGACCAGGCCCGGTGCCCACAGGCGGGCGAGCATGCGTTCGCGCGCCTCGTTGGGGTTGGGCGAGGTCTTGATCAGTTCGATCATCTCGTCGATGTTGGCCAGCGCGACGGTCAGGCCTTCCAGCACGTGGGCACGGGCGCGCGCCTTGCGCAGCTCGAACACGGTGCGGCGGGTGACCACTTCGCGGCGGTGGCGGACGAACGCCTCGAGCATCTGCTTGAGGTTCATCAACTGCGGGCGGCCATCAACCAGCGCCACCATGTTGATGCCGAACACCGATTCCATCTGCGTCTGCTGGTAGAGGTTGTTCAGCACAACCTCGGCCGATTCGCCGCGCTTGATCTCGATGTAGATGCGCATGCCGTCCTTGTCGGACTCATCGCGCAGCTCGCTGATGCCTTCGATCTTCTTTTCCTTCACCAGCTCGGCGATCTTCTCGATCAGACGCGCCTTGTTCACCTGGTAAGGAATTTCAGTGACGATGATCGATTCGCGGCCGTTGTCGGCCACTTCGATGTCCGCCTTGGCCCGGATGCGCACGCGGCCACGGCCGGTGCGGTAGCCGGCGATGATGCCGGCCGTGCCGTTGATGATGCCGGCGGTGGGGAAATCGGGGCCCGGGATGTACTCCATCAGGCCGTCGATATCGATCTGCGGGTTGTCGATCAGCGCGATGCACGCATTGATCGACTCGGTCAGGTTGTGCGGCGGGATGTTGGTAGCCATGCCCACCGCGATACCGGCCGAACCGTTGACCAGCAGGTTCGGGAACCGGGTCGGCATGACCGTCGGCTCCAGTTCCTTTTCATCGTAGTTGGGCTGGAAATCGACGGTTTCCTTGTCGATGTCCGCCATCAGCTCATGCGCCAGGCGCGACATGCGGGCTTCGGTGTAACGCATCGCCGCGGCGGAATCGCCGTCGATCGAACCGAAGTTACCCTGGCCATCCACCAGCATGTAGCGCAGCGAGAACGGCTGCGCCAGGCGCACCAGCGTGTCGTACACCGAGGCGTCGCCATGCGGGTGGTACTTACCGATGACGTCACCGACGATACGCGCCGACTTGAAGTAGGGCTTGTTGCTGTGCGCGTTGAGTTCGTTCATCGCGAACAGCACGCGACGATGCACCGGCTTGAGGCCATCGCGCGCATCCGGGAGGGCGCGGCCCACGATCACGCTCATGGCGTAATCGAGGTAGCTCTTGCGCATCTCGTCTTCCAGGTTGACCTGGATGATTTCCTTGGCGGTTTCTGCCATTCGGGTTCCGTTCTCTGGTAGCGGTCCAGTCCGGGCGCCGGGCCTTGGCAGGCATGGCATCCGGAAGTCTGTTTGAACCGGTTGAGTCTACCACAGAAGGCCGTTTTCCGCCTGTCTTTACAGGGATTTTACCGGCACAAATCAGGAACTTAGGGGGTCTGGCAGGCGCCATCCCGGCGGCGGCCCGAAAAGCCATCCACGCAGGGCGTGGATCTACCGGAAATGCGGGGATGCGGGGACCCGGGCCACGGCCGGCGGCGCGCCAACACCCCCCGCTCCCCGGCCATCCACGCCCTGCGTGGATGGGGCTGCCGCAGGGGCCAGAACCCCCGCGATGATCAGCCGCCGAACGCCGCCTTCATGCTGGCCACGGTCGGGTTCAGAATCACCCCGCGTTCGGTCACGATGGCATCGATCAACTCGCCGGGGGTGACGTCGAACACCGGATTCCAGGCGGCGATGCCTTCGGCCACGGTGCGGGTGCCGCCCACGCCGTACAGTTCGCCCGGGTCGCGCTGCTCGATCTCGATCTGGCTGCCATCGGCCGTGTCCATGTCCACCGTCGAGGACGGCGCCACCACCATGAACTTCACGCCATGGTGGCGCGCGGCGATGGCCAGCTGGTAGGTGCCGATCTTGTTGGCGGTATCACCGTTGGCGCAGATGCGGTCGGCACCGACGATGACCCACTGCACCGCGCCGGTCTTCATCAGGTGCGAGGCCGCCGAATCGGCGATCAGGGTGGCATCGATGCCATCCTGCTGCAGTTCCCACACGGTCAGGCGCGCACCCTGCAGCCACGGGCGGGTTTCGCCGGCGAACACGCGGGCGATGCGTTCCTGGGCCATGCCGGCACGGATCACGCCCAGCGCGGTCCCGAAACCAGCAGTCGCCAGCGAGCCGGTGTTGCAGTGGGTCAGCACGCCGCTGCCGGCCTCGATCAGGCCAGCCCCCAGCGCGCCCATGTGGTGATTGGCGGCCAGGTCTTCGCGGGCGATCGCCTCGGCTTCCGCTTCCAGCACCTGGCGCCAGTCGGCACCGGCGGCGGCCAGCGCGCGACGCATGCGCGCCAGCGCCCAGGCCAGGTTGACCGCGGTCGGACGCGAGGCGTTCAGCCGTTGCAGCGCCGGTTCCAGCTTCTGCAGCGCCTGTGCGCCGTCATCGGCCTGCACATCGCGCGCCGCCAGCACCACGCCCCAGGCCGCGGCGATGCCGATGGCCGGTGCGCCACGCACGGTCAAGGCATGGATGGCCGCCGCCACCTGGTCGCTGTCGGTACAGGCCACATGCTCCACCACGAACGGCAGCTTGCGCTGGTCCAGCAGTTGCAGGGCATCACCGGTCCACAGGATCGGGCGGATGTGGTCGTAGCGGGAGAAATCGAAGTCGGTGGAGGCGTTCATCGCCCCATTGTAGCGGCCCGCAGGGCTTCAGTTCACCGAGAACTCGGCGCGGCAGCCGCCATCGACCCAGATGCCATGGCGGTCCCAGCCCCAGGTCTGGCCCTGGACGCAGGCGGTACTGGACAGCTGGCGGCTGACCACGGCACCGGCACCGATGCTGACCCCGCAGAAACGGCGCTTCTTCGACTTGGATTCACAGGTCAACCGGCGCGGCACATCGACGAAGCGGCCATCCTTGTCGGATACCTCGAAGTCGCCCTGGCAGCCACGGCTGGTCCAGACCTCGTTGCGACGGTAGCCCCAGCCCTGCCCTTCGCGGCACGGCAGCACCGACAGCTGCCGGAGCAGGCGCACCGCCCCGCCGTCCAGGCGCACCGGGCAGCTCTGCGGGCGCCCGCTGGATTCGCAGCGCACCACGCGCCGGACAGTCGGCGCGCCGGTGGCCGATGTGGCCCCGGGGCCGGCACTGCGCGCACGGAAGTCCGCACGGCACCCCAGCGTCACCCATACGCCACTGCGGTCGGTTCCCCACTCGCTGCCACGCACGCAGCTGTTGCTGGACAGCTGGCGCACCAGGTCCACGCCCTGGCTGACATCCATATCGCAATGCACCCAGGCCATGTCCTTGGATTCACAGGTCACCACCTTCTGGTCGTACCCGCTTTCCTGTGCGGAGAGCGGAAACGGCAGCAGCGCACCCCACATCGCCATGGAGTACACCGGTACCGCGGCCACCGCGAACAGCTTGACCAAAGTGTTCCCCGTCAGTCAGGACACGCCGCACAGACAGGCGGCACTGCCGCTGATGAGAACATCATCGACGTTGGCCACGCAAGCACGGCAGCCGATGGTTTGGTGACAGTGCGTGACGTTCAGCAAGCCACACCGTTCAGGCATGGGCGAAATCGAAGGCCAGCACATCGGCAATACGCGGCGTACGCGCCATGGCCATCAGCAGGCGGTCGATGCCCACCGCCACGCCGGCACAGGCCGGCATGGACGGCAACGCCTGCAGCAGGGCCTCGTCCAGCGCCGGCAGCACATCACCGCGTTCACCCCGGCGTTGCAGGTCGCGCTCGAAACGCGCCCGCTGTTCATCGGCATCATTGAGCTCGTGATAGCCGTTGGCCAGTTCGACCGTGCCCAGGTACAGCTCGAAGCGCTCGGCCAGCGGTGGCTCGCCCGGACGGATGCGGGCCAGGGCCGCCTGCGAGGCCGGCCAGTCGTGCACCACGGTCATGATGGCGTCATCGAAGTGCGGTTGGATGCGATGGGTCATCAGCAGGTCCAGCCAGTCATCGCGGACCAGGCCCTGGTCATTGATGCCGATGTCCTGCAGCGGTGCACGCAGCGCGTCGAGGCCGGCGGTGAACGGGTCCACGCCCACGTGCTGCAGGAACAGATCACGATAGCTCATCACCTGCAGCTGCGCGCTGCGCCCCACCAGGGCCAGTGCCGCATTGACCAGCGCAGCGGTCTCCTCGACCAGCCGGTGGTGGTCCCACCCCACGCGGTACCACTCCAGCATGGTGAATTCGGGATTGTGGCGGCCACCGGCCTCGCCGTTGCGGAACACCCGCCCCAGCTCGTAGCAGTCACCCACGCCGGCGGCCAGCAGCCGCTTGAGCGGGTACTCGGGCGAGGTGCGCAGCCAGCGCCGGCGCGCCCCCGCATCGACGTGGCCACTGAAATCGGCATGGAAACTGTCGATGTTCGGCTCGGTGTTGCCCGCCACCGACAGGATCGGGGTTTCCACTTCCAGCACGTCACGCGCGGCGAAGAAGCCGCGCACCAGCGCGTTGAGCGCCGCACGCTGGCGCAGGCGCTGCCGCAGTGCCTCGCTCACAGGATGCCCTCGCTGCGCGGATGGTCCAGCGGCAGGGTCAGCAGGTCGCGTGTGTCATCGATGTAACCGGTGGCCAGGTACAGGCGCCGTGCCAGTTCGTTGTGGCGGTTCACTTCCAGCCGCATGCGCCCGACCCCGCGCCCGCGCGCACGCTGTTCGCAGGTGGCCAGCGCCTGCTTGCCACGGCCACGGCCACGTGCGCTGGGCCCCAGGTACAGCTCGTCCAGCAGGACGAAATGACCGCCCTGCTCCAGGCTGAAGCCCATCGCCAGCACGGCATACCCCACCACCTGCCCGGCTTCGTCCAGCCACAGCAGCACCTCGCCGTTGCGCGGGTCGGCCAGCAGCGCATCCACGCCCCGGCGCACGCGCGCATCGTCGAACTCAATCTTGTCTTCGGCGTAGAAGTCGCGCATCAACGCGATCAGCAACGCCTCGTCGGCACGGGTGGCCAGGCGGAAATCCAGCGGTGCGGTCTGCATGGAGGGTCCTTGTCGATCTCTGCGGAAGAAACGGACGGGCACCAGGGTGCCCGCCCCCGGTCATTCGTGTTCGGCCAGGAAGGCCAGCAGCTGGTCTTCGTCCCACACCGCCACGCCGAGCGACTGGGCTTTTTCCAGCTTGGAGCCGGCCTCGGTACCGGCCACCACGAAGCTGGTCTTCTTCGACACGCTGCCAGCCACCTTCGCGCCCAGTGCTTCCAGGCGCTCCTTGGCCGCATCGCGGGTGAGCGCTGACAGGGTGCCGGTCAGCACCACGGTCTGCCCCTCCAGCACGCCGGCAGCCTGCTCGGCCTGCTGCGGCGCCTTGGCCAGCAGCTCATGCAGCTTCTGTTCGGCCAGCAGCAGCAGCGGGCCATGGCCATCGGTGTCCAGCCACGCGGCCAGGCCACGTGCGGTGTCCTCCGGCAGGCCTGCATTGACGAACTGGCCATGCTCGGCATCCAGTACCGCCTGTGCGGTGGTCAGCGCCGCCACCAGCTTTTCCGCACGCAGGCGGGTGATGCCCGGAATCTCCGCCTCCACCAGCACCTGTGCCAGGTCCAGGCCCTCGCGCAGCTTGGCGCTGGGCGCATGCGCATCACGGATGCGCACCTGCCCGGCCTGCAGCAGCTGATCGATGGCCTGCTGGTTGCCGGCCTGCTCGAAGAAGTGGCCCAGCGAACGCGCCACTTCGCCGCCGATATCCGGCACGCGCTTGAACAGCGGCCATGGCAGGTAGCGGATCAGCTCCAGGTCACCGAACCACACCGCCAGCGCCTTGGCCGTGCTTTCGCCCACATGCTCGATGCCCAGCGCGAACAGCAGGCGCTCCAGCGTGGTGGTGCGGCTGGCATCGATGGCCGCGATCAGGTTGTCGGCCCACTTGGTGGCGATCTTCTTCGTGTTCCACTCGAAAGCCGTCGGCTGCGAAAGCGCCTGCGCGCGCCAGCCCGCATCATGGCCATCGAGCCTGAGCACGGCGTTGAGCACCGCACCACTGCCTTCGGCCGGCAGATGCAGCTTCAGCGCAGCCGCCAGCTCGGACGGGCCTTCGGCATCGAGCACCAGCTTCAGGTGCAGCAGCTGGTCGCGGGTCAGCCGGTACAGATCGGCCACGCCACGCACGATGCCCGCATCCACCAGGGTTTCGATGTACTTGTCGCCCAGCCCGTCGATATCCATCGCCCGGCGCGAGGCGAAGTGGGCAATGGCTTCCTTGCGCTGCGCCGGGCAGGTCAGGCCGCCCGAGCACCGCCAGACCGCCTCGCCCTCTTCGCGCAGGATTTCCGAGCCGCACACCGGGCAGTGCGCCGGCATCTGCCACGGCGTGGTCCCGGCCGGGCGGCGGTCGGCGATCACGCTGACCACTTCGGGAATGACATCGCCGGCGCGCCGCACGATCACACTGTCACCCACCCGCACGTCCAGCCGTGCGATCTGGTCGGCGTTGTGCAGCGTGGCGTTGGACACGATCACCCCGGCCACCGCCACTGGCGCCAGCCGCGCCACCGGCGTGGCCGCACCGGTACGGCCGATCTGGATCTCGATCGCCTCCACCGTGGTGCTCTGCTCCTGCGCGGGGAACTTGTGCGCGATCGCCCAGCGCGGCGCGCGGGCAACAAAGCCCATCGCCTGCTGGCCGGCACGGTCGTCCAGCTTGTAGACCACGCCATCGATGTCGAAGGCCAGGTCATCGCGCTGCCCGCCGATGCTGCGGTAATAGGCCAGCAGGCCGTCGCTGCCCTCCACCACCTGGCTGAGGCTGCTGACCGGGAAGCCCCACGCGCGCAGCTGCGCCAACGTGCCCGAATGGGTATCGGGCAGTTCGCCGCCCTGCACATCGCCGGTGCCATAGGCGAAGAAACTCAGCCTGCGCTGCGCGCTGATCTTCGGGTCGAGCTGGCGCAGCGAGCCGGCCGCACCGTTGCGCGGGTTGGCCAGCACCTTGCCGCCGTGCAGGCGCGCTTTGGCGTTGAAGGCCTCGAAATCGGCACGCGCCATGTAGACCTCGCCGCGTACCTCCAGCACATCCGGCCAACCGCTGCCCAGCAGCTGCTTGGGAATGTCGTTGACTTCGCGCAGGTTGGCGGTCACGTCCTCGCCGGTGCTGCCATCGCCACGGGTTGCGCCCAGCACGAAGCGGCCCCCCTCGTAGCGCAGGCTGATCGCCAGCCCATCCAGCTTGGGTTCGGCGGAAAAACGCAGCGTGCCGCGCTTGAGGCGTTCGTCGATACGGCGGACGAAATCGGCCACTTCCTCATCGCTGAATGCATTGGACAGCGACAGCATCGGCAGCGCGTGGCGCACTTCGGCAAAGCGACCCGAAGGGCGGCCACCGACCTGGGTGGTCGGCGAATCGGCCGTGACCAGCTCGGGGTGTTCACGCTCCAGCGCCTCCAGTTCGCGTACCAGCCGGTCGTACTCGACATCGGGGATCTGCGCCTCGTCCAGCTCGTGGTAGGCACGGTTGGCCTGGGCGATCTGCCGGCGGAGGTCGTCAACGCGTTCGGCGGGGCTGGGGGTCATTGGAATCCGGTGGTTCTGGGACAGTCGGGAATTCTACCGCCCCCAGCGTGCCCATCCCGTGCAACGGCAGCCCGCTTGCCGGCATGCACGCGCAGCGCTAGCGTGCGTCGGTCGCCCCTCTGGATCCTGCCGTGTCCCTGCCCACGTCCCGTCGTCATTTCCTGCAACTGGCCGGCACCGGCCTGGTCGTGGCCGGCACGGGTCTGCCCCCGTTGGCCACGGCCCAGCGGGCCCCCGCCACCGTCGGTGCGGCCTCCGCCCACCCGGGACCGGCGCTGCTCAACTTCAACGAATGCCCCTATGGCCCAGCCCCGGCCGCGCAGCAGGCCGCGCGGGACAGCATCGCCGCCAGCGGCCGCTACCGCTTTGAACTGGCCGGCCAACTGCGCGATCTGTTCGCCGCGCAGGAACAGGTGCCGGCTGAACGCGTGCGCCTGTACCCGGGGTCGAGCGAACCGCTGAACCGTGCCGCCACGCTGTGGACGGGCCCGCAGGCGGCCGTGGTGGTGGCTGACCCTACGTTCGAGGCACTGGGCGACCTGGCGGCTACGCGCGGTGCCCAGGTGCAGCGCGTGCCGCTGCGGGGCGATGGCGGCCACGACGTGCGCGCGATGGTGGCGGCAGCGCACGCGCGCCCGACCGGCCTGATCTATATCTGCAACCCGAACAATCCCACCGGCTCGGTGACCCTGCCGGCCGATCTGGCCTGGCTGCTGGCCAACAAGCCCGATGCCACCCGCGTGCTGGTGGATGAAGCCTACCTGCAGTACAGCACGCAACCCTCGCTGATCGGCCAGGCCGCACAGCGCGACGATGTGATCGTGCTGCGCACGTTCTCCAAGCTGTACGGCATGGCCGGCCTGCGCATGGGCGTGGCCACCGCGCACCCGGACCGCCTGCGCGAACTGGCCAGCCTGGGCGACAATCCACTGCCCGTGCCGGCCATGGCCGCCGCGCTGGCCAGCCTGCGCGACCCGCAGCTGGTGGCCCAGCGCCGCCAGCAGAACGCGCAGGTGCGCCAGGCCACCATCGCTTGGCTGGGCAAGCGCGGTTTCAGCAGCGTGCCCTCCGAAGCCAACTGCTTCGTGGTGGACGTGCAGCGCGATGGCACCGCCTTTGCCCAGGCCATGGCGGCCGAAGGCGTGGTGATCGGCCGCAGCTGGGCGATCTGGCCGCAGCGGGTGCGGGTCACGGTGGGTACCGAGGAAGAAATGGCCCGTTTCCGCGGTGCCTTCGCCAAGGTGGCTGGCGTACCGGCGTGATATCGATCCACGCCGATGGCGTGGATTTCACTGTCAGGCATCCACGCGGGGCGTTGATCTCCCCTGGAACAGACGCGGTGCTTACCAGCGCGGCGGCTTGGTCAGCGGCGGGGCCTGGTGCTGGCGGTCGTAGGCACGCAGCTCATCACGGATGTGGGCGATGCGCTGCCGGCCCAGCGCGTTGCGGCTGTCATCGAGCACCACGCCATCGAGCAGTTCGGCCATGCGCTGCACGGTGGGCAGCATCTTCTCCCACGCATCGAGCGCGGTCAGCGGCGCCGGCAGGGTCAGGAAGAAGGCGATGGCCGGGGTTTCCATGCTGCGGATGTTGGCCATGTCGAAGCTGCCCGGCTTCATGATGCTGGCCATCGAGAAGATCGGGCCACGCTCGGGGTGGCCTTCCACCAGCCGGTGGAACACGTTCATGTGGCCGAACACCAGGCCGGTTTTTTCCGCGGCCACCACGATGTCTTCGCCGCGCAGCTTCTCGCCCGCACGGGCGGCCACGAACAGCGAAACGATCTTGTCGAAATCCGGGGTGGCGCGCTTGCCGAGGTCGCTGGCCGCGCCCGGTTCCACGTCGGGCAGGCCCAGTTCGGCCTGCTCGCCCTCCGGCGTCAGGCCGGGCTCGGCGCGGTCCTCGATTGCAACCCCTTCCTCGCCCAGCACCGGCTCGCGGCGCGGCGCACCGGGAGAGGCCGGCTCGTTACCCTCGACCCGGCGCCCCTGGGGCTTCTTCTTCGGACGGCCAAACAGGAAGATCGCAGCGATCAACAGCAGGCCGGCGGCCATGATGCCGATGCGCAACAGTGCCGTGTCGGACATTCGATAGGTTCTCCGGCTGATTCATTCAGGTGACAGGATGGCACGTCAGGCAGCGCCCGCCAATCGTGCGGCTTCTTCCAGGTCCACGCTGACCAGGCGGCTCACCCCCGGTTCGCGCATGGTGACGCCGGACAGCTGGTGGGCAGCTTCCATCGTGGCCTTGTTGTGGCTGACGAACAGGAACTGCACCTTCTCGCTCATTTCCTTGACCATGTTGGCCAGGCGGCCGACGTTGGCTTCATCCAGCGGCGCATCCACTTCGTCCAGCAGGCAGAACGGGGCCGGATTGAGCTGGAAGATCGCAAACACCAGGGCCACGGCGGTCATCGCCTTCTCGCCACCGGACAGCAGCGAGATGCTGGACACGCGCTTGCCCGGGGGCCGCGCCATGATGGTCACGCCGGTGTCGAGCAGGTCCTCGCCGGTCAGTTCCAGGTAGGCATGGCCACCGCCGAACAGGCGCGGGTACAGGGCCTGCACGCCGGCGTTGACGCGGTCGAAGGTGTCCTTGAAGCGGCCGCGGGTCTCGCGGTCGATCTTGCGGATGGCATCTTCCAGCGTTTCCAGCGCCGTGGTCAGGTCCACGTGCTGGGCTTCCAGGTAGTCCGAACGCTGCGAGGCCTCGCCATACTCGTGGATGGCCGCCAGGTTGACCGGCTCCAGCCGGCGCATGCGTGCATCGATCTGGTGCACGGTCTGCTCGAAATCGTTCAGGCGTGCTTCGTCGGGCAGTGTGTTCAGCACATCCTGCATCACGAAACCGGCCTTCTCCACGGCGGCCTGCAGCTGCTCGGCACTGAGCACCAGTGCCTGCTGGTCCAGCCTGCGCTGGGAAATACGCTCGCGCTGCGATACGGCCTGTTCGTCACGCTTGTGCCGGGTCTGCTCGAAACTGCGCAGCTCGGCATCGATGCCATCGAGCAGGGTCCGCGCTTCGGCCAGCACGCGGTCGGCACGCACGCGTTCTTCCAGCGCGTTCTGGTGCTCGGCCTGCAGCGATTCGACCGGCGAATCGCCTTCGTCCAGCTGCGCATGCAGGTCGCCCAGGCGTGAGTCGAGCTGGCCACGCTGGGTGGTCATGCGCTCCAGTGCCTGCCCCAGCGAGGCCACCTGGGCCCGCTGCGATTCCAGCGTCAGCGCCAGCGCGTGCGCACGTTCGCGCACGGCACGCGCGGCTTCGCGCGCGTGGTCGCGCGCGTCGGTCAACTGGCGGCGCTCACCCTCCAGCCCAGCCCGCGTCGATTCCAGGTCGCCCATGCTGCTGACGGCATCTTCCAGCCTGCCGCGCGCCTGGCGGGCCTGTTCCTGGTTCACGTCCAGCGCGTCCAGCAACTGCGACAGTTCGCCTTCGATGCGGTCGATGCGGGTCCGCGCCGCCTCCACCTTGCCCTGCTGGCTCTGCAGCTGCCCGGCCAGTTCGGACACGGCGCGGTGGGCCAGGTACAGCGCACGCTGTGCATCCTCGCGCTGCTGTTCGGCCGCCAGCAGCTGCTCGCGGCAGCCGGACAGCTGTTCTTCCAGATCCGATTCACGGCCCTGCAGCTGCTCGATCTGCTCGCGCAGTTCATTGATGTCCCGTTCGCGCAGGAGGGCGCCCTGCTGCACCGCACCGGAGCGCGACACCCGCAGCCAGCCCTCACCCAGGCGTTCGCCGGCCCGGGTGATGACCGATTCGCCCTCGCCCAGCGCGGCCTGCAGCGTACGCGCCTGGGCCAGGTCGTCGGCCGCATGCAGGCGCGCCAGCAGGCGGCGGATCGCCACCGGGCCACGCACCTTGGCCGCCAGCGAGGTCGGCGCCACCGTCAATGCGGCATCCTCGGCGGCGACCAGCGCGATGCGCCCGTCGCCCAGTTCGCCCAGGGCATCGACCAGGCGGGCCGGGTCGTCCACCAGCACGCCTTCGATCAACTGGCCCAGCGCGCTTTCCACGGCATTTTCCCAGCCCGCGTCCACGTCCAGCCGCTCGCCCACGCGCGCGGCCGAATCCAGCCCGCGCGCCTGCAGCCAGGCCACGGCGGCGCCCTGCTCCTGGCCCAGCGCGGCCTGCTGCAGCGTCTCCAGCGATGCCAGGCGGCCGCGCAGGCCGTTGGCCTGCTTGCGCACCTCGGCCAGCTCGGCCTGCGCACTGCGCTGCTGTTCCTGCACTGCCGCCACGCCCTGCTTGCGCTGCTCGACCTGCCCGGTCAGCTCCTCCACCGCGGTGCTCTGCGTTTCATGCTGCAGGTGCAGCTGCTCGAACGCCTCGTCCAGCGCATCCAGGTCCAGCCCGGCGCGCTCGCTGGCCAGGGCTTCACGGCGGCGGTCGGCATCGAGGATCTGCTTGTCCAGGTAATCCACGCGGGTACGCTCGACGTCACCGGCACGCGATGCCTCGGAGGTGTGCCGGGTGTGCTGTTCCCAGCGCTGCTGCCAGTCGGCCAGGCGTGCCTCGGCGTCCCGCAGGGCCTCCTGCTTGATCTCGTTCTCTTCCTGCAGCTGCTCCAGCTGCGGGGTGGCATCGTCCACCGCTTCGCGCAGCACGCCCAGCCGGGCTTCGTCGCCGCTGATGTGCTGGCCCAGCTCGGCCAGGGCCTGCTGGGTTTCATCGCGGGCCTTGTGCAGGCGGGTGGACAGCTCGCGCTGGTGCTGGATCTGCTGTTCCAGCCGGGCCAGCGTGCTGCCGACCTGGTAGACCTCGGCCTGCGCGGCATTGAGCGCGTCGGCCGATTCCTCGCGGCGCACGCGGGTGGTCTCGATGCGCGCTTCGGCATCGCGCTGCTCGGCGATCAGCTGCTGCAGGCGGGTTTCCTCTTCGGACAGCCCGGCGCGCAGCGTGGCCAGGCGGCCATCCAGCCCGCGGAACTCCAGCGCCTTCCATTCGGCATCCTTGACCCGGCGCTCTTCCTGCAGCGCCTGGTACTGCTCGGCCTGCCGCGCCTGCCGCTTGAGGTGCTCCAGCTGCTTGCCGATCTCCTCGCGCAGGTCGTTCAGGCGGTCCAGGTTCTCGCGCGTGTGGCGGATGCGGGTCTCGGTTTCCTTGCGCCGTTCCTTGTACTTGGAGATGCCGGCGGCCTCTTCCAGGTACACGCGCAGGTCCTCCGGCCGGGCCTCGATGATCTGGCTGATCATGCCCTGCTCGATGATGGAATAGCTGCGCGGGCCCAGGCCGGTACCCAGGAACAGATCGGTGATGTCGCGGCGGCGGCACTTGGTGCCGTTGAGGTAGTAGTTGCTGGTGCCGTCGCGGCTGACGGTGCGCTTGACCGAGATCTCGTTGAACGCGGCGTACTCGCCGGAAATGGCGTGGTCGCTGTTGTCGAAGATCAGTTCGACCGTCGCCTGGGACACCGGCTTGCGGGCCGAGGAACCGGAGAAGATCACGTCGGTCAGCGAATCGCCGCGCAGGCGGCTGGCCGAACTCTCGCCCATCACCCAGCGCACCGCGTCGATGATGTTCGACTTGCCGCAGCCGTTGGGCCCCACGACACCGGTCATGTTGGTCGGCAGGTGCAGCGTGGTCGGATCGACGAAGGACTTGAAGCCGGACAGCTTGATGGTGGACAGACGCATAGGGTTTCCGGGCCGGGGGCCGCCGGGCGGCCTGCGTTTACCCTCCAAGTCATTGATCCCATTGGGATCGCCGGCCGTGGAACGGGTGTGACGCCCTGAGTATACCGATGTGGCCGTGTTCTACGAATGGGCGTGGAACATCGGGGCCGGGGGCGGCCTGGCGGGAATCTGGCGGCTGCGGTCGCGGCCGGTACACCCGCGCGCGCCGCCAAAACAAAACGGGCACCCTTGCGGGCGCCCGTTCCGGTGATACCAGGCCTTGCGGCGTGGGATCAGGCTTCAGCCACGACCACAACCTTGACGGTGGTCTCGACGTCGGCGTGCAGGTGCACCAGGACGTCGTACTCGCCGATGTTGCGGAAGGCGCCTTCGCCCAGGATGACTTCGCTCTTGCTCAGCTCCAGGCCGGCAGCGGTGAAGGCATCGGCGATTTCGCGCGCGCCGACCGAGCCGTACAGCTTGCCTTCGGTCGAGGCATTGGCGGCGATGGTCACGCTCTGGCCTTCCAGCTTGACCTTGCGGCTTTCGGCGTCGGCGTGGATGGCCTGGGCCTTGGCTTCGTATTCAGCGCGCTTGGCTTCGAACTCGGCCTTGTTGCTCTCGGTGGCCGGCACGGCCTTGCCCTGCGGCACGAGGAAGTTACGGCCGTAGCCCGGCTTGACGGTGACCAGGTCACCCAGGCCACCGAGGTTGGTGACCTTCTGCAGAAGGATCAGCTGCATGGTAATGCTCCAGAAATGTTATTCGTTAGCGAGGCAGGCGCCCCGCAGCGATGGCTGTCCGAATAGCGGGCACAGCGGGCGGCGCGGGGCCGCCCACCGGGCATCAGACGTCGTGGTTGTCGGTGTACGGAATCAGGGCCAGGAAGCGAGCGCGCTTGACGGCGGTCGCCAGCTGGCGCTGGTACTTCGACTTGGTACCGGTGACGCGGCTCGGCACGATCTTGCCGTTCTCGGTCAGGTACTGGCGCAGGGTGTTGAGATCCTTGTAGTCGATCTCCTTCACACCTTCAGCCGTGAACTTGCAGAACTTGCGGCGACGGAAGAACTTGGACATGGGAAGGCTCCTTAGGCGGCGGAAGCGGCGTCTTCGCCGGCTTCGTTGTCAGCGTTGGCGTTGGACTCGCCTTCTTCGTCGTCACGACGACGGCGCTCACCGCGCTCCGGCTTGTCACCCTTCTCGTCCTTGCTCTTCATGATCAGCGACTGCTCGGTGTCAGCCTCGTCACGCTTGATGACCAGGTTGCGCAGCACGGCGTCGTTGAAGCGGAAGCTTTCCACCAGCTCGTTCAGCACGGCCTGGTCGGCTTCGATGTTCAGCAGCACGTAGTGGGCCTTCACCAGGTTCTGGATCGGGTAGGCCAGCTGGCGGCGGCCCCAGTCTTCCAGGCGGTGGATCTTGCCGTTGCCGTTCTCGACGATCGACTTGTAACGCTCGACCATGGCCGGGACCTGTTCGCTCTGGTCCGGGTGGACCAGGAACACGACTTCGTAATGACGACTCATGTTTTTTCTACCTTTCGGATGTGGCCTTGCGGCCGGACAGCCCCCCGCCGTTGATACCGCGGTGGGGCAAGGATTCCCGCCTAGAAGGCAGGAAGCCGCGCATTATGGCGCAAGCAACGCGGCTGGACAACCGCGCCGGGCCGTGCGCGGCGGGGAGCTGCCTCGCCCCGACACCAGAACAAACCATAAATTCAAGCAATTTCAATGACCTGCAATCAACCCAGGTCCAGATGCAGGCGGTGCTGGCCACATACCACGGCACCAGAGCAGGCCGGGGTGGCGCCGGGCCACGCCCGGCTGACGCCGGAACCGGTCTTCAGGCCTTGTCGGCGTCGGTGGTGAAGCTCTCGCCGCAGCCGCATTCAGCGGTGGCGTTGGGATTGCTGAACGTGAACGTCTCGCTCAGCCCGTGCTTGCCGAAGTCGATCACCGTGCCATCCACCAGCGCCAGGCTCTGGGCGTCGACGAAGATCTTCACCCCGTCCTGGTCGAACACGGTATCGCCCTCGCGCTGGTCACGGGCCAGGTCGGTCACGTGGCCCCAGCCGGAGCAGCCGGTCTTGGTCACGCCGAAGCGCAGGCCCAGCGCACCGGGGGTCTGGGACACGAAGCGCTGCACGCGCTCGAAGGCGATGGGGGTCAGGCTGACGGCCATGGGGGGCTCCAGTGGTACGGGGACATTATAAGGAGCCGACGGCCGAAGAAATGCCTCGCAAGCGGAACACTGCAACCGGTAAACTCCCGTGTTCACAGATCGAGTCGATCAGCAGAGGATTCAAGTCATGACGGTGGTCAGCGTTGAACATGCGCTTGCCGGGAAGATCCCGGAAGGCGGCGAAGTCACGGTACGCGGTTGGGTGCGCACGGTGCGCGGCTCGGCGAATCTGGCCTTCGTGAACGTGACCGACGGCTCCTGCTTCGCCCCGATCCAGGTGGTCGCCACCGATGCGCTGGCCAACTTCGAAGAGATCAAGCGCCTGACCACCGGCTGCTCGCTGACCGCCACCGGCACCTTGGTGAAGTCGCAGGGCAAGGGCCAGTCGTTCGAGATCCAGGCCAGCGCGGTCGAGGTGGTCGGCTGGGTCGAAGACCCGCTCACCTACCCCATCCAGCCCAAGCCGATGACGCCGGAGTTCCTGCGCGAAGTGGCCCACCTGCGCCCGCGCACCAACCTGTTCGGCGCCGTCACCCGCATCCGCAACTGCCTGGCCCAGGCCGTGCACCGTTTCTTCCACGAGAACGGCTTCAACTGGATCAGCACCCCGATCATCACCACCTCCGACGCCGAAGGCGCCGGCCAGATGTTCCGCGTGTCCACCCTGGACATGGTGAACCTGCCGCGCGACGAAAAGGGCGCGATCGATTTCAGCCGTGACTTCTTCGGCAAGGAAACCTTCCTGACCGTGTCCGGCCAGCTGAACGTCGAGGCCTACTGCCTGGCGCTGAGCAAGGTCTACACCTTCGGCCCGACCTTCCGCGCCGAGAACAGCCACACCACCCGCCACCTGGCGGAGTTCTGGATGATCGAGCCGGAAATCGCCTTCGCCGACCTGGCCGAAGACGCACGCCTGGCCGAAGAGTTCCTGAAGTACCTGTTCCGCGCGGTGCTGAACGAACGTGGCGACGACCTGGCCTTCATCGCCGAGCGCGTGGACAAGAACGCGATCACCAAGCTGGAAGACTTCATCAACGCCCCGTTCGAGCGCATCGACTACACCGATGCGGTCAGCCTGCTGCAGAAGTCCGGCAGGAAATTCGACTTCCCGGTCGAATGGGGCCTGGACCTGCAGACCGAGCACGAGCGCTGGCTGACCGAGGAACACGTCGGCCGCCCGGTGGTGGTGACCAACTATCCGGAGCACATCAAGGCCTTCTACATGCGCCTGAACGACGACGGCAGGACCGTCGCCGCGATGGACGTGCTGGCCCCGGGCATCGGCGAGATCATTGGTGGCAGCCAGCGCGAAGAGCGCCTGGACGTGCTGGATGCGCGCATGGCCCAGTTCGGCCTGGACCGCGAGCACTACAGCTGGTACCGCGATTTCCGCCGCTATGGCTCGGTGCCGCACGCCGGCTTCGGCCTGGGCTTCGAGCGCCTGGTGGTCTACGTCTGCGGCCTGTCCAACATCCGCGATGCGATCCCCTACCCGCGCGCCCCGGGCAGCGCGGACTTCTAAGCCACTGCACACGACCACGGAGGTACTGCCCCCATGACCCTGTTCTTCGCCCTGTGTTTCGTCGGCGTTGCAGTGGCCGGGTTCAGTGCCTTCGTGATCTTCTGGCCCCTGACCCTGGTGCATGTGCGCGACCGCCACCCGGCGCTGGCGCAACGCTTCGGGCAGGGCGCCTTCCTCAAGCCCGACGCGCTGGGCTGGCTGCTGCGCCGTGAATTCCGCACGCAGCCGGACCGTTCGCTGACCGGGTTGGCGACCCCGGCCTGGGTGTCGCTGCTGACATTGCTGGTCGGGCTGGGCATGGCTGCCCTGCTCTGGCTGGCCTCGCTCTGGTGACACACATGAATGACGATACCGCCGCACGCGACAGCTGGTGGCTGGCCAGCCTCGGCAACACCCTGATCTGGGCCCGCCTGCGCGTGCGCCCGGCGGGCACCGCCGAAGTGCTGGACAGCGACGGCAACACCCTCAGCTATGACAGCGAGGACACCGCCCGTGCCCAGCTGTTCGACGCCGAGTTCGTCGAGTACGACGGCCTGGACGAAGAAGACGCGCTGGTGCGTGGCTTCTCGCTGCACGAGGTGCAGCCGCCGCAGGCCGACACCGATGACGCCCTGCGTGGCCGCATGGTGCAGTCGCTGGGCAGGCGCGCCTGAGCCCAGGCCGATGTTCACCCCGCGCGCCTTCGCCGAAACCGACCTGCTCTGGCTGGACCGCCTGCTGGCGCGCGATCCGTTCATCACCGTGCTGACCACCGGTGATGACGGCCTGCCCGAACTGACCCGGCTGCCGGTGCTGTACCGGCGCGAGGGCGACCAGATCGAACTGCGCGGCCACTGGGCCCGCGCCAATCCGCAGGCCCGCCGCACCGGTCCGGCCAAGGTGCTGGTCGATGGCCCGCACGGCTATGTATCGGCCAGCTGGTACCCGGACAAGGAGGCCGCCGCGCGCGTGCCGACCTGGAACTACGCCGCCGCCGAACTGCGCGGCCAGCTGCAGCCTTTCGATGACACCGATGCGCTGGCCACGCTGGTCGGCGAACTGGGCGACCACTTCGAGGCCAGCGTCGGCCAGGCCTGGCAGTTCGAACCGCACCGCGACGACCATCGCCGGCAGCTGCGCGGCATCGTCGGCTTCCGTTTCCAGGTCGAGCAGGTGCAGCTGAAACTGAAGCTGAGCCAGAACCATCCCGACGCCAACCAGCAGGCGGTCATCGCCGCGCTGGAACAACTGCAGTCACCGCATTCCACCGAGCTGGCGCAGTGGATGCGCCGGCACCGCGACGAGGCTGCCGCCGGCAGCTGAACGCACCCGCATCGAGCGACGGTGTGGCCGGTCCGGCCGCGCGTTGCCTCCACCCGACGCCAGGGACCCCCGACCATGAAAGACATCCACAAGCTGCTGCAGAACAACCGCGAATGGGCCGACCGCATCGCCCGTGATGACCCGGAGTTCTTCCAGCAGCTGGCCAAGCAGCAGCACCCGGAGTACCTGTGGATCGGCTGCTCCGATTCGCGCGTGCCGGCCAACCAGATCATCGGCATGGCCCCGGGTGAAGTATTCGTGCACCGCAACGTGGCCAACGTGGTCGCGCACAGCGACCTGAACTGCCTGAGCGTGGTGCAGTACGCCGTGGACCAGCTGAAGGTCAAGCACATCCTGATCGTCGGCCACTACGGCTGCGGCGGCGTGCATGCCTGCCTGCACAACACCCGCGTTGGCCTGGCCGACAACTGGCTACGCCATGTCGGCGATGTGGTGCAGAAGCACCAGGGCATCCTCGATGCGATCGAGGATGACGAACTCAAGCATGCCCGCCTGTGCGAACTGAACGTGATCGAGCAGGTCGCCAACCTGTGCCGCTCCACCATCGTGCAGGACGCGTGGGCGCGCGGGCAGAAGCTGATGGTGCACGGTTGGGTCTATAGCCTGAAGGATGGCCGGGTGAGCGAAATGGGCATCGATGTCGGTGCCGCCGATGAACTCAAGCCCGCCTATGAAAAGGCCCTGTCCTTCGTGCCGCGCCACGGCCGCCGCGACTGACCCCTGCTGCCGGAGCCGATCATGCTCGCCTCGCCGATCAACCTGCACGCCTGGATCGAGGAACACCGCCACCTGCTCAAGCCGCCGGTGGGCAACAAGATGATCGACAACGGCGATTTCATCGTGATGGTGGTCGGTGGGCCGAACTCGCGCACCGATTACCACTACGACGAAGGACCGGAGTGGTTCTACCAGCTGGAAGGCGAGATGGTGCTGAAGGTGCAGGAAGACGGCGCGGTGCGGGATATCCCGATCCGTGCCGGCGAGATCTTCCTGCTGCCGGCCAGGGTGCCGCACTCCCCGCGCCGGCCACCCGGTGGCGTCGGGCTGGTGGTGGAACGCAAGCGCCTGCCGCATGAAAAGGACGGCGTGATCTGGCATTGCGAGCGCTGCAACCACAAGCTGCACGAAGAGTATTTCCCGCTGCAGAACATCGAAACGGACCTGCCGCAGGTGTTCGCCCGCTATCACGCCAGCCTGGAACTGCGCACCTGCCGCCAGTGCGGGCACGTGGACCCGTTGCCCGCACCGGCGGCGGGCTGACGCATCGACCGGTAGATGCCCACCTTGGTGGGCGCCTGGATCCACGAACGCCAACCAAGGTTGGCCGCTACCGGGTCATGACGTTCGCCGGGCGATGCCCGGCCCCGCTGTCCTGGTAGATGCCCACCTTGGTGGGCGACTTGCTCATGCGTGCGCCAACCAAGGTTGGCCGCTACCGGGTCATGACGTTCGCCGGGCGATGTCCGGCCCCGCTGTCCTGGTAGATGCCCACCTTGGTGGGCGCCTGGATCTACGAACGCCAACCAAGGTTGATCGCTACCGGGTCATGACATTCGCCGGGCGACGCCCCGCTCCGCCGCCCTGGTAGATGCCCACCTTGGTGGGCGCCTGGATCCACGAACGCCAACCAAGGTTGGCCGCTACCGGGTCATGACGTTCGCCGGGCGATGCCCGCCCCGCTGTCCTGGTAGATGCCCACCTTGGTGGGCGCCTGGATCCACGAACGCCAACAAAGGTTGGTCGCTACCGGGTCATGGCAGCGCCCCGGTCAGGCCCCAGGCGCTACACTGACGGCCCCGTTGCAGCCTGTTGCCCGACCCATGTCCGACCTGCTCAGCCGTACCCATGCCATCGCCCTGGACGCCGCCGATCCGCTGCGCGCGTTCCGCCGCGAGTTCCTGATTCCGCGCCATGGCAGCGGCGAGCAGACCTACTTCGTCGGCAACTCGCTGGGCCTGCAGCCGCGTGGCGCGCAGGGTGCCGTGCAGGAAGTGATGAAGCAGTGGGCCGACCTGGCCGTGGAAGGCCACTTCACCGGCCCCACGCAGTGGCTGTCCTACCACCGTCTGGTCAGCGCACAGCTGGCCAGCGTGGTCGGTGCGCTGCCCAGCGAAGTGGTGGCGATGAACACGCTGAGCGTGAACCTGCACCTGATGATGGTCAGCTTCTATCGCCCCAGCGCGCAGCGCCCGGTGATCCTGATGGAGGCCGGTGCGTTCCCGACCGACCGCCACGCGGTGGAAGCACAGATCCGCTTCCATGGCTTCGACCCGGCCGACTGCCTGGTGGAAGTGCAGCCGGACGAGCCCAACGGCACGATCTCGCTGGCGGCGATCGAAAAGGCCATCAGCCAACACGGCCCGCGCCTGGCGCTGGTGCTGTGGCCCGGCGTGCAGTACCGCACCGGCCAGGTGTTCGACCTGCGTGCGATCACCGGCTTTGCCCGCCTGCACGGCGCGCGCGTCGGCTTCGACCTGGCCCACTCGGTGGGCAACGTGCCGTTGCAGCTGCACGACATCGCCCCGGACTTTGCCGTGTGGTGCCATTACAAGTACCTCAACAGCGGCCCGGGGGCGGTGGCCGGTGCGTTCGTGCACGAGCGCCACCACCGCGATACCACCCTGCCGCGTTTCGCCGGCTGGTGGGGCCACGAGGAAGCCACCCGCTTCCAGATGGCACCGGAATTCCGCCCGGCCGTCGGCGCCGAGGGCTGGCAGCTGAGCAATCCGCCGATCCTCGGCCTGGCCCCGCTGCGCGCCTCGCTGGACCTGTTCGAGCGCGCCGGCATGGACGCGCTGCGCGCCAAATCCGAAGCCCTGACCGGCAGGCTGGACGCGCTGGTACGGCAGCGCCTGCCGCAGGTGCTGGAGGTCATCACCCCCAGCGAAACCGAGCGCCGCGGCTGCCAGCTGTCACTGCGCGTGGCCGGTGGCCGCAGCCAGGGCCGCGCCCTGTTCGAGTACCTGCAGTCGGTGGGCGTGCTGGGCGACTGGCGCGAACCTGACGTGATCCGCATTTCCCCCACGCCGCTGTACAACCGCTACGTGGACCTGCACCACTTCGTCGAGGAAGTGGAAGCCTGGGCGGGCCTGTAAGCCGCCCCTCCCCCTACTGCTGGACAGTTCGTTGATCGCACATGCTTCCCGCTCGTTGAGCATCATCGGTGCCGGCCTGGCCGGATCCCTGCTGGCCATCCTGCTGTCCCGGCAGGGCTGGCGCATCACCCTGTACGAGCGTCGTGGCGACCCGCGCGTGGCCGACTACGAAAGCGGCCGCTCGATCAACCTGGCGCTGGCCGAACGTGGCCGCAACGCGCTGCGCCAGGCCGGCGTGGAGGACGAGGTGATGGCCCGTGCGGTGATGATGCGCGGGCGCATGATCCACCCGCGCGACGGCGAACCGCAGCTGCAGCGCTATGGCCGCGACGACAGCGAGGTGATCTGGTCGATCCACCGCAAGGACCTCAACACCACGCTGCTGGAACTGGCCGAACAGGCCGGCGCCACCGTGCACTTCCACCGCCGCCTGCACACCGTCGATTTCGATGCCGGCCATGCGCGCTTCATCGATGACCGCGACGACAGCCCGCACGACATCCGCTTCGATACCCTGATCGGCGCCGACGGTGCCGGCTCGGCGCTGCGCGCGGCGATGAACCGGCGCGCGCCGCTGGGCGAGGACATCGCCTTCCTCGACCATTCGTACAAGGAACTGGAAATCCCGCCCGGTGCCGACGGCAGTTTCCGCATCGAGCGCAACGCGCTGCACATCTGGCCGCGCGGCCACTACATGTGCATTGCCCTGCCCAACCACGAAGGCACGTTCACCGTCACCCTGTTCCTGCCCAATCATGGCGAGCCCAGCTTCGCCACGGTCAACAGCGGCGCGCAGGCCGAAGCCCTGTTCGCCCGTGAGTTCGCCGATGCGCTGCCGCTGATCCCGCACCTGCGCAGCGACTGGGAACAGCACCCGCCGGGGCTGCTGGGCACGCTCACCCTGGAACGCTGGCACCAGGGCGGCCGCGCCGTGCTGATCGGCGATGCGGCCCATGCAATGGTGCCCTTCCATGGGCAGGGCATGAACTGCGCCTTCGAGGACTGCGTGGCCCTGGCCCGCCACCTGATGGAAGCCGACGATCTGGACAGCGCCTTCGCCGCCTTCGAGGCCGAACGCAAGCCCAACGCGCAGGCCATCCAGCAGATGGCGCTGGACAACTACCTGGAGATGCGCGACCGGGTGGCCGACCCGGCCTTCCTGCTGCAGCGCGAGCTGGAACAGGAACTGCAGCGACGCTGGCCGACGCGGTTCGTGCCGCACTACACGATGGTCACCTTCCTGCACACGCCGTATGCCGAAGCGCTGCGCCGCACCGACCTCCAGCGCGCGATGCTGGTAGCCGCCACCGCCGGCCATGGCAGCCTGGACACCATCGACTGGGCCGCGCTGGAAGCGCAGATCCACGCGCAGCTGCCGGTCCTGGAGGGCGCCCACTGATGGCCGACAGCTTCCTGTTCTACGACCTGGAAACCTTCGGCCAGGACCCGCGCCGCACCCGCATCGCCCAGTTCGCGGCGATGCGCACCGATGCCGACCTCAACGAGATCGACACCCCGGCCAGTTTCTTCGTGCGCCCGGCCGATGACCTGCTGCCGTCGCCGATGGCCACCCTGGTCACCGGCATCACCCCGCAGCAGGCACTGGCCGAAGGCATCAGCGAGGCCGAAGCGTTCGACCGCATCAACGCGCTGATGGGCCGTGCCGGCACCTGCTCGCTGGGCTACAACACGCTGCGCTTCGACGATGAATTCGTACGCCACGGCCTGTTCCGCAATTTCCACGACCCCTACGAGCGCGAATGGCGCAACGGCAATTCGCGCTGGGACCTGCTGGACATGCTGCGGCTGATGCACGCCCTGCGCCCGGAAGGTATCAACTGGCCAACGCGCGAAGACGGCGCCACCTCGTTCAAGCTCGAGCACCTGGCCGAGGCCAACGGCGTGCGCGAAGGCGACGCGCACGAAGCGCTGTCGGACGTGCGCGCGACGATCGGCATGGCGCGCCTGTTCAAGCAGTCGCAGCCGCGCCTGTGGGAGTACGCCCTGAAGCTGCGTGACAAGCGCTTCGTGGCCAGCCTGCTCGACGTGGCCGCGTGCCAGCCGGTGCTGCACATTTCCATGCGCTACCCGGCCAGCCGCCTGTGCGCCGCGCCGGTGCTGCCGTTGTCGGTACACCCGACCATCAACAACCGGGTGATCGTGTTCGACCTGGATGGCGACATCGACGATCTGCTGGCCCTGCCTGCCGAGACCATCGCCGAACGCCTGTACCTGCGTGCCAGCGAGCTGCCCGAAGGCACGGCCCGTGTGCCGCTGAAGGAAGTCCACCTGAACAAGGTGCCCGCGCTGGTGGCCTGGAACCACCTGCGGCCCGCCGACCACGCACGGCTGGGGCTGGACGTGGCCGCGATCGAGGCCAAGGCCGCACGCCTGCGCGAACACGCCCCCGCCCTGGCGGAAAAGGCCCGTCAGGTCTACAACCAACCGCGCAGTGGCGGCGTGGCCGACGTGGATGCTTCGCTCTACGACGGCTTCCTCGGCGCCGGTGACAAGCCGCTGCTGGCCGTGGTGCGCACCACCCCGCCCGCCCAGCTGGCCGAACTGGCCGGCCGCTTCCGCGACCCGCGTCTGCCGGAGCTGCTGTTCCGCTACCGGGCACGCAACCATCCCGACAGCCTGGATGCCACCGACCACGCCCGCTGGCAGGACTACCGCCAGCGCCGCCTGTCCGGTGACGAGCGCCTGGGTGAACTTTCCCTGCCCGAGTACCAGCAGCAGATCGAGGCACTGGCCGTCGAAGCGCCCGATGACGCGCGCCGCGCCGGCCTGCTGCAGGCGCTGCGCGACTGGGGCCACCACCTGCAGGACAGCCTGTGAGCACCTACTTTTCCGACGCCAGTTTCCGCTTCCTGCGCAGCCTGGCGCTGCACAACGACAAAGCCTGGTTCAACGACCATCGCCAGCAGTACGAAGACCATGTGCGGCAGCCGTTCCTGCGCCTGCTGGGTGACCTGCAGCCGGCACTGAGCGAGGTCAGCACGCATTTCCGTGCCGACACCCGCGGCGTCGGCGGCTCGCTGTTCCGCATCCACCGCGATGCGCGTTTCTCCAACGACAAGTCGCCCTACAAGACCTGGCAGGGCGCGCGCCTGTTCCATGA
Source organism: Stenotrophomonas sp. 24(2023) (assembly GCF_030913365.1). Lineage (NCBI taxonomy): Bacteria > Pseudomonadati > Pseudomonadota > Gammaproteobacteria > Lysobacterales > Lysobacteraceae > Stenotrophomonas > Stenotrophomonas sp. 24(2023). Next base: position 218,963 of record NZ_CP133160.1, read on the forward strand.
GCGCCGCCGTGAAGTGGCCGCTCCGTCGTTCTATGTGCACCTGCAGCCCGGCGAGAGCTTCGTCGGCGCCGGCCTGTGGCACCCCGAACCGGAGACCCAGCGCCGCATCCGCCACTTCATCCTCGACAACCCCGGCAGCTGGAAGGCGGCCGCGCATGGCGGGCCGCTGCGCAAGCGCTTCGATTTCGAGCAGAGCGAAAAGCTGGTGCGGCCGCCGCGCGGCTTCCCGGCCGATTTCGAGTTCATCGACGACCTCAAGCACCGCAACTGGGTGATGTGGCGATCGCTGGACAACGACACCATGACCGGCCCACGCCTGCTCTCCACGCTGGGCAAGGACCTGGCCACGCTGGGCCCGTTCGTGGACTACCTGTGCGCGGCCCTGGACCTGGAATTCTGACCCACCCGGCAGCGGCAGGCCGGTGCGATCACCACGCCTTCACCCCGGCGTGCCTGACTTGCGGCACGCTGGTGGCATGAAGAGACTCATCGCAATCCTCCTGCTGGTGCTGTTGGCCAGCGCAGCCGGCTGGTTCAGCGGTCCGTACCTGGCCGTGCACGGCCTGTCGCAGGCCATCGAAGAACGCGACAGTGCCCGCCTGGTGCGCTACGTGGATTTCCCGAGCGTGCGCGCCAGCCTGCGGGCGCAGTTCAACGACTATCTGGTGCGCCAGGCCGGCCCGGACGTGGCCGCCAGTCCGTTCGGTGCGCTGCTGTATGGCCTGGGCGACCAGGTGGGCGGCGCCGCGGTGGACACGCTGGTCACCCCGATGGGCATCGGCGCGATGCTGCAGGGCCATGTGCTGTGGAAGCGCGGGCGCAACGAACTGCAGGGCGGCGATGCCTGGGCGGCCACCGAACCGGCGCAGCCTCTCAAGCGCGCCCATCACCACTTCGAGCGGCTGAACCGCTTCGTGGTGGATGTCGATCGCGGCCCCGGCCAGCCGCCGCTGCAGGTGGTACTGGAACCGCAGGGCCTGCGCTGGAAGGTGGTGGAGCTGCGGCTGGGATTGGCGGAGAACCCGTAAGGCACCGGCCGCTGTGCGCGCCCGGCGTGGCCTGGCGCTTCCCTGCTGCGTTCATGCCCGGCGGCGATCAGCCTTCGTTGGCGACGCCGTGCGGTACGTGCCCGGCGGCCACGTGCTCGCGGGCGCTGTCGATATTGTGCTGCGAATCGTCGAAGAAGATATCCGCACCGAAGGCATGCAGGAACGGGCCCTTGTGGCGCCCGCCCAGGAACAGGGCTTCGTCCAGGCGCACGCCCCACTCGCGCAGGGTACGGATCACCCGCTCGTGCGCCGGCGCCGAACGTGCGGTCACCAGTGCCGTGCGGATGGGCGCTTCCTCGCCACTGGGGAACACTTCCTGCAACGTATGCAGGGCCGACAGGAAGCCGCGGAACGGGCCGCCGCTGAGCGGCTCGCGGGCCCGCTCGCGCTCATGGCGGCCAAACGCCTCCACGCCCTGTTCGCGGGAAATGCGCTCGCTTTCATCGCCGAAGATCACCGCATCACCGTCGAAGGCTATGCGCAGCTGCCCCGCAGGGCGGCCGGTATCGACCTGCTCGGCGGCGGCGGCGGTTTCACCCGGCGGCTTGGGCAGGATGGTCGCCGCAGCGATGCCGTGGCGCAGTGCGCGGCGTACCGATTCGGGGTTGGCCGACAGGAACAGGTCGGTCCCGAACGGCTTCACATAGGGCCAGGTCGGCTCACCGGCGGTGAAGGTGGCGCGGATGATGCCCAGCCCGTAATGCTGGATCGAATTGAAGATGCGCAGGCCGGTATCGGCCGAATTGCGCGACAGCAGGATCACTTCCACCCGCGGGTTTTCCGGGCTGGCGCCCTGGTTCAGCGCCAGCAGCTTGCGCACCACCGGAAACGCCACGCCCGGCCCCAGCACGTCGTCTTCGTGCGTGCGCTGGTACTCGGCATAGGCATCCACCCCTTGCTGTTCGAACAGCGCGTGGCTTTCTTCCAGGTCGAACAGGGCACGCGAGGTCACCGCGACGGTCAGCAAGCGGGGTGTGTTGTCGCCCATGGGGGGTTCCTTCAAGCGGTCGGCGGGGCCGGCAGCGTATTGTCCTCAAAAAACGAACTGTTCGCTCAGGATCCGGTCTTCCAGGTTGTGTTCGGGGTCGAACAGCAGGGTCACCCGGCGTTCGCGGGACTCGCGGATGGTCACCTCCACCACGTCGCGGGTCTCGTGTGAATCGGCGGTCACGCTGACCGGGCGCTTGTACGGGTCCAGCACGCGGAAGCGCACCTCGGTGTCGGCCTTGAGGATCGCCCCACGCCAGCGCCGGGGCCGGTACGGGGCCAAGGGCGTCAGCGCGATGGTATGCGAGCCAAGCGGCAGCACCGGGCCATGCGCGGAATAGTTGTAGGCGGTGCTGCCGGCCGGGGTGGCGACCAGCACGCCATCACCGATCAGTTCGGCCACCCGCTCCTGGCCGTTGAGGTCGATGCCCAGGTGCGCCGCCTGCCGGGTCTGCCGCAGCAGCGACACATCGTTGTAGGCCAGCGAGCCGGTGCTGGTGCCCGATTCGGTCAGCGCCAGCATTTCCAGCGGGCGCAGGTGCGCCGGCTCGGCACGGGCGATGCGCGCCTGCACATCGTCATCGCCACGGTACTGGTTCATCAGGAACCCCACCGTGCCCAGCTTCATGCCGAACACCGGCTTGCCCAGGTGGCCATGGCGGTGCAGCGTCTGCAGCATGAAGCCGTCGCCGCCCAGCGGGCACAGCACGTCGGCCTCTTCCGGCGGCACATCGCCGTAGCGCGCCACCATGGCCGCGCGGGCCATGCGCGCCGGTTCGACGCTGCTGGCAAGGAAAGCGATGCGGGGGGTGTCGCTCATCGGTGGGTCCGGGGGGAACTGGCCAAGAGCATAACCGAGCGCCGGGGCCGGGTTGAGACCGCCGGCAGGGACCCTGTTTCCCACCCATGGGCAGGTTCATGGCCGCAGCCCTGGCCCGGAAACAGAACGGCCCCGCTTGCGCGGGGCCGTTCCGGTTCACGCACGCCGGGCACGGCCCGGCACTACCTCAGTCATGCACCATGCGAGGCCAGCTGGCCCAGGCGCTGCACCGCGACCGAGACGGTCGGGTAGTCCAGCGTCTTCTGCTCGGCCAGCTCGGTCAACATCGCCAGCGTGAAGCGCAGGCTGTTGTCGTCGCGATCGATCCACGCACTGACCTTGGCTTCGGCACTGGCACCCTTGGTCGCCAGCACCTGGCCGGCCAGGTTGCGGTGGTGCGCAGCCAGTTCATCGCGCAGCACGCCACGGGCCACGGCATGCCAGCGGCCGTTGACCTCCAGCGCGTCGATCTGCTCGAACAGCCACGGCAGGCTCAGCGCTTCGCCCAGGCGGAAGTGGATCTTGGACACATCCACCGGCTTGAGCTTGCGGGTACGCGCCAGTTCGATGATGTCGAACGCCGGGGCCAGGAAGTGCAGTTCGGCCAGCTGCTGGGCCAGCGCGGCGGGCAGGCCCTTCTCCTTCCACTCGGCCACCAGGGCCTCGTAGGTCGGACGCTGCGAATCGGGCAGCACGCCGGAGGCCACGCGGATGTCGTTGAACGGCCCCTGGTAGCGGTTCACCGCCTCGGTGATGCCCGGCATCGGGCCCGGGCGGAACAGCAGCCAGCGCACGAACGAACGCTGCAGCGACCAGATCACTTCCAGGGCATCGACCTGCACCGACTCCGGCACCTTGCCGTCCAGCGCATCGATCTGCGCCCACAGCGCGCGCGCATCCAGCGTTTCGCGGCTGATGGTGTAGGCCTTGGCGACCTCGGCGATGGAACGGCCGGTGTCTTCCTGCATGCGCATCAGGAAGGTGGCGCCCATGCGGTTGATGGTCTGATTGGTCACCGCGGTGGCGATGATCTCGCGCTTCAGGCGGTGGCGTTCCATCGCATCGGCGTACTTCTTCTGCAGCGGCGTCGGGAAGTAGCGCTGCAGTTCCTTGGACAGGTACGGGTCTTCGGGGATGTCCGATTCCAGCAGCTGGGCGAATGCCACCAGCTTGGAATAGGACAGCAGCACCGACAGTTCCGGACGGGTCAGGCCCTGGCCACGCGCCTTGCGCTGGGACAGCTCGGCATCGGACGGCAGGAACTCGATCTGGCGGTCCAGCAGGCCCTGCTGTTCCAGGGTACGGATGAAGTGCTGCTTGGACCCCAGGCGCTTGACCGCCATCCGCTCCATCAGGCTCAGGGCCTGGTTCTGGCGGTAGTTGTCGTTGAGCACCAGGTCGGCGACCTCGTCGGTCATCGACGCCAGCAGCTTGTTGCGCTGCTCGACGGTCAGCTTCTTGGCGCGCACCACATCGTTGAGCAGGATCTTGATGTTGACTTCATGGTCGGAGGTGTCCACACCGGCCGAGTTGTCGATGAAGTCGGTGTTGAGCAGCACGCCGGCCTGGGCGGCTTCGATGCGACCCAGCTGGGTCATGCCCAGATTGCCGCCCTCGCCCACCACCTTGCAGCGCAGCTCGCTGCCATTGACGCGCAGCGCGTTGTTGGCGCGGTCGCCCACGTCGCTGTGCTGTTCGCTGCCGGCCTTGACGTAGGTACCGATGCCGCCGTTCCACAGCAGGTCCACCGGTGCCTTCAGGATCGCGCTCATCAGGTCGTTCGGCGACAGTGCCTTGACGTTCTCGTCCAGGCCCAGCGCCTCACGCACCTGGGCGGTGACCTCGATCGACTTCAGGGTGCGCGGGAAGATGCCGCCGCCCTTGCTGATCAGCTTGGCATCGTAGTCGGCCCAGCTCGAGCGCGGCAGCGCGAACATGCGCTCACGCTCGACGAACGAGGTGGCCGCATCCGGGTTCGGGTCCAGGAAGATGTGGCGGTGGTCGAAGGCAGCCACCAGGCGGATGTGGCGCGACAGCAGCATGCCGTTGCCGAACACGTCGCCGGACATGTCGCCCACGCCGACGGCGGTGAAGTCCTGGCTCTGGCTGTCGTGGCCCAGCGCGCGGAAGTGGCGCTTGACCGATTCCCAGGCGCCACGGGCGGTGATGCCCATGCCCTTGTGGTCATAGCCGACCGAGCCACCGGAAGCGAACGCATCGCCCATCCAGAAGCCGTGCGCGATGGCCAGGCCGTTGGCGATGTCGGAGAAGGTCGCGGTGCCCTTGTCGGCGGCCACCACCAGGTACGGATCGTCCATGTCGTGGCGCACGACATCCACCGGCGGCACGATCTTGTTGTTGACGATGTTGTCGGTGATGTCCAGCAGGCCCTGGATGAACAGCTTGTAGCAGGCCACGCCGTTGGCGAACACCGCATCGCGGTCACCGCTGGCCGGCGGCAGCTTGGCGAAGAAGCCGCCCTTGGCGCCGACCGGCACGATGACCGTGTTCTTCACCATCTGCGCCTTGACCAGGCCCAGCACTTCGGTGCGGAAGTCTTCGCGGCGGTCGGACCAGCGCAGGCCACCACGGGCCACCGCGCCGAAGCGCAGGTGCACGCCTTCCACGCGCGGGCCGTACACGAAGATTTCGCGGTACGGGCGCGGCTTGGGCAGGTCCGGCACCTGGGCCGAATCGAACTTGAAGCTGATGACATGGCCGTGCTGGCCGTTGGCATCGGTCTGGTAGTAGCTGGTGCGCAGGGTGGCATCGATCACGCCCATGAACGAGCGCAGGATGCGGTCCTCGTCCAGGCTCGACACGCGGTCCATCAGCTTCAGCAGCGCTTCGCGCGCGGCCTGCATCTGCGCATCGCGGTCACCCTTGCGGGCATCGACCACGGTCTTGAGCACTTTCAGGGTCGCTTCGTCGCCGGCGGCCAGCACGTCGAAGTGGGCCTTGAGGTGAGCCTGGCCGGCGGCGATGTCATCCTTGCCTTCATGGCCGGTGGCCGGATCGAAGCGGGCTTCGAACAGTTCCACCAGCAGGCGCGCCAGCAGCGGGTAACGGGTGAAGGTACCTTCCACGTACGACTGCGAGAACGGCACGCCGGTCTGCAGCAGGTACTTGCAGTAGCCACGCAGCATGGCGACCTGGCGCCAGTGCAGGCCGGCGGCCAGCACCAGGCGGTTGAAGCCATCGTTCTCGGCATCGCCGTGCCAGACGCGGGCGAAGGTCTCGCCGAAGGCTTCATCGACGCTGGCCGCATCGATGGCGCCAGCGGTCGATTCGACCTCGAAGTCCTGCACGTACACCGGGGCGTTGTCCACCGACAGGCGGTAGGGGCGCTCGCTGATCACGCGCAGGCCCATGTTTTCCATCATCGGCAGCGCGTCCGACAGCGGGATGTCATCCAGCTGGCGGTACAGCTTCAGGCGCAGGCCGTCACCGCTCTCGCGCGGCACTGCCTGCAGGCTCAGGCGCAGGTCGTCCGGGCCGGTCAGGGCATCAAGCTGGCTGACATCGTTGGCGGCCACGGCCGTGCTGTTGTCTTCGATGTAGCCGGCCGGCAGGGCCTTGCCGATGCGTGCGGCGATGCGCAGGCCTTCGCCTTCGCCATGGCGCGCCACCAGGGCTTCACGCAGGTCGTCCTGCCAGTTGCGCAGCAGGTGGGCCAGCTTCTGCTCCAGGTCGGCGGTGTCCACGTCCAGCATCTCGCCGGGCTTGGCACGCACGATCAGGTGCACCTGGGCCAGCGGCGATTCGCCCAGCACCACCGAGCTGTCCACGTGTTCGCCCTGCAGGGCGTCCTTGAGCATGGCTTCGATGCGCAGGCGCACGTCGGTGTTGAAGCGCTCGCGCGGCAGGTAGACCAGCGCGGAGATGAAACGGCTGTACTTGTCGCGGCGCAGGAACAGGCGGCTACGCACGCGCTCTTGCAGGCCCAGCACGCCCATGGCGGTGCGGAACAGCTCGTCCTCGCTGGACTGGAACAGTTCTTCGCGCGGCAGGGTTTCCAGGATGTGGCGCAGGGCTTTGCCGCTGTGGCTGGCCGGGGCCAGGCCGGACTGCTTCATCACGTATTCGTGGCGCTGGCGCACCAGCGGGATTTCCCACGGGCGACGGTTGTAGGCGCTGGAGGTGAACAGGCCGAGGAAGCGCTGCTCGCCGATGATCTTGCCCTTGGCGTCGAATTCCAGCACGCCGATGTAGTCCATGTAGCCGGCGCGGTGGACGCGCGAACGGGCATTGGTCTTGGTCAGGATCAGCGCGTCCTTCAGCCCGGACGTGGCATTCAGGCCCTGCGCGGCCAGGGTCTTGACCGGGCGCGCAGCCGACTTGTCCTGGCCCCGCATCAGGCCCAGGCCGGTGTCGTTCAGCGGCGCCAGCACGTCTTCCTTGCCCTGCTTCTCCACGCGGTATTCGCGGTAGCCGAAGAAGGTGAAGTGGTTGTCAGCGGCCCAGCGCAGGAACTCCTGTGCTTCCTTGCGCGAGGTGGCATCGACCGGCAGCTGGCGGCTGCCCAGGTCGTCGGCCAGCGCCAGCGCCTTGTCCTTCATCGGCTGCCAGTCGCGCACGATGGCGCGCACTTCGTCCAGCGCCTTGTTGATGGCCTTTTCCACGGCCGCCATGGCATCGGCCGGCTGGCGGTCGATCTCCAGCAGCATCACCGATTCGGCATCGCCCTGCCCGACCTTGGCCAGCTTGCCGGCCTTGTCACGGGTGAAGTGGATGACCGGGTGGCCCAGCACGTGCACGCCCACGCCCAGGTCGGCCAGCGACATGGTCACGGTGTCCACCAGGAACGGCATGTCGTCATTGACGATCTGCAGCACGGTGTGCGGCGATTCCCAACCGTTGCCCTTCAGCGTCGGGTTGAACACGCGCACGTTGGCCTTGCCGGCCTTGCGGCTGCGCGCGAACTCCAGCGTGTCCGCTGCCAGCGCCGCCCACTCTTCCGCGGTGTGGTGCGGGAACTCGTCCGACTCCATGCGCTTGTAGAAATCGGCGGCAAAGGCCACGGCTTCGGCCTGCGCGGCCGCCGGGTAACGCTTGCGCAAGGCCGTGTACACCGGCTCCAGGGAGAAACCAGCGGTCACGGCGACCTCCGACTCTGCTGGTCTGCTTTTGTTTTTCACGGTCTTGGCTGCGGTTTTTTGCGGTTTCATGGCAGAGCTGATGCGCTTGCTCAGTTGGGAAAATGAAATTGTAGCCCCGTTGCACGGAAAGACCTTGCTGCAGGACGGAATAACCAGATACCGGGTTGGCCGCGGTTTACCTGCCTATTCATCTTTTCCGTGGCACGGCTGCGCGTGCACCGGGCCGTACGCGGGAGCATGGACCATCGACACCGGCGCACCTGCCACGGGTGCACGCACGTGGCCCGCCGACAGCATCGGCAAAACGTGTGACGACTCGATACACGCAGCCGCACTTCGTGATTCCACAAATGTAAACTGGACGGTATAGTCCACTCCGTGAACACGCCCCCCCTGCCTGCTGCCGCCATGGACGCGCGAGACCAGCGCGTGTTCGATGCCGTGCGCGAACTGCTCGCCGACCAGGGCATGCAGCTGAGCATGGACGCGGTGGCCCAGCGCGCCGGCTGCTCCAAGCAGACCCTGTACTCACGCTATGGCAGCAAGGATGCCCTGCTGCGGCTGGTGATGCAGCGCCATGTCCGGCGCGCGACGGCCGGCCTGCATGGGCCGCGCTCGAGCGACCTGCGCAGCGGCCTGCTGCAGTTCGCCGTGGACTACCTGGACCACTTCGACCAGCCCCACGTGATCCAGGCCCGGCGGCTGATTGCCGCCGATGCGGTGCAGTTCCCCGACGAAGCCCGGCGCCTGTACCAGGATGGCCCGGGAACACTCACGCTTCACCTCGCTGAATGGATTGAAACCGCTTGCAGCCACGGCCAGCTGCGCCGTGACGACCCGCACTTCATGGCCGAACTGCTACTGAGCATGATCGCCGGCCTGGATTTCGAGAAACAGCGCTTCCATACCCCCCACCGTGATGACGCGGTCTTGCGTCGGCGTTGGGCAGAGTTCTCCGTTGACAGCTTCCTGCGGGCATTCGCTCCGCCGGCGTCGACGGCCCCGTCTTCAATCCAACCCCGGAGTTTCTCCTGATGACCGCCCCACTCCGCACCCTTGCCCTGACGTGCGCCGTCGCCCTTGCGCTGGCTGCCTGCAAGAAGCCGGAACAGCAGACGCCCCCGCCGCCGGAAGTCGGCGTGATCGAGGCCAAGCCGCAGACCCTGCCGCTGCAGCGCGAGCTGGTCGGCCGCCTGTCCGCGTTCCGCACCGCCGACGTGCGCGCCCGCGTGCCCGGCGTGCTGCTCAAGCGCGTCTACCAGGAAGGCAGCGAGGTCAAGCAGGGCCAGGTCCTGTTCCAGATCGACCCGGCCCCGCTGCGCGCCAGCCTCAACGCCTCCGAAGCGCAGCTGGCCTCGGCCAAGGCGACCTACGCCAACGCCAAGGTCGCCGCCGACCGCGCCCGTTCGCTGGCACCGCAGGCATTCGTGTCCAAGGCCGACCTGGACAACGCCGAATCGGCCGAGCGCACCGCGCTGGCCGCGGTGAAGCAGGCTGAAGCGGCGGTCACCTCCGCGCGCATCAACCTGGGCTATACCGACGTCACCGCGCCGATCAGCGGCCAGGCCGGCAAGCAGCAGGTCACCGAAGGCGCGCTGGTCGGCCAGGGTGACGTGACCCTGCTGACCACCATCGACCAGCTGGACCCGCTGTACGTGAACTTCTCGCTGAGCGTGGATGAACTGACCCAGCTGCGCGCGGCGCAGGCCAAGGGCGCGCTGGCCCTGTCCGGCGACGGCAAGGCCACGGTCAACGTCAAGCTGTCCGACGGCACCACCTATGGCGAGCCCGGCACGCTGGACTTCTCCTCCACCACCGTGGACCCGTCCACCGGTACCGTCTCGCTGCGCGCGCTGCTGCCCAATCCGCAGCACATCCTGCTGCCGGGGGCGTTCGTCAGCTTCCAGGCCAACCTGGGCGAGCGCAACAACGCCTTCCTGGTGCCGCAGCAGGCCCTGCAGCGCGATACCACCGGCGGCTACGTGATGGTCGTCGGCGGCGATGGCAAGGTCGTGCGCAAGAACGTGAAGTCCGATGGCGTGCAGGGGGCCAACTGGCTGATCAGCGACGGCCTGGCCGCCGGTGACAAGGTCATCGTGGCCGGTGTGCAGAAGGTGAAGGAAGGCGCACCGGCCACCGCCAAGCCATGGACCCCGGACCAGGGCAACGGCAATGGCCAGCCGGCGGCTGCCGGACAGGCCCCGGCTGCCGCCGCACCTGCCGCCGCCAGTGCCGACAAGGCCGCCGCACCCGCCCAGGGCGAGCAGAAGCCTGCGGCCGCCGGCGCCACCGACTCGAACAAGCAGTAACGGGAACCTTCCGTCATGCCTAAATTTTTCATCGAACACCCGGTCTTCGCCTGGGTGGTGGCGATCCTGATCTCGCTCAGCGGCGTGATCGCGATCCTCAACCTGGGCGTGGAGTCCTACCCCAACATCGCCCCGCCGCAGGTGACCGTCTCGGCCACCTACCCGGGTGCCAGTGCGGACACCACCGAAAAATCGGTCACCCAGGTGATCGAGCAGCAGCTGACCGGCATCGACCACCTGCTGTACTTCAGTTCCTCGTCCTCGTCCAACGGCCGTGCGCAGATCACGCTGACCTTCGAGACCGGCACCGACCCGGACATCGCCCAGGTGCAGGTGCAGAACAAGGTCTCGCTGGCCACGCCACGCCTGCCCTCGGAAGTGACCCAGCAGGGCGTGGTGGTGGCCAAGGCCAACGCCGGCTTCCTGATGGTGGTGGCGCTGCAGTCCGATACGCCGACCATCAACCGTGATGCGCTGAACGACATCGTCGGCTCGCGCGTGCTCGACCAGGTCTCGCGCATCCCCGGCGTCGGCAGCACCCAGCAGTTCGGTTCCGAGTACGCCATGAACATCTGGCTCAACCCGGAAAAGATGCAGGGCTACGGTTTGTCGGCCAGCCAGGTGCTGGCGGCGGTGCGGGCGCAGAACGTGCAGTTCGCCGCCGGCTCGCTGGGTTCGGACCCGTCCCCGGCCGGCCAGCACTTCACCGCCACCGTGTCGGCCGAAGGCCGCTTCAGCTCGCCGCAGGAGTTCGAGAACATCATCCTGCGCTCCAACGCCGACGGCTCGCGCGTACTGCTCAAGGACATCGCCCGCGTCGCCTTCGGTGCCAACAACTACGGCTTTGACACCCAGTACAACGGCAAGCCCACCGGTGCCTTCGCCATCCAGCTGCTGCCGGGCGCCAACGCCCTGAACGTGGCCGAGGCGGTGCGCGCGAAGATGGACGAGCTGCAGCCCAGCTTCCCGGCCGGCGTGAGCTGGTTCTCGCCGTACGACAGCACCACCTTCGTCAAGATCTCCATCCAGGAAGTGGTCAAGACCCTGTTCGAAGCGGTCCTGCTGGTGTTCCTGGTGATGCTGATCTTCCTGCAGAACTTCCGCGCGACGATCATCCCCACCCTGGTCATCCCGGTGGCCCTGCTCGGCACGTTCCTGGGCATGTGGATGATCGGCTTCACGATCAACCAGCTGACCCTGTTCGCGATGGTGCTGGCGATCGGCATCGTGGTCGATGACGCGATCGTGGTGATCGAGAACGTCGAACGCATCATGAGCGAGGAAAAGCTCGACCCGAAACCGGCCACGCAGAAGGCGATGACCCAGATCACCGGCGCGGTGGTGGCCATCACCGTGGTGCTGGCGGCGGTGTTCATCCCCTCGGCACTGCAGGGTGGCGCGGCCGGTGAGATCTACAAGCAGTTCGCGCTGACCATCGCCATCTCCATGGCGTTCTCCGCGTTCCTGGCACTGGGCTTCACCCCGGCACTGTGCGCGACCTTCCTCAAGCCGACGCACAACGACAACCCGAACATCATCTACCGTACCTTCAACAAGTACTACGACAAGATCAGCGGCACCTACGTCGGCCACATCGGCTCGGCCGTGCGCCATGCGCCGCGCTGGATGATCCTGTTCGTGGTGCTGACGGTGCTGTGCGGCTTCCTGTTCACCCGCATGCCGGGCAGCTTCCTGCCCGAGGAAGACCAGGGCTACGCGCTGGCCATCGTGCAGCTGCCGCCGGGCTCGACCAAGGGCCAGACCAACGAGGTGTTCGCCCAGATGCGCGGCATCCTGCAGAAGCAGGACGGCTTCGAGGGCATGCTGCAGGTGGCCGGCTTCAGCTTCGTCGGTTCCGGCGAGAACGTGGGCATGGGCTTCATCCGCCTCAAGCCCTGGGAAGAGCGCAAGATCACCGTTCCCGAGTTCATCCAGAACATGAACGGTGCCTTCTACGGCATCAAGGAAGCGCAGATCTTCGTGGTCAACCTGCCCACCGTGCAGGGCCTGGGCCAGTTCGGCGGCTTCGACATGTGGCTGCAGGACCGTGGCGGCGCCGGCTATGAACAGCTCACCCAGGCACGCAACATCCTGCTCGGCACCGCCGCACAGGAAAGCGACAAGCTGGTGGGCGTGCGCCCGAACGGCCTGGAAAACGCCCCGCAGCTGCAGTTGCACGTTGACCGCGTGCAGGCACAGGCCATGGGCATGTCGGTGTCGGACGTGTACAGCACCATCCAGCTGATGCTGGCCCCGGTGTACGTCAACGACTTCTTCTACCAGGGCCGCATCAAGCGCGTCACGATGCAGGCCGATGCCCCCTACCGTACCGGCCAGGAATCGCTGCGCAGCTTCTACAGCCCGTCCAGCCTGACCCAGAACGCCGACGGCACCAGCGCGATGATCCCGCTGAACACGGTGGTCAAATCCGAGTGGGTGTCCGCCTCGCCGTCGCTGAGCCGCTACAACGGCTACTCGGCCATCAACATCGTCGGCTCGCAGGCCCCGGGCAAGAGCTCCGGCGAAGCGATGGGCGCGATGGAAGACATCGTCAACACCAAGCTGCCGCAGGGCTTCGGCTACGACTGGTCGGGCCTGTCCTACCAGGAAATCCTGGCCGGCAATGCCGCGACCCTGCTGCTGGTGCTGTCGATCGTGGTGGTGTTCCTGTGCCTGGCCGCGCTGTATGAAAGCTGGTCCATCCCGGTGGCGGTGCTGCTGGTGGTGCCGCTGGGCGTGCTCGGTGCGATCGGCCTGTCGATGCTGCGCGGGCTGCCCAACGACATCTTCTTCAAGATCGGCCTGATCACCGTGATCGGCCTGGCCGCGAAGAACGCGATCCTGATCGTGGAGTTCGCGGTGGAGCAGCGTGCCTCGGGCAAGACCCTGCGCGATGCCACCATCGAAGCGGCCCGCCTGCGTTTCCGCCCGATCCTGATGACCTCCTTCGCGTTCATCATGGGCGTGATCCCGATGGCCATCTCCACCGGCGCCGGCGCCAATTCCCGCCACGCCATCGGTACCGGCGTGATCGGCGGCATGCTGTTCGCCACCCTGCTGGGCCTGCTGATGATCCCGGTGTTCTTCGTGGTCGTGCGCCGCATGCTGGGCGACAAGCTGGACGAACCGTCCAAGGAGTTCGTGGCCCGCCAGCGCGACGCGGAAAGCGCGCACCGCCCGGATCGTTGATCCGGCGGTGAGCTGAAACGAAAAAGGCCCCGGAGCGATCCGGGGCCTTTTTTGTTGTCCAGAACCCGGTAGCCGCCAACCTTGGTTGGCGCTCAAGGACCCGTGTCAACCGAGGTTGACACCTACCCAAGCGGCAGACACCCGGTAGCCGCCAACCTTGGTTGGCGCTCAAGGATCCGTGTCAGCCAAGGCTGACATCTACCAGAGCGGCAGACACCCGGTAGTCGCCAACCTTGGTTGGCGCTCAAGGATCCGTGTCAACCAAGGTTGACACCTACCAGAGCGGCAGACACCCGGTCGTCGCCAACCTTGGTTGGCGCTCAAGGATCCGTGTCAACCAAGGTTGACACCTACCAGAGCGGCAGACACCCGGTCGTCGCCAACCTTGGTTGGCGCTCAAGGATCCGTGTCAGCCAAGGCTGACACCTACCAGAGCGGCAGACCCGGTAGCCGCCAACCTTGGTTGGCGCTCGGGAATCCGCGCCAACCCACGGTGACACCTGCCCGATGCGTGCTCGCTCAGCGCAACCCGGTCTCGTTGCGGGCGATCACCAGGCGCTGGATCTCCGAAGTGCCCTCGTAGATCTCGGTGATCTTGGCATCACGGAAGTAGCGCTCCAGCGGCATTTCCTTCGAATAGCCCATGCCACCGTGGATCTGCACCGCCTGGTGGGTGATCCACATCGCCGCCTCCGAAGCGGTGAGCTTGGCGATGGCCGCCTCGTTGCTGAACCGCTTGCCATGGCCCTTCACCCACGCTGCGCGCAGGGTCAGCAGCAGGGCGGCGTCCAGCTTGCACTTCATGTCGGCGATCTTGGCCTGGGTCATCTGGAAGGTACCGATCGCCGCACCGAAGGCCTTGCGGTCCTTCACGTATTCGATCGTCGCCTCGTAGGCGGCACGGGCAATGCCGATCGCCTGCGACGCGATGCCGATGCGGCCGGCGTCAAGCACGCCCATGGCGATCTTGAAGCCCTCGCCTTCCTGGCCCAGCACGTCTTCGGGCTGTGCCACGTAATCGTTGAACTCGATCTCGCAGGTGGCCGAGGCGCGGATGCCCAGCTTCGGCTCGGTCTTGCCACGGCCGAAGCCCGGCTTGTCGGTATCGATCAGGAAGGCGGTGATGCCGCGCGCGCCCTTGTCCGGTTCGCTCATGGCGAACAGCACGATGTACTTGGCCACCGGGCCGGAGGTGATCCAGCTCTTCTTGCCATTGATGACGAAGGTGCCGTCAGCCTGCTTGAGCGCGCGGCAACGCATGGCCGTGGCATCCGAACCGGACTGCGGCTCGGTCAGCGCGAAGGCACCGATGGCTTCACCCTCGGCGATGGCACGCACGTACTTCTGCTTCTGCGCCTCGTTGCCGTGGGTCAGGATGCCGTTGCAGAACAGCGAGTTGTTGACCGACATGATGGTCGAATGCGCAGCGTCACCGGCGGCGACCTCCACCATCGCCAGCACGTAGGCAATCGGGTCCATGCCTGCACCGCCGTATTCGGTCGGCACTTCAATGCCCATCAGGCCGTTTTCGCCGAGCAGGCGGATGTTCTCCAGCGGGAACTCGCCCGTGCGGTCGTGATGCTCGGCGCTGGGCGCGATCTTTTCCTGCGCGATGCGCCGCGCCACGTCCTGCAGCATCAGCTGCTCTTCGGTAAAGCTGAAATCCACAACACCCTCCCGGGTACATGATGTTATGGGCCGCGCACGGCGTGCCCAGGTAGCGCGATTGTACCGGGGGCAGGCCCTTTCCGTACGCCACCGACTTGACCGGGAATGGCGACCTCGGCGAATATATCTCTATATCGCGATAGGTAGATATTTATGGATCTGGAAGACTGGTCGACCCGCCTGAAGGTGTTCGCCGATGCGACCCGCGTGCGCCTGCTGGCGCTGCTGGAGCAGGAAGAACTGACGGTGGCGGAACTGTCGGCCATCACCCGCCTGGCCCAGCCGCGTGTGTCCACCCACCTGGCACGCCTGAAGGAAGCCGGCCTTGTCCGCGACCGCCGTGCCGGCGTTTCGGCCTACTACCGTTTCGACGAGGCCCAGCTGGACCCGGCGCAGCAGGCATTGTGGCATGCCTTGAGCAATGGAAGCGATGATCCGCTGCTGCGACAGGATGCTGAACGGGTGGCCGCGGTGCTGGCCAGCCGCGCTGCCGACCAGAACTGGGCCGACAGCGTGGCCGGCGACATGGAGCGCCACTATTCCCCGGGCCGCACCTGGGAAGCGCTGGCACGCACGGCGCTGCCGCTGCTGGAAACCGGTGACGTGCTGGACATCGCCTCCGGTGATGGCGTGCTGGCCGAACTGGTGGCGCCGCACGCCAGACGCTACGTCTGCATCGACACCAGCGCGCGCGTGGTCGCCGCCGCCAGCGAGCGCCTGCGCCGCCTGCCCAACGTGGAAGTACAGGAAGGCGACATGCACGCGCTGCCGTTCAAGGACCGCAGTTTCGACCTGGTGGTGCTGATGCATGCGCTTACTTACGCCAGCAAGCCGGCGCAGGCCGTCACCGAAGCCGCGCGCGTGCTGCGGCCCGGCGGCCGTCTGCTGCTGTGCAGCCTGGCCCGGCACGAGCACAAGGCCGCCGTGGAAGCGTACGGCCACGTCAACCTGGGTTTCAGCGACAAGGAACTGAAGAAGTTCGTCGACAAGGCTGGGCTGGACGTCTCCAGCCTGGAAACGGTCACCCGCGAAAAGCGCCCGCCGCATTTCGAAGTGATCTCGCTGATCGCCAACAAGCCCTGAGGAGGCCCCGTGGCTGTCCTGCCCTGGCTGTACCCCGACCGCGCTGCCGCCCTGCTTGATGCACTGCGCCAGCGCATCCTGATCATCGACGGTGCGATGGGCACCATGATCCAGCGCCACGGCCTGCAGGAAGCCGACTACCGGGGCGAGCGCTTCGCCGGGGGCTACGACCACAGCCATGGCCCCGGCTGCAGCCACGGTGCGCCGGAAGGCCATGACCTGAAAGGCAACAACGACCTGTTGCTGCTGACCCGGTCGGACATCATCAGCGGCATCCACACCGCTTACCTGGAAGCGGGCGCGGACCTGGTGGAAACCAACACCTTCAATGCCACGTCGGTCAGCCAGGCCGACTACCACCTCCAGCACCTGGTCTACGAACTGAACAAGGCCGGCGCGGCGGTCGCACGGGCCTGCTGCGATGCCGTGGCGGCCACCACGCCGGGCAAGCCGCGCTTCGTCATCGGCGTGGTCGGGCCGACCAGCCGCACCGCCTCGATCAGCCCGGACGTGAACGATCCCGGCTTCCGCAACACCAGCTTCGACGAACTGCGTGACACCTACCGCGAGGCCATCGACGGCCTGATCGACGGCGGTGCCGACACCCTGATGGTCGAGACCATCTTCGACACGCTCAATGCCAAGGCGGCGCTGTACGCGCTGGAAGAGGCCTTCGACGCACGCGGCGGGCGCCTGCCGGTGATGATCTCCGGCACCATCACCGATGCCTCCGGGCGTACGCTCTCCGGGCAGACCGCCGAGGCGTTCCATGCGTCGGTCTCGCACACCCGGCCGCTGTCGATCGGGCTGAACTGCGCACTGGGCGCCAACGACCTGCGGCCGCACGTGGAAACCCTGGCACGGGTGGCCGGTTGCCATGTCAGCGCGCATCCCAATGCCGGCCTGCCCAATGCCTTCGGCGAGTACGACGAAACCCCCGAGGAGATGGCCGCCACCCTGCGCGGCTTCGCCCGCGATGGCCTGCTGAACCTGGTGGGCGGCTGCTGCGGCACCACCCCTGACCATATCCGCGCGATCGCCGAGGCCGTGGCCGACCTGCCCCCGCGTGCCCTGCCCGCGCTGCAGGAGCATGCCGCATGAGTGCATCGCCGCCCCGTTTCACCCGCCTGTCCGGGCTGGAGCCCCTGGTCATCACCCCGGACCTGCTGTTCATCAACGTCGGTGAACGCACCAACGTCACCGGCAGCGCGCAGTTCCGCAAGCTCATCAAGGAAGAACGCTACGAGGAAGCGGTGGACGTGGCCCGCCAGCAGGTGGCCAGCGGCGCGCAGATTCTCGACGTCAACATGGACGAGGGCCTGATCGACTCCGAGAAGGCGATGCACCGCTTCCTGAACCTGATCATGTCCGAGCCGGACATCGCCCGCATCCCGGTGATGGTCGATTCGTCCAAGTGGAGCGTGATCGAAGCCGGGCTGAAGTGCCTGCAGGGCAAGAGCGTGGTCAATTCGATCTCGCTGAAGGAAGGCGAAGCGCTGTTCCTGGAGCACGCGCGCAAGGTCCGCCGCTATGGTGCGGCCGCCGTGGTGATGGCCTTCGACGAGGCCGGCCAGGCCGACACCTGCGCACGCAAGGTGGAGATCTGCACCCGTGCCTACCGGCTGCTGGTGGACGAGATCGACTTCCCGCCGGAAGACATCATCTTCGACCCGAACATCTTCGCCGTCGCCACCGGCATCGAGGAACACGACAACTATGCGGTGGACTTCATCGAAGCCACCCGCATCATCAAGCGCACGCTGCCGCACTGCCATGTGTCCGGCGGCGTCTCCAACGTGTCCTTCTCCTTCCGCGGCAACGAAACGGTCCGCCAGGCCATCCATGCGGTGTTCCTGTACCACGCCATCGCCGCCGGCATGGACATGGGCATCGTCAATGCCGGCGCCCTGCCGATCTACGACGACCTGGACCCGGAGCTGCGCGAGCGCGTGGAGGATGTGATCCTCAACCGCCGCCGCGACGGCACCGAACGCCTGCTGGAGATCGCCGAGCGCTACAAGGGCAGGAAAGGCGCGGCCAGGAGCGAAGACCTCGCCTGGCGCGACAAGCCGGTGGCGCAGCGTCTGGCCCATGCCCTGGTGCATGGCCTGGATGCCTGGGTCGACCAGGACACCGAAGAGGCACGGGCGGCGGCCACGCGGCCGCTGGATGTGATCGAAGGCCCGCTGATGGACGGCATGAACGTGGTCGGCGACCTGTTCGGGGCCGGCAAGATGTTCCTGCCGCAGGTGGTCAAGTCCGCCCGCGTGATGAAAAAGGCCGTGGCCTACCTGCTGCCCTTCATCGAAGCCGAGAAGGCGCGCAGCGGCGACACCGCACGCAGCAACGGCCGCATCATCATGGCCACGGTCAAGGGGGATGTGCATGACATCGGCAAGAACATCGTCGGCGTGGTGCTGGCCTGCAACAACTTCGAGGTGGTCGACCTGGGCGTGATGGTGCCGGCACAGAAGATCCTCGATGCCGCGCGCGAGCACCAGGCCGACATCATCGGCCTGTCCGGGCTGATCACCCCCTCACTGGAAGAAATGAGCCATGTCGCCCGCGAAATGCAGCGGCAAGGCTTCACCCTGCCCTTGATGATCGGCGGGGCCACCACCTCGCGGGCGCACACGGCACTGAAGATCGACCCGCACTACGACGCGCCCACGGTGTGGGTGAAGGATGCCTCGCGCGCTGTCGGCGTGGCGCAGTCGCTGATCTCCACCGACCTGCGCGCCGCGTTCGTCGCCGCCAATGAAGCCGAGTATGCCGAGATCCGCCAGCGCCACCGCAACCGCGGTGATGCCAAGCGGCTGGTCCCGCTGGAGCAGGCGCGCGGGCAGAAGTTCCAGGGGAACTGGGACGGCTATGCGCCACCGGCGCCGAAGCAGCCGGGCCTGCACGTGTTCGATGACTACCCACTGGCCGAGCTGGTCGATTACATCGACTGGACCCCGTTCTTCCAGGCCTGGGAGTTGGCCGGCAAGTTCCCGGCCATCCTCACCGATGAGATCGTGGGAACGCAGGCCAGCGAGCTGTACCACGATGCGCGTGCCATGCTGGACCGCATCGTCGGCGAGAAGTGGTTGCAGGCCAAGGCGGTGTTCGGCCTGTGGCCGGCCAACAGCGTCGGCGATGACGTGCGCGTGCAGCATCCCGATGGCGACACCACGCTGCACTTCCTGCGCCAGCAGGTGGACAAGCCGGTCGAGCGTCCGGATTTCTGCCTGGCCGACTTCATCGCCCCGGCCGACAGCGGCCGCCAGGACTGGATCGGCGCGTTCGCCGTCACCGCCGGCATCGGCATCGATGCCCACGTGGCCCGCTTCGAGGCCGACCACGATGACTACAACGCGATCCTGCTCAAGGCCCTGGCCGACCGCTTCGCCGAGGCGCTGGCCGAGCGCCTGCACCAGCGCGTGCGTATGGAATTCTGGGGCTACGACCATGCCGAGACACTCGACAACGAGGCCCTGATCGGCGAACAGTACCGCGGCATCCGGCCGGCCCCCGGCTACCCGGCCTGCCCGGAACACAGCGAAAAGCAGCGCCTGTTCCAGATGCTGCAGGCTGAAACCCATGCGGACATGCAGTTGACCGAAAGCTTTGCCATGCTGCCCACCGCGGCGGTGTCCGGTTACTACTTCAGCCACCCGCAGAGCCAGTATTTCGTGGTCGGCCGGCTCAGCCGCGAACAGGTGGGCGACTACGCCCGGCGCAAGGGCGTGGACCGCGCCCAGGCCGAGCGCTGGCTGGCCTCCAACCTGGATTACGACCCCGAATGAACCGATGACGCCGGGCCATGCCCGGTGCCATCCCCCGCCGCCGGGCCTGGCCCGGCGTTACCGTGCATTATTCCCGCGATGACCGTCCCTGCCGCCCGCCTCTCCAGTTTCTACCTGTTCTACTACGCCGCACTGGGCGCGTTCACGCCGTACTGGAGCCTGTTCCTGACCGCGCGCGGGATGAGCGTCACCGCCATCAGCGTGATGATGGGCCTGTGGTACGCCACCCGCGTGGTCGCACCGAGCACGTGGACGTCGCTGGCGGCTGCCTCGCCGAAACCGATCCGCCTGCTGCGGCTGGGCTGCGTGCTGACCCTGCTCAGCTTCATGGCCTTCCTGCTGCCCCTGCCACAGCCGTGGATGTACCCGGCGATGGTGGTGTTCTGCTTCTTCTACAACGCGGTGATGCCACAGTTCGAATCGATCACCCTGACCCACCTGGGCAGCGACAGCCATCGTTACGGGCTGATCCGCGTCTGGGGCTCGCTGGGTTTCATCGCCATCGTCACGTTGTTCGGCTGGCTGATCGAGGGAGACGACGGTAGCAGCCGCGCCGGCATGCTGCCCTGGCTGATGCTGCCGCTGTTCGTGCTGCTGGTGCTGTCGGCCTTCGGCAACCAGTACGCCCGCAGCCTGGACAGGCGCAGCGATGATGCCAGCGGCTTCTGGCAGATCGTGCGGCGCCCGGCGGTGCTGGCCTTCTTCCTGGCCGCTTTCATGGAGCAGCTGTCATTCGGCCCCTACTACACCTTCTTCTCGGTCTACATGGACCATCACGGCTACCGCACCTCGCTGCTGGGCCTGCTGTGGACGGTCGGCGTGGTGTTCGAGGTGGGCGTGTTCTTCACCATCGGCCGCTTCTTCCGTCGCCACGACGCCAGCTGGATGCTGCTGATCGCGCTGAGCAGTTCGTGCCTGCGCTGGGCGGTGACCGCGCTGTTCCCGCAGAACCTGCCGGTGATGCTGGTCGCGCAGACCGCGCACGCACTGGGTTTTGCCGCCTTCTTCGCCGCCGCCATGCAGATGCTGGCCACCTATTTCCCCGGTCGCCTCAACGGCCACGGCCAGGGGCTGCTGTATGGCTTCTCCTCCGGCGTGGGCGGTGTGCTGGGGGCGCTGATCGCCGGACAGCTGTGGACGATCGACAACGGCCGCACCGCCTTCCTGGCCGCCAGTGGCTTCGCCCTGGTCGGCGCACTGCTGTGCTTCTTCGCCCTGAACCTGCCGCTGATCCGTGCGCGGCGGGCCACGGCCCAGGGCTGACACGGGAACGCACAACACCCCGATGGGGTAGGCTCGGACGCATCCCTCGACAGGAGTTGCCGATGCGACCGACCCGCCTGTGGGCGCTGCTGCTTGCCGCCACCACCGCCCTGCCCGCCGCCGCCGCACCGGTGCTGCTGGAAAACGCCCGTGTCTTCGACGGCACGCGTGATCGTGGCATCACCCCGGTGCTGATCGACAACGGCCGCATCGTCCACGTCGGCACACCGCTGCCGGCCGCGGCCAGCGGCGCGCGCCGCATCGACTACACCGGCAAGACCGTGCTGCCCGGGCTGGTCAACGCCCATGCCCACGTCGGCAACACCCAGGGGCTGGAACACGGCGACCGCTTCTACACCCGTGACAACGTGGTGCGCGACCTGCGCCAGTTCCAGCGCTACGGCATCACCACCGTCACCGCGCTGGGCATGAACGGCGAGGCCTTCTTCGCCATCCGCAAGGCGGTCAATGCCAGCCCGGCGCTGGGGGCGCAGCTGTACGGGGCGGGCGGTGGCATCGGCGTACCCGGCGGAACGCCACCGGCCGCCGCAATGGGCCTGTCGCGCGACCCCGTGGCGCGCCCGCGCACGGCCGAGGAAGCGCGCGCGGCGGTGGCCACCCAGCACGCCGATGGCGTGGACCTGGTCAAGCTGTGGGTCGACAACGCCGGCGGCAAGCTGCCGCTGATGGCGCCGGAGGTGTACCAGGCGGCCATTGCTGAAGCACACGCGCGCGGCCTGAAGGTCGCCGCGCACATCCATGATCTGGCCCAGGCGCGTGACCTGGTGGCCGCGCGGGTGGACATCATCGCCCACGGCATCCGCGATACCACGATCGATCCGATGCTGGCGCGGACGATGCGCGAGCAGGGCACCGGGTACATCCCCACCCTCGCCATCGACGAGGCCAACTACGCCTATGCGGAATCGCCGCAGCTGCTGGACACGCCGTTCGTGCGCAATGCGCTGCCCGCGGACGTGCTGGCCCGCTGGTCGCAGCCGACGTGGCAGCAGCAACAGCTGGCCGGCGCCAACATTCCGGCCGCACGCAAGGCGGTGGCGATGAACCTGCAGAACGTGGGCCGGCTCAGCGCGGCCGGCGTCAAGCTGGGCTTCGGCACCGATGCCGGCGCACTGCCGCAGCGGGTGATCGGCGTGGCCGAGCACCGTGAGCTGCAGTTGCTGGTACAGGCAGGGCTGACCCCGGCGCAGGCACTGCAGACCGCCACCACGAATGCAGCCGACCTGCTCGGCCTGGACGACCGCGGCCGCATCGCCGCCGGCAAGCGTGCCGATCTGCTGGTGGTCGATGGCGATCCGCTGGCCGACATCAGCACCACCCAGCGCATCCACGCCGTCTGGCAGGCCGGCGAAGCGGTGGCCGGGCCACTGGAATGACAGCGGAACATGACAACGGAAAAAGGCAGGGGATCACGCCCCTGCCTTTTCCCGGATACGCCGTTTACCAGACCAGGTCGTCAGGCACCTGGTACTTCGGGTCGGCGTAGGGATCGTCCTCGATCGGCGCGTTCGGATCGACCTTCAGCGCCACGGCCTGGGCGAACACGGCTTCGGCCTCGGCCAGCACCGCGGCCGTCACCAGCAGGTAGCGGCCATTGAGCTGCACCACGCCCAGTTCGCCGGCATTGAGCTGCTTGAGCTGCTCGGCGGTGACATAGATGCGCTTGATCTTGCCGCCGTAGGGGAAGTGGCGGGCGATGTCGGCCGCTTCGGCGTTCAGGCCCTTGTCCTTCAGCAGCACGTCCAGCTTCGCCTTGGCCTCGCGGCGCACGCGGGCCTCTTCCTGCTTCAGGCGCTCGGCTTCGATGCGCTCTTCCTTCTCGCGCTGCGCGCGGATGGCGTAGGCCTTGGCCAGGTCCATCTCTTCGGCGGTACGCGGGCGGCGCGGGCCGGTGTTCTGGCCCTGCGGGCGTGCCTGGCCCTGGGGCCGGCCCTGACCGTGGCCGTGGCGGCGCTCGCCGCCCGGCTTGTGCTCGCCCTTGCCACTGGCCGCAGGCTTGCCCTGCCCGGCCTTGCCCTGCGGGCGGCCATCACGGCGGGGGCCATCATTCTTGCGCTCGGGCTTGGGCGCAGGCTTGAAGCCCAAGCCCAGCAGCTGGTCGCGGAGGGTATCGCTCATAGGTACGGGATCAGTAGTGCGGCGGCGGCGGTTCGCTCGCCGGGTCGGAAGAATTCAGTGCGTTGCGGACCTTGCCCAGGTCTTCCAGCAGCACCCGCAGCACATCGGCATTGCGGGTGCCCTGCATGCGGGCATCGGCCAGCGCATCGCTCAGTTCGGCCAGCGCGTGCTCCTGGAAGGAGACGCGCATTTCCAGTTCGACCAGGCGCGCTTCCAGCGCCTGCTCACGTTCACTCAACGGCAGCTCAGACATGCAGCGATCGCCCCCGGCCGATGCCGTAATACGCCAGGCCGGCAGCTTCCACCTCGGCCGGGTCGTACAGGTTGCGGCCATCGAACACCACCGCATCCTTCAACCCGGCACGCAGCGCCTGGAAATCCGGGCTGCGGAACTGCTTCCACTCGGTCACCACGACCAGCGCATCGGCCCCTTCCAGCGCCTGCCCGGCGCTTTCGCAGAACACCAGGTCATCGCGCTGGCCGAAGATGCGCTGGGCTTCATGCGCGGCTTCCGGATCGTAGGCACGCACGCGCGCCCCGGCTTCCCACAGCTGCGCCAGCAGGCGACGGCTGGAGGCCTCGCGCATGTCATCGGTGTTGGGCTTGAACGCCAGGCCCCACACCGCGAAGGTGCGGCCACGCACGCCTTCATCCTCGCCCTTGTCGAAATGGCGCTGGATGAGCTCGAACAGATGGCCCTTCTGCGCGTCGTTGACGGCCTCCACCGCATTGAGCAGTTTCGGTTCCATGCCGTACTGCTGGGCCGTGCGGGCCAGCGCCTGCACGTCCTTGGGGAAGCACGAGCCACCGTAGCCGGCACCGGGGTAGATGAAGTGCCAGCCGATGCGCGGGTCCGACCCGATGCCCTGGCGGACCTGCTCGACATCGGCACCGACACGTTCGGCGATGTTGGCGATTTCATTCATGAACGAAATCTTGGTGGCCAGCATCGCGTTGGCGGCGTACTTGGTCAGTTCCGCCGAACGCACGTCCATTTCCACCACGCGGTCGTGGTTGCGGTTGAACGGGGCATACAGGCGGCGCATCACCGCCACCGACGCTTCACTGGTGGCACCGATGATGATGCGGTCCGGACGCATGCAGTCGGCCACCGCATCGCCTTCCTTCAGGAATTCCGGGTTGGACACCACATCGAAGGCAATGTCCACGCCACGGGCGACCAGCTCGTCGGCGATCGCCGCGCGGACCTTGTCGGCGGTGCCTACCGGCACCGTCGACTTGTTGACCACCACGGTCGGCACGCTCATGTGCCGCCCGATGGTGCGGGCCACGGCCAGCACGTACTGCAGGTCGGCGCTGCCATCTTCGTCCGGCGGCGTACCGACGGCGATGAACACCACCTGCCCATGGGCGATGGCCGAAGGGGCATCGGTGGTGAAGGCCAGCCGCCGTGCGGCGTGGTTGGCCTTGACCATCGGTTCCAGGCCCGGCTCGTAGATCGGGATGATGCCCTGGTTCAGGCCATCGACCTTGGCCTGGTCGATATCCACGCAGATGACCTGGTGGCCGACATCAGCCAGGCAGGTTCCCGTGACCAGGCCCACATAGCCGGTACCGAAAATCGCAACGCGCATGTCCTTGCTCGCTCCTTCGCTTGCTTACGGCAGGATGCCGAGCAGTTCGACGTCGAAGGTCAGCGTCGCGTTCGGGCCGATCGGGCCGCCCTGGGTGCCGTTGGGGCCATAGGCCAGATCGCCAGGGATCCAGAAGCGGTACTTGGAGCCCACCGGCATCAGGGCCACGCCCTCGGTCCAGCCGGCGATCACCTGGTTCAGACCGAACTCGGCCGGGCCACGGCCGGCGGAGCTGTCGAACACGGTGCCATCGAGCAGCTTGCCCTCGTAGTTCACGCGCACCTTGCTGGTGGCCACCGGACGCTCGCCGCTGCCCGGGCGGATCACCTGGTACTGCAGGCCCGAGGCCGTGGTCACCACGCCCGGCTGCAGCTTGTTCTTGGCCAGGAACGCATTGCCCTCCTCACGGTTGGTCTGCGCGGCCTTGGCGGCCTTTTCCTGCTGCTGGGCCTGCTTGGCGGCCATGAAGGCCTGCAGCGTGGCATTGGCGTCAGCTTCGCTCAGCTTCGACTGGCCCTTGTTGAAGGACGTGGTGATCGCATCGAACAGCGCGTCCACATCCAGGTCATCCTTGAGCTGGGCCAGCGACGGGCCGACCGAATAGGCGCCCAGCATCTGCCCGACCTTGGTACGGTCGACCTTCGGCGGCGTGCTGCCCGGCGCCTGGCCCGGCACCTGCTGGCCATTGCGGGCCATCACCACCTGGCGCAGCGCGGCATCGGTTTCCTGCGCCTGCTGCTGGGTGATCTGCGGCTGCAGGCCTTCAAAGGAGCGCTGCACGGCGGTGCGCAGTGCGGCCAGATCGATTTCCTGGGCGATCGGCTGGAACGACTTGGCCACGTCCATGCCGATGGCATAGCCGAGCTTCTGCTTCGGGGAATTCAAGGTTGCGGTCTCCTTGGCGGCCGGTTGGGCAGCCGGTTGTTGCGACAGGGCGACCCCGGAGGTACCCATCGCCAGAATCAGAACCGACGCCGCGGCGCCACGCATTCCCATCTTCATTCGCTGCTTTCCTGGAAGTGACTGGGCGCCGACGTCGGCGCGAAACAAACATTGTCGCACGCATGCCCGCGATGTCGAGGCATCGCCGGCATCACGGCGCGCGCGGAGCAGCCAGCGCCTTGTCGATGGCGGCCAGCAGCTGCTTGTCATCAGGGGTGATCTTGCTCGGGAACTGGGCGATGACCTTGCCATCGCGGCCGACCAGGTACTTGTGGAAGTTCCAGCCCGGTGCCACGCCGGTGAGGGTGGTCAGCCGCTGGTACAGCGGCGTGGCCTGGTCACCGACCACGTGCACCTTTTCGAACATCGGGAACTTCACGCCATAGGTCAGCGTGCAGAAATCCTGGATCTGCTTCTCGTCACCCGGCTCCTGTCCCTTGAAATCGTTGGACGGGAAGCCCAGCACCGCAAAGCCCTGCTTGGCATAGCGCTGCTGCAGCGCTTCCAGGCCTTCGTACTGCGGGGTGTAGCCACACTTGCTGGCGGTATTGACCACCAGCAGCACCTGGCCGTGGTAGCGCTTCTGCAGGTTGACCTGCTCCTTGCCGGCCAGCGGACGATAGGAAACGTCCAGCAGCTCGGCGGCCGATGCCGTGGCGGAAGCGCCGAGGGCGCAGGCCAGCAGCAGGCCGGTGAACAGGGCGCGCGGCGCGCGCAGGGCAACGGAAGTGAACATGGATGTCGGGAATCCGGAAAGGGGCCACTTTTTAGGGGTCAACCGGTCTGCGACCGGGGTCGTCCGCACTATAGCACCGGCCCCTGACCACCCTCATGGCGGCCTGGCACCCGGGCCTTGCAGGGTCTGGCGGAACGCCAGGCGCGCGCCTGAACAGGGTGGACAGCCCCGTGCTCGCTCCCCAGGCTGACGGCAGGCCGTACACCGGCCCACCCTCGCCCCTCATGAAAAACATATATTTCAACAACTTGTGGGAAATTCCCGATGCCACCGCCCCCCCTGCCATTGGTTGGGGCCACAAAGGCTTGCACCTGGGCGTGCCGGTGTTATAGTTGCATACAACACCAGTCACCTGAGACAGGGGAATGCGATGAACATCCAGCAGGCTCGTCGATTTGCCACCCCCGCGGTCCTGGCCGCGTCCAGCCTGTGCCTGGTGGCGTGGCTCGCCCTGAATGCGCCACCGCTCAATGCGATGAACGCGCCCCTGGCCCCCTCTTCCGATGAACCGCAGGATGCGACCGAGACCGAGCCAGGGACTGCCAGTTCCGCCCCGTTCCTCCCCCGCCGGCTGCGCAGCTCGCTGTCCATGCCTTATTTCTCGTTCGCACAGCCGCTGACCCCACGGAGCTGACCATGAGCGACATCCAGTGGAGCGACGGCGCTCCCATCTACCGCCAGCTGAAGGAGCGCGTGATCGCCATGATGCTCGACGGAATCCTCAAGCCGGGCGATGCCCTGCCTTCGGTACGCCAGGTGGCGGCCGACTACCAGCTCAATCCCATCACGGTGTCGCGCGCCTACCAGGAACTGGCCGACGAGGGCCTGGTGGAGAAGCGCCGCGGCCTGGGCATGTTCATGACCGAACAGGCGGCTTCGCAGCTGCGCAGCAGCGAACGCGACCGCTTCCTCAATGAAGAATGGCCGGCGGTGCTGGAACGCATCCAGCGCCTGGGCCTGAGTCTCGACGAATTGCTGCCCCAGGGGAAATCATCATGAGTGCCAGCCTCACCACCGCCCTTCCGGACGGGCCGGTCATCACCGCCCGCAACCTGCGCAAGGCGTACAAGAACACCCTCGCCCTCGACAACGCCAGCTTCGAGATCCCTGCTGGCCGCATCGTCGGGCTGATCGGTCCCAACGGCGCCGGCAAGACGACGGCGCTGAAGGCCGTGCTGGGCCTGACCACGGTCCAGGGCGAACTGAGCGTGCTCGGCCGCGACCCGCGCAACGAACGCGATGCCCTGATGAACGATGTGTGCTTCATCGCCGACGTCGCGGTGCTGCCGCGCTGGCTGAAGGTGCGCGAGGCCATCGATTTCGTTGCCGGCGTGCACCCGCGCTTCGACCGCGCCCGCTGCGAGCGCTTCCTGGCCAACACCAAGCTGCAGCCGAAGCAGCGCGTGCGTGAACTGTCCAAGGGCATGATCGTGCAGCTGCACCTGGCCCTGGTGATGGCCATCGATGCCCGCGTGCTGGTGCTGGACGAGCCCACCCTGGGCCTGGACATCCTGTACCGCAAGGAGTTCTACCAGCGCCTGCTGGAAGACTATTTCGACGAGCAGAAGACCATCGTCATCACCACCCACCAGGTGGAGGAGATCGAGCACATCCTGACCGACGTGCTGTTCATCCGCGATGGCCGCATCGTGCTGGGTGCAGCGATGGACGAAGTGGGCGAACGCTACACCGAAGTCCTGGTCAACGCCGACCAGCTCGACACCGCCCGCGCGCTCAAGCCGATCGACGAACGCAGCCTGCCCTTCGGCAAGACCGTGCTGCTGTACGACGGTACGCCGCGCGCCCAGCTCACCGCCCTCGGCGAAACCCGCAACCCGGGCCTGGCCGACCTGTTTGTTGCCGTCATGAAGGGAACCTACGCATGAACACCGCACAGTCTCCCGTCAGCCCACTGGGCACCCTGCGCTGGCTGCTCAAGCGCGAATACTGGGAAAGCCGCGGCGGCTTCCTCTACGCCCCGGTGATCGCCGGCGCCGTTTCACTGGTGATGAGCACCCTGGGCGTGGTGCTGGGGCTGTTCGCCCTGCGCCGCGCCGCCACCGATGGCAACCTGGTGGTCAACAACAGCGACATCAACGTCAACGGCCTGGACCTGGCCCTGCTGACCCGCCAGCTCAATGCCAAGGACATGGCCGACCTGGGCAATGGACTGGACCTGACCCTGGTGCTCAGCTCCACCTGGCCGTTCGTGGTGCTGGCCTTCGTGGTGTTCTTCTACTGCCTGGGCGCCCTGTACGACGACCGCCGTGACCGCAGCCTGCTGTTCTGGAAATCGCTGCCGCTGTCGGACACCCAGACCGTGCTGTCCAAGGCGATCAGCGCACTGCTGATCGCCCCGGCCATCACCGTGCTGGCCGCCATCGCCACCATGTTCGGCTTCTTGGCAGTGATCTGCGTGGTCGTGCTGGTCCATGGCGGCGACGTTGGCACGCTGATCCTGGGCCCGGCCAATCCGCTGACCCTGGCCGCCGGCCTGGTCACCGCCCTGCCGCTGTTCGCGCTGTGGGCGCTGCCCACCGTCGGCTGGCTGCTGCTGTGCTCGGCCTGGGCCAAGAGCAAGCCGTTCCTGTGGGCGGTCATGCTGCCGCTGTTCGCCGGCATCATCGTCAGCACCACCCGTGTCATGCAGCTGTTCGAGATGGGCAGCGGCTGGTTCTGGCAGCACGTGGTCGGCCGCCTGCTGCTGGGCACCTTCGCCGGCATGGACCTGCTGTACCGCTCCGGCGACCTGAGCCAGCGCCGCGACCTGGATTCGGTGGTCGCGTTGATGAACCCGACCGAACAGCTGCGTTCGCTGGCCATGCCCGACCTGTGGATCGGTGCCGCCGTCGGCGTGGTGTTCATCGTCCTTGCCATCCGCCTGCGCCGCCGCGCTGGCGAAGTCTGATCTACCGAGGAGCTTCTGCCATGCGTTCACTGATTGCCTGCACTGCCCTGCTGTTGTTGCCGCTGTCGGCCCAGGCCGCCGACGCACAGAACTGCAAGTTCACCGCGCCGCGCGCGCTGAAGCTCGATACCACCGGCGTCAAGGCCGTGCTGTTCGAGGTGAACCAGCATGACCTGAAACTGACCGCGCGCAGCGGAGCGGGCCAGCTCGACGGCCGCGCCTGCGCCTCCAGCCAGGACGCGCTCAACGACCTGGTACTGGACCAGCGCCGCAACGGTGACACGCTGGTGGTGAGCCTGCGCCGCGACGGCAAGCAGATCAACTGGAGCACTGGCAACAACTACGCCTGGCTGGACATCCATGGCAGCGTGCCGGACAACCTGCCGCTGCAGTTCAAGGTCGGTTCCGGCGATGCCTCCATCGAAAACGCACAGTCCGTCAGCGTGCAGACCGGCTCGGGGGACTTCATCGCCCGTGGCACCCGCGGCAACCTGCAGGGGTCGGTCGGTTCGGGCGATCTGATCATCGAAGGCGCCGGCAGCCTGAACCTGTCCTCGGTCGGCTCCGGCGACGTGAAGGCCCGCACCATCGGGGGCAGCACGCGCATCGGCACGGTCGGCTCCGGCGACGTGGAAGTGGCCGACATCCGTGGCGATGCCAGCGTGGACACCATCGGATCCGGCGATGTCAGCTTCCGCCGCGTGACCGGCAGCGTGGAGATCGGCGTGGTCGGCTCCGGCGAGGTGACCCTGGATGACATCGGCCGCAACGTCAACGTGCGCAGCCATGGCTCGGGGGACGTCACTGTCAATGGTGCCGGCGGTTCGCTGACCGTCGGCCACAGCGGCAGCGGCGATGTGAACCACAGCAACGTGCGCGGTGCGGTGAACCTGCCGCGCCGCAAGTAACACCGCCATCCACGCCATCATCGAGGGGAAGGACATGAATGCGATGCGCCTGCTGCTGCCCACCGCGCTGCTGTGCCTGCCGCTGGTCGCCTGTGGCGGCCCTGCCGGCAATGACCAATCACCGGGCAAGGCCGTAGCCGAAGCGACCAGCAACGTCGGCCAGACCGTCAAGGAAGCCACCGACAAGGCCCGCAAGGAAGTCATCCAGGGCAACATCTCGGTCTCCGCCGACGGCCAGCCCAAGGCCGCCATCACCCCGGACGGGCGCTTCCTGGTCGATGGCAAGGAAGTGCCGGCCGATGACAACCAGCGGCGGCTGCTGAAGGCCTACCGGGGCCACGTCGAAGCCATCGCACTGGACGGCATGGACATCGGCCTGGCCGGGGCCAAGCTGGGGGCCAATGCCGCCGGCGAAGCCATCAAGGGCATTTTCAGCGGCGACACGCAGGGCCTGGAAGCCCGCATCAATGCGCAGGCCGACCAGATCAAGGCCCATGCCCAGCGCATCTGCAAGCGCCTGCCGGCCCTGCTGACCAGCCAGCAGGCCCTGGCCTCGGCCCTGCCCGCCTTCAAGCCGTATGCCACGATGGAACAGAAGGATGTCGATGACTGCGGCAAGGACAACGGCAAGGGCTACACCGTCAACTTCTGATGCGACATGACAGCGCACCTGGCCGGCAACGCACGCCGTTGCCGGCCACCGGTGCCACAGGGGCTTACAATGAAGCCCCCCCGGGAACACCGCATGCCCATCATGAAGAAGCTGCTCCTGCTGCTGGCCGCCCTGCTCTGCCTGGGCCTGGCCGGCTGCGACCAGGATTACCGCAACCACCGCGCCGAACGCGGCAAGCCGAAGATCTCCGTCAGCGAGGGCCTGGTGACCGTGCGTCGCCCGCCGGCGCCGAACATCATCATCCTGCCCAATGGGCACATGAAGGTGGACGAGATCGAGATCCCGCTCGATGCACGCCAGCAGCAGATGCTGCAGACGATGTTCGGCCAGCTGCAGGTGCTGCGCCAGAACACGCTGGTGGAGGCGCCGGCCGATCCCAACATGCAGCCGGTCAAGATCGTCCCGCCGGCCGGGGTGAACCCGATCCCCGCCGACCTGGTGCAGGCGATTCCCGAATTCAAGGATTACACCCAGACCTTCGGCAATATCGTCGCCGACCGGCGCTGAACGGAAAACGCCGCCCCCAGGGCGGCGTTTCTCATTGGACCGGTAACGCCAGGCCATGCCCGGCGAGCGCAGCACGCGGCCCGCCGGCATGCCACCGGCCGATCAGCCGCCCGCGCCACCACCACCGGCATGGATGCCGCCCGCGGTCAGCGCGGTCGGGTCCAGCAGGCGGCGCAGCTCCGCTTCCGCCAGGCCGCTGTCTTCCAGCGCGACATCCAGCACCGGGCGCTGTTCCTTGTAGGCCCGCTTGGCGATCGCGGCCGCCTTCTCGTAGCCGATGATCGGGTTCAGCGCGGTTACCAGGATCGGGTTGCGGGCCAGCGCCTCGGCCACGCGGTCCTCGCGCACCTTCAGCCCCGCGATGGCACTGTCGGCCAGCAGGGTGGACACATTGGCCAGCAGGCCGATGCCATCGAGCAGGTTCACTGCGATCAGCGGCAGCGTCACGTTCAGCTGGAAGTTGCCGGTCTGGC
The DNA here is from genome assembly GCF_030913365.1 of Stenotrophomonas sp. 24(2023). NCBI lineage: Bacteria > Pseudomonadati > Pseudomonadota > Gammaproteobacteria > Lysobacterales > Lysobacteraceae > Stenotrophomonas > Stenotrophomonas sp. 24(2023). Next base: position 251,099 of record NZ_CP133160.1, read on the forward strand.
CGGCCACGGTGATTGCCGTGTGGTGGCCGATCACCTGCGCGCAGGCCATCACCGTGGCCTCCGGAATGACCGGGTTGACCTTGCCCGGCATGATCGAGCTGCCCGGCTGCAGTGCCGGCAGTTCGATCTCGCCCAGCCCGGCCAGCGGACCGGCGTTCATCCAGCGAAGATCATTGGCGATCTTGATCAAGGCCACGGCCAGTGCGTTGAGCTGGCCGGACAGTTCCACCGCGTCGTCCTGCGCGGCCAGGCCCTCGAACTTGTTGTCGGCACTGTCGAACCTGATGCGGGTCTGCTGCTTGAGCGCCTTGGCCACCTGCGCACCGAAGCGCGGGTCGGCGTTGATGCCGGTGCCGATGGCGGTGCCGCCCAGCGGCAGGCGGCGCACGCGCTTGAGGCTGTCCTCGATGCGCTCCTGGGCCGAGGCCAGCTGTGCCGACCAGGCACCGAACTCCTGCTCGAAGGTCAGCGGCATGGCATCCATCAGGTGGGTGCGGCCGGTCTTGACCACCTTGCGCAGGCTGCGACCCTTGCGGTCGATGGTCTTGCGCAGGTGCACCAGCGCTGGCAGCAGCTGCTCATGGGTGGCCAGCACCGCCGACACGCGCAGCGCGGTCGGGATCACATCGTTGGAGCTCTGCCCCTGGTTGACGTGGTCGTTGGGATGCACGACGGTCTTGCCCGCCTTGCCGGCACGGTTGGCCAGCGTGGCGATGACCTCGTTGGCATTCATGTTCGAGGAGGTGCCCGAACCGGTCTGGTACACATCGATCGGGAAATGCGCATCCCAATCGCCGGCCGCCACTTCGGCGGCGGCCGACGCGATGGCCTTGGCCACGCCCTTGGGCAGATGGCCCAGTTCGGCATTCACCTCGGCGGCAGCGCCCTTGACCAGGCCCAGCGCGCGGATGAACCCACGCGGCATCCGCTGGCCGGACACCGGGAAATTCTGTACCGCGCGCTGGGTCTGCGCGCCCCACAGGGCATCGGCCGGCACCTGCAGCTCGCCCATGCTGTCATGTTCGGTCCGGAAACCGCGGGTGGCACTCTTGCTTGCAGCTTTGCTCATTGCATCGACTCCGCACTACTTCGTCGTTGGGGAAAGGGAAGCGGCGGCTGGCAGGGTGTCGCTTCCCGGGCTGGCGGCGGCAATAACGATACTCCCTTGTCCGTGGCCTGGGATGACGAAATCGCCCGGTAGCGCCAGGCCGTGCCTGGCAAGCGCACGGCACAACGGCCCCCGCCCGGCACGCATGGGCCCCGCACGTCGTAGACTATGCCCCCCGCCGCTCGTCCCTGCCCCGCCGACATGTCCGAATCCGCCCTGCTCGCCCTGTCCCCGCTCGATGGCCGCTACGCCGGCAAGGTCGATGCCCTGCGCCCGATCTTTTCCGAATACGGCCTGATCAAGGCCCGCATCGTGGTCGAGGTGGAATGGCTGCTGGCCCTGGCGGCCGAGCCGGGCATCGTCGAGCTGGCACCGTTCTCCGCCGCCGCCACCGCCCGCCTGCGCGCGCTGGCCGCCAGCTTCAGCCCGGCCCAGGCCGCGCGCGTGAAGGAGATCGAGCGCACCACCAACCATGACGTCAAGGCGGTGGAGTACTTCATCAAGGAACAGCTGAAGGACGACGCCGAGCTGGCCCCGGCGCTGGAGTTCGTGCATTTCGCCTGCACCAGCGAGGACATCAACAACCTCAGCTACGGCCTGATGCTGGAACAGGCCCGCCGCGAGGTGCTGCTGCCGACCCTGGATGGCATCGCCGCCACCCTGCGCACCCTGGCCCATGCCCAGGCCGCCCAGCCGATGCTGTCGCGCACCCACGGCCAGACCGCCTCGCCCACCACCCTGGGCAAGGAGCTGGCCAACGTGGTCGCGCGCCTGGAGCGCCAGCGCCGGCAGATCGCCGCGGTCGAGCTGACCGGCAAGATCAACGGTGCGGTGGGCAACTACAACGCGCACGTGGCCAGCTACCCGGACGTGGACTGGCCGGCCTTCGCCGAGCGTTTCGTCACCGGCCTGGGCCTGGTGTTCAACCCGTACACCACGCAGATCGAGCCGCACGACAACGTGGCCGAGATCGGCGACGCCGCGCGCCGCGCCAACATCATCCTGATCGACCTGGCCCGCGACATCTGGGGCTACATCTCGCTGGGCTACTTCAAGCAGCGCCTGAAGGAAGGTGAAGTCGGCTCCTCGACCATGCCGCACAAGGTCAACCCGATCGATTTCGAGAATGCCGAAGGCAATTTCGGCATCGCCAACGCGCTGTTCGAGCATTTCAGCGCGAAGCTGCCGATCAGCCGCTGGCAGCGTGACCTGACCGATTCGACCGTGCTGCGTGCGCTGGGCACCGCCTTCGGTCACAGCCAGGTGGCACTGGATTCGCTGGCCAAGGGCCTGGGCAAGCTGGAAGTGAACCCGCAGCGCCTGGATGCGGACCTGGACGCGGCCTGGGAAGTGCTGGCCGAGGCCGTGCAGACGGTGATGCGCCGCCACGGCCTGCCGAACCCGTACGAGCAGCTGAAGGCGCTGACCCGTGGCCAGGGCATCACGGCCGAGTCGATGCGCGCGTTCGTGCAGGGGCTGGAGCTGCCGGCCGATGCCAAGCAGCGGCTGCTGGAGATGACCCCGGGCAGCTACACCGGCCTGGCTGAAGCGCTGGCGAAGAAGATCTAAGGGGTTTTCCTGCGGCGGCGGCCGCGTGCGCTGCCTGCGGCAGGCTGTTTCTGCAACAGCAACAGCAACAGCAACGGCAACGGCAACGGCAACATCAAAAGCGGCTCTGGGTTACTGCGGCTTGGGCGCGCCGGGGTGGGCAGCCGGGACACGCCGTGAACCCATCCCTGGGGGCTCGTAGGCGCCATCCATGGCGCCTGCGGTCCCGGCCACCCACCCCGGCGCACCTTCGACAGATTCCCGGTGACGGATCGAAGAGCAGTGGGGTGTCGGGATGGAATTGAGAGGGACGCGGCTTCGCCGCGTCCCTCTTTCGTTTTTGGGGTACCTGCAGTGGATGGCGCTTTCCCGGGCAACGTCATCCACGCATGGCGTGGATCTACATGCTTCCTTTCCGTGGCGGGCCGCGCAGGAAACTGTCAAGGGTCGGGTGGGGTGGGTTCGCGGGACCGTTGGCGCCATGGATGGCGCCATCGAGCCCCCATGGATGGGTTTACGGCGTGTCCCGCGAACCCCCCCCCCCCCCCCCCACCCAGCCCATGAACCCAGCGCTTTACGCGACCCAACCACCCGCCACGAGGGGCTCCGCCGTTGGCCGGAACCCCGCGACAAACCACCACACGTGCGCAATCCCAACGAACGTCGGACAATGGTGGCCTTGGTGGCCCGCTACACCGCCACTCCCGCTTTCCGCTGCAAGGATTTCCCATGGCCGCCCGCAAGCCCATCGCCTTCCCGATCGAAGTCCACGCCCGCCCGGGCCAGCCGCTGGGCATGGCCCCGGCGGTGTTCCTGCGCGATTTCTGGCAGAAGCGCCCGCTGCTGATCCGCAATGCTTTCGCCAACTTCCAGACCCCGGTGCAGCCGGAAGACCTGGCCGGGCTGGCCTGCGAAGAAGGCGTGCTGGCGCGCCTGATCCGCCACGACCGCGCCACCGATGGCTGGACCGTGCGCAGCGGCCCGTTCGCCGAGGAACTGTTCCCCACCCTGCCCGACCACGACTGGACCCTGCTGGTGCAGGACGTGGACAAGTGGGACCCGGACGTGCGCGCGCTGATCGACCGGTTCGATTTCCTGCCGCGCTGGCGCATGGACGACGTGATGATCAGCTTCGCCGCCACCGGCGGCTCGGTCGGTGCCCACGTCGACCAGTACGACGTGTTCCTGCTGCAGGCCCATGGCCACCGCCGCTGGCAGATCGATGCCAGCGAATCGACCAAGGGCAAGCGCCCGCCGCTGGGCTTCCGCCCGGATGTGGAGCTGAAGCTGCTGCAGGTGTTCAAGCCCAGCCACGACTGGGTACTCGCCCCGGGCGACATGCTGTACCTGCCGCCGAACGTGCCGCACAACGGCGTGGCCGAAGATCCCTGCCTGACCTTCTCCTTCGGCATGCGCGCGCCGTCGTCGGCCGAACTGATCAGCGACTACCTCGATACGCTCATCGCCGATGCCGATGAGAACATCCGCTACCAGGACCCGGACCTGGCCCTGCCGGCCGACCCGAACGAGATCGATGCGGTCGCCATGGGCCGGGTCATCACCGCGCTCAACGCCATCCGCATGAACGATCCGGACACGCTGGGCGACTGGTTCGGCCGGTTCATCACCACCTACCGTGCCGCCGGCGAAGTGATGGCCCACCAGGCCGCGCCGCCGCAGGACGAGGTGGTGGCGGGCCTGCACGACGGCCTGCTGCTGCAGCGCCACCCGTGGGCACGCCTGGCCTGGCGCCGGGCCAAGCGTGGGGCCAGCCTGTACGTCAGCGGCCGCGACTTCGCATTGCCGGTCAAGGACGCGCAGCGCCTGGCCGGTGCCGAGCAGCTGGACGATGCCGCCTACCGCGCCCTGTCCGACAAGGGTCGCGCGGTGGTGCAGCAGCTGCTGGCCGGGGGCGTGTTCCAGCTGATCGACCCGAACGAGGTCCATGCCGGCGAGGAAGAGGACGATGGCGAGGAGGGCGTGCTCGGTGAGGTGATCGAAGGCCGCACCCGCGTCGATGCCATCGATGCCGACGCGGTGTCCGATGGTGTGCACACCGTGACCGTGCACGATGACGGCATCGAGGTCATCGTCAACTTCGAGGACGACGAAGAAGATGACAGCACGCCCGGGCGTGGCTGAGCCATGAGCGCGCTCCGGGTCCAGCAGGTCCGCCACGAAGACGCCCACGCCGCCATCCACGCGGTGCGGCAGCGGGTATTCGTGCAGGAACAGGGCATCGCCGCCGAACTGGAGCGCGATGCCCTGGACCCGGTCTGCGCCCATGTGCTGGCGCTGGATGCACAGGACCAGCCGGTGGGCACCGGCCGCCTGGCCCCGGACGGCCGCATCGGCCGCATGGCGGTGCTGGCCAGCCACCGCAACCAGGGGCTGGGTGAGGCCCTGCTGGCGGCGCTGGTGGAGGCCGGACGTGGCCTGGGCCTGGCCACGCTGTACCTGCACGCGCAGCTGCCGGCCCGCGACTTCTATGCCCGCCAGGGCTTCCTGCCCGAAGGCCCGGAATTCGAGGAAGCCGGCATCGGCCACCAGCAGATGCGCCGCCGCCTGGACGGGCCCAGCGCCATCAGCAGCCGTGCCGAAGCCATCGCCGCCACCACCGCCGTGATCCATCGGGCGCGCCGCCAGCTGTGGGTCCACAGCGCCCAGCTCGACCCGGGCCTGCTGGACGCGCCGCCGGTGCAGGCGGCCCTGCGCCGCTTCGCCACGGCCCGCCACGACAAGCAGCTGCGAGTGATCGTGCAGGATGCCGCCACCATCGCGGCCACCGGCGCCCCCTTGCTGGCGCTGGCCCAGCGCCTGCCGAGCGTGATCCAGTTCCGCGACGTTGCCGATGCTGGCGACCGGGCCCTGGGCTCGGCCTGCCTGCTCAACGATGCCGGCGACTTCTACTTTCGTCTGATCGGGCACCGCCTGGACGGCGAAGCCGGCTTCGCGCTGCCGTCACGTTCGCAGCCGTTCGTGCAGCAATTGCAGCGCATCTGGGACCGTTCGCGCGATTGCAGCGAACTGCGCGCCCTCGGCATCTGACCCCGGGCCCAGCGCCCGAACCTGTCTGCGAGCGACATCGGCGGTCCCGAGCGGCCCGCCGCGGTGCCCCTTCGTGTCCGGATGGGGGTACAATTTGCCTGTTTGAACGCGCCCGCGCATGGCTATTCATCATTCCGGCCGGGTCCTTCTGAAGCCATACCCCACAAGCGAATCAACAGCCTCCATCGTGGACAATCTACTGAAGCAGTTTGCGCAGTCATCGCAGCTCGCCGGCGGCAACGCCTCCTATGTCGAGGATCTGTACGAGCAGTACCTCGTTTCTCCGGACAGTGTCGATCCCAAATGGAAGGCCTACTTCGACGGCTTCAAGGGCCGCGAAGCGGGTGACATTCCGCACTCGGCCGTCATCGCGCACATCGCCGATGCCGCCAAGGACGCACTGAAGGCCGGCACCGGCGCCGGCGCGGGTGATGAGCGTGAACGCAATGTCGGCCGCCTGATCACCGCCTACCGTTCGCGCGGCCACCTGGGCGCCCGCCTGGACCCGCTGGGCCTGACCGCGCCGGTCAACCCGCCGGACCTGGGCCTGCCGTTCCACAGCCTGTCCGAGGGCGACCTCAACGCCGAATTCAGCACCGGCGGCGTCGGTGGCCAGCCGCGCATGAAGCTGCGCGACCTGCTGGCCCGCCTGAAGGCGACCTACACCGGCTCGATCGGTGCAGAGTTCATGCACATGCCCGAAGCCGAGCAGCGCCAGTGGCTCTACAAGAAGCTGGAACTGGCCGGTGGCAACTACCAGCTGGACGCTGACACCCAGCGCCGCACCCTGGAGCGCCTGACCGCGGCCGAAGGCCTGGAGCGCTACCTGCACACCAAGTACGTCGGCCAGAAGCGCTTCTCGCTGGAAGGCGGCGATGCGCTGATCCCGATGATGGACACCATCATCCGTGATGCCGGCAAGGACGGCGTCAAGGACGTGGTGATCGGCATGGCCCACCGCGGCCGCCTGAACGTGCTGGTCAACACCCTGGGCAAGAACCCGCGCAAGCTGTTCGACGAATTCGAAGGCAAGTTCGAGCACGACGACCACGCCTCCGCCGGCGACGTGAAGTACCACATGGGCTTCTCGGCCGACGTGGCCACCGAAGGCGGCCCGGTGCACCTGGCCCTGGCCTTCAACCCGTCGCACCTGGAAATCGCCGACCCGGTGGTCGCCGGTTCCGTGCGTTCGCGCCAGGAGCGCCGCAAGGACACCGCCCGCAAGCAGGTCATGCCGATCCTGATCCACGGCGACGCGGCCTTCTCCGGCCAGGGCGTGGTCATGGAGCTGTTCCAGATGTCGCAGGCCCGCGGCTTCGCCGTCGGCGGCACCGTGCACATCGTGGTCAACAACCAGGTCGGCTTCACCACCTCCAACCCGCAGGACACCCGCTCCACGCGCTATGCCACCGACGTTGCGAAGATGATCGCCGCGCCGGTACTGCACGTGAACGGCGATGACCCGGAAGCGGTGGTGTTCGCCGCCAAGCTGGCCTTCGAGTTCCGCCAGGCGTTCGCCAAGGACGTGGTCATCGACCTGATGTGCTACCGCCGCTGGGGCCACAACGAGGCCGACGAGCCGGCGATCACCCAGCCGCTGATGTACCAGGTGATCCGCAAGCACGCCACCACCCGCGAGATGTATGCCGAACAGCTGGAAAAGGCGGGCGTGATCGCCGCCGGCGCCGGCAAGGCGCTGGTCGATGCCTACCGCGAGAAGCTTGATGCCGGTGAAGTGACCACCGAGCTGGCGCAGGTCGAGAAGACCCCGCCGTCCAGCCCGCTGTACGTCAACTGGCCGCAGCTGCTGGAAGGCAAGCTGTCCGACCCGGTCTCGACCCAGGTCGAGATGGGCAAGCTGAAGCAGCTGGCCGAACTGATCAACAACGTGCCGGCCGAAGTGCAGCTGCACTCGCGCGTGGCCAAGGTCTATGACGACCGCCGCAAGATGGCCGCCGGCGAGATCCCGGGCGACTGGGGCTTTGCCGAGAACCTGGCCTACGCCACCCTGCTCGACGAAGGCAACGCGCTGCGCCTGGTCGGCCAGGACGTGGGTCGCGGCACCTTCACCCACCGCCACGCCATCCTGCACGACCAAGCCACCGACAATTACTACCTGCCGCTGCGCCAGCTGGTCGATTCGCCGGAAAAGGCCACCGTCATCGATTCGCTGCTCAGCGAAGAAGCGGTGATGGCCTACGAATACGGCTTCTCCACCACCGATCCGAACACGCTGTGCATCTGGGAAGGCCAGTTCGGCGACTTCGCCAACGGCGCCCAGGTGGTGATCGACCAGTTCATCGCTGCCGGTGAAGCCAAGTGGGGCCGCATTTCCGGCCTGACCCTGCTGCTGCCGCACGGCTACGAAGGCCAGGGCCCGGAACACAGCTCGGCGCGCCTGGAGCGTTTCCTGCAGCTGTGCGCGCTGGAGAACATGCTGGTGGTGGTGCCCTCGACCCCGGCACAGGCCTTCCACATGCTGCGCCGCCAGCTGCGCATGACCACCCGCAAGCCGCTGGTGGTGATGTCGCCCAAGTCGCTGCTGCGCCACAAGCTGGCCGTGTCGACCCTGGACGAACTGGCCAACGGCGAGTTCCAGCACCTGATCGGCGATGCCAATGCGGACGCCAAGAAGGTCAAGCGCGTGGTGCTGTGCTCGGGCAAGGTCTACTACGACCTGCTGGAAGACCAGACCAAGCGTGGCCAGGACGATGTGGCGATCATCCGCGTGGAGCAGCTGTATCCGTTCCCGCGCGCGCTGCTGGCCGCCGAACTGAAGAAGTACGGCAAGGCCACCGACGTGGTGTGGACGCAGGAAGAACCGCAGAACCAGGGTGCGTGGTACCAGATCCGCCACCACCTGCAGTTCTGCCTGGCCGATGGCCAGAGCCTGCACTACGCCGGTCGCGCGCGTTCGGCATCGCCGGCCGCCGGTCACATGGCTGACCACATCCGCGAACAGCAGCAGCTGGTCGCCGATGCACTGGTCAACCCGTTCAACGACCAGGTCGCTGAATAACTCCTCCCCCTTATTTAGAAGACAAACCAGGAAGCTCCCGCATGGCCACCGAAGTCAAAGCCCCGGTACTGCCCGAATCCGTCGCCGACGGCACCATTGCCACCTGGCACAAGAAGGTGGGCGACGCCGTCAAGCGCGACGAAAACCTGCTTGACCTGGAAACCGACAAGGTCGTCCTGGAAGTGCCGTCGCCGGTCGATGGCGTGATCAAGGAAATCAAGTTCGCCGAAGGCGCGACCGTGACCTCCAGCCAGGTCGTGGCGATCATCGAGGAAGGCGCCGTGGCCGCTGCCCCGGCGCCGGCCGCGGAAGAGAAGAAGGCTGACGCCGCCCCGGCCGCGGCTGCACCGGCCGCTGCCGCTGCGCCGGCCCCGGCCGCCAAGTCGGCCGCTGACGGCCTGCCGCCGGGCGCCCGCTTCACCGCCATCACCGAAGGCGTGAACCCGGCCGACGTGGACGGCACCGGCCGCCGCGGCGCGGTGACCAAGGAAGACATCGTCAACTTCGCCCGCAACGGCGGCGCCGGCAAGGCCGGTGGCGCCCGTCCGGAAGAACGCGTGCCGATGACCCGCATCCGCAAGCGCATCGCCGAGCGCCTGATGGAGTCGAAGAACTCCACCGCCATGCTGACCACCTTCAACGAAGTCGACCTGTCCAAGGTGTCGGCCGCGCGCAAGGAACTGCAGGACGAGTTCGTCAAGGCCCACGGCATCAAGCTGGGCTTCATGAGCTTCTTCGTGAAGGCCGCTGCCAACGCGCTGCAGCGCTTCCCGCTGGTCAACGCCTCGATCGACGGCGACGACATCATCTACCACGGCTACTCGGACATCTCCATTGCCGTGTCGACCGAGAAGGGCCTGGTCACCCCGGTCCTGCGCAACGTCGAGCGCATGTCCTTCGCCGACATCGAAAAGACCATCGCCGACTACGCCAAGAAGGCGCGTGACGGCAAGCTGGGCCTGGACGAACTGCAGGGCGGCACCTTCACCGTCACCAACGGCGGCACCTTCGGTTCGCTGCTGTCCACCCCGATCATCAACCCGCCGCAGAGCGCCATCCTGGGCATGCACGCCATCAAGGAGCGTCCGATCGCCCAGAACGGCCAGGTCGTGATCGCGCCGATGATGTACCTGGCGCTGTCCTACGACCACCGCATCATCGACGGCAAGGATTCGGTGCAGTTCCTGGTGGACATCAAGAACCAGCTGGAAAACCCGGGCCGCATGCTGTTCGGCCTGTAAGACACCTCCCGCCCCTCCGCGCCTGCGCGGAGGGGTTCTGGTATAGCAACAAGGACTCATCAAATGGCTGAACAATTCGACGTCGTCGTCATCGGTGCCGGCCCGGCCGGCTACCACGCCGCCATCCGCGCCGCGCAGCTGGGCCTGAAGACCGCCTGCATCGACGCAGCGCTGGGCAAGGACGGCAAGCCGGCCCTGGGCGGCACCTGCCTGCGCGTGGGCTGCGTCCCGTCCAAGGCGCTGCTGGATTCCTCGCGCCAGTTCTGGAACATGGGCCACATCTTTGGCGACCACGGCATCAGCTTCAAGGATGCCAAGATCGACGTCGAAGCGATGGTTGGCCGCAAGGACAAGATCGTCAAGCAGTTCACCGGCGGCATCGCCATGCTGTTCAAGGCCAACAAGGTCGCCACCTACTACGGCTTCGGTGAACTGCAGCCGGGCAACGTGGTCAAGGTGACCCAGCATGATGGTTCGGTGGTCGAGCTGAAGGGCACCAACGTCATCATCGCCGCCGGTTCGGATTCGATCGAACTGCCGTTCGCCAAGTTCGACGGCGAGACCATCGTCGACAACGTCGGCGGCCTGGACTTCACCGAAGTGCCGAACCGCCTGGCCGTGATCGGCGCCGGCGTGATCGGCCTGGAACTGGGCAGCGTGTGGAAGCGCCTGGGCGCTGAAGTCACCATCCTGGAAGCACTGCCGGACTTCCTGGCCGTCGCCGACGCCGAAGTGTCGAAGGTCGCCGCCAAGGAATTCAAGAAGCAGGGCCTGGACATCCGCCTCGGTGCCAAGGTCTCCAGGACCGAGATCACCGGCAAGGGCAAGAAGAAGGAAGTCGTTGTCACCTACACCGACAGCGAAGGCGAAAAGACCCTGACCGTGGACAAGCTGCTGGTGGCCGTCGGCCGCCGCGCCGCCACCAAGGGCCTGCTGGCCGAAGGCACCGGCGTGAAGGTCAACGAGCGTGGCCAGATCGAAGTCGACGCGCACTGCCACACCGGCGTGAACGGCGTCTGGGCGGTCGGCGACTGCGTGCGTGGCCCGATGCTGGCCCACAAGGGCTTCGAGGAAGGCATCGCCGTGGCCGAACTGATCGCGGGCCTGCCGGGCCACGTCAACTTCGACACCATTCCGTGGGTCATCTACACCGAGCCGGAACTGGCCTGGGTCGGCAAGACCGAGCAGCAGCTCAAGGCCGAAGGCATCCCGTACAAGGCCGGCAGCTTCCCGTTCGCCGCCAACGGCCGTGCCGTGGCGATGGTCGAACCGGCCGGCTTCGTGAAGGTGCTGGCCCACGCCGAAACCGACCGCATCCTGGGCATGCACCTGGTCGGCGCCAACGTGTCCGAACTGGTGCACGAAGGCGTGCTGGCGATGGAGTTCAACGGCTCGGCCGACGATCTGGCGCGTATCTGCCACGCCCACCCGTCGCTGTCGGAAGTCGTGCACGACGCCGCCATGGCGGTGAGCAAGCGCGCCATCCACAAGGCCAACTGATCGGCTGACCCACCGGTGCATGCCGGCGCGCCCGGCCTGCACCGGATACGGAAAACCCCGCCTTGGCGGGGTTTTTTTGTTGTACCGCCCCGCCTCGGCGGGGTTTTTTGTTGTACCGCGCTGCGCTGCAGGGACTACTGCCGCAGGAAGCGCGAAACCGCCGCGAAGAACGGTGCCGGCTGTTCGATCCACGGGAAATGCCCGGTGCGGTCCAGTGCCACCAGCTGCGCACCGGCAATGCCGTGCTGGATCGCCTCGGACATCGCCAGCGGGCATGCCGGGTCCTGCCGGCCCTCGACCACCAGGGTCGCCGCGGTGATCCTGCCCAGGTCCGACAACGGTGGCGCCGCCTTCACGGGCGGCGTCTCCTCGAACGCCTGGTTCATCGACGCCGACATCGTGTTGGTCAGGTGGCCGAGAAACACATCCGCATCCTTCTTTGGGTCGTACAGGAAGTAACCCGCACGCTCGCGGAAATAGGCGGTGAACGCCGCGTCGGTCCTGGGCGTCGGGTCGCCGATATGCTCGCGCAGCCAGGCGAAATCCGGCGATGCCTTGCGCCGCGCGGATTCAGCCTTGGCCACGCTGTCCGCCTCCTGCCTGTAGCCCAGCAGCTGGGCACCGACCAGCACCAGCTTGTGCACGTGGGCCGGGTGCTGTTCGGCATAGATGATCGCGATGGCCCCGCCATTGGAGTGCCCCAGCAGATCCATGCGTTCCAATCCCAGGTAGGCACGCAGCTGCTCCAGGTCATCGGCCAGGTCGCCATTGGTCAGGTGCGCGTCGGCCGCCACCGGCGTCGATCCGCCAGTGCCGCGCGGATCGTAGGTCAGCACCGTGAATTGGTCCTGCAGCGGCTTGAGCCCGTTGGCCAGGTAGGGCGTACCGATGCCCCACCCCGGCGACTGCACCACCAGCAGCGGCCCGTGGCCGGCGATCGTGTAGTGCAGCGTCAGCCCCTGCAGCTCGGCCACGTGCTCGCCGGCCGCGAGCCGGTCAGGCCCCTGTGCGCAGGCACCGAAACTTGCCAATGCCACCAGCGCCATGGCGTAAACCCGCAGTTGCTTCATGGTGTTCCCTTGCCCGCGTCCCTGCACCCCGGGAAGCGGGATGCCCATAGCCGCAGCGTACGGAAATCAAGACCGGACGACTTGACCGAAACCGGCCGCTTGCTGCCCTGCACAACAGCGGGAACAGTGTCGTCGGCGCTACGCCCAGCGCCCGGCACAACCCTGCACGCCCAGCACCTGCTGCACCTGCGTGAACCGCGCGGTCGCCACGCGGTTGGCCAAGGGGGCATAGGTGAAGACCACCTGCCCTGCGGCATCACGGATCTGCACATTCACGGCCTGCGTGGCGCAGGCCGACAATTGCTGCCAGGCGAACAGTTCGGCGATGTCTTCCGGCGCCGCAGCGGTGGCATAGAAGGATACGAACGGGCTGGCGGCCAGGGCCTGGTAGTAGGCTGGCGCCTTGCCGAGCGGGATCTTCGGCGCGCGCCGGAACCCGGTCTGCAGGGCCAGGCTGGAGGCCTGCGCCGCGACCGGCTGCCGGGCCGATTCCCACACTCCGGCCATCAGCGGTGCATGGCTGTCCGCGGTAAGCCCCAGCACCTGGTCCACCACGTGCGTGGCCTCGTGCAGCAGCACGTAGGTCAACGCATCCAGCGCGCCGGCCTCGACCTGCAGGTGCTGGCCGGTGCCGTCATCGGCGAACAGGTTGGCCTCTTTGGTGCCCAGGAAGCTGGCCAGCGATTCGTCCAGCAGGCTGGCGCGCAGCGTGATCGAAAATGCAGCGTCTTCGCCGGTGCCCTCACCGATGCGGGCGGTCAGCGCACTGCCCGCGCCCGGTTTCAGGTCCAGGAAGCTCAGGCGTTTCAGGTGCCGCTGCAGGATGCGCCGATGCAGGGCCGGCAGGCGCGCCAGTGCCGTATCGAACCGCGCCCATTCCGCGTCGGTCAGCACATGCACATGGATGTCACTGGCACCGGCATCGGCGTAGGCCGCCACGATGCTGGGCTCGGGTGCGCCGACCCGCGTGCGCAGTGGCGATGCCACATCGATGGCCGGGACCCCCGATGGCGCGACCGTGGTCGCTGCCGTGCCTGTTGCCGGCACAACGAAACCCGCTGCCATCAGCAGGCCCAGGGCAATCCGCATGCACCACCTCCAGCAGGAAGGAAATCGATCCTGGCAGCATGGGACCGCCCGCTGCGCATCGCGCAGTCTAGGCGTGGGCAAGGGCCTGCATCAATGCCCGGATGCGGCCTTGGTTGCGGGCACGGGCGGCGATGGCGGTGCCTTCGGCGGATCCTCGCAGACACGGTGCTGGGCCACGACACCGCCCACCTTCCATTCCTTCACCACCCGGCAGGTGTCCTTGGCAGCGGGTTGGCCATCGCCTGCCGCCGCGTCCGCCGCAGCGGCCTGCTGGCGCTCCAGATAGGCCGCCGCAGGCGGCGCGGCAAACGCCGGCGCCGCCATCAGGGCCAGGACCGCCAGTACGACCCGCCTCATGCCGTGGCCGGGCCGCCGCCCAGCAGTCGCGCCGGCAGCATGAACAGGGCGCGCAGGAAGGCGAACAGCGCCGAGAAGGTGATGCCGACCAGGCGGAACGGCAGGCTCAGCAGCCAGACGAACGGCCAGGCGACCAATGCCAGCACGGCCAACGGCCAGCACAGCACGAACAGCAGGCACCACACGCCCAGCGCGAACAGGGTCTTCATGACGGTCTCCATGCGCGGCCCCATGCCGCCTGTGACCACCCTGCCGCCCTGCCCCGTGGCCCGCAACCGGTTTGCGACGAAACCCGGCTGGGGGCGATGAAAGCCGTCGATCCACGCCCTGCCCATGCCCGGTAACGCCTGCCCCTGCCCAGCGGGCACGTCCGCTATACCGGCATCGCACCCGGTCGGCCGTGGGTCACCTGGAACCGTGCGGCTGGCCGCACGGCGGCATCACGGCGCAGCACGCTGTCGGCAAAGCGCAGTTCCGCATCCACGGTCTGCCGGTTCAACTGCAGGTTCCACCAGCCACGCCGGTCGCCATCGAAGTAGCGGATGTGCGGGTTCTGCGGAATCGATGGACCGTAGTACGGCCCATACGGCGTGTCATCGCCGCCGCTGCTGATCGCCGGGGCGATGAACTCGGTGGCGACCACCGGTGCGCCCGGTGCATCGAAATCCAGCTTCAGGTCATTGACGAAGCTGGAGTGCCAGTCGCCGCCCAGCACGATGGCATTGCCCTGCCCGCCCGCCTGCAGCGCCTGCAGCAGGCGCGTGCGTGCCGCAGGGTAGCCGTCCCAGGCATCGTTCCAGAAGCGCTCGCGCGGCGTGCCGCGGTCCAGCCGCAGCTGGGCCATCAGCAGCTGCTGCACCACCACGTTCCAGCGCGTGCCCTGCGCGGCCGCCATCGACTGCGCGAACCATGCCTCCTGCCCCGCGCCGAGCATGCTCGCGCGCGGGTCCAGTGCCGCCTCGCAGCGCGCCGATTCGCCCACGCCACACGGGTTGGCAGGCCGGAACTGGCGGCAGTCGAGCAGAGTCAGCTGGGCCAGGTCGCCGTAGCGCAGGCGACGGTGCACGCGCAGGCCGCCATTGCCGGTCGGCGTGCTGCGCATCGGCAGGTGTTCGTAGAACGCGCGGTAAGCGGCCGCACGACGGGCGATGAACGCTTCTACCGGGACATCGTTCTTTTCCGGGTGGATGCCGGAATAGTCGTTCTGTACCTCGTGGTCGTCCCAGATCACCGCGAAGGCATGCGCCGCATGTGCGGCCTGCAGGTCCGGGTCGAGTTTGTACAGTGCGTACTGGTCGCGGTAGCGCTCCAGGGTGATGGTCTCGCCACTGAAGCGCTGTGCGTCCAGCGTGCTGCCGCGTGCGTTCTGCAACGGGCTGTATTCGTACAGGTAATCACCGGCATGCAGCACCAGGTCCACATCGCTGCTGGCGATGTCGCGCAGCACCGGGTAGTAGCCGCTGTTCCAGGCCTGGCAGGTGCACAGGGCCAGCCGCAGCTGCTCCAGCGCAGTGTCCGGCAACGGTGCGGTACGGAAGTGGCCGACGGGACTTTCCTCGTCACCATCGCAGGCGAAGCGGTAGTAGTAGTCGCGGCCCGGGCGCAGACCATTGACCTCCACATGTACCGAATGCGCCAGCTCGGGCACCGCTGCGGCGACACCGCGCTGGACGATACGGCGCATGGCCGCATCTTCGGCGACGAACCAGCGCACCGGTACCGCACGCGGCGGCATGCCGCCGCCATCCAGCGGTGCCGGTGCCAGCCGCGTCCACAACACCGCGCCCTGCGGGTCCGGGTCACCGGCGGCGATGCCCAGCGTGAACGGATCACGCCCCAGCCGTGGCCGTGGGCCCGTCGCCGCCAGCCCGGGCATCGCGGCCAGGGCGATCGCGGCGCCTGTGCCCTGCCAGGCCAGGCGCAGCAGGCGGCGACGGGTTTCCACGTCCGGCAGCGGCTTCATCAGGGCGTGTCCCTCAGAAGCGCACGGTGGCGGTGGCCATCACCTGCCGCGGCGCACCGACCTGCATGGTCGCCAGGCTGCGGGTCGGGTCGGTGGCGTAGGTACCGTTGGTGTTGATGGTCGCCAGGTACTGCTTGTCGGCCAGGTTGGTCAGGTTCAGTGCCAGGGTCAGGTTCTGCGCCGGGCCGACCTTGCCCACGTCATAGGCCACCGAGGCGTTGAGCAGCCAGTAGCTGGGCACCGACTCATCGTTGGTATAGGTCACGTAGCGCTTGCCGACATGGTTGGCCGACAGGCGCACGTCCCACGGGCCGGGCGTCCAGGCCAGGGTGCTGGCGAACATCCACTCCGGCGTGTCCACGGTCTTCTTGCCGCGGGTGGGCACGATGCCGTTGTCGGTGTAGTCGCTGTCGTAGGTGCTGTCGTTGTACGACAGCGAGTTGGACCAGGTCAGGTCCTGCATCGGCTTGAGCTGCAGGGTGGCTTCGGCACCGCGGCTGCTGACCGAGCCCACGTTGGAGTACAGCGCCGGGCAGCCGAGAATGCCCACGCACTGGGCGATGGCCAGCAGGCGGTTCTCGAACTTCACGTCATACACGGCCAGCGAGGCTTCATAGCCACGGCCGTAGCCGCGCCAGCCCAGTTCGAACGTACGCGACTGTTCCGGCTTCAGGCCACGGGCGCTGGCATCGAAGGCGGCCTGCGGCACGTTGAACGGGCTGCCCACGCCCAGCGCGTAGGCGGCGATGTTCTTGGCGAACGAACCGAAGATCTCGTTGCTGTCGTTGAGCTTGAAGTTGAAGCCGGCCTGCGGCAGGAAGCCCTTCTTCGCGGTCAGGCTGCTGTTGTTGGCGTAGGTACCCAGCGGCGTGCGCACCGTGGTGCGGGTATTGGGCGACTTGGCGCCGACGTCGATGGTCAGGCGGTCATCGAACAGGCGGAAGCGGTCCTGCACGTAGAACTGGCGGGTGATGGTGCTGTAGTCCTGCAGCCACACGCGCTGGTCCGGGTTGCGCAGGAAATAGTCATCCTTCACCGGGCCATCGATGTAGTAGAAGTTGCGCTGCACGCTGTGGCTGTTGTCTTCGTACCACAGGCCTGCTTCCAGCTCGTGGCCGCCCACGGCCCAGGTGAAGGCCGCGGTGATGCCGGTGCGGTCGATCGCGTATTCGGTGGTGCGGATGGAGATCGGGATCTCGCGCGGGGTGCCCGGGTTGGACGGATTGGACGGGCTGAACCAGTGGCCCTGGCCACGGTTGCTGTGGTTGTAGACGTTGGCCTTCAAGCGCATCGTCTCGTTCAGGCCGAAATCGCCGGCCAGGCTGGTGATGTCGTCATTGCGCACGCCGTGGCCGGAGTAGTACGCATCCCACGGGCTGTTGACGCCGCCACTGTACTGGCCACGGGCTGCGGCCAGCGCGCGGTTCCAGTCCGGCGCGTAGTTGTCCCAGTTCCAGCCCAGGCGGTCGATCATTTCCAGCGACAGGTCCTGGTAATCGGCTTCCACGCGGCGCGAGGCATTGACCAGCGCGGTCAGCTTGCTGTCCACGCCGAAGCTGTAGGTGGCCTTGCCGTTGAACTGCTTCAGTTCGTGCGAGCCGGCGCCCTTCCACTTGTCGCTTTCCGAGTACACGCCGGACAGGTAGGCGGCAAAGCCCTGGTGGTCACCGGTGTCCAGGCGGGCATAGCTGCGGCGCGCGTTGTCGCTGCCGAAACCCTGCGCCAGGGTCACACCGAACTCGGTGGACGGGTCGATCGAATAGAACTGGAACACGCCGCCAAGGTTGCTGGTGGACGGCGTGCCCAGCGCACCGATGCCGGTGGACACTTCGGCACCGCCCAGGTTCTCGCTGATGACTGCGCGGCTGATATGCAGGCCGTTGCTGTTGCCGTAGCTCATGTTGCCCAGCGGAATGCCATCGAGCGTGTAGCCCAGCCGGCTCTGGTTGAAGCCGCGCAGGCTGATGCTGGTGGACCATTCGTAGGCGCCGGTGGCATCGGCCGATTCGAAGTGCACGCCCGGCTTGCTGGCCAGCAGCTTGAGCGGGTTGGCGCCGGGCGGCAGCACCTTCATGTCCTCGGCGGTCACGCGCTGGACCTGGCGCGCTTCGCCGCGGCCGATCACCGAAACCGAATCCAGGGTGGTGGCCGATGCACCATCGACAGGGGCCTCGTCGGCCCAGGCCAGCGACGGCAGAGCGGCACAGACCAGCAGGGTGAGCAGGTTGCGGCGGAGCGGAGCGTGGGCAGGCATGTAGGGCAGATTCCTTGTGCGCGCTGGACGCCGGTCGGTGGCGTCGGGAGGGAAGTTGCAGCGGCGGCATCGTAGAAGCTGCGCATTACATGACATTTACAACTGCGACATACGGAATGCACTTATGGCGAATGGTCGGCAGGGAGGCTGCAACGAAAAACGCCGAGCGGGGCTCGGCGTTGGTGTCTACGGCAAGAGGCTGGACGTTACTCGAACGAACCGACCGAATCGTGGGCCAGGTTGTCGAAGCGGGTGTATTCGCCGAAGAACTTCAGCTTGCACGAACCGGTCGGGCCACCACGGTGCTTGCCGATGATGATCTCGGCCAGGCCCTTGTCCGGCGAATTTTCCTTGTTGTAGTAATCGTCGCGGTAGATGAACACGATCATGTCCGCGTCCTGCTCGATGGCGCCCGATTCGCGGAGGTCGGCCATCACCGGGCGCTTGTCGGTACGTGTTTCCAGCGAGCGGTTGAGCTGGGACAACGCGATCACCGGCACGTTCAGTTCCTTGGCCAGACCCTTGAGCGAACGCGAGATCTCCGAGATTTCCGTCGCACGGTTCTCGCTGTTGCCCGGCACGCTCATCAGCTGCAGGTAGTCGATCACGATCAGGCCCAGGTCGTGCTCGCGCTTGAGGCGCCGGCACTTGGAACGCAGCACTTCCGGCGACACGCCCGGCGTATCGTCGATGAAGATCTTGGTTTCCTTCAGCATCTTGATCGCGCTGGTGACGCGGCTCCAGTCCTCGTCTTCCAGCTGGCCGGTACGCAGGCGCTGCGCGTTGATGCGGCCATTGGAGGAAATCAGGCGCATGGCCAGCTGCGAGGCAGACATTTCCATCGAGAACACCGCCACGCCCTTCTTCGACTTGATCGCCGCGTACTCGGCGATGTTCAGCGCGAAGGTGGTCTTGCCCATCGCCGGGCGCGCGGCCAGGATGATCAGGTCGGTCGGCTGCAGGCCGGCGGTCATCGCATCGAAATCGTTGTAGCCGGTCGGCAGGCCGGTGATGTTGCCGCCGTTCTCGAAGCGGTTGCGCAGCTCTTCGAAGGCATCCTTCAGCGCGCCGGGCATGGCCACGAAGTCGGTGCGCCCGCGCGCGCCCTGCTCGGCGATGGCGAACACCGATTTTTCCGCTGCCGACAGCAGCTCGCTGCTGTCGCGGCCCTCGGGCTGGAAACCGTCGTTGACGATGTCGGTGCCGACCTGGATCAGCTGCCGCAGCACCGCCTTGTCACGCACGATCTCGGCATAGGCCACGATGTTGGCGGCCGACGGCGTGGTGCTGGCCAGCTCGATCAGGTAGGCGCCATCGCCCACCAGGTCCAGCTTGCCCTGCGATTCGAACCACTCACCCAGGGTCACCGCATCGAACGGGCGCTCGCGCTCGGACAGCTCGCGGATCGCGCGGTAGATCATCTGGTGGTCGCGGCGGTAGAAGTCGCCTTCGTTCAACTGGTCGTTGACCCGGTCGTACGCTTCCGGCGCCAGCATCAGGCCGCCGAGCACCGCCTGTTCGGCTTCCACCGAATGCGGTGGCACGCGCAGCTGGTCGATGCGGCTGTCATCGCGATCGCGGTCGAAGCGGTCACCGCGCTCTTTGCGGTCGGAACGGAAGCCGGAACGGGCGGACATGGAGAGCGGTACTTCCTGGATAAGGGGCCAGACGAGTGTAGGCATGCACTGCGCCCGGCGACATGGACAAGCCTGTGGATAAGCCGTGCAGAAACGGGGGATATCCGCCGGTACATGACCAGACTGGCGCGGGGCGGTCGCAACGCCTGCGACGGGCGCCCGTGCGGCGCCCGATGCCGGCATTATCGCAGATCGCCCGGGCCGGGGTCAGGAAACCGCTCCACCGAAACGGCCCGGTGACACGCCGGGACGCGCCCCGGCGACCTCACCGGCCCTGGGCCGCCACCAGCGCCAGGAAGCGGTCGACGAAGCCCTGCAGGAACGCCTGCGTGCCTTCGTTGTGGACCGTGCCGTCGGCATCGATCAGGCCGTCCTTGAAATGGATGAACGCCTCCGGCTGCGGCAGCACGCGCATGTCCAGGTAGGACAGGATGTTGCGCAGGTGCTGCTGGGCCAGGGCCGTACCGATGGCCCCGATGGAGGCGCCGATCACCGCCGCCGGCTTGCCGGCAAAGGCGCTGTCGCCGTAGGGGCGCGAGCCGACGTCGATGGCGTTCTTGAGCACGCCCGGCACCGAGCGGTTGTACTCGGGGGTGACGAACAGCACGCCGTCAGCGGCCCGTACCTGGTCTTTCAGGCGCGTGCCCTGCACCGGATAACTAGCGTCGAATTCCTGGGTGTACAGCGGCAGGTCGCCGATCTCCACCTGCACGAAGCGGGCGCGGCCGGCCGCCAGCTTCTCCAGGGCATGGGCCAGCTTGCGGTTGCACGATTCGCGGCGAAGGCTGCCGACGAGGACAGCGATGGTCGGTCCGGACATCGGGATGGTCTCCTGGAAAGAACCCCCACCCTAGCCAGCGCGGCCTTCGCCGCCGGTGAAGGCTCAGCCGGCCGCCACGCCTGCACGCACCTGCCGCCAGTGTACCTGCCAGGCCTGGAACATCAGCACGTTCCAGAGGTGGGTATGCCACTTGCGCTGGCCGCCCAGGAACTGCTGCCACAGTGGCTGCACGGCGGCGGCGGACAGCACGCCCTCCCGTTCCAGCCGTGCCGGCTGCAGCAGCTCGTCAGCCCAGGGCCGCAGGTCACCACGCAACCAGTCGCTGACCGGTGCGCCAAACCCGCGCTTGGGCCGGTGCACCATCGCCTGCGGCACGTAGCGGCCCAGTACGCGCTTGAGCAGCACCTTGCTGGTGTCCTGCGAGCGCTTGAACGACAGCGGCAGCGACCAGGCGAACTCGGCCACCCGCCAGTCCAGCAACGGCGCGCGCGCTTCCAGGCTGACCGCCATCGAAGTGCGGTCGACCTTGCACAGCAGGTCATCGGGCAGGTAGGTCACGAAATCGGCCAGCATCATCGCATCGGCCGGCGTACCGGCCCCATGCAGCGGATCGGCCAGGTCATAGAAGCTGCCGGCCGCGTTGGCACCGGGCACGGCGGCCCGTGGGTCGCGCCAACGCGAGATCCGGTTGCGGTACACATCGCCGATGCCGCGCGCACCGGTTTCGGCCAGCAACGCGGCCAGGCCACCGGTGCGCGATGCCTCGCCCTGCTGCTGCGAGCGGGCGCCCATCCAGCGCCGCAGCGGCCCGGGCACGCGGCCCAGCATCTGCCAGTTGCGCAGTGCCCGCACGTAACGGGTATAGCCGAAGAACAGCTCATCGCCACCATCGCCGGACAGGGCCACGGTCACGCCCTGGCGCGCCAGGCGGGCCACCAGCGCGGTCGGCACCTGCGAGGCATCGGCGAAGGGTTCATCGAACATCGCCGGCAGCTGCGGCACCACCGCCAGGGCATCGGCGCCACTGACATACAGTTCGGTGTGGTCGCAGCCCAGGTGGCCAGCCAGTTCCCTGGCCAGCGGCGCCTCGTCATGGCCGGAGCCGCTGAAGCCGATGCTGAAGCTGTGCACCGGCTGCGGGCTCTGCGCCTGCATCAGCGCGGCCACCAGCGAGGAATCGGTGCCGCCGGACAGGAACACGCCCACCGGCACGTCGGCCACCATGCGCAGCGCCACCGCGTCGCGCAGCAGCGCATCAAGCTGCTCCTCGGCCTCTTCGATACGCCCCTGGAACGGCGCGGCCAGCGCCGCCTGCATGCGTGCGCGCGCATCCCAGAACGGGCGCTGCGCCTGTTCCGGACGGTGTGCGGCCGCGCCGGCCGCCACGGCCTGTGCGTCCAGGCGCAGGACACGGCCGGGCAGCAGCTTGAAGCAGCGCTCGTGGATGGTATGCGGTGCGGGAATGTAGTCCAGCCGCAGCAGCAGGGTCAGCGCATCGCGGTCGATGCCGTTGTCGAACGCCGGGTGCTGCCACAGTGCCTTCAGTTCCGAGCCGAACACCAGCGCATCGCCGGCCCAGCCGTAGTACAGCGGCTTCTTGCCTACACGGTCGCGGGCCAGCCACAGGCAGCGTTCCTGGCGGTCCCACAGGGCAATGGCGAACATGCCATTGCAGCGCTGCAGGGTATCTTCCACGCCCCATTGCAGTACCGCGGCCAGCAGCACTTCGGTATCGGAATGGCCACGGAAGGCATGCCCCAGCGGTTCCAGCTCGGCGCGCAGTGCCGCGAAGTTGTAGACCTCGCCGTTGTAGGCCAGCACATAGCGGCCATCGGCCGATGCCATCGGCTGGTGGCCCAGCGGGGACAGGTCGAGAATGCTCAGCCGGCGATGGGCCAGGGCGATGCCCGCCGCGGCATCGACCCAGACGCCACCGTCATCCGGGCCGCGATGGTGCAGGGCCTGCCCCATGGACAGCGCCTGCGCCTGCAGCACTTCGGCCGGGGCCTGCGCCACCGGCAACAACATTCCCGCCAATCCACACATGCATCAGGGTTCCTGCGCCAGATCGAGGGCGGCGCCAATCAGCGCATTGTCGCTTGGAAGCCCGAACATTGCTGCCCCCGCCAGCGGCGTGTAGGTGTCGGCACCGCAGACCCGGCGCAGCGGCAGGTGGCCGAAGCCGGCTTCCACCAGTGCAGTCACCACGCCCTCCCCCACCCCGCCACTCTGGCGGCCCTCGTCCAGCACCAGCACACGCTGGGCGGTGGCGGCCTGGGCGGCAATGAACGTCGCCGGCAACGGCACCAGCCAGCGCAGGTCGACCACCCGCACCTGCCAGCCCAGCTGCTGGCCGATGGCCACCGCCGCACGCAGGGCCATCGGCACGCCATTGCCAAAGGTGAAGACCACCAGGTCGGTGGCGTCCGGCGCATGGACCCGGCCTTCGCCCAGGGCGATCGCCTGCCCCGGCGGCGGGAACGGGAACAGCCACTGGCCATCGCCCGCTTCGTGCAGATCCTTGGTCATGTACAGCGCGATCGGCTCAAGGAACACCGCCACCCGTCCATCCACCTGCGCCAGCGCGGCCAACGTACGCAGCATCATCACCGCATCGTCGCCGCGCGACGGGCAGCCCACCACCAGGCCGGGAATGTCGCGCAGCGCAGTGATCGAATTGTCGTTGTGGAAATGACCGCCGAATCCCTTCTGGTAGCCGAGCCCGGCCACCCGCACCAGCATCGGGTTGCGGAACTGGTCATTGGAGAAGAACTGCAGCGAGCAGGCCTCGCCGCGCAGCTGGTCGATGGCATTGTGCAGATAGGCCAGGTACTGGATTTCCGGCACCGGCAGCATGCCCAGGTTGGCCAGGCCCTGGGCCATGCCCAGGATCATCGTTTCGTCCAGCAGGGTGTTGAACACCCGGCGCGGGCCGAAGCGGCGCAGCAGGTCCTTGGTTACCGTGTACACGCCCCCTTTCTGCGCCACGTCCTCGCCGAACAGCAGCGCCTGCGGATACCTGCCCAGCAGTTCCTGCAGGCCCTGGTTGATCTGCACCGCCAGATGGCGCGGCGGTTGCCGTTCCGGCAGCGCATCCTCGCCGCCGTACTGGGCCAGCCGTTGTCCCGCGTCCAGCACACGGCAGGCCTCGGCCTGCACGGCCGCCGGCGAATACGGCGCCAACGGCGCGGTCACCTCGGCCAGCGACTGCAGCTTGGGCCGCTGGTCGGCGGCATCAGCCGCAGCCAGGCAGCGCACGCGCATCGCCTCGTAGGCCGCCTCGATGGCGGCGGCCTCCATCCAGCCCGATTCCAGCGCGATCTGCGCCGAGCGCAGCAGCGGGTCCTGCGCCTCGGCCGCGCACAGCTCGGCCAGCGCGCGCCATTCCACCTCGAAGTCGGTCCCGGCATGCCCCATCAGGCGCGTGGTGCGCAGGTGCAGGAAGGTCGGTCGCCGCGTGCGCCGGCAGTGCGCCACCGCCGCCTGCACCGGGTCATGGCCGAGCGCCAGGTCCAGGCCATCGGCGAAGAAATAGTCCAGCCCCGGCTGCTGGCTGAAGCGCTCGGCAATCCAGCCTTCCGGCGTCTTCACCGAAATGCCCAGCCCGTTGTCCTCGCAGACGAACAGCACCGGCACCGGCAGCTTCTGGTAGGCGGCCCACATCGCGGTGTTGAACGCGGTCTGCGCGCTGGCATGGTTGGCCGAGGCATCGCCGAACGAACACAGCACGATGCTGTCACCTGGGATCGGCAACGGCTGGCCAAGCCGCTTGCCGCTTTCGATGGCCAGCGCCGTACCCAACGCCTTGGGCAGGTGCGAGGCGATGGTGGAGGTCTGCGGCAGCACCCACAGCGGCCTGCTGCCCCAGACCTTGTGCCGGCCCCCGCTGGCCGGATCGTCCGCGCTGGCGGCAAACGACAGGGCCGCATCGACGATCGCATCCATGCCCGGCACCTGCCGCGCGCGCTCGGCCATGAACGCACCGGAGCGGTAGTGCAGGAAGGCCGGATCGGTCGGCCGGCACGCCCGGGCCAGCAGCGCGTTGCCCTCATGGCCGGACGAGCCGATGGTGTAGAAGACCTTGTTCTGCACGCGCAGCACGCGCGCCATCAGGTCCAGCTGGCGGCTGGCCAGCTGCGATTCGAACAGTTCGCCGAACGCACCGGCCGCGAGCGTGCTGCCCGGCAGGATCGGCGCGTCCGGCGCCGGGCGTGGCCGGGCGGTACCCCGCCAGCCACGCACGGCCTCCAGGAAGTTGGCATCGCAGACCTCGGCGCGGTTGAGGCCGCGCATGCGTGCCGGAATCGGATCGGGAACCACAGCGAACATCGAACACCCCTCCGTGTCGTTGTTGCAGGTGGTGCAGCAGGGATCAGGCGGCGGCGTCCATCCTCGCCCGCACTTCCGGGGTCACCGCCGGCATCGCCACGAAGCGCGCCTGCGACCGCACGCGCTGCAGCCAGCCGCGCACTTCCGGGAACGGCTCAAGCGAAACACCGCCGTCGGCCGCCACATCGGTGTAGGCGAACAGGGCGATATCGGCGATGCCATAGGCGCTGCCGCTGAACCAGGCGGCCTGCCGCAGGTGCTGCTCCATCACCGCCAGCGCAGCATGGGAACGCTCGCGCAGGCGTGGCAGTTCCGCATGCCGGGATGACCCGGGGGCGGCCCAGCCACAGATGAAGCGCGCCACGGCGAGGTAGGGCTCGTGGCTGTACTGCTCGAAGAACATCCAGCTCAGGGTCTGCGCACGCTCCCAGCCATCGGTCGGCAGATAGGGCGTTCCTTCGGCCAGCCAGAACAGGATCGCATTGGATTCGGTCAGCACGCGGCCATCGTCGCGGACGATCAGCGGCACCTTGGCATTGGGATTGAGGGCGAGGAATTCCGGCGTATGGGTCTGCCCATGCGCGCTGTCGACCTCTTCCCAGCGATAGCGGCTGCCCAGCTGCTCCAGCAGCAGGCGCACCTTGTGGCAATTACCCGAGACCGACATGCCATGCACGGTCAGCGGGACACGCTCCTGCACCATCCTGCCCTCCTGTCACCCCGGCCGACGGCCGGCTGCATGCAGTCTGGCACAGGCGTGGGCAGGGCGGCGCGATGATCGGCTGCTCAGCGGTGGCGTTGCCGCCACTGCATGCGCGACTGGCCCCATATCTCCACCGGCTTGCCCTGCAGTGGCGGCGGCAGCTCGCCCATGCGCAGCAGCGTGCTGCCCAGCTTGCCCGCCACGCGCTTGGAGCTCACGTTCTCCGGCGCGATGGTGTGGATGATCTCGTCCCAGCCCAGCGTGTCGAAGGCCCAATCCATTGCCGCCACCGCCGCTTCCGGTGCGTACCCCCTGCCCCAGCTGGCACGGCAGATGCCCCAGCCGATCTCGGTGCCGGGCCATCCCAGCGGTTGCCAGGGCCCCATGCGCCCCACCCAGGCACCGGTGTCTTTCTCGATCACGCTGAACATCGAGAAGCCGAACAGGTGCCAGCTGCCGGCCAGGCTGCAGAAACCGCGCCATGCGGTCTGCGGCGCCTGCACGCCCCCCAGGTGGGTCATCACCCCCTCATCGGCGCAGAACGCCAGATACGGCTCCAGGTCCTGTTGCTGCACCGGGCGCAGCAGCAGGCGCGCGGTTTCGATGCGCAGGTCGAAAATGCTCATGGCGACTCCCTGTCGGTGGATGCACTGCATCATTGCAGATACCCGGCAACAGGCACAAAAAAAGCAGGCCGGCGCATCGGCCGGCCTGCTGTGCATCCTGCGGCAAGAGGGTATTACTGGCGATTGGTCGCCACGTCACCGGCCGCCGCCGTCTGGGTGACCAGCTGGCCATCGACCACCGGCAGGCGGTCGCTGGCAGGCTTGTTGTCCATGCGCACGGTCTTCTCCGCGCCATCGTAGCGGTAGGTCACGTTGTAGCCCTTCACCACATCGCTGGTGCCCATCGCGATGCGGTTGCCCGGCTGGCTGGCCATGCGCATCGTGCCGGTGGTGCCGTCTTCATTGCGGTAGGTCACGTTGTAGCCGGTGACCCGGCTGGACTGCGACGTCGCCGTTTCGGTGTGGCACTGGCGCTCGGTACGGTTGACCACGCGGCCACCGACATGGCGCTTGTCGATCTGGTTGCCGACCACGCCACCGGCGACGGCACCGGCCACGGTTGCGGCCTTGCGGCCATTGCCACCGCCCACCTGGTTGCCGAGCAGGCCGCCGACCACCGCACCGATCACGGTGCCGCCGACATTGCCGTCACGCTCCGGCAGGCGCTCCTGCACCACCACATCCTCGCAGACCTCATGCGGGGTCTGGGTGGTGGACGTCTCGCGCACCGGCTCGGTGCCGATCACGGTGGCGTAGGCCTTTTCCTTCTGGGTGATCGGATCGACCTTCAGCACGTCGGCATATTCCAGCCCACGCTTGCCGCTGGCATCGAGCTGGTCGGTACGTGCACCGTCGTCAGCGGTGCTACCGGCCACCAGGCGCGACGCACCATGGTCGGCTGCCACGGTGTCCGGCGAGGCACTGCCTCCCTTCATGAAGGCAGCCGTGGCGATACCACCGACCAGCAGCGCGCCCGCGGCGACCAGGACAGTTGTTGTTGTGCTTTTCATGACCTGCTCCTTGCGGACCATCCGCAACGTTCATGGGCAGATTGCAGCATGCACACCCTGAACGGAATCTCCACATTTCCTGCATATTCACACCCCCCATTCAGCAAAGGGAAATCCACGGCCCGTGGTAGCGTTTGCACATTCCTCACCGAGCTCCCCGCCATGGCCAACCCCCTGTTGCTGCCCCTGCTGGAGTGGGCGCGCCGGCTGCGCTTCCCCACCCTGTTCAAGATCACCGCCGGCCTGTTCGCCCTGACCCTGTTCATCCCCGACCCGATTCCGTTCGTGGATGAGCTGCTGCTGGGCATGGGCACCCTGCTGCTGGCCAACTGGAAGCAGCGCAGCGCCGTGCCCGCGCCTGTCCCACGGCGCTGAACGTGCTGATCGACAGCCACTGCCACCTGGACGCCGCCGAGTTCGATCCCGACCGCGCCACGGTGATCGCGCGCGCGCGCGCGGCCGGCGTACAGGCCCAGGTAGTGCCGGCGGTCACCGCGGCCAGCTGGCCGAAACTGCGCGACGTCTGCCAGCAGGCACCGGGCCTGTACCCGGCCTACGGCCTGCACCCGATGTTCCTGGCCGAGCACCAGCCCGGGCACCTGCAGGCGCTGGCAGGCTGGGTCGAGCGCGAGCGGCCCTGCGCGATCGGCGAATGCGGGCTGGATTTCTTCATCGACGGCCTGGATGCCCAGGCGCAGCAGCACTACTTCACCGGCCAGCTGGCGCTGGCACGCGAGCATGACCTGCCGGTGATCGTGCATGCACGGCGTGCGGTGGATGCGGTGATCGCAGCGATCAGCCGCGTCGGCGGACTGCGCGGGGTGGTGCACAGTTTTTCCGGCAGCCCCGAGCAGGCCGCGCAGCTGCACAAGCGCGGCTTCCTGCTGGGCCTGGGCGGGCCGGTCACCTACGAACGCGCGCAGCGCCTGCAGCGCTTGGTGCGGCAGATGCCGCTGGAACAGCTGCTGCTGGAAACCGATGCCCCGGACCAGCCCGATGCGGGCATTCGCGGCCAGCGCAACGAGCCGGCAC
Source organism: Stenotrophomonas sp. 24(2023) (assembly GCF_030913365.1). Lineage (NCBI taxonomy): Bacteria > Pseudomonadati > Pseudomonadota > Gammaproteobacteria > Lysobacterales > Lysobacteraceae > Stenotrophomonas > Stenotrophomonas sp. 24(2023). The sequence goes on from NZ_CP133160.1 coordinate 279,354, forward strand.
GGCTGGCGGATATCGCCACGCATATCGCCAGGCTGCGCGGCATCGAGACGGAAGCGCTGGCGCGGGCCACCACCGAGAATGCGCGCCGGCTGTTCGGCTTGCCCGCTGCCTGAGAGCCCGGCGTTGCCAGCAGCACGCGCCGTCAGGCGCCGGCGACGGCCTCGCTGGCGGCAGCCTTCACCTTTTTCGGTTCCAGCAGCATCTCCAGCGCCTTGCCAACGGCCGCGAACGCGAACGCACCGGTGATATGGGTGGCGGCCCCCAGGCCGGCCCCGCAATCGAGTTTGAGCGCTGCATCGGCCCCCAGGTTGGGGCGGATGCCGCACACGCTGCCATCGGCCTGCGGGTATTTCACGTTTTCCAGTGAATACACCGCCGGCACGCCGAAGTAGCGCTTGGCGTTCTTGGGGAAATTGAATTCACTGCGCAGCTTCTTGCGGATCAGTGCCAGCATGGCGTCATGCTCGGTGCGCGAGACATCGCGGATGCGCACCAGGGTGGGATCGGTACGGCCCCCGGCGGCGCCGACCGTCAGCAACGGCAGCTTGCGGCGGCGGCACCAGGCGATGGTTTCCACCTTCACCCGGAAGCTGTCGCAGGCATCGATGACCAGATCGAAGCCGCGGTCCAGCAGCTCGGCCATGTTCGATACGGTCAGGAACGCCTGCACCGCGTCCACATCGATGTCCGGGTTGATCGCCCGGCAGCGCTCGGCCATCGCCTCGGCCTTGTTGCGGCCGTAGTTGCCTTCCAGCGCCGGCAGCTGGCGGTTGGTGTTGGATACGCAGATGTCGTCGGCGTCGATCAGGGTGAGGTGGCCGACGGCCGAGCGTGCGAGCGCCTCGACCACCCAGGAACCGACCCCGCCCATGCCGACCACCGCCACGCGGCTGCCCTGCAGGCGCTCGAGCGCGCCCACGCCATACAGCCGTTCGATACCGGCGAAGCGTTGTTTGACCTGTTCGTTCATCCCGTTATTTTAACGTGCCGGCAAGCGTGCCCACAGCGCACCGATGCCAAACCCACCGTTGCACGCCAGGAGCGCCCGCCATGAACGCCAGCCCGCCCCGCCGTCCTTCCGCCGCCCAGCGCTATCTGTTCATGCTGGGCCTGGGCCTGTTGATCGGCCTGGTCGCCACGGTGATGGTCGGCCGTGCGCTGCAGGCACGGCAGGACCCGTTCCCGTCCAGCCTGATGCAGGTGATGGAGCGCCAGCTGGCCCAGCTGCACACGGCCCAGCAGCACAACCGCTGCAGCCTGGCCGACAGCCAGCCACGCCTGCAGAGCCTGCGCCTGCTGTCCAACGACCTGGACCTGGCCTTTCCCGGGCTGAAGGACAGTGCCGGCTTCCAGCAGCACGGCAGCCAGCTGCGCGCCACGCTCAACAGCGCCCTGGCCAGCCCGGCCGTGGACTGCGCCGCGCTGGCCACGGTGGTCGCGCAGCTGCAGCAGGACTGCCGTGCCTGCCACCAGGACTTCCGCTGATTCATCTTTCAGCGGGAATACGGGCCGGCGATTGGCACCTTGTTCACGTAGGAAAGTGGACGATTCAGCCACCGCTGCACGAAGCAGCGACCACCACCCATGCAGTGCCTCACGGCCAGGAGATGCCCCATGAAGATCCAGCTCATTGCTGCCAGCGCCGTCGCTACCCTGGCCCTGGCCGGCTGTGCCACTTCGCCCGGTTATGGCGGCGGCGGTTACAACAACGGCTACAACAACGGCGGCTATGGCAATGCCGGCTACAACCAGGGCCGTTGCGCCGACTGCGGCATCGTCACCCGCATCAACACCATTCCTTCCGGCCGCACCGCCCCCAGCGCCACCGGCGCGATCCTGGGCGGCATCGTCGGCGCGGTGGCCGGCCATGAGATCTCCGACCATACCGGCGGCAGCCGCGGCAACAAGAACATCGCCGCCGCCGCTGGCGCGGTCGGTGGCGCCCTCGCCGGCAACCAGATCCAGAAGAACGTCACCAGCGATACCTACGACATCACCGTGCGCATGGACGATGGCCGCACCATCGTGGTGAACCAGCGCGACCTGGCTGGCATCCGCGAAAACACCTACGTGCGTGTGGTCAACGGCCGGGTGGTCCTGCGCTGAGCCAGCCGGTGGCTGGGCCCTCCATGAAAAAAGGCCCGCTTGCGCGGGCCTTTTCCGTTTACCTGCAGTGCGTGCCGATCAGGTCGGCTGCACGGCGTCGGCCTGCAGGCCCTTCTGGCCCTGCACGACGGTGAAGGTGACCTTCTGGCCTTCCTTCAGGCTCTTGAAGCCCTGGGTCTGGATGGCACGGAAGTGCACGAACACGTCTTCGCCGTTTTCACGGCTGATGAAGCCGAAGCCCTTGGCATCGTTGAACCACTTGACGGTACCGGTCTCGCGATCAGACATCTCACTAACTCCCTGGTGACTCTCTCTTGTTGTTGGAAACGCCTTCTGGGCGGCTGACAAGCAAGGGGGAAGCGAGGTGCATCGATGCAGCGGATCGGGAAGATCTAGCGTCATCAGGCCACGATCCACGGTGACCTTGCCAAGCTCAGCGACTGCAACTTAACCCGGCCAAAACGAAAAAGCAACTGGCAAAATCTTTCACTGTCAACCCCAAATCCCAAACCATACGTATAGGCATGGACCCTTCATTCATCTTGTATCTGCTAGCAGCCCTGCTGGTGCTGGCCGGCGTGGCCGGCATCGTGCTGCCCGCCCTTCCCGGGGTCCCGCTGGTCTTCGTCGGCCTGCTGGTGGCTGCCTGGGCCGACGGTTTTGCCCATGTCGGCTGGCCGTCCCTGCTGGTCCTGGGGCTGCTGACCGTGCTGTCACTGCTGGTGGACGTGCTGGCCACCGTGGTGGGCGCGCAGCGGGTGGGCGCCAGCCGCAAGGCCCTGTGGGGCACGTTCGTGGGCAGCATCGCCGGGCTGTTCTTCATGCCGGTCGGGCTGCTGGCCGGCCCCCTGCTGGGTGCCCTGGCCGGCGAGTACTGGCACACCCGGCAGCTCGGGCGCTCGGCCAAGGTGGGGCTGGCGACCTGGCTGGGCATCCTGCTCGGGGTGGCACTGAAGCTGGCCCTGGTCGTGGCGATGCTGGGCCTGTTCGCCTTCGCCTGGTTCTTCTGAGCCCCTCTTCACGCCACGCGCACGCCTGCGCCGGGCATAAAACCCGGCAGGGCTGGCCGTTGGCGCGTGCAGCGGCCACACTGTGCGATGACCGTTTTTCCCTTCAAGGGCCTGTTGCAATGACCCTGCCTGTCCTGTTCTTCCGACGTTCCCCCCTTGCTGCCGCCCTGGTCCTGGCCACCGCCAGCGCCCCACTGGCCGCCCAGGAATTCGCTGCCGGCGCGACCACCACGCCGACCGGCTGTGCCGCCATCGACAGTGATGCCGCCCGCCTGGCCTGTTATGACCGCATCTACGGCCGCACCGCGCAGGCCACCGCCGAGGCCGATGCCGCCGCGACCGCTGCCGCCCAGGCCCTGCGTGAACAACGCCAGGCCGCACGGGTCAGCCAGGGCGAGGAAAAGCTGCGGGCCAAGGTCGGCGACCTGTTCCGCCCCGCGCCCGACGACAGCGCCCTGGCCAATGCCGGCCGCGGCTCGCTGCTGGACAGCCGCTGGGAACTGGCCGAGGACTCCAAGCTGGGGCCGTTCCAGCTGCGCGCCTACAAGCCGGTCTACCTGCTGCCGGCGTTCTGGACCAGCGACAAGAACACCACCCCGCACTCCCCGAACCCGGCCAACACGGTGACCCAGGCGCAGACGCTGGACAGTGCCGAACTGAAGTTCCAGATCAGCTTCAAGACCAAGATCGCCGAGAACCTGTTCGGCGACAACGGCGACATCTGGGCCGGCTACACCCAAAGCTCGCGCTGGCAGGCCTACAACGGCGAGGATTCGCGCCCGTTCCGCGAAACCAATTACGAGCCGGAAGTGATGATGGTGTTCCGCAACGGCTACTCGATCGGTGGCTGGCGCGGGCGCATGACCGGCATCAGCCTGAACCACCAGTCCAATGGCCGTGCCGACCCGCTGTCGCGCAGCTGGAACCGGGTGATGCTCAACATCGGCCTGGACCGCGAGAACTGGGCGCTGGTGCTGCGCCCGTGGTACCGCATTCCCGAGTCCAAGCGTGAAGACAACAACCCGGACATCGAGGATTACATGGGCCGCGGCGATGCGACCCTGATCTGGAACCGCAACGGCCATGAGGTCGCGCTGATGGCGCGCCATTCGCTGCGCACCGGCAGCCGATCGCATGGCGCGCTGCAGCTGGACTACGGCTTCCCCATCAGCAACCTGCTGCGCGGGCATATCCAGGTGTTCGACGGTTATGGCGAAAGCCTGATCGACTACAACCACAAGGCCACCTACGTGGGCGTGGGCGTATCGCTGCTGGAGTGGTTCTGATGGCGGTGGTGATCTGGCACAACCCTGCCTGCAGCAATTCACGCGGGGCACTGAAGCTGATCCGCGATGCCGGCATCGAACCGACGGTGGTGGATTACCTGGCCACCCCGCCGGACGAGGCCACGCTGCGGCGCGTGCTGGCCGATGCGGGCCTGCGCGCAGCCGAACTGGTACGCAGCAAGGAGGCCCTGTTCGACGAACTGGGCCTGGCCGGTGCCGACGAGCAGGCGCTGGTAGCGGCGATGGCCACCCATCCGCGCCTGATCAACCGGCCGGTGGTGATCACGGCCAAGGGCACCGCATTGTGCCGGCCACCGGAAACGGTGCTGTCGCTGCTGTAGCCGGGCGCTGGAGCGTGTGGCTAGCCGCCGCCGCACGAGGCCATGCAGCTGCCAGCATCCTGGCTGCAGCTGATCAAGGGTGACTGGTCATAACAGGCCTGCGCCTGCATGCGGCAGGCCTGGCGCGCGTCCTCGTTCTTGTAGGAATCGCAGCGCGAGGCTGCCTGCGAATCGCAGCTGAAGCGCCGGTCCGAATCGGTCTGTGCCAGGCATTTCTGCTGGCGCGCCTGGCAGGCCATCACGCATTGCGCACTGGCGTTGTAGCTGCTGCCATCGCCGGGAAGATCGCCCTGGCTGCTGCACCCGGCCAGCGCCACCAGCGCCACCATCGTCCATCGCCACATTGACCAGGCCCCTCGCCATTGCCGATGGCGGCAGGGTAGCAGTTGTATGCTGCAGGCGGCGATGGCCCGCGCCCGCCCTGGCCGTGGCACCCGCCGTGGCCTGCATTCCCCGCTGCAAGGAGCACGCCTGCCATGGAATCCCGCCTTGTCCCCCGCCCTGTACAGGCACTGCGCCACGCGCTTGCCTGCAGCCTGCTGCTGGCCGCCACGGCGGTGGCAGGTGACACCCCGCTTGAGCCGGTGGACCTTGCACTGCTCGGCACCCACCTGATCCAGCACGGCGACGATGAGAGCTTCATCCGCTTCCATGTGCAGGCCAGCGGCACCACGCGCGAGGACATCGCGCGTATCCAGCTGCCACGGTTCCGGACCAGCATGGCCCAGCTGCGGGCACAGGCGGCCCGCGACGGCGACAAGGGCAACGCCTTCCTCGCGGCGCGCGAGGCATTGACCCGGGTCCAGTGCGCGCCCAAGGGGCCGGCCAGCGCAACGGCGACCACGGCCGAAGGCGAGGAAACCCGGATCGTCCGTATCCGCTGCCTGTATCCCACCCTCCATCACATCGACGCGGACGCGCCTGCGCCGCAGGGCGAAGGCCCGGTCATCGCCGGCAGCAACCGCAGCTGGGCCACCTACCGTCGCGAGCTGTCCGGCCCGGCGGACACGCCGTTGGAGTTCACCTGGGTATTCCATCGCAACCCGGCGCAAGGGCGCCCGCTCTGGCAGCCGCAGCCGTTCAACTACGAGCAGAACAACCTGCTGATGGGGGTAGCGCTGTCGGCTACCTCGGTGCCGGGCGGAACGCTGGACATGATCCGGCAGGCCGCCGATGAGGCCGAGGCCGACGCACGCAACGTGCCCTGAGCCTGGCACGGAAACGGAAACGGCGCCCGCAGGCGCCGCTTCCCCATCACCGCTGAGGACGGCCGGCAGGGCCGGCCATTCGCTCCGGAGCGTGTGGCCTCAGGCCACCACCACCGGAATCTTGCCGATGCGGGCCTGCCATTCGCGCGGGCCGGTGGTGTGCACCGACTCACCGGTGGAATCGACCGCCACGGTCACCGGCATGTCCTGCACGGTGAACTCGTAGATCGCCTCCATGCCCAGGTCGGCGAAGCCGACGACCTTGGCCGCCTTGATCGCCTTGGACACCAGGTAGGCCGAACCGCCAACGGCCATCAGGTAAGCCGACTTGTGCTTCTTGATCGCCTCGATGGCGGCCGGGCCGCGCTCGGCCTTGCCGACCATGCCCAGCAGGCCGGTCTGCGCCAGCACCTGCTCGGTGAACTTGTCCATGCGGGTGGCGGTGGTCGGGCCGGCCGGGCCCACCACTTCATCGCGCACCGGATCGACCGGGCCGACGTAATAGATGAAGCGGCCCTTGAGGTCGACCGGCAGTTCCTCGCCCTTGTTGAGCATGTCCACCATGCGCTTGTGCGCGGCGTCGCGGCCGGTCAGCAGCTTGCCGTTGAGCAGCAGGGTCTGGCCCGGCTTCCAGTTGGCCACGTCTTCCGGGGTGATCGTGTCCAGGTCCACGCGGGTGCCCTTGGACGCGTCGTAGGTCAGCGTCGGCCAGTCTTCCAGCGACGGCGGGTCGAGCATCACCGGGCCGCTGCCATCCAGGGTGAAGTGCGCATGGCGGGTCGCCGCGCAGTTCGGGATCATCGCCACCGGCAGGTTGGCCGCGTGGGTCGGATAATCGTTGATCTTGATGTCCAGCACGGTGGTCAGGCCGCCCAGACCCTGCGCGCCGATGCCCAGCGCGTTGACCTTCTCGTACAGCTCCAGGCGCAGCTCTTCGATGCGGTTGGACGCACCACGGGCCTGCAGCTCGGTGATGTCGATCGGCTCCATCAGCGCTTCCTTGGCCAGCAGCATCGCCTTTTCAGCGGTGCCACCAATGCCGATGCCGAGCATGCCCGGCGGGCACCAGCCGGCGCCCATGGTCGGCACGGTCTTCAGCACCCAGTCCACGATCGAGTCGGACGGGTTGAGCATGGCGAACTTGGTCTTGGCTTCGGAACCACCGCCCTTGGCCGCGACGATCACATCGACGGTGTTGCCCGGTACCACCTTGACGTTGACCACGCCCGGGGTGTTGTCCTTGGTGTTGATGCGCTTGCCGGCCGGATCGGCCAGCACCGAAGCGCGCAGCTTGTTGTCCGGGTGCATGTAGGCGCGGCGCACGCCTTCGTTGGCCATGTCCTCCACGCCCATGGTCGCGTCGTCCCAGCGCACGTCCATGCCGATTTCCAGGAACACGGTGACGATGCCGGTGTCCTGGCAGATGGGACGGTGGCCTTCGGCGCACATCCGCGAATTGATCAGGATCTGGGCCATCGCTTCCTTCGCGGCCGGCGACTCCTCGCGCTCGTAGGCGGCGGCGAGGTTCTTGATGTAGTCGACCGGGTGGTAGTACGAGATGTACTGCAGCGCGTCGGCGATGGACTGGATGAGGTCTTCCTGCTTGATCGATGTCACGGCTTGCTCGCTTGCTCAAGGCTGGCGGGGGTAATCCGCCCATTTTACCCCCTCCCCCGGCCGCGCGTAGAGTCGCAGGGGCCAGAGCCCGCCTGTCACGCCACGCACCACTGCCGCGTCCTTGCCCACATGAACGCTGAAACCCTGTTCCAGACCCACCGCCCGCGCCTGCTGGCCCTGGCCTACCGCCTGCTCGGCAGCCGCGCCGACGCCGAGGATGTCGTGCAGGATGCCTGGCTGCGCTGGTCGGGCGTCGATGCGGCGGCCATCCAGGACCCGGAAGCCTGGCTGGTCACCGCCACCACCCGGTTGGGCCTGGACCGCCTGCGCGCGGCCAAGCGCGAGCGCCAGCACTACGTGGGGCCGTGGCTGCCTGAACCGCTGGCGATCAGCCTGGAGCCGGACCCTGCCCCCGGCCCGGCGCAGGCCCATGCGCTGGCCGATGAGGTCTCGGTCGCCTTCCTGACCCTGCTCGAACAGCTCGGGCCGGAGGAACGGGCGGCGTTCCTGCTGAAGGAAGCCTTCGACCACGATTACCGGCAGATCGCCGGCCTCATCGGCCACAGCGAAGCCAACTGCCGGCAACTGGTCCATCGGGCAAAGCAGCGGCTGCAGGCCGGGCGGCCGCGCTTCAACGCCGATGCCGGCCAGCACCGGCAACTGCTGGCGCGCTTCATGGACGCCACCCAGCGCGGCGACAGCGAGGCGATCCAAGCCCTGCTGCACGCCAATGCACGACTGGTGTCCGATGGCGGCGGCGTGGTCACCGCCGCGGTTCGGCCGCTGCTGGGCGCCGAGCGCATCGGCCGGCTGTTCTGGGCCATTGCCCGCCGTGGCGCCGCGCACGATGCCCGCCTGGGCTACGTCAACGGCGAACCGGCGATCCTGCGCTTCGACCACGGCCACCTGCATTCGGTGACCACCGTGGAGATCATCGACGGGCGCATCGCCACGGTGTTCAGCGTGCTCAACCCGCACAAGCTGCGTACCCCTGTCACGGACCCGGGCACTGGCGCGTCCTTGCAGTGAAAGACGGCCATGGTGGCCGTCACGGAGCTGCACGATGTCCTTCCATTCCTCCCCCCGCGTCCCCTACACCCGCCTGACCGCCGATGCCTACAAGGGCCTGATCGCCACCTCCGGCCATGTCCACGCCAGCTCGCTGCCGCAGGAGCTGGTGGAACTGGTGTTCCTGCGCGTGTCGCAGCTCAACGGCTGCGCCTACTGCGTGGACATGCATGCCAGCGGCCTGCGCAAGGGCGGCATCGAGCCGCGCAAGCTCGACACCATTGCGGTGTGGTGGGAAAGCCGCTTCTACGACGCCCGTGAGCGCGCGGCCCTGGGCTGGGCCGAAGCGCTGACCCGGTTGACCGACGGCGCGCCCTCGCAGGCCGCGTATGAAGCCCTGGCGCCGCACTTCGATGAGAAGGGCATCGCCGACCTGAGCATGGCCGTGGCGGTGATCAACGCCTGGAACCGCCTGGGTGCCGGGCTGGTGCCGCCGATGCCGTAAGCCGGCACGGGGCCGGGCCGGTTGCGGCGCAGCTGCCACCGGCCCGCAGCGCGATCGCCCCGGTGCGTTCACGAGCACCGGGCGCACAATGGCCCCATGCCTGCCACCCCTGCGAACAAGCCCAGCCTGCGCCAGCGCTTCGGCGCCATGCGCAACCTGCCACCGTTCCTGCGCCAGGTGTGGCAGACCAGCCCCGCGCTGACCTCGGCCAGCCTCGGCCTGCGCCTGATCCGCGCGCTGCTGCCGGTGGCGATGCTGTACGTGGGCAAGCTGATCATCGACGCCGCCTTGCACCTGAGCCAGCACAGCGGGGGCTTTCCGCCGTTCGGCCAGGCCCTGTCCAGTGGTCTGTTGAACCCGCTGCTGGGCCTGCTGGCACTGGAGTTCGCGCTGGCCATCGGCTCGGACCTGCTGGGCCGGCTGGTCAACTACGCCGATACGCTGCTGTCGGAACTGTTCGCCAACGCCACCAGCGTGCGGCTGATGGAGCACGCGGCGGAGCTGGACCTGGAAGACTTCGAGGACCCGGACCTGCAGGACAAGCTGGACCGTGCGCGGCGGCAGACCATGGGCCGCATGAACCTGATGAGCCAGCTGTTCGGCCAGGTGCAGGACGGCATCACGGTGGCCAGCCTGGCGGTCGGCCTGGTGGTCTACGCGCCGTGGCTGATCGTGCTGCTGGCGCTGGCGCTGGTACCGGCCTTCATCGGCGAATCGCACTTCAACGCCGCCGGCTACAGCCTCAATTTCATGTGGACACCCGAGCGGCGCCAGCTGGATTACCTGCGCCAGGTCGGTGCCAGCGTGGAAACCGCCAAGGAGGTGAAGATCTTCAACCTCCACGGCTTCCTGATCGAACGCTACCGGCGGCTGGCCCAGCAGTTCTTCCAGGCCAACCGCACGCTGGCACGTCGGCGCGCATTCTGGGGCACGCTGCTGGCGGCACTGGGCACGCTGGGCTACTACACCGCGTATGCCTACATCGCCTGGCGCACCGTGCGCGGGGATTTCTCCATCGGCGATCTGACCTTCCTGGCCGGCAGCTTCCTGCGCCTGCGCCAGCTGCTGGAAGGGCTGCTGGTGGGCTTTTCGCAGGTGGCCAGCCAGGCGCTGTACCTGGATGACCTGTACTCGTTCTTCCAGATCCAGCCGGAAATCCGCTCGCGACCGGGGGCGGTACCGGTGCCGCGTCCGATCCGCAGTGGCTTCGTGTTCGAGAACGTAGGCTTCCGCTACCCGGATGCGGAACAGTGGGCGGTGCGCCACCTCGACTTCAGCCTGCAGGCCGGCGAAGTGCTGGCCCTGGTCGGCGAGAACGGCGCCGGCAAGACCACGCTGGTGAAGCTGCTGGCCCGGCTGTACGACCCGGACGAGGGCCGCATCCTGCTCGACGGGCGTGACCTGCGCGATTACGACCTGGACGACCTGCGCGCCAACCTGGGGGTGATCTTCCAGGATTTCGTGCGCTACAACCTGACCGCCGGCGAGAACATCGGCGTGGGCCAGGTGCAGGCGATGGACGACCCGGCCCGCATCCGCGACGCCGCCCGTCGCGGCATGGCCGATGAAGTGATCGCCGCCCTGCCCGGCGGCTACGACCAGCTGATCGGCCGCCGCTTCGCCCAGGGCGTGGACCTGTCCGGTGGCCAGTGGCAGAAGATCGCCATCGCCCGCGCCTGGATGCGCGACGGGCAGGTGATGATCCTGGACGAACCGACCGCCGCGCTCGACGCCCGCGCCGAATTCGAGGTGTTCCAGCGCTTCCGCGAGTTGGCTGAACAGCGCACCGCCATCCTGATCTCGCACCGGTTCTCCTCCGTCCGCATGGCCGACCGCATCCTGGTACTGGCCGATGGCCGCATCGAGGCCAGTGGCACCCACGAAACGCTGATGGCCCAGGGCGGGCGCTATGCCGAGCTGTTCGAACTGCAGGCCGCCGGCTACCGCTGAGGCTGGCTGAGAACGCCTCTCGTTCCGCCCAATGAGAACTTCTCTCATTTGGGGTAGAATGGCGGGGACGAAACCCTAGCCTGACTACCCCCATGTCCTCCGCTTTCGGCGCCGAAACGGTGCTTGAGGTCCGCCATTGGACCGATGCCTACTTCAGCTTCACCCTCACCCGCGACAGCGGTTTCCGTTTCGAGAACGGCCAGTTCGTGATGATCGGCCTGGAAACCGAGGCGCGGCCGCTGCTGCGCGCGTATTCCATCGCCAGCGCCAACTGGGAAGAGCACCTGGAGTTCTTCAGCATCAAGGTGCAGGACGGCCCGCTGACCTCGCGCCTGCAGCACATCAAGCCGGGTGACAAGGTGCTGGTCGGCAAGAAGCCGACCGGCACGCTGCTGATCAGCGACCTGCACCCGGGCAAGAACCTGTACCTGCTGGGTACCGGCACCGGCATGGCGCCGTGGCTGTCGGTCATCAAGGACCCGGAAACCTACGAGCGCTTCGAGAAGGTGATCCTCTGCCACGGCGTGCGCTACGAAAAGGACCTGGCCTACCGTGATTACTTCGAGAAGGAACTGCGTGCGCATGAGTTCCTCGGCGAAATGATCGGCGACAAGCTGCTGTACTACCCGGCCGTCACCCGCGAGCCGTTCGCCAACCAGGGCCGCCTGACCTCGCTGATGGAAAGCGGCGAGATGCAGCGCACCCTGGGCCTGCCGGAACTGAACCCGGAAAACGACCGCGCGATGATCTGCGGCAGCCCGCAGATGCTGGCCGACCTGCGTACCGTGCTGGATGCACGTGGCTTCCAGGTCTCCCCGCGCATCGGCCAGCCCGGTCACTACGTGTTCGAGCGCGCCTTCGTCGAGAAGTAAGCCGCGTCCGGTACGCCGTGCACGCAAGGGACGGGGGCGGCAACGCCTTCGTCCCTTTTCATTGGCTTGAACCCGGCCCGCATTCACGGCATTGTCTGCCGACGCGGCCGCCCGGCCCGCACAGGGGACACTCGATGATCAGGAAGATCCTGCCCACGGCACTGCTGTGGGCCTGCGCGATGGCGTCCGCCGGTGCACAGGCCGCCGCACCGGCACCGGTGCCGCCCCAGCGCGGCGAGGTGCCCCCGCAGGCACTGGGCAAGGACCGCGACGGCCAGGCGGTGGATCTGGCCCAGCAGCGCGGCAAGGTCGTGATCGTGACGTTCTGGGCTTCCTGGTGCGGCCCCTGCCGCAAGGAACTGCCGATCCTGGCCTACCTGCAGAAGGTGGTCGGCGATGATGCGCTGCACGTGTACGCGGTCAACTGGGGCGAACCCCGCAACGACGTCAACCGGCTGGTGCGCCACCCCGACTGGCCCAAGCTGGATTACCTGCACGATCCGCGCGGGGTGCTGGCCAGGCAGTACGGCATCGTCGCCGTGCCGCACATGTTCATCATCGGACGCGACGGCACCATCGTCCGCACCCATCGCGGCTACAGCGAGGCGAGCCTGCCCGGCATCCTCGAGGAAATCGTCGAGGCACTGCCCGAAGACGTACGCAACCGCCCGCCGCGCCACACCGCAGCCCCCTGATCACCGCGATGGCGCGGCATTGGCTTACAGCAGCGCGTCGATCGCACCACGCAGCTGTTCCGGCTTCGTGGTCGGGGCATGGCGCCCCACCACCCGGCCCTGGCGGTCCACCAGGAACTTGCTGAAGTTCCACTTGATGCGGGCACTGCCCAGCAGGCCGCGCTTCTCCTGCGCCAGCCACGCCCACAGCGGGTGCGCACCGGGGCCGTTGACCTCGATCTTCTCCGACAGCGGGAAGCTGACCGGGTAATCCAGCGAGCAGAACTGGCGGATCTGCTCGGCATCGCCCGGTTCCTGGCCACCAAACTGGTTGCACGGGAAGCCGATCACCTGCAGGCCACGCCCGCGGTAGTCCTGCCACAGCTGTTCCAGCCCGGTGTACTGCGGGGTGAAGCCGCACCGGCTGGCGACGTTGACCAGCAGCAATGGCTGGCCACGGAACTGTTCCAGTGCCTGCGGCTGGCCGGCAAGGTCGCGGAAGCTGAAATCGTAGGCGGTGGACATGGCGGCGATCCCGGTGGAAGGCCCTCATCATAAGGCCCGCGGCCCCGCGCCGGGACCGCGGGCATGCCTTTCGACACAAGCCCTTCCGGCAGGTGGCGGGTTACCCTCGGGCACTTGTCTTACCGGAGATTGACCTTGACTACCCGCCTCGCCCTCGCCGTGGCCATGACCCTTGGCCTCGCCCTGCCCGCCTATGCGGCCAGCACCGCCACCCCGACCGCGACCGCCGCCCAGCAGGCCAACCCGTTCTTCGCCGACAGTCCGCTGCCGCTGCATTTCCCGCAGTTCGACAAGATCAAGGACAGCGACTTCGCCCCGGCCTTCGACGCCGGCATGGCGCAGCAGCTGAAGGAAGTGGAGGCCATCGCCAGCAACAAGGCCAAGCCGACCTTCGACAACACCATCATCGCCCTGGAAAAGAGCGGTGACATCCTCGACCGCGCGACCACCGTGTTCTTCAGCCTGGTCGGCGCCGACACCAACGATGCACGCAAGAAGCTGCAGGCCGACTATTCGGCCAGGTTCGCCGCGCACAGCGATGCGATCGCGCTGAACGGCAAGCTGTTCGCCCGCATCAAGGCGCTGTACGACACCCGCACCCAGCTGGGGCTGGATGCCGAAGGCGTGCGCCTGGTCGAGAAGTACCACGACAACTACGTGCGCGCCGGTGCCAAGCTGTCCGACGCGGACAAGGCCAAGCTGAAGGCGATGAACGCCGAGCTGGCCAACCTGGGCACCACGTTCAGCCAGAACGTACAGTCGGAAGTGAACGCTTCGGCGATCACCGTGGATGACGTCAAGGAACTGGCCGGGCTGTCCAAGGAGCAGATCGCTGCAGCCGCCGAAGCCGCCAAGGCCCGTGGCCTGGACGGCAAGTACGTGATCACCCTGCTCAACACCACCGGCCAGCCGCCGCTGACCAACCTGGCCAACCGCGCCCTGCGCCAGAAGATCTACGAAGCCTCGGTCAGCCGTGGCAGCCGCGGCGGTGAGTTCGACAACACCGCGCTGGTCTCGCGCATCATGCAGCTGCGCGCCGACAAGGCCGCGCTGATGGGCTTTGCCAACTTCGCCGCGTACAACCTGACCAACCAGACCGCCAAGAACCCCGAAGCGGTCAACGCGATGCTGGGCAAGCTGGCCCCGGCCGCCGTGGCCAACGCCAAGCGTGAAGCCGCCGACCTGCAGGCGATGATCGACCGCGAACAGAAGGCGGCCGGCAAGAAGAGCTTCCAGCTCGAGCCGTGGGACTGGGCCTTCTACAGCGAGAAGGTGCGCCAGGACAAGTACAACTTCGACGAATCCCAGCTCAAGCCGTACTTCGAACTGAAGAACGTGCTGGAAAACGGCGTGTTCCATGCCGCCAACCTGGAATTCGGCCTGACCTTCAAGCAGCGCACCGACCTGCCGGTGTACCACGATGACGTCACCGTCTACGACGTGTTCGATGCCGATGGCAGCCAGCTGGCGATCTTCATCTTCGACCCGTATGCACGCGCCTCCAAGCGTGGCGGTGCGTGGATGAACGCCTACGTGTCGCAGTCCAAGCTGACCGGCTTCAAGCCGGTGGTGGCCAACCACCTGAACATCCCCAAGCCGCCGGCCGGCCAGCCGACCCTGCTGACCTGGGATGAGGTGACCACCACCTTCCACGAGTTCGGCCATGCTCTGCACGGCATGTTCTCCAACGTGAAGTACCCCTACTTCTCCGGCACCGCCGTGCCGCGTGACTTCGTCGAGTTCCCCTCGCAGGTCAACGAGATGTGGGCCGACAACCCGGAAATCCTGAAGAACTACGCCAAGCACTACCAGAACGGCAGCGCCATGCCGCAGGCGCTGCTGGACAAGGTGCTGGCTGCCTCGAAGTTCAACCAGGGCTTTGCCACCACCGAATACCTGGGCGCCGCCATGCTGGACCAGCGCTGGCACCAGATCGGCCCGGACCAGGTACCGGCCGCCAAGGACGTGATGGCCTTCGAGCGTGCCGCGCTTGAAAAGGACGGCATCTACTACGCGCCGGTGCCGCCGCGCTACAAGACGCCGTACTTCAGCCACATCATGGGCGGCTACTCGGCCGGCTACTACGCCTACATCTGGTCGGAAGTGCTTGATGCCAACACCCAGAAGTGGTTCCGTGACAACGGCGGCCTGAGCCGCAAGAACGGCGACCACTTCCGTGCCACCCTGCTGTCCAAGGGCGGCAGCGTCGATGCGATGGAACTGTTCCAGAACTTCGCCGGCCATGCGCCGGAAATCGGCCCGCTGCTGGAAAAGCGTGGCCTGACCAACGCCGGCAACTGATCGCCCGCGCGGTGATGTGATACGAAAACCGCCCGGGAAACCGGGCGGTTTTTTGTTGCGTCATCCACGCACGAGGTGATGTTCCGGATGGTGGGTTGCTGCGCCATCCACGCATGGCGTGGATCTACCGGGTCGTCCGCGCATGGGGTGGATTGATCGGGCGGTTGGTTGTCGCGCCATCCACGCATGGCATGGATCGATGGGGATGTGCGCGCCCCCCGGGTAGATCCACGCCATGCGTGGATGCGCTTGCCGGTCAGCGCGGTGCGACGTATCCGCCAGGCACGCCGCCCGGCGACAGCACCAGCTGCCACAGCTGCGCATGCCGGCAGCGGAAGGTCGCCATCGAACCGGCCAGATAGAACCGCCACATGCGCCGGAACGTTTCGTCATAGCGCTGCGCATCCAGCCGGTCCCACGCCGCCTCGATGTTGCGCCGCCATGCCTGCAGGGTCAGGTCGTAGTCGGTACCGAAGTTGTGCCAGTCCTCCAGCACGAAACGCCTCTCGAACGCGCGGGTGACCTGCACTGCCGATGGCAGCATCGAGTTGGGGAAGATGTAGCGCGCGATCCACGGGTCGGTGCGGCGCCGGGAAACATTGCTGCCGATGGTGTGCAGCAGCAGCAGGCCCTGCGGTGACAGGCAGCGCCGGGCGACTTCGAAGAAACTCGCATAGTTCTTGTCGCCCACATGCTCGAACATGCCGATCGAGAAGATCGCATCGAACGTTTCATCCACCGCGCGGTAATCCTGCAGGCGGATCTCGATGGGCAGGCCCGCGCACAGCCGGCGGGCATGCTCGGCCTGTTCCTGCGAGATGGTCACCCCGACGCCACTGACGCCGTAGCGCTCGGCGGCGAACTTCAACGCCTCGCCCCAGCCGCAGCCGATGTCCAGCACGCGCTGGCCCGGGCATAACCCCAGCTTGCGGCAGACCAGGTCCAGCTTGGCCTCCTGCGCACTGTCCAGGTCGCCGGCATTGCGCCAGTAGCCGCAGCTGTAGACCATGCGTTGGCCGAGCATCGCCTGGTACAGGTCATTGCCCAGGTCGTAATGGCGACGTCCGACTTCATAGCTGCCCTGCCCGGCCTGCAGGTTGAACAGCCGCGCCTTCAGGGCATCGGCCACTTCGCGCCAGCCGTGCACGCGCTCGTCCAGGTGCGCCTGCATCAGGTGCAGCAGGACGTCATCCAGGACGTGGGCATCCCACCAGCCCTCCATGTAGCTTTCGCCCAGCCCCAGCGAGCCCTGCCCCATGACCCGCGGGTAGAACCGCGGATCATGCACCTGGATGTCCTGCGGCCGATGACCGCCAACGGTGATCCCGGCTTCCTGCAACAAGCCGGTGACCCGCGCCTGCAAACCTGCGTCCACACCACCTCCGTCATTCCGGGCCTAGCCCTGCACGAACAGCCCCGTGTAGTCCTTGGCCACGTGCGGCAGCAGCACCGCCGCCGGCACATCGGCGGTCTGCGTACCATCCGAATACGGCCCCACCTGGTAGGGCGGGAACACGAAACGCACGGCGGTGATGCGGCCCTGTGCATCGGTCAAGGGCTGGAACTGGCTGAAATTGTCGGCCCGCGGGCCGGTGCCGTCGGCAATCATGCGGCTGGCGCTGCGCAGTTGTTCCTGCATCTGCGCCGGCTCCATGTCCTCGCTGCTCAGCCGGGTGGCCGCGCGCTCGCGCAGCTGGTCGGCCACATAGGTACTGATCGCTTTCCAGCCCGCACTGTCGGCCACCAGCTTGTCGGCGGTCAGCATCTGCTGTGTTTCCGGCAGCCAGACAAAGCGCGCCACCAGTGGCTCGCCGTGGGCGCCACCGGTGTAGCGGCTGCCATCGGCACTGACCACCACCAGCTGCGGGGTTTCCAGCACCGTTTCAAAGCTCAGCGACAGTTCGTAGGGCATCGTCGGCTTGTCATTGCCCAGCCCGTCCAGCGCCTGCTGCAGTTCACCCCGCGCATCGACGGCATAGGCCTGCAATGCCCTGGCCAGGCCCGGGTAACGGCTGGCATCGGCGGGGTAACTGATGCCCACCACCTCGCGCTCGTTGGTTTCGATGATGTCGCGCAGTTCCACCGGCGCATCGGCCGCTGCCACCGCCGGCGCCGGTGCGGCATCACCGGCAACCGCGCCATCCGTGGCCGGTGCTGCCGTTTCGCGCTGGCAACCGGCCAGCAGGACAAGCGCCAGCGTGCCTGCCAGCGCGGTCATCCGCAGTGGCCGGGTGTTCCTCTTCATCGTTGCAATCCCCTGTTCATGTTCGTACATCATCGCCTTTCCAGGCTGAAGCGTGACCGGCTGGATCAGCCCACCAGCAGGTCGTGATACTCCTCGTGGCGCTGCAGGAACGCCTCGGCATAGGAGCATGCCGGCACCACCTTGTACTTGTGTTCGCGCGCGAAACGCAGCGCGACCCGGGTCAGCTCACCGGCAACGCCACGGCCAGCGATCGGCTCGGGCACTTCCGTATGGGTGATGACCATCCGCCGTCGCTTGATCTGGTAGTCCAGCACCGCCACGTGGCCGCGCACGCGCGCGGTGAAGCGATGGCTGGCCTGGTCGTGCTCGACCTCGTAGGCCAGTCCGGGAGGGGTGACCGACGCCATGGGACTGTCTCCTGCGGCAACTGCGTGGATGGTGCGCAGCGGGGCGCCATGATCGCGTGAAGCCTGAACAGGGGCAATGTGTGCCCCTTCACGTCACTTCCTGCCCCTCAAGGCAGCAGCCCGGCGGCCGATAGACCGGTCAGGGGCCCTGTACCTGCTGGCACGGCCCTTGCGTACTTTTCCCAGGCTCCACCGCACCACGAGGACATGATGACCCCGACCGATTCCACCCCGCGTTCCGATGCCGATGCGGCACTGCTGGAAGGACTGCTGCAGTTGGCCGTGGAAGGCCAGACCGATGACGATGCCTTCCGCACCATCGGCGAGGAAGTATTCACCCGCCTGCTTGATACCTATGGCGCGGATGCACAGAAGGCGGCCTGAGCCGCCTTCTTTCATTGCCGGTGACGGGCGGACCCGATGGGCCGCCCCGCCCGCTCAGCCCCCTAGCCCGAAACGCGGGCTGGAAAGCTCGCCCAGGAAGTGGCTGAAGATGCTCGGCTGCATGGCCAGCATGAACAGGACGCCGAAGGCCGCCCCGGCCAGGTGCGCGCTGTGGTTGATGCGGTCGCCGCCGCGGCGGTCCATCCAGATGCTGTAGCCCACGTAGAACACCGCATAGACGATCGCCGGTGCCGGGATGAAGAACACCAGGATGATCGTCCACGGGCTGAGCAGGATGAAGGCGAACAGCACCGCCGATACCGCGCCCGATGCACCCAGGCTCAGGTAGTTGGGGTTCTTCTGGTTCTTCAGGTAGCTGGGCAGGATCGACACCAGCAGCGCCCCCAGGTAGAACGCCGGGTAGGTCAGCCAACTGCCGGTCAGCTGCACCATCACCCGTTCGATCTGGCCGCCGAAGAAGAACAGCGTGATCATGTTGAAGATCAGGTGCGACCAGTCGGCATGGATGAAGCCGTAGGTCAGCAGGCGATCATACTGGCGATGGCGATCCACCGCCGGCGGCCACAGGATCAGGCGGTCGGCCAGCTTGCGGTTGTTGAAGGCCATCCACGAGACAATGGCGGTGATGGCGATCAACAGCAGGTTGACAGGGGTCATGTCGGGCTCAGGCGCTGCGGTAATTGTCGACCATACGATAGCGTCGCGCGTACCAACCGAAGGCAAACGCCGCCACGAAGGCAAAGCCGGCGAAGAAGAACATCAGGAACGCGGCCTCGCTCAGGCCCGTGCTGGCGATCTTGTGGGTCACCGCATCGTTGCGCACCGCCGCGTTGGACAGCAGCACCCACAGGTTGCCGATGGTGGTGGTCAGGTTCCAGAAGCTCATCACCACGCCCTTCATGGCCTGCGGGGCCTGGCTGTAGGCGAACTCCAGGCCGGTGGCCGACACCAGCACTTCACCGAAGGTCAGCAGCGCGTACGGCAGGATCTGCCAGAAGATCGACATCGCATTGCCACCGTCCATCACCACCTGGATGCCACCGATGACGATCCAGGCCAGGCCGCTGAACGCAATGCCGGCGGTCATCCGGCGCAGTGCGGTCGGCTCGATGCCGAAGCGGCGCAGCGCCGGGTACAGCACCAGGTTGTTGAACGGGATCAGGATCATCACCAGCAGCGGGTTCAGTGCCTGCATCTGCGAGGCGGTGAACCATTCCGGCATCTGCATCTGCTGGCCCTGCAGCACCCAGGTGGAGGCCTTCTGGTCGAACAGCGAGAAGAACGGCGTGGTCAGGGCGAAGATGACCAGCACGCGCAGCACGGCACGCACGCCCTCCACGGCCTCGGCCGGATGCTGGCTGCGGGCACGGTCGAGCTGCAGCCAGGTACCGCCACCGACGCCGGCCAGGATGGCTACCAGCGCCAGGCACAGGCAGATCACGATACCCAGCGACCCGACCAGGCCGAAGGACGCCGCCGCCAGCACCAGGCCGGCAACGGCGATGGCCAGGCCCGGGCGGCCGTGGCCGGCGACACGCGCGGTCAGCGCGGTGCGCACCACGTTGGCGAACGAATGCGGGTCCTTCGGCGGCAGCGGCACCAGCACGTACCGCTTGCGGCCCAGCCAGAACACGAAGGTGGCCACGAACATCAGGATGCCCGGGATGCCGAACGCCCACTGCGGGCCCCAGTTCTTCAGCACCAGCGGGATCAGCAGCGAGGCGAACAGCGAGCCGAAATTGATGATCCAGTAGAAGGCATCGAAGACGATCTTGGCCAGATGCTTGTTGCTCTGGTCGAACTGGTCGCCCATGAACGAGGCCACCAGCGGCTTGATGCCGCCGGCACCCAGCGCGATCAGGCCCAGGCCGAGGAAGAAGCCCTGGCGGCTGTCCTCGAACAGCGCCAGGCACAGGTGGCCGGCGCAGTAGACCAGGCTGAACCAGAGGATGGTGTGGTACTTGCCGAAGAACTTGTCGGCCAGCCAGCCACCGAGCAGCGGGAAGAAGTACACGCCGATCATGAAGCTGTGCATGATGTCCTTGGCCTCACCGGCCCGCCCTTCGGCGGTGAGCTCCTGCAGCAGCAGGGAGGTGATCAGGAACTGCACCAGGATGTTGCGCATCCCGTAGAAACTGAACCGTTCGCAGGCCTCGTTGCCGATGATGTACGGTATCTGGCGCGGCATGGTTCCTTTGCCGGCGGCGGGTGCGGCTGCGTCGTAGCTCATCCTGGAAGGGGTTCCTGCGGAAACAAAGGGCCCAAGGGTACCGGAAGCACCCTGCGCAGCGCACGCTGCAGGGCTGCGTGACTTTGCGCGTCAGGCATGGCAGGCACGGCGCCGGCAGGCCGGAAGTCACGGTCCCTGCACGACAAAGGCGTAAACTTATCGTTATGCGCCCCCTCCCCCTTGCCCGCTCCCTGCTTGCCTGCCTCGGGTGGCTGGCACTGGTGCTGCCGGCGTCTGCCACCCCGCAGCCGGCCCTGCCCGCACAGGACAGCCATGACCTGCGGCAGCTGACCGTGGCATCACTGGAGCTGCCCAGCCGCGACGACAGCCAATGGAAGCAGCGCCGGGACCAGGTGCTGCGCGTGCTCGGCGAACTGCAGCCGGATGTCATTTCCGTGCAGCAGGTGCTGCAGGAACAGGGCCGCAACCCCGCATGCTGGCTGGCCAGCCGGTTGCGCTACAGCTGTGATTTCGTCACCGCCGACCCGCCCAGCCAGCCGTTGCGCCACGGCAATGCCATGCTGACCCGGCTGCCGGTGGCCGAAGACGGTGTCACCCTGCTGCACCCGCCCGGCACGTTCAGCGCCGCCGGCATGCTGCGGGTGCGGCTGGGCGAGGCCCTGCTCAATGTCTATGTCGCGCGCCTGCGCCCGGATTCGGAGGCGCCCGGCCCGCGCCAGCACCAGGCCAGCGACCTGATGACCTGGATCGGTGCCACCGCCGAGGGCATGCCCAGCCTGATCGCCGGCGATTTCGCGGCCAGCACCAGCGAACTGGTACGCAGCACCCCGGGCTTCCAGCCCGCCCGGCGCAACCCGGGCGGCCGCAGCGAGATGGCTGCCAGTGGGGGTGGGGCCGGTGGGCATGGGCTGGACGTGCTGTTCCAGGTCAAGCATTTCGGTGGCATCCGCCAGCAGCCCATCAGCCTGCCTGCCGATGGCGACCTGCCCAGCCTGCGCCTGGGCGTGATGGCCACCCTGCGCCTGCAGGACGCCCCGGCGTCCACCGAATGATCGCGCCGCTGCGTTCGCCGGGCCTGGCCCGACAGCGCAGACCAGCAAAAAGGCCGGGGATTTCCCCCGGCCTTTGACTGAAGCCACCGGGCAGGGCCCGGCGCTACCGTTCTCAGGCGATCGCGTCCTGGTAGCGGCGCTCGACTTCGTTCCAGTCGATGACGTTGAAGAACGCACCGATGTATTCCGGGCGACGGTTCTGGTACTTCAGGTAGTAGGCGTGTTCCCACACGTCCAGGCCCAGGATCGGCGTGTTGCCTTCCATCAGCGGGCTGTCCTGGTTGCCGGTGCTTTCCACCACGACCTTCTTGTCCGGGGTGACGCTCAGCCATGCCCAGCCGCTGCCGAAGCGGGTCAGCGCCGCCTTGGTGAAGGCATCCTTGAACTTGTCGAAGCCCCCCAGGTCCTTGTCGATCGCCTGGGCAACGCCACCGACCGGGTTGCCGCCCGCATTGGGGGCCATCACGGTCCAGAACAGCGAATGGTTGGCGTGGCCGCCACCGTTGTTGCGCACCGGGCCCTGCAGGTTCTCCGGCAGCGACTTGAGCTTCTTCACCAGTTCTTCCACCGGCAGGTCAGCGTACTCGGTGCCTTCCAGCGCCGCGTTGACGTTGTTGATGTAGGTCTGGTGGTGCTTGGTGTGGTGGATTTCCATCGTCGCCGCATCGATATGCGGTTCCAGCGCGTCGTAGGCGTAAGTCAGCTTGGGCAGGGTGTAGGCCATGGTGGATCTCCTGGTGACGGGTCGCCCGGCGGTGCCGGGAGTTGCGCCGTGAATGATGGGGATAGAGCGCCAGATTACCAAGGGGGATGTAAAGGAAACTTCGTCCTGCCCGTGAGGCCCGCGGCAAGTGTGACCTGCCCGTGACGCAGCGCCGCGCCTCATGCACCGTGCAGCACGCAGGCGCTACAGTGCGCGCATCCTCCCTGCCCGTGCCTGCCCATGCGCAACCCCCGGCTGCTGATCGCCGCCATCGCCCTGCTGCTGGCCGGGCTGCTGGCCAACCACCTGCTGCAGCGGCCGGCGCCGCCACAGTTCGCACCGGCACTGCAGAACGGTACCGCCGGCCCCGCAGGCGCCGCGCCGACCGCGCGCGCCAGCGACCGCCTGCCACCGTTCCTGCCTGCCGAAGCACGCGCCACCATCGCCCTGATCCAGCGCGGCGGCCCGTTCCCGCACCGCCAGGACGGCAGCGTGTTCGGCAACCGCGAACAACGCCTGCCGCAGCGGCCCCGCGGCTACTACCGCGAATACACGGTGGATACCCCCGGTGCCGCCACGCGGGGCACCCGCCGCATCATCACCGGCGGCGACCCGCCGGATGCGTGGTACTACACCGACGACCACTACGATTCGTTCCGCAGCTTCACCGTGCCCGCCCCTGGAGACACCCGATGAGCCACGATGATTTCGGCCTTGGCCTGCACGACATCAACAATGCAGGCGTCTACGCCATCGACAGCGGCGACATCGATGCGCTTGCCGCGGCCATGCGCGATGCCGGCCTGCACATCAGCCGCATCGACCTGCAGAGCGTGGCGGACAAGCGCACGCTGCTGGCGCGGCTGGCCGCGCAGCTGGATTTTCCGGCAGGTTTCGGCGGCAACTGGGATGCGCTGTCGGACAACCTGCGCGACCTGCAGTGGCTGCCCGGCCACGGGCACGCCCTGTTCCTGGCCGACGTGGACGCGCTGCGTGCCAGCGCACCGAAGGATTTCGACACCCTGCTGGACATCCTGGACGACGCCAGCCGCGACTGGGTCGCGCGCGATGTGCCGTTCTGGGTGTTCCTGTCGCAACGCGAATGACCCTACGGTAGCGCCGCCCCTGGGCGGCGCGGGGGCGTCCGCGCGCAAGGCATCCACGCATGGCGTGGCGCTGCAGGCGCCGACACCGGTGCGGCGCCGCGCATCGAGACCCTGCGCGGACAATGGCAGCCATCAGCGGCTGCCGTTGTCTTCCTGCAGTTCCTTCTTGAACGGGATGTCCGGCGGCGGGCGCGCGATCGCCGGCTGGTCCTGCATGTTCGGATCACTCAGGCCACAGCCCCCACCGGCCTGCAGGAGCGAGATCACGCAGGAGATCTTCGTGCTGGTACCGGGCAGCGGAATCTCGAGCGACTTGATGCCCTTGCGCACCCATTCGGCCAGCAACGATTCCTGCGGTACCCAGTACTTGTCGAACGAGGTGGGCGTGTAGTCATAGGGGGGCCGCTTGAGCCAGGTTCCCGACTGGGCGATGCGGTCCTTGGTCCAGCCATCGCTGTCGCCACCGGGGGCACCGCGCTGGCTGCCCCCCGCAGCGCCCTCCTGCCCGGGCACGCGCACGCTGCCATCGGCGTTGAACAACCCCTGGCCCTGCCCACCGGTAGAGGCCTGCGCACCGCGGGCAGCACCGGGCCGGTCACGGCTGGACGCGCCCCAGTCATCCCCCCGGGCTGGCGTGGCCCAGTTGCCGGGCGCAGGCGCGGACCGCGCGCCGGCCTGCCCGGCCGGCACCGCACTGCGCGCAGGAGAAGCCATGGCTGCTGTGGCTGCACGGCCATCGGCCGCTGCGGTCGCCGTCGATGCCGCCAGGGCCGGGGCCGGCTCGCGCGCGGTGACGCTGCGTTCGCGCACTGCCACCTGCGGTACCTGCCGGTCACGCACACCCGGCTCCGGCACGGGCACGCGCGCCAGCTGCACGGATTCGGCGGACACCGTAGTCACCTCGCGCTCCTGCACCTGCAGGTCGCGCTGCGGGGTGCGCACGCGCACCTCGACGGGACGCAACGGTGGCATCGCCGGGGCCGGATCGACCTGGGCGATCTCCCGTTCGCGCACCTGCGGCTCAGACAGTGCCGGGGTCGGTACACGGACCGGCGGCGGGGTCACCGGCGTGGGAACCTGCGGTGCCTGCACCGCCTGCACGCTGCGTTCGCGCACCGCCGGCACCTCGGCCGCGCGCGGCACCACGCGCACTTCGGTACGCAGGTGGCTGACCGGCGGCACCACGAAATCGGTACTGGCCTGCACTACGTCCGTGGCCTGCACGGGTGGGGACGGCACAGGCTCGGCCGCCGGTGCGGGCTCGGCCGGAGAAGGGGGCGCCGCCGCGGGTGGCGGCTGGGTGGCCTGCGCGGTGTGCGCGGCAGGCTGCGGGCGGGCGGGCGCCGCCCATCCTGCCGCTTCGGCCTCGGCCTGTGCCGCCGCGGCCGCCGCACTGGCGGCGGCGGCGATGGCCTCGGCCGCACCGGGCTGCTCGCCCCCGCCTTCCTGCGTGCCCTGGCCCAGGAACTCGACCTGGATGCGCTCGCCCTCACCCCCCTCGCGCTCACTGGCCGGCGGGCGGATCATCGCCACCCACAGCAACAGCACGAAGAACAGCAGGTGCAGCAGGACGCTGGCCAGCGACGAAACCCAGCGCATCCAGCGCTGGTCGCGCGGGGCCGGGTCCCAGTCCTGCCAGAACAGGCGGCGCAGGGCCTGCGCGAACCCCAGTGCGGGCAGCCGCCCCGGCGCACCGGGCAACGGCCGCGGCAACAGCACCGCGATCACATCGCGGGCATGGAACGGCCGCTGCAGTGGCGTCAGCGCACGCAGCCACAGGGCCCAGCCGTAAGGCAGGCCCGTGGTCTTTTCGAGGATGGGAGCGGCCTGCTGGCGGGCCAGCAGGGAAGCGATGAGTTCGTCAGCCCGGCGCAACGGCACGCGGCGGCGTCAGGCAGCGTTGCCGCGGGGAATGTAGGGCGCCTGGCCACTGTCATGGTCCGTGGCATCACGCACGGCGGTGATGCCCGGCACACGCCCCATCAGGGTCTTCTCGATGCCCTGCTTGAGCGTCACATCGGCCATGCCACAGCCCTGGCAGCCGCCACCGAAGCGCAGCAGCACCACGCCCTCGGCCGAGACTTCCTGCACGGCCACCTTGCCGCCGTGGGATGCCAGCTGCGGGTTGATTTCATTTTCCACCACCCAGTGCACGCGCTCGACCAGCGAGGCTGCATCGCCGGGCGCTTCGCCCTTGATGCGCGGGGCCTTGATGGTCAGCTGCTGGCCACCTGCCGTGCCGGCGACGATGTCGATCTCGGCACCGTCCAGCCAGCCCACGCTGGTCGCATCCACATAGAGGGTGAAGCCTTCGCAGTCCACCGCCCACTCGTCGCCGAGCAGGTCGGCCGGTTCGGCGAACTCCAGGCGCGCATCGGCGCGCGGTGTGCCAGGGTCGACCGCGCTCAGGCGCACCCCCATGCCGGGGATGCCTTCGCGTTCGATCAGCTTGCGGAAATGCCGCTGGGCAGTGTCGGAGATCTGGATCATCGGGCTATTCTAGCCTTGTCTACGTTACGCGCTCATTCGGTTTATACACCGTCCGGCGCATTGTTCATCAATACAAGTGGAGGAACCCCCATGGCCGACCTGATCCCGCTGGCACAGGCCCATTGCGTGCCGCGCCGCGGCAGCGATCACCGCCTGGGCGAAGCCCGCGTGGCGGAACTGCTGGCCCAGGTGCCGGGATGGGAGCTGGCCGAAGCCGGCCAGGCGCTGGTGCGCACGTTCCGCTTCGACAACTACCACGCGACCATGGCCTTCGTGAACGCCCTGGCCTGGATCGCCCACCGCGAAGACCACCACCCCGACCTGGGGGTGCACTACGACCGTGCCGTGGTGCGTTTTTCCACCCACGACGTGGGTGGCCTGAGCGAGAACGACTTCATCTGTGCGGCCAAGGCCGCAGCCCTGACGGAGTAACCCCATGAACCTGCGTCTGTTGAGCCTGTCCCTGTTCGCTGTGGCCGGCCTGGCCGGCTGTGGCGGCACCGCCCCGCCGGCGGCCCCGGCCATCCCGCCCACCGAGGTGGCCGCGGTGAAGACCCCGCCGCCGCAGTACCCGCTGGAGCTGGCCTGCCTGGGCGTGGGCGGCACCACCACCTTCAAGGTGGTGATCGGCGTGGACGGCAAGCCCAGCGAGATCACCCTGCTCGGCAGTGCCGGCAACCCGCAGCTGGATGAACTGGCCAAGGCCGCCGTGCAGGGCTGGCAGTTCAAGGCCGCCACCCGCAACGGCCAGGCCGTGCCGGCCACCATCCAGGTGCCGCTGAGCTTCAACCCGCCGCAGCCCAAGCCGGACCAGTGCTTCGCCGTGGAAGAGCGCGCCCGCCGCGGCGGTTGAGCCCCTGACCGAGGCCAGCCTGCGCCACGCCTCGCCCCCTGCCTGCCGCCCGGCCCCGTGCCGGGCGGTCGGCATACCCGAGTAAGGATCGCGCCGGCGCATGCTGCAGATTTCCCAGGAAAACGTCTGGATCGCCCTGGCGGTCACCCTCGCGGCCGGCCTGGCCACCGCCATCGGCAGCCTGCTGGTGCTGTTCTCGCGCCGGCCCAATCCACGCCTGCTGGCCTTCGGGCTCGCCTTCGCCGGCGGCGCGATGGTGTATGTCTCGCTGTCGGAGATCCTCAACAAATCGGTGGAATCGTTCGGCCTGGCCTATGGGCCGCGGGCCGGCTTCACCTACGGCACGATCGCCTTCCTGCTGGGCGTGGTGGCGATCGTGCTGATCGACCACCTCATTCCCAACCCGCATGAAAGCCTGGACAAGCAGGATCCCGCCTTCCGCGACAACAGCCGCGCCTACCTGAAGCGGGTCGGCCTGCTGACTTCCATCGCGATCACCGCACACAACTTCCCGGAAGGGCTGGCCACGTTCTTCGCCACGCTGGAAAGCCCCTCGGTGGGCATGCCGCTGGCATTCGCCATCGCCATCCACAACATTCCCGAAGGCATCGCGATCGCGGTGCCGGTGTATTTCGCCACGCAGAACAAGGCCTATGCCTTCGCCGCCAGCCTGCTGTCGGGCCTGGCCGAACCGGTGGGCGCGGCGATCGGCTATGTCCTGCTGAAGGGCTCGCTGTCGCACGCCACCTTCGGCTGGGTGTTCGGGCTGATCGCCGGGGTGATGGTGTTCCTGGCGCTGGACGAGCTGCTGCCCGCAGCCAAGCGGTATGCCAAGGGCCATGAGACCGTGTATGGCCTGGTCGCGGGCATGGGCACGCTGGCGATCAGCCTGGTGCTGTTCAAGTGGTGAGCGGCCCCGCAAGGCGCATCCACGCATGGCGTGGATCTACAAAACCCCAGGTAGAGCCAGGCCATGCCTGGCTGAGGCCAGCCCGGTCCCGCGCGGTGATGCAAGCATCCACGCATGGCGTGGATCTACCCAACCCGGGGTAGAGCCAGGCCGTGCCTGGCTGAGGTAGACCCGGTCACGCGCGGTGATGCAAACATCCACGCATGGCGTGGATCAACAAAACCCCAGGTAGAGCCAGGCCATGCCTGGCTGAGGTAGACCCGGTCCCGCGCGATGATGGAAGCATCCACGCATGGCGTGGACCTACCCAACCCTAGGTAGAGCCAGGCCATGCCTGGCTGAGGCCAGCCCGGTCCCGCGCGGTGATGGAAGCATCCACGCATGGCGTGGATCCATCCAACCCAAGCTAGAGCCAGGCCATGCCTGGCTGAGGCCAGCCCGGTCCCGCGCGGTGATGCAAGCATCCACGCATGGCGTGGATCTACCCAACCCTAGGTAGAGCCAGGCCATGCCTGGCTGAGGCCAGCCTGATCCGTCAGCGCAGCTTGTCCAGCGCCTCGACCAACTCATCCGCCAACGGTGCATTCAGCACATACGGGCTCTTGCCGTCGTCCAGCGCGAACTCCAGCGATGCGGCATGCAGGAACAGGCGCTTGAGGCCGATCTGCTCACGAAGCCGCTTGTTGACCGCTGGATCGCCGTACTTGTCGTCACCAGCCACCGGGTGCCCCAGGTGCTGGGCATGCACGCGGATCTGATGGGTGCGCCCGGTCTCGATGCGCACCTCGCAGTACGAATGGCCGCCACGGCGCTCCAGCACCCGGAAATGGCTGATCGACGCCTTGCCGATCGCATTGACCTGCACGTGGCGTTCGCCCCCCTGGCGCAGGCCCACATGCAGCGGGGCATCAACGGTCATCACGCCATCAGGCATGCGCCCGGCCAGCAGGGTCAGGTAGCGCTTGCGGATACCCGCGCCGTGGTCTTCACGCAGCAGCGCCTGCAGCTCGCTCAGCGCCGAGCGCTTCTTGGCCACCACCAGCAGGCCCGATGTGTCGCGATCCAACCGGTGGACCAGCTCCAGGGTCTGCCCCGGGCGCAGAGCGCGCAGGGTCTCGATGGCACCGAAGCTGATGCCGCTGCCACCGTGGCTGGCCACGCCGGAGGGCTTGTTCAGGGCCAGCAGGCGCGCGTCCTCGAACACGATGGCCTGCTCCAGGCGGCGCATGAACGCCTCGGGCGGCCCGGCCTTGTCTCCTTCTTCACTGAGACGGACTGGCGGCACACGCACTTCATCGCCCGCCTCCAGCTTGCGTTCGGCCTTGGCCCGGCCACCGTTCACGCGGACCTGGCCGCTGCGGACCAGCTTGTAGACCAGGCTGCGTGGGGCGCCCTTGAGCTGGCCGAGCAGGAAATTGTCCAGTCGCTGGCCGGCGCGATCGGCCGGAACGGTGATCATGCGCACGGACGGCTTGTCGCCGGCGGGCTTGGTGGGGTCTGGGGCAGTCATCGGGCTGTTTATTCTGTTACACTCGGGGGGCGAGATAAGGGATTGATTTCGTTGGAAGTTACTCAGGGCCAGAAGCCCAGCTTCCGACGAATCCGGCACAGTGCGCGACCACCGCCCGCGGGGCGGCCATGTTAGCGGCTCACCGGCGTTCCCGGCCATCGCCGATTGCCTGACACGCAGTCGCGCTGAACATGTCCCGTGCGGCGCTCCAGCCTGGCTGACAGCCGCCGCCGGCCCTGCAACACCCAAAACCAGAAAATGAAGCGCTCCCGCGGCCTGCCGTGGTGTCGTAGCGCTGGAAACCCAAGCTGCCCTCCCCGCGCTTGCGCGAATGGGCAGCGAGCCGTGTCCAGAGGCGAAACCCCATGGCGTTCCGCGCGGTAGCCGCTTGCGAGGAACGCAACAATGAAGCGAATGCTGATCAACGCCACGCAGGCTGAAGAGCTGCGTGTCGCCATCGTGGATGGCCAGTCGTTGTATGACATCGACATCGAACAGCCGTCCAAGGAACAGAAGAAGTCCAACATCTACAAGGGCCGGATCTTCCGCATCGAGCCCTCGCTGGAAGCCGCCTTCGTCGAATACGGCGGTGGCCGCCATGGCTTCCTGCCGCTGAAGGAAATCTCCCGGGATTACTTCCAGGCCGGCGTCGACCACAACAAGGCCGGCATCCGCGAACTGCTGAAGGAAGGCCAGGAAATCGTCGTCCAGGTGGACAAGGAAGAGCGTGGCAACAAGGGCGCCGCCCTGACCACGTTCATCTCGCTGGCCGGCCGTTACATGGTGCTGATGCCGAACTCGCCGAGCGCGGGCGGTGTCTCCCGTCGCATCGAAGGCGAAGACCGGGCTGCCCTGAAGGACGCCCTGGACAAGCTGAACATCCCCGACGACATGGGCGTGATCATCCGCACCGCTGGCGTCGGCCGCGATGCCGAAGAGCTGCAGTGGGATCTGGACTACCTGCTCAACGTCTGGCGGGCCATTGCCGAAGCGGCACTGAGCAAGCCGGCCCCGTTCCTGATCTACCAGGAATCGCGCCTGATCGTGCGCGCCCTGCGTGACTACCTGCGCGCCGACATCGGCGAGATCCTGGTGGACACCGAGGAGATGTACGAGCACGCCCGCGAGTTCATGCAGCAGGTGATGCCGCAGACCCTGCGCAAGCTCAAGCATTACAAGGACGACATCCCGCTGTTCAACCGCTTCCAGATCGAATCGCAGATCGAAGGTGCCTACGAGCGCAACGTGCGCCTGCCGTCGGGCGGCTCGATCGTGGTCGACCAGACCGAAGCGCTGACCGCCGTCGACGTGAACTCCTCGCGCGCCACCAAGGGCAGCGACATCGAGGACACCGCCTTCCAGACCAACCTGGAAGCGGCCGAGGAAGTGGCCCGCCAGCTGCGCCTGCGCGACCTGGGCGGCCTGGTGGTCATCGACTTCATCGACATGGCCTCCAACAAGCACCAGCGCGAGGTGGAGAACCGCCTGGCCAATGCGCTCAAGTACGACCGTGCACGCGTGCAGGTCGGCCGCATCTCGCGCTTCGGCCTGCTGGAAATGAGCCGCCAGCGCCTGCGCCCGAGCCTGGGCGAATCGAGCCAGATCGTCTGCCCGCGCTGCGACGGCCATGGCCGCATGCGCAGCGTCGAATCGCTGTCGCTGTCGATCATCCGCGTGGCCGAAGAGCACGCCATGAAGGAAAACACCGGGCAGGTGCTGGTCCAGGCCCCGGTGGAGATCGCCAATTACCTGCTGAACGAAAAGCGCAGCGCGCTGCGTGAGATCGAGCAGCGCCATGAAGCCCCGATCGTCATCGTCGCCGACGAGCAGCTGCACACACCGCACTACGTGGTGACCCGCCTGCGCGAGAACGAGCTGGGCGAGGAAAGCGGCAAGCCGAGCTACCAGCGCGGCACCCCGCGCAAGCTGCCGGTGCATGCGCTGACCAAGGGCCAGCTGAACATCCCGCCGCCGGCCGTCACCCAGGTCAAGCACACCTCGCCGGCCCCGGTCCGCGAAGAAGTGGCCCCCGCCCCGGCCCCCGTGCCGGCTCCGGTGGTCGCCCCGGCCCCGGCCGCCAGCGGCGGCATCGTCGGCTGGTTCAAGCGCGTCTTCGGCGGCGAATCGGCCCCGGCCGCAGCGCCGGCCCCGACGGCCCGCCAGCCGCAGGGCGATGGCGGCCGCAAGGACCGCAACAAGGATCGCAACAAGGACCGCAAGGACCGTCGCGACGACAACCGTGGCGGCAACGCCAACGCCCAGGGCAAGGACCCGGGCGGCCGCAAGGAGCGTGGCGAACGCAAGGAGCGCGACGAGCGCCGCCAGGGCAACAACGGCGGCAACAACGCCAATGCCCAGAATGGCCAGAACGGCCAGAACAAGGATGCGCAGCCGCCGCGCCAGCCGCGTGACCCGCAGCAGCAGCCCCAGCAGCAGAAGCCGCGCAACGAG
This sequence comes from Stenotrophomonas sp. 24(2023), assembly GCF_030913365.1. Lineage (NCBI taxonomy): Bacteria > Pseudomonadati > Pseudomonadota > Gammaproteobacteria > Lysobacterales > Lysobacteraceae > Stenotrophomonas > Stenotrophomonas sp. 24(2023). Next base: position 311,041 of record NZ_CP133160.1, read on the forward strand.
CAGCCGCAGGGCCAGGGCCAGCAGCAGCCGAAGGTGAAGCAGCCCAAGCCGCCGCGCCAGGACGGTGACAAGCCGGCCGAGAAGCCGCAGCGCGCCGCTACCGAGGCCGCACCGGCCGATGCCGTGGTGCCCGTCACCGCTGCTGCCGCCGCGGCCATTGCCGTGGCGGCCCCGCAGGATGCCCCCGCCGTCGCGGTCACCGCACCGGTGGCCAACGATGCGCCGCTGGGCACCGTGGTCGATGCCGAAGCCACCGATGGGGTGGTCGAGGCCAGCGCCGATGCCGGTACCGAAGGTGCCACGGTGGATGCCAACGGCGATGCCGCCGGCGAAGGCGCGACCCGCCGCCGTCGCGGCCGTCGCGGTGGTCGCCGTCGCCGTCGCGGCAATGCCGAGAACGCCGCCGGTGGCGACGCCCTGGGCGATGACCAGGACGACAGCGATGACGGTGAGGACAGCGACATCATCGAGCCGGCCGTCGAACAGACCGGTGAGGTGACCGCCGTTGCCGCCGCCCAGCCGGCACGTCCGCAGCCGGAATTCGATTTCGACGACGACATCGAGCCGCCGGCCACCGACGCCGGCAAGCCGGCCCGCACCCCGGCCGCCGTAGCCGCCGCCGCTCCGGTTGTCGCGGTCAGCAGCGCCGTGGTCGAAGCACCGAAGGTGGAAGCCCCGGCCGCCGTCGAAGCCCCGAAGGCCGAAGCCCCGGTCGCTGTCGAAGCACCGAAGGCCGAAGCCCCGGTCGCTGTCGAAGCACCGAAGGTGGAAGCCCCGGTTGCCGTCGAAGCACCGAAGGCCGAAGCCCCGGTTGCCGTCGAAGCACCGAAGGTGGAAGCCCCGGTCGCCGTCGAAGCACCGAAGGCCGAAGCCCCGGTTGCCGTCGAAGCCCCGAAGGCCGAAGCCCCGGTTGCTGTCGAAGCACCGAAGGCGGAAGCCCCGGTCGCTGTCGAAGCGCCGAAGGCGGAAGCCCCGGTCGCCGTCGAAGCCCCGAAGGCGGAAGCCCCGGTCGCCGTCGAAGCCCCGAAGGCGGAGACGCCGGTCGTGACCCCGGTGGCACCGGTGCAGACCAGCATGCTCGATGCTATCGATGCCGCCACTCCGGCCCAGCCGGCAGTCGAGGCCCCGGCGGCGGACCCGGTCGTCGACGAGGCCGAGGAAGCGAAGAAGGACGAAGAGAAGCCCACCCCGCCGGCCGCCTGAGCGGCCCGGGAATCGGCATGACGCGGCGGGGATCGATGATCCCCGCCGTTTTTTTATGGGCGGCGATCACGGAAGGCGCGGGCGACAGGCCATGTTCTGGTTGCCGCCCCGGATCGGTATCCGCCCGCTGCCAGGCATGGCCGGGCGCTAAACAAGCCAGGCATGGCCTGGCACTACAGAAGCGGGCGCGCTACGGCGTCGGGGTGAACTGCAGGCGCGCCCACACCCCGTAATGGTCCGACGCCCAGCGCCCACCGGCGTCAGGTGCATCGAACAGGATCTTCGCCTCACGTGCCACCAGCGCATCCTGCTGGAAGAAGATGTGGTCGATACGCGAGGGCGCATCGTAGTAGTGCCGGTTCAAGGTACTGGCCTGTGCCAGGTCGGCATTGTTGACGTGCACGCTGCCGTAGCTGTCGCCGTAACGGCTGCGCAGCTCGCTCAGGTCATTGGCATCGACCAGCGCATTGAAATCGCCGGCGATCACCACCGGCGCGCCGGCGGAGGTGCGGCCGATGAAGCGCAGCAGATCCTCGACCTGGGTGCGGCGGATGCGCTTGCCGTCCTCATCGCTGCGTTCGTTGAAATGCGTGGCATAGACGTTCACCGGCTGGCCATCGACATCGATGCGCAGGTGCGCCACGGTGCGGTAGTCGGCCAACGGTTGCAGCAGGTGCTCGTTACGGGCCTGCACCGGCCGCCGGGTCAGCAGGGCATTGCCATAGCGCTTGGGGGCACCCGGCGGGTCGGTGGACACGAACAGGTACTCGTAGCCGAGTTTGCTGGCCAGCCATTGCGCCTGGTTGCGCACGTTGCGCTTCTGGATCACTTCCTGCAGCGCGATCGCATCGGGCTGCAGGCGCCGCAGTTCGGCCAGGATGGTGCGACGGCGCGCGGGCCAGTCTTCGCGGTCGTGGTGCAGGTTGAAGGTGACCATGCCCATGCCCATGCCCGTCGCAGTGGCCACCTCACGGGACGCACCCCCTTCCGCACGCGTGGGGGCAGCGTAGGCACCCGGCACTGCCGCCATGCAGGCCAGCGCCAGCACGGCCATGCCCAGGCCGCGGTACGCCCTGCCCTTGCCTGCCTCCCGCATGCTCACCTGTCCTTGCGTTCGGCCCGGCGGACGGCGCTGGGCACCTCGATCTCCACGCGTGCCGGCACCTGCAGCACATGCAGCTCGTTGCCGCTCCATTGCGCCGGCTCACCGTTGATGGTCGCATTCCCCGGGTCACCCGCGTAGGGCCACGGCAACACCACGCCACCGGCCGGCGGCGTCAGCCCTGCCTGCAGGTCCAGTACCAGCTGCTTGTCGCTGCGCTGCAGGTGGTAGTTCAGCTGTCCCTGCGGGGTCCGCAGGCCCTGCACGCCGATGCCCGGGCCCTGCAGCCAGGCGGTGGGCACACCGGCGGCCAGCACCAGCGCATCGTCGCTGTCGCGGCTGTAGGCGAACATGTCCAGCGCCGAACGCACGAAGTCCGATGCCACCCAGGCATGCGGCAGGTCACCGACGAAGAACGGCTTGCGCGGCGTGCGCGAGACCACTTCGGCCCACTGGTTCCAGGCCTGCGGTGCACGGTCCTTGAAGAAGAACTCGGTGGCCTGCCAGGCGCGGTCACGCCAGCCCAGGCGCACGAAGGCCGCGACGTTGCGCCATTCGTAGGGGGTGTAGTCCTTCCATTCGCGCTTGCCGTCGCGGCGCTGCACGAATTCGTTCCAGTAGCGCTCGAAGGTGCTGTACAGCGCCTGCTGCGGCAGCAGGTTCTGCTCGCCACCCGGGGCCAGGGCGATGGTGGTGGAGGTGGGGTCGAAATCCCCCAGCTCGGCCGAGCCCGGCAGGAAATCGATGCGGTGCTGGTCCATCGCCGACAGCAGCGAGGCCTGCAGGTCATCACGGAACTGGTCGCGCGACTCGGCGATCTGCATCGCCTCCAGCTTGCCCAGCTGTGCCGACAGGCGTGCGGCATCGGTATAGCCGCGCAGGGCCCAGAAATTGTCCCAGTACGAATGCATCGGCTTGGCCGAATAGCCTTCGTGGCTGATCGAGGCCGGCATCATGCCGTAGAACGCCGGGTTGCGCGCGCGGTTCTCCTCGGTGCGCTCGCTGCCACGCAGCTGCTCCATGTACTGGTAGGCGCCCAGCACATGCGGCCACATCTGTTCGACGAACGCGGTGTCACCGGTGTAGCGCCCGTACTCGGCGATGTTGTGGATCAGCTCGCCATGGCTGTCGTTCTCCGGCACCGGGTCGCTGCCGCGCGCATCCACGCAGCAGGGCACCTTGCCGTTGTCGAACTGGTAGGGCGCATACCAGGCCACGTAATCGCGCACCGCGTCGCTGCGGCCCAGCCGCAGCAGGCCTTCGGAAATCATCGCGCCATCGCGGATCCAGCTGCGTGCATACGAGCGCGTGCCCGGCTGCAGGCGCGGGCCGACCCGCGAGATCAGCATGTGCGCCAACGCGGTACGCAGCGTGTCGGCCAGCGGCTGTCCCGCCGTCGGCACCTGCAGCTTCACCACGTCCAGCTTCTGCCGCCACATCGCCGCGACCTGCTGCTGCGCCTTGGCCACGTCCACGGCCTGCGGCTTCCAGCCACCGGTCTGTGGCAGCACCAGCGCGACTTCACGGCTCTGCCCCGGCTCCAGGCGGATGCGGTACAGCAGCGCGCCAGAGGCCATGCCGGTGACATCACGCTTCACTTCGGTGGTTGCCGGCAGCTTGCCGCTGGCCAGGTGCATCACCTCCAGCTTGCCATCGAACGGCGTGGCGAACCGGGCATCGGGAACCTGCAGCGAGTACAGCCGGGGCTCGCCGTTGACCCGCACCACCTGGTCGCCGACATCCAGCGCATCGATGCGGCTGAAGCCGCCCACCGTGTTGAGGAACTGGGTCGGCGGATTCACCTGCCAGGGGCGGATCGCCAGGGCCAGGGTGTAGTCGTGCGCCACCTTGTCCGGATTGCTCAGCCGGTAGCGCCCGATCAACTGTGCACGCTCGGGGCTGCCCTGCACGAAGCTGGTCACCGACAGGCCGACCTTTTCATGCACCCAGTCCACGGTGGGAATCGGCAGGTAATGGTCCTGCAGCGACTGGGTCAGCGCCACATCCGACCACGACAGCAGCTTGCCGTCGAGCTGGATGAACGGCTCGACGCTGAAGCTGCCCTTGCTTGGCTCCAGTGCCCCGTCTTCGCCCAGCAGTGCCTGTTCCTGCCCACCATCCAGGCCCAGCAGGGTCCAGTAGGGCTGCTCGCCGACATAGGCACGGGGCAACGCACCGCGGGGCAGATCGGCCGCCACCGAGGACAGGAACGCGTTGGGCGTCGCTGCGAAATCCAGCGGCTTGAGCGCGATCTCGCGGATGCCGTAGCGCCAGTTGGGGCCGTCCTGCAGGTCGAAGCGCACATAGCGCGCATCGGTATCGGGCATCGCCAGCCAGTCGCGGCCGCCGCCACCGGCGGTCACTTCGCGCACGGTGCGCCAGTCGCGGCCGTCTTCGGAGGTGCGGATCGTGTAACGCGTGGCTTCCAGGCCGGGCAGCCAGTCGATCACCGCACCGCCGATCTCGCGCGGGCTGCGCAGGTCCAGGCTGATGGTCTGCTGCTTGACGCCCCCACTGATCCAGAACGTGCTGTCCTTGCCATCGACCATGCGGTCCTGCAGCGCCGTGGCCGTATCGGCGATCACCGCCGGCCGCAGCGGCGAGGTATCAGCCGGGGGCAGGCCCTGCAGGGTCAGCGTGTCGAAGCACACCGTTCCGCGCCCGCCCACCTTGCTGTAGATGGTGAACTCCATCGCGGCACTGCGGGTGAGCTCGGTCTGGGCCGAGGGGCCCCAGGCCTTGTCGATCTGCCGCTTGCGGTACTGCACCGGCGTCCATGCCTTGGGGAAGGCGTAGCCCGGCCGGTTGACCCACCACACGTTGTCGCCGCTGGCGTCGATCAGCTTGAACTGCAGGTCGTTGCGCGGGGAATCACCGCGCAGCTGGACGCCGAACTGGTAGTTGGCCGGGTAGTCGATGCCCACGGCACGGCGGATGCCCACGTAGCCGGACACCTTGTGGAAGTCGTAATCCAGGCACAGCGCGCGGCCACCGCCGGCGCCGCTGACCGGCCGCAGCGAGCCGCTGACCTGGTCGGACAGCACCAGTGACCAGGCCGCGGGGTCGTCGAAGTCATCGATCACCTTCGGTGCCGGCAGTGCCGGCGGGGCGGCGATCGCCGCAGACGTCCACAACAGGGCGGCACCGGCGGCGATCACTGACCTCATCCCTTCACACTCCCCAACAACAATCCTTGAATGTAGTAACGCTGCAGGACCAGGAACAGTGCCAGCACCGGCACCACGGTCACCACCGCACCGGCCATCATCATCTCCACATCCATGATGTGTTCGCGTGACAGCGTGGCCAGGGCCACCGGCAGAGTGTAGTGCTCCTGGTCGGTCAGCACGATCAGCGGCCACATGAAATCGTTCCAGGCACCCATGAAGGTGAAGATCGACAGCGTCACCAGCACCGGCTTGAGCATCGGCAGCACGATCTGGAAGAAGATGCGCAGCTCCCCTGCCCCGTCGATGCGCGCCGCTTCCAGTAGCTCATCGGGAATCGAGCGGGCGTACTGGCGCACCAGGAAGATGCCGAACACCGTGGCCAGCGCCGGCACGATCACCCCGCCGAAGCTGTTGACCAGGCCCAGCTGCTTCATCAGCAGGAACAGTGGCAGCATCGCCACCTGCGCCGGGATCACCAGCGCCGCCATCAGCAGCTGGAACAACCGCTCGCGGCCGACGAAGCGCAGCTTGGCGAAGGCATAGCCGGCCATGGTGTTGAGCAGCAGCGAGCCCAGCGTGATCGACAGCGAGACCAGCAGGCTGTTGACGAAGTTGCTGGCCATGCCGGTACGCGCGAACAGTTCGTGGTAGTTCGCGGTGGTGGCATGCGACGGCAGCAGCGGCGGCGGGAAGTGGCTGGCCTGCCCGGCCGGCATGAACGACACCGACAGCATCCACAGCAACGGGGCCAGGCTGGCCAGCGCCAGCACCAGCAGGGCGCCGTTGATCCACCACGGGTGCCAGCGCGACTGGCCGATTTCACGACTCATACCAACTGCCTCTTGCGGCCGAAACGCAGCATCACGGTGGTCACCGCCAGGATGATCAGGAACAGCAGGAACGCCACGGCCGAGGCCCGTCCCAGGTTCCACCACTTGAAGCCTTCCTCGAACATGAAATACAGCACGCTGACGGTGCTCTGCAGTGGGTCGCCGCGGGTCATCACGTAGGGTTCGGCGAACAGCTGGAAGTAGCCGGACACGGTAATGACCCCGACCACCAGCAGCACCGGGCCGAGCATCGGCAGGGTGATGTGCAGGAACTGCTTCCAGCGCGAGGCGCCATCGATGCGCGCGGCCTCGTACAGGTCATGCGGAATGGCCTGCAGGCCGGCCAGGAAGATCACCATGTTGTAGCCGAAGTTCTTCCATACGGCGAACAGCATGATGGTGGGCATGGCCCAGTTCGGGTCGCCCAGCCAGTCGACCGGACCGATGCCGATGTGGGCCAGGCCGTAGTTCACCAGCCCGTAGCTGGTGTGGAACAGGTAGCGCCAGATCACCGCCACCGCCACCAGCGTGGTCACCACCGGGGCGAACAGCGCGGTGCGGAACAGGGCCTTGAAGCGCGCGGCCGGGGCATTGAGCAGCATCGCTGCGCCCAGCGACACGCCGATGGACAGCGGCACGCCGATGATGACGAAGTAGGTGGTGTTCCACAGCGACTTCCAGAACATCGGGGTCTGCAGCAGGTCCCAGTAGTTGCCCAGGCCCACGAAGCGCAGGTTGTGGCTGTCGGCCAGCGCATACAGGTCGAAGTCGGTCACGCTCAGGGCCAGCGCCGACAGCACCGGCAGGCCGAAGAACACGCCCAGCACGATCAGCGCTGGCGCGGCGAAGATCCAGCCGGCAAGGCTCGTACGTTTCATCAGCGGGTCTCCACGGCGGGGGTGCCGGCGGCGGCCGGCGCATCGGCCGGGCCCTGCAGGCGTTCGTTCTCATGCATCCAGCGGCGCTTGGCCAGCACCTTGTCCACGCGCTGGTCCAGCTCCTGTACCGCCGCGTCCTGCGGCATGCCGCCACGCACGACCTTCTCGGTGACGATGCGCATTTCCTGCACGATGCGCTCCCACTCCAGCACCTTCGGCGTGGGCTTGACCCGCTCGAGCTGGTCGCGGAACGCAGCGGCCAGTGGATCGCCGGCCAGCGAAGGGGCCTGCCAGGCACTGCGCCGCGGCGGCAGGTCACCGATGATGGAATGGAAGCGGGCCTGGATTTCCGGCCGCGACAGGAACTCGATCAGCTTCCAGGAGGCTTCCTTTTGCTGCGACTTGCGGAAGATCACCAGGCTGGTGCCGCCGGCGATGCCGGCGCCCAGTCCGTCCGGGCCCGGCAGCGGCGCGGTGCCCCACTGCCCTTCCAGGTCCTTGGGCTGCAGCTTCTTGAACTCGCGGATGTTCCAGGGGCCGGAAATGTAGAACACGTTGAAGCCACGGAAGAATTCATCCCAGACGTTGGAGATCTGCGTCTCGGACATCTTCGGCGCCCAGCCCTGTTCGAACATGTTGGCGTAGAAGCCCAGCGTGCGGCGGAAGCCGGGGCTGGCGAAGTTGCCGCGGGTGTCGTCGTCGCGCAGCAGCGGATCGGGCTGCTGCAGGGCGAAGGACAGCTGCTGCTCGAACTCGTTGATCGGCATCAGCACGGCGTAGCGGTTGCGCCCCTGCATCTGCTTGATCGCCGCCATCTGCGTGTTCCACTCCGCCCAGGTGCGCGGCGGGTGGTCGAAGCCGGCCTTGGCCAGCAGGTCCTTGCGGTAGTACAGCAGGCGGGTATCGACGTACCACGGCACGCCGACCAGCTCGCCGTGGATGACGTTGGTATCCCAGATGCCCTGGAAGTAGTCCTTCTGATCGACTACGCCGGAATGGTCGACGAACGGCTGCAGCGGGGTCAGCGCGTTGAGTTCAGCGAATTCGGGCACCCAGGTGTTGCCCAGCTGGCACACGTCGGGCAGGCCGTCGGCGGCGAAGGCGGTCAGCAGTTTTTCGTGGGCTGCCGTCCATGGGATGTTCTGCACATCCACCTTGATGCCGGGGTTTTCGGCCTCGAACTCATGGATCAGCTCGGCCACCACTTCGGCCTCGCGGCCCATCGCCCAGAAGCGCACGGTGGTGGTGTCGTCCGTGCGCGCGCAGCCGGCCACGGCCAGCATCGCCAGCAGTGGCAGGGCCCAGCGGCGCAGGCGGATGGCCAGGGCTGGCACGGTGTTACTTGCCCGGGTTGTTGTTGCGGTTGGCATTGTTCTTCTGTTCCTGCGCGGCAGCCGCGCGTGATTCGGCGATGCCGACCGCGCGTGCGGCGGCGGCCTTCTCGTCTTTCTGCAGTTCCAGCGGCTGGAACGATCCCTCCGGGGCCAGCCAGCCCCCGGAGAAGCCGGCCCGTTCCAGACCCTTGCGGATGTACGGGTTCTTCTTCATCACCTCCCACACGAAATCGTTCCGGTAGTTGGCGATCATGGTCAGGATCGGCCCCTGGTCGATGGCGATGTAGTCGCTGGCCACCCAGCCACGGTCCGGCACCAGGCGGCCGGTCTTGATCGGGATGTCGTAGTTGAAGCTGGGGTTGAACGCATCCAGGAAGCCGTAGCTGGAATAGATGTAGTCGCCGAAGCGCTTGTGCATTTCCAGCGTGGCCGGGATCACCTGTTCGGGCGCGAACACGACCGAGGAGATCGCTGCGGTCGGGGCGATGGTGCCGTCATCGAAGTTCTCGCGCAGGCCGGCGCCGCGCGAGGAGTAGTGGCGGAACTGGCGCTGCTCGCCGCGGTAGTCCTGGGTGGTGTTCTGCGGGCCATCGCTGGCGGTCAGCCCCCACACGTTCTCGCCGTACTCCTTCCAGTTCATCGGGTTGGCGATGGCGTACTCGCGCTGGGCCAGCGCGGCCGAGCGGCTGTTGAGGAAGTAGGTGCTGCCGCGCTCGCGCATGTACGCATCCTGGATGTCGCGGAAGTCGATCCAGACGTGGCTGTACTGGTGGCCGAACAGCGGGCCGAAGGACAGGTATTCCTGGCCCTGGTAGACCCCCCAGTCGTTGTCGTAGGTGCGCGTCCACACCGTCCACGCGTCCGGGCTGACCGGGTGCGTGGGCGAGCCCAGGGCGAGGATGTAGACCATCATCGCCTCGTTGTAGCCCATCCAGTCGTGGTCGATGAAGCCGCTCTCGGGGAACCAGCCCATCGAGATCAGCGGTGCGCGCTGCTGCAGCCAGGGCCAGTCGACCTTCTTGTACAGGGTGTCGGCGATCTGTCGGATTTCCTTCTCGCGCGGGTCATCGCCGTCGTAGTACGACTGGGCGAACAGCACGCCCATCATCAGCAGCGCGGTGTCCACCGAGGACAGTTCCACCCAGCTGTCGTAGCGGCGGCCTTCCTGCATGTCCAGGAAGTGGTAATAGAAGCCCTTGTAGCCGGCCTTGCCGGTGCGCTGCGGGCCCATCGGCACGTCACGGAAGAAGCGCAGCGTGGTCAGGGTGCGGTCGATGGCCTGGTTGCGGCTGACCCAGCCGTTCTCGATGCCGATCGGGTAAGCGGTCAGCGCGAAGCCCACCGAGGCGATGCTGGCGAACGGGCGCGACGGGAAACGGTCCGGGGTCAGGCCGTTGACCTCGTTGGTGGTATCCCAGAAGAACTGGAACGTACGGCGCTCGATGTCATCGAACAGCGGCGGCAGCTCGGGCTTCATCGGGCGCGGCGGCGCATCGGCCTCGACCAGGATCACCGGCGGGCGCGGCTTGGCGGGCTCCTGCGGGGCCTGCTGCTGGCAGGCCGCCAGCAGCAGTGCTGCGCCCAGGGTGGTCAACAGTCGATGTGCCTTCATGGCCCTGCTCCTCTTCCGGACGACGTAACGGGAAAGCATAACGTCCAATGGCCTGAAATCGTTTACAGAACGGTCGCAAAAAAAACCACGGCAACCGTGGCACGTACAGGGTCCCGTCATTGTCCAGGCCGATGCCCACGCCGTTGCGGGCATCGGCCTGGGCAATGGGCCGGCCACGGGCGGCCGGCCATTGCCACCGGTGCCGGCGCCGCCCGGGAAGGCAGCGCCGGCGGTCCAGCATCAGAAGCGGAAGCCTACTTCGGCCTTCACCTGGCGCGGGGTACCGGTGATGTCGCCGGTCTCGTTGTAGCTGACCAGCAGGGTACCGTCCTTCTTGACGTAGTTCAGGTTGGAGAAGTTGTCGAAGTTCAGCACGTTGATGATGTCGATGCGTGCATACAGTTCGGTGTCCCCTGCCAGCTTGAAGGTCTTGGTGGCCTGCAGGTCCAGCGAGCGGTAGCCGAAGATCTTGCCGCCCAGCAGGAAGTGGCCATTGCCGGCCGGGAAACCGGCTGCCGGGGTCGGCAGGCAGTTCGCGTTGCCGGCCTGGGCCACGCAGGACCAGTCGTTGCCCGCCACCGGGGTGGCCAGGGTCAGCTTGCCGCCGAAGGTGATGCCCCAGAAGCCGTCGTACGAACCGGTGACCACCAGGCGGTGGCGCGGCGCGCCGTTGGACTTGATGTACGGGTATTCACCGATGGTGCCGCGGTCGAACGAGTAATGCTCGTCGATGTTGCGGTTGTGGCGCGCGGTAGTCCAGGTGTAGGCGATCGAGGTGCCCCAGCCGCTTTCCTTGGTGTACGGCTTCTGCGCCGACAGCAGGATCTGGGTGGCACGGGTCTTGATGCCCTGCTGGCCGATGATCAGGCTGCCGAAGCCGGGAATGTTGCAGCCCCACGGCTGGCCGTAGGTCGGCTTTTCGGCACCGCACAGCATCTGGTTGTCGAAGAAGTTGCCGTTGCGGAAGCGGTTGCCCAGCGTGTAGGCGAAGCCGTCATAGGTCAGCGTGCGCGAGATGGTGGCATCGGTCAGCCACTCGCCGATCTGGTTGCTCATGCCCAGGCTGAACTGGTCGGCGTAGGGCACCTTCAGGTTGTTGTTGAGCAGGTCCACTTCCAGGCCTTCGTTGCTGGTGCTGCCCAGCAGGGCCTGCACGTTGCCGATGCCGTTGAGCAGGTTCGGGTTCCAGTCGAAGCACGGATTCTGGCCATACAGGCAGGCGCCGGTGTTCGGGTTGCGGAAGAACACGGTCGGCTGCGGCAGGGCCAGCTTGGTGGTTTCCAGCGCCAGGTAGTCGAACAGGTCACGGTCGTAGGAACGGCCGGCACCACCGTGGATCACGTGCTGCTCGTCGGCGTTGATGTCATACGAGAAGCCCAGGCGCGGCTGCCAGGCATCCTTGAATGCCTTGCGGTTGTGCCCGTTGCTGATGTAATCGTTGATGTTCAGGCCACTGAGCGCCAGCGTCTGCGCATAGGTCTGCCCGGCCGGGCCGTGCGGGTCCTGCGCGTTCAGTGCGTTGACCACTTCCGGCGGGGTCACGAAATCCAGATAGGTCGGGTTCTTTTCGTAATCCCAGCGCAGGCCCAGGTTCAGCTGCAGGTGGTCGTTGACCTGCCAGTCATCCTGGATGAACAGGCCGATCTGGGTAGTCTTCGAACGCACTTCCGAGGACACGCCGCTCACGCCGGTGATCGGCTTGGTGAACTGCGCCTTGTACGGGGTGTCCACACCGAATTCCGGGTTGCCCACGGTGTAGAAGAACTGCGGGTTGATCTGCTGCGCGTCGGAAGCGTACAGGTTGATCTTCTTGTACTTGGCGCCCATCTTGATGGTGTGGTCGCCGGCCCACTCCAGGCCATCCAGGGTCAGGTTGTCTTCGATCGACCAGCCCTTCTGGCCCTTCACCTGCGAGGCGAAAGCGTTGGCAGCACCGATCTCCACCACCGTGCGTTCCTGCGGGGTGTTGCCGTCCACGTCGCGGCCATCCGGCGCGGTATAGATATAGCCGTTGCCCAGGTTCAGCGGCAGCGGGTTGTTGAACGACTTCTCGTGGGTGACCATCAACTCGTTGTAGTAACGCTCACCGCTGTGGTTCCAGCGCAGCGCGAAACGACGGTCGGTGTTGTCGGTGATCTTGCCGTGTTCCTTGGACGTCTGGTCGCTGAACTGCTGCTGGTTCTCGTCACGGTCCTGGACGGTGAACTCGATGCGGTCGTTGTCGGTCGGCTCGACGTCGATCTTGGCGAAGATCAGGTCCTGCTGGAACGGCTGGCTGGCCGGGCCCAGGCCGGCGGCGGCGGCGGCCGGCAGCTGCGAGGCCGCACCGGTGACCGCACCGCTCGGGGCGATGGTCACCGGCAGGTCGAAGCGCTTGGCTTCGTAGGTCACGAAGAAGTGGGCCTTGTCCTTGATGATCGGGCCACCCAGCGCAAAGCCGTATTCCTTCTCGGCCGAGTCTTCCTTGCGCTTGCCCGGCTGGCGTTCGGCCGGGGTCATCGCGCGCATGCTTTCGTTGGTGTAACGGTAGAAGGTCTCACCCTTGAACTCGTTGGTACCGGACTTGGTGGCCGCGGTGATCGCCGCGCTGGACACCTGGCCGTACTCGGCCTTGTAGTTGCCGCTGATGACCTTGTATTCACCGATGGCCAGCTGCGGGAACGGGTTGCCGGCACTGCCGGACTGGCCGGCCACGCCGCCGCCCTTCACGTAGCTCTTCTGGCCCACACCGTCGATGTAGACATTGGTGCCGTCGGAGTTGGTGGCACCGCCGCGCAGCGAGGTGTTGCCCTTGGCATCGCGGGTGAAGATCATGCCCGGCACCGCGTCGGCGAACTCCAGGAAGTTGCGCGACACCTGCGGGGTGGTCTGGATCTGCTGCAGGCTGACGGTCTTGCCCACTTCGGAGGTGCGCACTTCCTGCAGCAGGGTCGGCGCCACCACGGTGACGGTATCCAGGTTGGTCGCAGCGGCAGCCGAACCGGTGCTGGACGCCGCATCGGCGAAGTTCAGCGTGGCGGTCGAGGCCACGGTCACGGTGACCTTCTGGGTCTTGCCGTTGACCGTCACGTCATAGGTGCCCGGGTCCAGGCCCATCAGCGAATAGGCGCCGTCTGCGCGCACGGTGCCGCGGCGGACGGTACCGGTGGCCAGGTTGGTGGCGGTGATTTCCGTACCGGCCTGTGCGTTGGACACCTGGCCACGCAGGCTGGCGTTGGCCGACTGGGCCATCAGGTCCGGGGCCGCGCCCAGGGCCAGGCAGCTCATCAGGGCACATGTCAGCAGCCGGCGTGCCGGCGTGCGGATCAGGTGGGTGGAATGGATCATGGGTTTCTCCGGGTGGTGGCAACCGCTCGCGCGGCACCGTGTCTCAAAATGAAGAAGAAAGAAACGTCTCCAGCTTCAATGGCCGGATGACGTGTGTCGGGTCGAATCACGAACGATCAGACGCGGTACCAGCGTCTGCTTGTCACCGGCGACATCCGTGTTGTTGCCGTCCATCAACTGCATCAGGCGCGTCATGGCCCGATCGCCCAGCTCGGCGATGCTGACCTGCATGGTGGTCAGCGACGGGTGGACAAACCGCGCCAGCGGAATGTCATCGAAGCCCGCCAGGGCGACATCGGTGGGCACATTGACGCCGGCCTGCGCGAAGGCATACAGGCAGCCCAGGGCCATCATGTCGTTGGCGGCGAATACGGCATCGGGCAGCGTGCCGGCTGCCAGCAACTCCTGACCGGCACGGTGGCCGGAAGCTTCGTCGAAATCACCGGGCAGCTCGATGCCTTCGGCGCCGTCGCCAAAGGCCGCCAGCGCGTCACGGAAGCCGCGCAGGCGCTCGCGCGCGTCGAAGTTGAGGTCCGGGCCAGAAATGAAGGCGATGCGGCGGTGGCCGGCATCAAGCAGGTGGCGGGTCATGGCCACCGCGCCGGCGTGGTCATCGATGCTCAACACCGGATGGTCCTGCCCCGGCAGGTAGGTATTGATGAGCACGGTCGGCAACGACTGCGGCAGGTTGTCGGTCAGGAAGTCCGGGCTTTCGGCATACGGCGAAAGCACCAGCAGGCCATCCACGCGCCCACGCATGGCCCGCAGGGCAGCACCCTGCTGCTCCTGGTCACCGTGGTAGCTGGACACCAGCAGGTGCTGGCGCCGCCCCCGTGCGACCTGGTCGATGCCCCGCATCAGCTCGGAGAAGAACTCGCCGTACAGGTCCGGCAGCACCACCCCGATGGTATTGGTGCGGCGGCTGCTCAGGCTGCGGGCAGCCGCGTGCGGGGTGTAGCGCAGGCGCGCGGCCACCTCCAGCACCAGCTTGCGCACCGGCTCGGCGACGTTTTCGTGTCCGTTGAGCGCGCGCGAGACCGTGGCCACGGAGACCCGGGCTTCGCGTGCAACGTCTTTGATTGTGATGGCTGCCTTGTTCACGAAGCCGCCCTCCACGGCTTGGACCTACCAGCTTGGCGCGGAATGTAAGCGTTTCCACCGGCGGATGTAAACACTACGTTAGGTGAATGTCGCATCTCGGTAACCTGGCTGTGTCCCGGACAGGACTGCAAAAGTCCCGCCAGGACAGGGAAAGACACGTGTTCAGCCCCGTTCTGACGGGGTCAGTGCACGCATGGACAAGGCATGGATATCGGTCTGCATCAGCTCGCCCAGCGCGGCATAGACCGCCCGATGGCGCGCGATCTGCGCCATGCCCTGGAAGCGGTCGCTGACCACACGCACGTTGAAATGGCCGCGGCCATCGCGCGCACCGGCATGGCCGGCGTGGCGATGGCTGTCGTCCTCGACCTGCAGCTCCAGCGGCGAGAATGCCTGCTGCAGCGCCGCACGGATCCGCTCCACGCGGTCCCCGGCACTCACGGCAGCACCTTGCGGAACGGCCGCACCTCGACGCGCAGGTAGACGCCGGCCGCCACGTAGGGGTCGGCATCGGCCCACTCACGTGCCTGGGCCAGGGAATCGAACGCGGCGATCACCACCGAACCACTGAAGCCGGCCGGTCCCGGGTCCTCGCTGTCGATCGCCGGGCAGGGGCCGGCCAGCAGCAGGCGGCCTTCGGCCTGCAGGGCGTGCAACCGGGCCAGGTGTTCGGCCCGGACCTGCAGCCGCTGGGCCAGTACCTCATGGCCGTCATATCCTTCAATCACATACCACACCGGAAGCTCCTGTCGAAGTGCGCGGAAACCGCGCCGATTCTACCCGTGGCCCGGCGTGGCCCGGGCATGGCTGGACACTGACCGGACGACGCGATACCCTAGGGTCCATTGCACGTGGCTGCAGGCAGCGGCCCGTCGGTGAAGCGGCAGACGCCCCCGACGACCGACCCGCCGCCCCCGACCGGCCCACGTATGACGACCTCCCCGTAGTTCCGTCGCTGCCGTGCCGCGGCGCGCCTTGCTGTTTGATGTGTGGAATCGCGCCGATCCCGGCGTGTCATGGCCCCTTGGGCGCATTTCCCGCCTGGCTGGGAAACGCCTGCCGGGTCGCGACTGGTCCGTTGCAATGCCTATGTCCTTCTAGATGACTGCCGAACCCGCGCACGACGCGAACCCGCCAACCCGGCCGCCCGCCCCCCAGCAGCAGGAAATGCCGCTGGCCGTGGTGCATGGGCAGCCGGTGCTGCAGATTCCGCAGGACCTGTACATCCCGCCGGATGCACTGGAAGTCATCCTGGATGCATTCGAGGGCCCGCTGGACCTGCTGCTGTACCTGATCCGCCGGCAGAACCTGGACGTGCTGGACATTCCCGTGGCCGAGATCACCCGGCAGTACGTGGAATACATCACCGTGATGCGCGAGCTGCGGTTCGAGCTGGCGGCCGAGTACCTGGTGATGGCCGCGATCCTGGCCGAGGTGAAGTCGCGCATGCTGCTGCCGCGCCCGGTCAGCGAGGACGGCGATGAGGCCGACCCGCGCGCCGAACTGGTACGCCGGCTGCAGGAGTACGAACGTTTCAAGCAGGCCGCCGAGGACATCGACGCCCTGCCCCGCCAGGACCGCGACACCACCGTGGTCCATGCCTTCGTGCCCGAGCGCGCTGCGGTGAAGCTGCCGCCGCCGGTGGACCTGAAGGAGATGCTGCTGGCGCTGCACGATGTGATGCGCCGCGCCGAGCTGTTCAGCGGCCACGCGATCAAGCGCGAGGCACTGAGTGTCCGGCAGCGCATGGGCGATATCCTGGGCCGCATGGAAGACGGCCGGTTCTACCGTTTTGAAAGCCTGTTCACCGCAGAAGAAGGCAAGCTCGGTGTACTGGTCACCTTCCTGGCCGTGCTGGAACTGGCCAAGGAACAGCTGCTGGACATTGTCCAGGAAGCACCGCTGGCGGCGATCTACGTCAAGTCGCTGGCGTCCGGCAACACCAATGCCCCGCTGCAGTTCAGCAGCGAGTTCGACGACAACGACGCCGCCAACGAGACCGAGTGAGCGCTGCCTGCCGATGGATCAACCGCTGATCAACCGCATAGTCGAGGGCGCGCTGCTGGCATCGAGCCAGCCGCTGACCCTGGCCCAGCTCAAGGACCTGTTCCCCGAGGACGAGCCGGTGCCGCCGGGCAGCGTCGAACGGGCGCTGGAGCAGCTGCGCGAGGCCTGCGGCGGACGCGGCGTGGAACTGGTCGAGGTGGCCTCCGGCTTCCGCTACCAGGTGACCGGCGAAGTACACAGCTGGATCAGCCGGCTGTGGACCGAACGCAAGACCCGTTATACCCGTGCCACCCTGGAAACCCTGGCACTGATCGCCTACCGCCAGCCCATCACCCGCGGCGAGATCGAACAGGTGCGCGGCGTGGCGGTAAGCAGCAACATCATCCAGGCCCTGGAAGAGCGCGAGTGGATCCGCGTCGTCGGCCACCGCGACGTGCCCGGCAAGCCCGCGCTGTTCGGCACCACCAAGGGCTTCCTGGACTACTTCGGGCTCAAGCGCCTGGACGAACTGCCGCCCCTGTCCGAACTGAAGGACCTGGGCGAACTGGAACCGCAGCTGCCGCTGGACCGTGATGCGCCGGCTGCCGCCAGCGCCGCCGGCCCGGACGTGGCCGCCAACGATGCCGGGGATGACATCCCGGCGAACATCGCGCCGGGCAGCACTGCCGGCGATGATGCCCTGAACTCCTCCGCCGCCGGAGACGCGGCGGACCCCGATGAGCCAGCACCTTCGCCCACTGATGACGGGCACCCCGCAACCGCGCCGGGACCGCGCGCGGAACACCAGAACGAAAGCGAAGACAACGCCGTCGCGACGACGACCGTGGCTGTTGACCAAGCCGAGTCCGAACCAGAGGCCGACGTCGAGATCGCCGGCCGGAGCAAAGTAAATGAGTGACACCCCTCGCAAGCTGTCGTTGAACAAGCTCTCGCTCAAGCGCGAAGCCACCACCGAACAGTTCAAGCTGGAAGAACGCCTGCACAAGGTGCTGGCCCAGGCCGGCCTCGGCTCGCGTCGTGCGCTGGAACAGCGCATCGCCGAAGGCCTGGTCAAGGTCAATGGCGAAGTCGCGCAGACCGGCATGTCGGTCAAGAGCGGCGACAAGATCGAACTGGACGGCCGCGGCTTCGTCGCCACCGCCCTGAGCGAGCCCTCGCGCGTGCTGGTCTACAACAAGCCGGAAGGCGAAGTGACCACGCGTGAAGATCCCGAAGGCCGCCCGACGGTGTTCGAATCCCTGCCGGCACTGAAGGGCGCCCGCTGGATCGCCATCGGCCGCCTGGACATCAACACCACCGGCCTGCTGCTGGCCACCACCGACGGTGAACTGGCCAACGCCATGATGCACCCGTCGTTCGAGGTCGAGCGCGAATACGTGGTGCGTGTGCGCGCACCGGAAGGCCAGGAAAAGGTCAGCGATGCCATCGTCGACCGCCTCGCCCGTGGCGTGGCCCTGGACGACGGCCCGGCCAAGTTCGACGAGATCGAACGCATCGGCGGCACCGATTCGCACGACTGGTTCCGCGTCGTGGTCAAGGAAGGCCGTAACCGCGAAGTGCGCCGCCTGTGGGAATCGCAGGGGTGCCAGGTCAGCCGACTCAAGCGCACCCGCTATGGCAAGGTCAGCCTGCCGCGCGAACTGGCCCGTGGCCACTCGGTGGAACTGCCGAGCAGCCAGGTCGAGGCGCTGCGCGCCCAGTTGAAGCTGGAAGAAGGCGCGCCGTCGGCCCTGACCCTGCAGCCGGTGATCGGCCAGCGCCGTGCGGCCAAGACCACCGTGCGCGTGCGCGATGGCGGCGGCCGTGGCAATGCCTATGTGAACGGCCACAGCACCGCCGATGAAGGCCGCGAACTGCGCCGCTTCGACACCCTGCGCGAAGACCGCGGCCGCGGCCGTGGCGGCAAGGGCGGCGGCTTCAAGGGCGGCCTGACCGTCAGCGGCGAAGCGGCGGCCAAGCAGTCGCAGAAGCCGTTCAAGCAGCGCAAGCCGAAGAATGACCGCGCCCTGCCGGAAGGCAACCCGGCCGCATTCCGCACCTGGTACGTGCCGGACGGCGTCAGCACCGGCCCGAGCGGTCACCGCAACGCCGGTCCCGGCGCCCGCGGTCCGGGCGCCCGTGGCCCCGGTGCCGGCAAGCCCAAGGGCGCCGGCGGCGGCCAGGGCCGTGCCGGCTTCGGTGGCGGCAACGCGGGCGGTGGCCAGGGTCGCGGCAGCTTCGGTGGCGGCAACGCCGGCGGCGGCAACCGTGGCCAGCAGGGCAACAAGCATCCGTATGGCCATCCGGGCAACGCCCCGTCGTTCCCGTCCGACCACGCCACCCCGGGCTTCAACCCGTATGGCAGCCCGAAGCCGGCCCAGGGCGCGCGTCCGGGCGGTCGTGGCCCTGGCGGTGGCAACCGTGGTCCGGGCGGCAATCGTGGCCCCGGCGGCCCGGGTGGCAACCGTGGCCCGGGGGGGCCCGGCGGCAACCGCGGTCCCGGCGGCCCGCGCCGCAGCGGCCCGCGCGGCGGCTGATCCCGCTCTGGCATGAAACAGAAAACCCGGCTTCGGCCGGGTTTTCCGTTTCCAGAGGATGCCACCCATCAGAATGTTCCGAAGCACCGTGCCATCGGCACAGCACGCAGAACGCATCCGCTATGATCCCCGGCCCTTCGCCGCCCGAGCGCATCATGGCCACGCCCGTTCCCTCGACACCGCGCACCCTCGACAGCGTGCAGCAGCTGGTCGCCGACATCACCGCCAGCAACCGGACTGGACGCCTGTTCCGGGGCCAGGGCAATGCGGCGCATGACCTCGTGCCCTCGCTGTACCGCCATGCCGAGGCCGTGAAGAACCGTGGATTTGACCTTGAAAAGATGGAAGCGAACGCACTGTCCATCCTGCGTGCGGAATCGCCATTGCTGCATGCGGCGGCACCGCAGTCCGAACTGGAACTGATGGCGCTGGCCCAGCACCATGGCCTGCCCACGCGGCTGCTGGACTGGAGCCTGTCACCTCTGATCGCCCTGTTCTTTGCCGTGCAGTACCCGGGCAACACCGATGCCGCCCTGTACATGCTGGCCGAAGACGCACTCACGTGGCACTACGCCCCCAGAATCGGCGCCACCGCCACCGAGCCAAGCGGAAAGGAGCCTTTCATCTACCTGTCCAAGCACATCACCAGCCGCCTGCGCGCGCAGCGTGGTGTCTTCACCTATCACCCTGACCACCGCCCACTGCAGCACGAAGGGCTGACCAAGTTCACCATTCCCCAGCACAGGATCGCGCTGATCCGCCGGGAGCTGTTGCAGCTGGGCATCGATGAAAAGCTGATCTACGACGACCTGGACGGCCTGTGCCGGGACATGAAACTACGCCACTTCGAAGGTATCGACCCGCGCTGAGCGCGGGTCATCCAGACCGCCGGCAGTTCAGCGGCGGCGGATCACGAACGAAGAGCCATCCACGCCCAGGTCCCAGCCGCGGCCGGTACCGGCCAGCGCCAGCGAGACATCGCCCTTGGTCATCGCCAGCGCGCCACCGGAGCGGATCGCACCAGCATGTGCACCCAGGGCTACGTACTTGCCCAGCAGGTCATCGAGCGAATAGGCGCCGCTGAAGCGGCCCTTGCCATCGACGATCTTCGATTTGCCCACGGTCAGGCCACCGCCGGTGACCTTGATGCGCACGGGAATGCGCGCACCGTTGGCGCAGGTGATGGTGCCGGTACCCGACGCAGTCTTGTAGAACAACGACCAGCCGGACAGGTTGTAGCGCAGATCGCAGTCGATGTTGCCGGCGGCCTGCGCAGCGGGGGCCAGCGTAGCGGCGGCCAAGGCCAGCAGCGGGGCAAGGAATTTTTTCATCGGCAGAATGCCCACAGCGGTCGGAGTGGCGGCGAATCTAGCAGCGGTGGCGTGCCGGTGCGATGCAGGCACGGCCACCGGTGCGGCCAGCGTTCAGGCGTGCTCGTCCAGATGGAAGGCATCGGCATCGAGCATGGCCGGGAAGCGCGCGCGATGCGCGGCCAGCGCCTGTGCCGAGATGGTGGTGGTGACCACCTGCTCGTGCTCGCGGATCTCCACCTGCGGCTGGCCGAGAAAATCCAGCACCACGCTGTCGCCGGCATAGTGCAGCGCATTGCCGTCCACACCGATGCGGTTGACCGCCGCGACGAAGCACAGGTTCTCGATCGCGCGCGCGCGCAGCAGCGTCTTCCACGCATAGGCGCGCGCCGAGGGCCAGTTGGCCACGAAGATCTGCAGGTCGAAGTCCAGCTGCTCTGGCCGCTCCACGTTGTAGCGGTTGCGGCAGAACACCGGGAAGCGCAGGTCGTAGCAGACCTGCGGATTGATCCGCCAGCCCTTCCATTCCACGGTCAGGCGCTCGCGCCCGGCGGCATAGCGCTCGTGCTCGCCACCGTAGCGGAACAGGTGGCGCTTGTCGTAGTACTGCAGGCCACCATCGGGCGTGGCGAACAGCAGGCGGTTGTAGACACCGCCCGCCTCGCGCAGCTGCACGCTGCCGACCACGGCCGCCCCCAGCGTTGCAGCCTGTTCGCGTACCCAGGCCACGGTCGGGCCGTCCATGCCCTCGGCCTGGGCGATGGCCTCGTTGGAGAAGCCACTGGTGAAGGTTTCCGGCAGGATCACCAGGTCGGTGGTGCCGGCCAGCGGTGCCAGCAGCGCACCGTAGTAGGCGCGGTTGCCGGCCGGGTCATGCCAGCGGGTGTTGCCCTGGATCAGGGAAATGCGCAGGTCCTGCATGGTCGTTTCTCCGCGTGTCCCGTGCCCGCTCACAGCAGGCGCAGGCGTTCGATCGCCGCATCCAGGGTGGCTTCGTTCTTGGCAAAGCACAGCCGCACCAGGCGCTGGCCCACCGGCGCGGTCTCGTAGAACGGCGACAGCGGAATGGCGGTCACGCCCTTTTCGATCGTCAGCCACTTCACGAATTCATGGTCCGGCAGATCGCTGATCGCCGAATAGTCCACCAGCTGGAAATAGCCGCCTGGCACCGGCAGCGGCTTCAGCCGCGTACCGGCCAGCTGCTCGCGGAAGCGGTCACGCTTGGCCTGGTAGAACGCGCCCAGTTCCAGGTGGTGTTCCGGCTCGTCGCGGATCATCGCGGCAAAGCCATACTGGGCCGGGCCGAAGCTGGTGAAGGTGTTGTACTGGTGCACCTTGCGGAATTCGGCGGTCAGCCGCGGCGGGGCCACCGCGTAACCGATCTTCCAGCCGGTGCAGTGGTAGGTCTTGCCGAAGCTGGAGATGACGAAGGTGCGTTCGCGCAGTTCCGGGTAACGCAGCGCCGATTCATGGCGGCGGCCGTCATAGATGATGTGCTCGTACACCTCATCGGAAATCAGGTAGATCTGCGTGCCACGCAGCACATCGGCCAGCGCCTGCATGTCCGCTCCGGTCAGCATCGCACCGGACGGGTTGTGCGGCGTGTTGACCATCAGCAGGCGCGTGCGCGGGGTGATCGCCGCACGCACGCGGTCCCAGTCCACGGCGAAGGTCTGCGGGTCCAGCGGCACGTGCACGGCCGTGGCGCCGGCCAGGTCGATGGCCGGTTCATAGCAGTCGTAGGCCGGGTCGAGCACGATCACTTCCTCGCCGGCACGCACCACGGCGTGGATGGCGTTGAAGATCGCTTCGGTGGCGCCGCTGGTGACGGTGATTTCCGTATCCGGGTCGATCTGTGCGCCATACAGGTCCAGCGACTTCTGCGCGATGGCCTGGCGCAGCGGGGCCACGCCGGTCATCGGCGGGTACTGGTTCAGGCCGGCAGCCATGGCCTTGGTGGTCTCGTCGATCAGCCGCTGTGGCGCGGCGAAGTCCGGGAACCCCTGCCCCAGGTTGACCGCGCCGTGTTCGGCGGCGAGCTGGGACATCACGGTGAAGATGGTGGTGCCCACCTTGGGCAGCTTGGTGTTGGGTTGCATCGGCCTGGCAGCAGCGGACGGGGGAGAGATCGGGCAGTGTACGCAATACCGGCCCCTGGTTTCACCGATACAATCGGCACCTGTTCCCGGCATGAAGACCTGCGTCCCTTGGACACCCCTCCGTTGCTGGCCGCCAGCGGCCTTGGCTATTCCCGCAATGACGAACCGGTGTTCGGCCCGCTCGACTTCCAGGTCGATGCCGGCGAGGCCCTGCTGGTGCAGGGCGGCAACGGTGCCGGCAAGACCACCCTGCTGCGCGTGCTGGCCGGACTGTCCCGCGCCGGCACGGGCAGCGTGAAGATCGACGGCAAGCCGGCCGGCACCGCCGAGCGTGCCCGTTACGTGGCCTACCTGGGCCACCTGCCGGCCCTCAAGCCCGACCTGGACACGCTGGAGAACCTGCACTTCCTGTGCGGGCTGCATGGCCGCCGCGCGCGGCAGATGCCCGGCAACGCGCTGGCCATCGTCGGCCTGGCCGGCTACGAGGACACCCTGGTACGGCACCTGTCAGCCGGGCAGAAGCGCCGGCTGGCCCTGGCCCGCCTGTGGCTGTCACCCGCCCCGCTGTGGCTGCTGGACGAGCCCTACGCCAACCTGGACCTGGAGGGCATCACCCTGGTCAACCGGATGATTTCCGCCCACCTGCGCAGTGGCGGGGCAGCCCTGGTCACCACCCACGGTGCGTACGCCGCGCCGCCGGTACGTACGCGGCTGCTGGAACTGCCGCCTGCCGGGCCGGGCGTGGCCGTGCACGAGGACGCGGCATGATCGCGCCGGGAACCGAACCGGGCCTGTGGCAGACCGCCCGCGCCCTGCTGGGCCGTGATCTGCGCCTGCTGTGGCGCCGCCGCGGCGATGCGTTGCAGCCACTGCTGTTCGCCCTGCTGGTGGTGGTGCTGTTCGCCCTGGCCCAGGGCCGCGACCCGCTGCGCCTGTCCTTCAGTGCCGCCGCCGTGCTGTGGCTGGCCGTGCTGCTGGCGGGCCAGCTGGCGCTGGATTCGCTGTTTCGTTCCGATGCCGAGGACGGCTCGCTGGAACAATGGCTGCTGGCGCCGGTGCCGCTGGCCTGGCTGGTGCTGGTGCGCGTGCTGCTGCACTGGGCCACCACCGCGCTGCCGCTGATCGTGCTGAGCCCGCTGCTGGCGGAAATGCTGCATCTGCCGCATGACCAGATACCGATGTTGCTGGCATCGTTGCTGCTGGGAACACCGGTGCTGAGCTTGATCGGTGGTGTGGTGGCCGCGCTGACCGTGGGCATCCGGCGCTCTGGTATCCTCGTGGCGCTGCTGTCGCTGCCGTTGTACGTACCGGTGCTGGTGTTCGGTGCGGGCAGCCTGTCAGCGGCCAGCCGGGGCCAGGACCCGGTCGGCGCCCTGCTGATGCTCGGTGCCGGGCTGGTGGTCGCGCTGGTGCTGGCACCGCTGGCCACCGCCGCGGCGATCCGCATTTCCCTGAGCTGAGCCAATCCGCACCTACTGGATAGCCGCCACCGCATGAACCCGATCGTCCGCTGGTTCCACCAACTCGGTTCACCGCCCACCTTCGACCGCTTCGCCCAGCGCTGGTCGCGCGTGTTCTACCTGTTGGCGGTACCGGTGCTGGCGGTGGGGCTGTGGCAGGCACTGTTCGTGGTGCCGGCCGACTACCAGCAGGGCGACAGTTTCCGCATCCTGTTCGTCCACGTGCCCAGTGCGTGGATGAGTCTGTTCGTGTTCGGCCTGATGGCGCTGTATGCCGCAATCGGCCTGGTCTGGCGGATCAAGCTCTGTGAGATTCTCGCCATGGCCTGCGCCCCGCTGGGGGCCGGTTTCACGCTGATCACCCTGCTGACCGGCAGCATCTGGGGCCGGCCGATGTGGGGCACCTGGTGGGACTGGGACCCGCGCCTGACCACCGAACTGCTGCTGCTGTTCCTCTATATCGGGGTGATCGGCCTGTACGTGGCCATCGAAGACCGCCGTGCCGCCGCACGTGCGGCCGGGCTGATGGCCATTGTCGGCGTTGCCCTGCTGCCGGTGATCCGCTATTCGGTGGACTGGTGGGGCAGCCTGCACCAGGGCCAGAGCATCCGCCTGTTCGGGCCGACCACGCTCGATGCCAGCATGATCGCCCCGCTGTGGTGGATGGTGGTCGGCACCAAGCTGTGGTTTGCTGGCTCGCTGCTGGCCAAGGCACGCGCGGACAACCTGCAGCGTGAAGCAGGCAAGGACTGGGTGCGCCGGCACCTGCAGGAGAAGACATGAATTACCTGGGCTATGTCGTCGCCGCCTATGCGGTGTTCGTGGGGGTGCTCGGCGCGGATGCGCTCGGTTCCTGGCTGCGCCTGCGCTGGGCGGTCACCGCCGCGCAGCGCCGGCAGCAGCGCCAGCGCGCACGCGGCGATGCCGGTACGCCCGCCAGCGGCGAGCTGAGCCGATGAACCCGCAGCGTCGTCGCCGCCTGCTGTGGGTGGTGCTGCTGGTGGCCGCCTCCGGCCTGGCCACCACGCTGGTGGCGCTGGCCCTGCAGCGCAACGTCGCATACCTGTACACGCCGGCCGAGGTGCTGCGCGGCGACGCCGCCGGTGCCGACCGTTTCCGCCTGGGGGGCATGGTCGAAAAAGGGTCGCTGTACCGCGAGCCCGGCTCGCTGCTGGCCCGCTTCACCGTCACCGACGGTGATGCGCAGCTGGTGGTGCGCAGCGAACAGATCCTGCCGGACCTGTTCCGCGAGGGCCAGGCCGTGGTGGTCACCGGGCGCCTGAGCGGCAACGAATTCGTGGCCGAAGAAGTACTGGCCAAGCACGACGAAACCTACATGCCACGCGAAGTGGCCGACAAGATGGGCAAGGCGCACATCAAGCACGACGTGCCGGTGCCGGCGCCCGAGGTGCGCTGAGTGCTGCCCGAACTGGGACAGATCCTGCTGCTGGCAGCGCTGCTGGCGGCGCTGCTGCAATCGGTGCTGCCGCTGGTCGGTGCCCAGCGCGGGCAGGCCCCCTGGATGGCCGTGGCCCGCCCGGCGGCACTGGCGCAGCTGCTGCTGGTGGCCGGCGCCTTCGCTGCGTTGACGGCGGCGTTCGTGCAGCAGGATTTCTCGGTGCGCTACGTGGCCGAGAACTCCAATTCGCTGCTGCCGATGATCTACCGCTATTCCGCCGTCTGGGGCGCGCACGAAGGCTCGCTGCTGATGTGGGCGCTGGTGCTGGCCCTGTGGACCGGTGCGGTCGCGTTGTTCTCCCGGCACCTGCCAGCCCCCGTGCAGGCGCGCGTGCTGGCGGTGATGGGCCTGGTAAGCGTGGGCTTCCTCGCCTTCCTGATCTTCACCTCCAACCCGTTCACGCGCCTGGTGCCTGCGCCGCTGGAAGGCCGTGACCTGAATCCGCTGCTGCAGGACCCCGGCCTGATCATCCACCCGCCGATGCTCTACCTGGGCTATGTCGGTTTCGCGGTGCCGTTCGCCTTCGCCGTGGCCGCGCTGCTGGAAGGCCGCGTGGATGCGCGCTGGCTGCGCTGGACCCGCCCCTGGACCAACGTGGCCTGGGCGTTCCTGACGCTGGGCATCGCGCTGGGCAGCTGGTGGGCCTATTACGAGCTGGGCTGGGGCGGCTGGTGGTTCTGGGACCCGGTGGAGAACGCCAGCTTCATGCCCTGGCTGGTGGGTGCCGCCCTCATCCATTCGCAGGCCGTCACCGAAAAGCGCGGCACCTTCGGCAGCTGGACCCTGCTGCTGGCCATCGCCGCTTTCGCGCTGTCATTGCTGGGCACGTTCCTGGTCCGCTCGGGCGTGCTGACCAGCGTGCACTCGTTCGCCGCCGATCCCTCGCGCGGGCTGTTCATCCTGGTGTTCCTGTCGCTGCTGGTCGGCGGCAGCCTGCTGCTGTATGCCCTGCGCGCGCCGCGCCTGGCGGTGGACGCCGACGACCCGCGCCGGGGCTTCACCGCCACCTCGCGCGAGACCCTGCTGCTGGCCAACAACCTGCTGCTGGCCACCGCCTGCGCGATGGTGCTGCTGGGCACGCTGTATCCCTTGCTGGCCGATGCCCTGGGGCTGGGCAAGATTTCGGTGGGCCCGCCCTACTTCGGCAGCCTGTTCCTGCTGCTGATGGCACCGCTGGTGCTGCTGCTGCCGTTCGGCCCGCTGGTGAAGTGGCAGCGCGACCAGCCGTCGCGCGCGCTGGCGCTGCTGCTGCCGTGGCTGGCGTTGGCCGTTGCGCTCGGTGCACTGGCCTGGTGGCAGGCCCCGCAGAACGGCTGGAAGGCCGGGTTGGGCGTGGCCGCCGCCGCCTGGGTAGCCTTGGGCACCGCGCGCTTCGTCTGGCAACGCTTGCGCGGCAATGGCCGCTTCACCGGCGAGATGCTCGGCATGATCGTCGCCCACGCCGGCATCGCGGTGTTCCTGGTCGGAGCGCTGCTGGTGGAAGCGTTGAATGTGCAGCGCGAAGTGGCGCTCGCACCGGGCCAGAGCGTGGTGGTGGGCCGGCACGAAGTGCGCTTCGAGGGCCTGGACCATCGCGAAGGGCCCAATTTCACTGCCGACCGCGGGCACCTGCGCGTGTTCCGCCAGGGCCGTGAACTGGCCCTGCTGCACCCGGAAAAGCGGCAGTACGCCAGTGGCGGCCAGGTGATGACCGAAGCCGGGATCGATGCACGTCCCGGCGGTGATGTCTACGTGGCATTGGGCGAGCCGCTGGGCAACAATGCATGGGCGGTACGGGTGCACATC
The DNA here is from genome assembly GCF_030913365.1 of Stenotrophomonas sp. 24(2023). Lineage (NCBI taxonomy): Bacteria > Pseudomonadati > Pseudomonadota > Gammaproteobacteria > Lysobacterales > Lysobacteraceae > Stenotrophomonas > Stenotrophomonas sp. 24(2023). The sequence goes on from NZ_CP133160.1 coordinate 338,234, forward strand.
AAGCCCTTCGTGCGCTGGATCTGGCTGGGCGCACTGCTGATGGCACTGGGCGGATTCATCACCGCCGCCGACCGCCGCTTCCGTCGCCCGTAGGAGTTTCCACCGTGTCCGAGTCCCCCGCCCCCCGCCCGTCCCGCCCGCTGCCCCCCGTGGCCATCGTGATCGGCGTGCTGTTCTTCTTCGGCCTGCTGGGGCTGATGGTCTACGGGGTGATGAAATCGGGCGATCCGCAGCGCGATGTCCTGCCCTCGGCCCTGATCGGCAAGCCCGCCCCGGCCTTCGCGCTGCCGGTACTGCACGACCCCTCGATGATCGTGCACAGCGAACAGCTGCGCGGCGCCCCCTACCTGCTCAACGTGTGGGGCAGCTGGTGCGCGGCCTGCCGCGAGGAACACCCGGTACTGACCCGTTTCGCTGAAACCAAGCGCGTGCGCGTGGTCGGCTACAACTGGAAGGACCAGCCCAACGATGCCCTGCGCTGGCTGGAACAGCTGGGCAACCCGTTCATGGTGGTGCTGAGCGATATCGAAGGCCGCACGGCGATCGACTGGGGCGTGACCGCCGCACCGGAAACCTTCCTGGTCGATGGCAGCGGCGTGGTGCGCTGGAAGTACAGCGGCGCGATGACCCAGCAGGTCGTGGACGAAAAGCTGATTCCCGCCCTGCAGACGATTGAAAAGGCCCAGGCCCATGCCGACAACGGACTGCACGGCGATCCGTAAGCACGCGCCCTGGCTTCTGTGGCTGGCCCTGCTGCTGGCCTGGCCGTTGCTGGCCGGGGCGCAGCTGCCCCCCCAGCCCGTGCATGACACGCGCCCGCTGGCATTTGCCGACGCAGCCGAGGAAGCCCGTTTCCATGACCTGGCCGCGCAGCTGCGCTGCGTGCAGTGCCAGAACCAGTCACTGGCCGACTCCAACGCGCAGATCGCCCAGGACCTGCGCCGCGAGGTGCTGGAACTGATGCAGCAGGGCCGCGACGACGCGCAGATCAAGCAGTTCCTGGTCGAACGCTACGGGCAGTTCGTGCTGTACCAGCCGCCGCTGCAGCCGGGCACGTGGTTGCTGTGGGGCGGCCCGCTGCTGCTGCTGGGAGCCGGTGCATTGCTGGTGACGCGCATCGTGCACCGCCGCGCGCAGCGCGTGGTCGCTGCGGAAGACGCGGGAGATGGCTGGTGAGCGCGCTGCTGCTGACCGGACTGGCGACGCTGGTGTCCGCGCTCATCGCAATGTGGGTGCTGTGGCCGCTGCGGCACGGCGCTGGCCGCGGCTGGTTGGCCGGCATCCTGGCCCTGGGCGTCGCGGGCGGCTGCCTGTACCAGCTGGTCGGCGACCCACGCGCAGCCACCCAGCCGCCCCCCGCTTCGGTAGCGACCCTGCGCGATGGCGTGCAGGCCTTGCAGCAGGCCCTGCAGCGCGATCCGCAGCGTGCCGATGGCTGGGTACTGCTGGGCCGTTCGCAGGCCGAGCTCGGCAACCCCGCCGCCGCCGCCGAGGCCTTCGCGCGTGCGGTTGCGCTGGCCCCGGACGAGGCCGGTGTGCTGGTGGAAGCCGCGCAGGCGCGCGCGCAGGCACAGGCCGACAAGCAGTTCGATGACACCGCCCTGCAGTGGCTGCGGCATGCCCTGCAGGTGCAGCCCGACGCCGAACGGGCCAGCTGGCTGCTCGGCATCGCGCTGCGTCAGCGTGGCCATAACGCCGAAGCCGCCCAGGTCTGGACCGACCTGCTGCCGCGCCTGGAACCGGGTGCCGCACAGGCATTGCAGGCGCAGATCGCATTGGCACGGGAGGCCGGTGGCGAGCCGGCACCCGCCACGGCTGGCGATGCCCAACCGCCGCTGCTGCAGGTGCGTGTGCACCTTCCTCCCGGGCTGGATGCCGCCCAGTGGCCGGCCAGTACCCAGGTCTTCGTGCTGGCCCGCGCCGTGGGCGGCCCGCCGATGCCGGTCGCCGTGCGCCGCCTGCCGCTGGCGGGCTTCCCCGGTACGGTCGCGCTGGGCGACGGTGACAGCCCGATGCCGACCGCGCCGCTGTCGGCCCATGAGGCCGTCGAGGTGATCGCGCGCGTCTCGCGCAGTGGCAGCGCCAACCGTGGTGAAGGCGACCTGCAGAGTGCACCGGTACAGGTGACCCTGCCGCACGACGGCGTGGTGGAACTGCGCTTCCCGTAGATCCACGCCGTGCGTGGATACCCCCACACCGCCAATGGAAACCTGCATGCCGCCTGCATGCACGGCCCCCCCGCTAGAATGCGCGCATGACTGAATTCATCCCGACCGGTACCCGCTTCCACGCCCTGCCCTCGCCGTTCCCGTTCAAGCGTGGCGGCGCACTGCTGCAGGGCCGCGTGGCGTATGAAACCTGGGGCACGTTGAATACCGCGCGCAGCAATGCGCTGCTGATCGTCACCGGCTTGTCGCCCGATGCGCATGCCGCCGCCAACGATGCCAACCCGGCCCCCGGCTGGTGGGACGCCATGGTTGGCCCGGGCAAGCCGATCGACACCGACCGCTGGTTCGTGGTCTGCGTCAATTCGCTGGGCAGCTGCAAGGGCTCGACCGGCCCGGCATCGGCCGACCCGTCCTCGGGTGCTCCGTATCGCCTGGCCTTCCCCGAGCTGTCCATCGAGGATGGCGCACGCGCCGCCGTCGAGGTGGTCCGCGCACTGGGCATCGAACAGCTGGCCTGCGTGGTCGGCAACTCGATGGGCGGCATGACCGCACTGGCCCTGTTGCTGCTGCACCCAGGCATCGCGCGCAGCCACATCAACATTTCCGGCAGTGCCCAGGCCCTGCCGTTCTCCATCGCGATCCGCTCGCTGCAGCGTGAAGCGATCCGCCTGGACCCGCAGTGGAACGGCGGCCAGTACGACGAGGCCAGCTACCCTGAATCGGGCATGCGCATGGCGCGCAAGCTGGGCGTCATCACCTACCGTTCGGCGCTGGAATGGGATGGCCGCTTCGGCCGCGTGCGGCTGGATTCGGACCAGGTGGACGACGATCCGTTCGGGCTGGAGTTCCAGGTGGAAAGTTATCTGGAAGGCCATGCACGGCGCTTCGTGCGCTTCTTCGACCCGAACTGCTACCTGTACCTGAGCCGTTCGATGGACTGGTTCGACCTGGCCGAATATGCCGGGGGCGATGTGATGGCGGGGCTGGCGAAAATCCGCATCGAAAAGGCGCTGGCGATCGGCGCGAACACCGACATCCTGTTCCCCGTGCAGCAACAGCAGCAGATTGCCGATGGCCTGCGCGCCGGCGGTGCCCAGGCGCAGTTCATCGGCCTGGATTCGCCGCAGGGCCACGATGCCTTCCTGGTTGATTTCGAGCGCTTCGGGCCGGCGGTACGCGGCTTCCTCGACACGCTGTGAAGCACGGACGCCGCCTCGCTGCACTGGCGGTCGTCGGCGCGCTGGTTGCCGTTTCGATCACCGGCCTGCTGCCGCTCTGGCTGGCCGTGTGGTATGGGTTGGCCAGCGTGGCGGCCTTCGCGTTGTACGGGCATGACAAGCGCGCGGCGCGCAAGGGCCAGTGGCGCACGCCCGAGCGTACGCTGCAGCTGCTGGCGTTTGCCGGTGGCTGGCCCGGTGCGCTGCTGGGCCAGGCCGCATTCCGCCACAAGCACCGCAAGACCGCCTTCCAGTGGGTGTTCTGGCTGTGCGTGGTGGCCAACGTCGCCACGGTGGCGGTGCTGCTGCGCGAGTTCGCGCGCTGACACGCCCCAGCCACGCATGGCGTGGCGCTACCCGGGCAGACAGCCGAACGCATCCCGACGAACCGGAGAACGCGCGGCCGTAGATCCACGCCATGCGTGGATGGTTCCACCCGCCGGCACGGAATGTTGTAGATCCACGCCATGCGTGGATGGTTCCGCCCGCCGACACGGAACGTTGTAGATCCACGCCATGCGTGGATGCTCTCCACCGGAAACCGGCGATCACTCCTCCCGCCGCAGCCGTCCATCGCGCAGGCGGTAACGGGCATCGACCACGCCTTCGGGCAATGTGTCGTGGGTAATCATCAGCAGGCTGCGACCTTCCAACAGCCCGGCCAGGTCCAGCAGCAGCGCGCGTGCGGTGTCCACATCCAGGCCTTCGGTCGGCTCATCCAGCACCAGGATCGGTGCCTCGCGCAGCAGTGCGCGGGCCAGGGCCAGCCGGCGTGCCTGCCCGGCCGACATCGTCGCGCCGTTCTCGCCCACCCACGTCGCCAACCCGGCATTGGCCCGCGCCCAGTCCGCCAGGCGCACGCGCTGCAGCACCTGCCACAGGCGCGCATCATCGGCCTGCGGATCGCCTATGCGCAGGTTGTCGGCCACGCTGCCGGCGAACACCGGTGCGTTCTGCGGCAGCCACGCCAGCTGGGCATGCCAGGCGCTCTGGCTGAAACGGCGCAGGTCGTGCCCGCCGTAGGTCAGCCGGCCCTGCTGGGGGTCCCACAGGCGCAGCAACAGGCTGGACAAGGTGGTCTTGCCACACCCACTGTCGCCGCCGATGGCGATGCGTTCACCCGGTGCCAACCGCAGGTCCAGCCGTTCCAGCACCGGTCGTGCAGCGCCTGGCCACTGGAAGCACACCTGCTCCCAGCGCAGATCACCACGTGCGGGAACGGGCACCGGCTGCGACGGTTCGTCCACGCTGGGCGGCTGCTCGACGATGTCCTGCAACCGCGCGGCGGCGATACGGCCTGACTGCAGCGATTGCCAGGCCTGCCCCAGGCCGGCCCACAATTCGATGGCCGCCACGGTCAGGAACACCAGCCCGGCCGCCAGCGCGGCATCGATCTGCTGCTGTTCGGCCGCTGACAGCGCCAGCGCGATCATCGCGACCAGGCCCAGGCCCGCCAGCACACCGTGCAGCGTGGTACCGGCCAGCAACCGCCAGCGCCGCCGCCGGTCACGTGCGGCGACCTGCTTGGCCGCCACCCGCACCTTCAGCTGCCAGGCGGCCCCGGCCTGCAATGCGGCCAGATCGCCCGCGCCCTCCAGGCCCTCGAAGGCGGCCGTGCGCAATGCCGTGCGATGCGCGGCACGATCGGCCTCTTCACGGTCGCGACCGCGCACGCCCAGCCACGGCACGGCCACGCCGATGAGTGCTGCCATCACCGCCAGCAGTACGCCGGCCGCCGGCAGGATCAGCGCCGCCGACAGCACGGCCACCATGCTCAACCCGGCCAGCGCCAGCAGCGGACCGATCGCGCGTACCAGCAGCCCGTCCACCTCGCCGATATCGCCGAGCAGGCGCGCCAGCAGATCGCCGGTGCGGGTGCCGCCCAGCCGTGCCGGTGCCAGCGGCAGCGCGCGGCGGAAAAACCACACGCGCAGGTCACGCGCGATGCGCAGGGTAGCGTCGTGGCCGACCAGCTTTTCGAAGTAGCGCGAGACGATGCGTGCCATCGTCAGCCCACGGATGCCCGCCGAGGGCGAAAAGAAATTGAAGCCGTTGCCCAGTCCCGCTGCACCGGCCAGTGCGGCGGCGGTGAGGAAGCCACCGGACAAGCCCAGCAACGCAGTGCCGGCCAGCATCGTGGTCCACAGCAGCAGCACCGTCGGCAGCAGCTGCGGCCGATGGCGGGCAAACACCGCGCGCAGCGAATCACGACGGCCGGTCATGCCTGCTGCCCTCCGGCAGCCGGTGCATCCACGGTTGCGGGCAGCGACAGGCAACCGTCCGCCCAGGCCATCACCACCGGGCTGTGCGTGGCGACCACCACGCAGCGCCCACGCGCATGAGCCGCCAGGCTGCGCAGCAAGGCCGCTTCGGTTTCGTCATCGAGGAAGGCGGTCGGCTCGTCCAGCAGCAGGATCTGCGGATCACGCAGCAGCAGGCGTGCCAGGCCGATGCGCCGTGCCTCGCCCCCGGACAGCCCGAAGCCACGTTCGCCGATCAGCGTATCCAGCCCCTCGGGCAGGCGGTCGGCAAAACGCATCACCTGCGCGGCTTCGGCCACCGCACGCAGGCGTGCATCGCTGGCCCCCGGATCGGCCAAGCGCAGGTTGTCGGCAATGCTGCCGTGGAAAAGATAGGGCCGTTGGCTGGCATAGCCCACGCTCAGCCCCGGGCGTACGCGCACCTGGCCGGCCTGCGGCGGCAACCAGCCGGCCAGTGCTTCCAGCAGCGTGCTCTTGCCACTGCCGCTGGGCCCGACCACGGCCAGGCGCTGGCCCGGCTCAAGTACGAAGGCAAGACCGCGCACGGCATCGCGTGCAGCACCCAGCGGACGCAGCGACAGCCCGACCACCTGCAGCGGCGGTGCAGCCGCCTCGGCCGGCTCAGGCACGGTGTTGGCAACGCCCTCGGCCTCCCCGCCGCGCTCGTCCGCCATTCCCTGCAGCAGGCGCTCCACTTCGGCCGCCGCCGCCAGGGCGTTGGCGCGATCGTGGTAATGCGCTGCCAGCCGCCGCAGCGGTGCATAGAATTCCGGCGCCAGCAACAGGCAGAACAGGCCCGCGCCCAACGTGGGGACCTGCGCATGCAGACGCATCAGGCCCAGATAGCTCAGGCCCAGGTACAGGGCCACCATCGCCACGCTGACCGAGGCGAAGAACTCCAGCACGGTGGACGACAGGAATGCGATGCGCAGCACCTTCAGGGTGCGCGTGCGCACGCCTTCGGCGGCGGCCTCGATGCCGGCCAGCTCGGCCTGGCCACGCCCATACAGGCGCAGCAGGCCCAGGCCCTTGAGGCGATCGGCGAAGTGGCCGCTCATGCGCGCCAGCTCCCCCAGCTGCGCCCGCCCGGCGGCCTCGGCGCCCCATCCGACCAGCATCATGAAGAACGGCACCAGCGGGGCGGTGAACAGCAGGATCACGGCCACCACCCAGTCCACCCACGCCACGGCAGCCAGGATCAGCAACGGCACCACCACCACCTCGGTACGTACCGGCAGGAAGCCGCTGTAATAGCTTTCGATGGCATCGGCATGATGCAGCATCAGCTCGCCCAGTTCACCGGTGCGGCGCTGGCGCAGCCACAACGGGCCGTGGTCCAGCAGCCGGGCGAACACACGCTCACGCAAAGCAAGGCGCGCCGTGTCGGCGACATCACCTGCTGCGGCCTGCACCGCGCTGCCCAGCAGCGCACGCACCACCAGTACCACGGCCAGCCCGAGCAGAACGGGAATGCCGTCACGCAATGGACGATGTTCAACCAGCACGGCCTGCACCAGCCAGGCGATGGCGGCCGCCTGCCCGATCAACAGTGCGCCGGACAGGCTGATGCAGGCCCCGGCCACGCGCTGGCGCCCACGCGCGGCATGGGCCAGTCCGGCCAGCCAGGCCGCGCGGGCACGTCGGATCTGCGTCGTATCCCCCGGTTCCATGGCAGCAGCGGCGGTGGGCGGGTCGGTGGCGGCGGTCAAGATGTCTTCACGAAAGAAATCAGGGGGCCCACGGCATTGTAGGGGCAGGCAGGGGCCTTCCCGTGCGTCATGCGGTCGCAGTTGCCAGCGGGTTGGCCTACGATGTTCCTGTAGGCGCATTCATACATTGATCTGGATCAAGGCTGTTTGAAGTAGTCGGTCACATCATTCACGTCGTAGACCACCCTTCCCGCCACCTGCAACGGCACTATCCACGAGGTAGCCAGGCCATGATTGATTCGACAGTCGTAGAGCTGTCGCGGCTGCAATTCGCGCTGACCGCGATGTACCACTTCCTATTCGTCCCGCTCACCCTCGGCCTGTCCTTCATGGTGGCCATCATGGAGAGCGTGTACGTGATGACCGGCAAGGACATCTGGCGCCGGATGACCCTGTTCTGGGGCGTGCTGTTCGGCATCAACTTCGCCATGGGCGTGGCCACCGGCATCGTCATGGAATTCCAGTTCGGCATGAACTGGTCCTACTACAGCCACTACGTGGGTGACATCTTCGGTGCGCCGCTGGCCATCGAAGGGTTGATGGCCTTCTTCCTGGAAGCCACCTTCGTGGGCCTGTTCTTCTTCGGCTGGAACCGCCTGTCCAAGGTCAAGCACCTGACGGTGACCTGGCTGATGGCGCTGGGCACCAACCTGTCGGCGGTGTGGATCCTGGTCGCCAACGGCTGGATGCAGAACCCCACCGGCGCGGTGTTCAACCCGGACACCATGCGCATGGAAGTCGTGGACTTCATGGCCGTGGTGTTCAACCCGGTGGCGCAGGCCAAGTTCGTGCATACCGTCAGCGCCGGCTACGTGACCGGTGCCGTGTTCGTCATGTCGATCAGTGCCCTGTTCCTGCTGCGCAACAAGCACAAGGATCTGGCCCGCCGCTCGTTCGCGGTGGCCGCCGCCTTCGGCCTGCTGTCCTCGCTGTCGGTGGTGGTGCTGGGTGACGAGAGCGGCTATGCCGCCAGCGAGCACCAGAAGATGAAGCTGGCCGCGATCGAAGCGATGTGGGAAACCGAACGCGCACCGGCCGATTTCACCGCCTTCGGCATCCCCAACCAGCAGACCCACCAGAACGACTACGCGATCAAGGTGCCCTACCTGATGGGCCTGATCGCCACGCGTTCGTTGAACCAGCCGATACCGGGCATCCTGGAGCTGGTGGAGCGCGCCGAGCACCGCGTGCGCGGCGGCCAGCTGGCCTACGGAGCGCTGCAGCGCCTGCGCGCCAACCGCAACGACGTGGAAGCGCGCGAGATGTTCGACCGCCACTGGCAGGACCTGGGCCATGGCCTGCTGCTCAAGCGTTACCGCGAGGACATCCTCAACGCCACGCCGGAACAGATCGCGCAGGCGGCGATGGATACCGTGCCACGGGTGATGCCGCTGTTCTGGACCTTCCGCGTGATGGCCGGACTGGGCTTCTACCTGATCGCCTTCTTCGCCCTGGCCTTCTACTACTCCTGCCGCAACAACTTCCAGGACAAGCCGTGGTTCCTGAAGCTGGCCCTGTGGACGCTGCCGGTGCCGTGGATCGCCATCGAATGCGGCTGGTTCGTGGCCGAGTACGGCCGCCAGCCGTGGGCGGTGGATGGCGTGCTGCCCACCTTCTATGCGGCATCGGGCCTGGCGCTGCATGAAATCCTGCTGACCCTGGCCGGCTTCACCGCCATCTACACCGTGCTGATCGTGGTGGAGATCAAGCTGATGCTCAAGGCGATCCGCAAGGGCCCGGACGAGGTGCTGCCGTCGCTGCAGTCGCCCGCCCCGCATGCTTCCCACAATGCCGCTGCGCCGGCCAACGGCGCCTGAGGCAGGAGAACCACGATGGACTTCATTCTTCTGGACTACACCACGCTGCGCGTGATCTGGTGGCTGCTGCTGGGCGTGCTGCTGATCGGCTTTGCCGTGATGGATGGCTTCGACCTGGGCGTGGGCAGCCTGCTGCCCTTCGTGGCCCGCACCGATGAGGAACGCCGGCTGGTGATCAACACCATCGGCCCGGTCTGGGAAGGCAACCAGGTGTGGCTGATCCTGGGCGGCGGTGCGATCTTCGCCGCCTGGCCGCCGCTGTATGCAGTCAGCTTCTCCGGCTTCTACCTGGCGATGTTCGTGATCCTGTTCGCACTGATCCTGCGCCCGGTCGGCTTCAAGTTCCGCAGCAAGATGCCCAGCCCGCGCTGGCGCGCCACCTGGGACTGGGCGCTGTTCGTCGGCGGCTTCATCCCGGCGCTGATCATGGGCGTGGCAGTGGGCAACGTACTGCTTGGCGTGCCGTTCCACTTCGATGACAGCATGCGCATCTTCTACACCGGTTCGTTCTTCGGCCTGCTGATGCCTTTCGCCCTGCTGGCCGGCCTGCTCAGCGTATCGATGCTGGTGGCCCACGGTGCGGCAATGCTGGTGATCAAGACCGATGGCCCGGTGGCCGAGCGTTCGGCACGCTTTGGCAGCCTTGCCGCGCTGGTGGCCTTCGTGCTGTTCGCTGCGGGCGGTGCCTGGGTGGCCCTCGGCCTGCCCGGCTACCAGATCACCTCGCAGGTGGTCACCGACGGCGCCACCAACCCGCTGCTGAAGACCGCCGAGCTGGGGGCCGCCGGTGGCTGGCTGCGCAACTACAGCGCCATGCCTGCCACGCTGCTGGCACCGGTGGTGGGCCTGCTCGGCCTGCTGGCCAGCGCGGTGCTGCTGCGTGCACGCCGTGGTGGCCTGGCGTTCATCGCCTCCGGTGCGGCCATCGCCGGCATCATCTTCACCGTGGGCTTTGCCATCTTCCCGTTCCTGCTGCCGTCCTCCAGCCAGCCCACCTCCAGCCTGACCGTGTGGGATGCCTCCTCCAGCCACCTGACGCTGTGGATCATGCTGCTGGCCACGGTGATTTTCCTGCCGATCATCCTGGCCTACACCACCTGGGTGTACCGGGTGCTCAAGGGCAAGACCACCCACGACGAAATGGGCAACAACCCCAACGCCTACTGAGGGCGGCCCACCGATATAGGAGACACAACCATGTGGTATTTCGCCTGGATTCTCGGGGCCGGCCTGGCCTCCACGGTGGCCATCCTCAACGGCATGTGGTTCGAAGCCCGCGAGCAGAACCGCATCGAGAAAGAAAACCGTCGTTGAGGTGTAAAAAAACCTTGCCGCCTTGGCCTTCACACGGTATCTTAGGCGGCTCCTTCGGGGTGTAGCTCAGTCTGGTAGAGCGCTACGTTCGGGACGTAGAGGTCGCAGGTTCGAATCCTGTCTCCCCGACCACTTCGGTGGTCGCAATCAAGCCTGGTGACGTCGTCCAGGCTTTTTTGTTCCCTGAAGATCCACCGCTCCGGCAGTGTGAAGGAAACAGCATCCACCCCTTGCCGCCATCGGGGTGAATGGCTAGAATAGGCGGCTCCCTTCGGGGTGTAGCTCAGTCTGGTAGAGCGCTACGTTCGGGACGTAGAGGTCGCAGGTTCGAATCCTGTCTCCCCGACCACTTCGGTGGTTACCAAAGAAGCCTGGAAGACAATTTGTCCTCCGGGTTTTTTTTGTGCCTGCCGTCCGGCACCGGCAACCGGTAGCGGCACGTTCCACCCGATCAGGCACACCGCCGCCCCACCCGGCCGGCCCAGGGTGACAATGACTCGCATACAATAACGATTCTCAGTTCGCCTGATGGGCCTTCGATGCCGCCGCTGTCCCATGCCGACGCTGCCGCCACGGCCACCCTGTACACCGAACACCAGCCCTGGCTGCTCAGCAGCCTGCGCCAGCGCCTGCGCAACCGCGCCGATGCCGAAGACGTGGCCTCGGAAACCTTCCTGCGCGTGATCGCCCGGCAGGGCCTGGATGCCATCGAAGAGCCCCGCGCCTACCTGGGCACCGTGGCCCGCAACGTGCTGACCCAGCGCTGGCGGCGGCGCGAGCTGGAACGTGTCTACCTGGAAGCGCTCGCGCATGCCCCGCCCGCCATGGCCCCCAGCGCCGAGGAACAGGCGTTGCTGCTGGAAACCCTGCACCGCATCGCCCAGGCGCTGGACGGGGTCAGCAGCAAGGCGCGCCGTGCCTTCCTGATGAGCCAGCTGGACGGCCTCACCTACGCGCAGATCGCAGCAACGCTCGGCGTGTCGGTCAGCATGGTGCGGCGCTACATGGCACAGGGGCTGCGCCAGTGCCTGATGGCCACGACGGACTGACCCGGTGCGCGGGCGTGCCATGACCGGCGGTGCCGCACTGGACGCGGCCAGCGAAGCGGCCGTGCAGTGGCTGGTGGAGCTGCGTGGCAATCCCGGCGACGCCGATACCGAGCGCGCCCTGCAGCGCTGGCTGCAGGCCGACCCGCAGCACGCGGCTGCCTGGCAGCGCCTGCAGCGCGCGCTCGGCCAGACCTTCGACGGCATGCAGGCCCTGCCCCCACAGGATGCGCAGCGGAGTGCCCGCGTGGACACCCTGCTGCAGCAGCTGGACCGTCGTGGCCGGCGGCGGCGGCAGGCGCTCGGCGGCCTGCTCTCGCTGGCCGGTGCCGGCCTGGCCGGTGCCTGGGCCGGGCGCCAGCTGGGCCTGCTGCCCGACATGGTGGCCGACCTGCATACCGCCACCCGGCAGCGGCGGCACTGGGCGCTGGCCGATGGCAGCAGCGTGCTGCTGGATGCCCGCTCCTCGGCCGATGTGCAGGCGCACGACGGCACCACCCGCATCGTCCTGCGCGAGGGCCAGCTGATCGCCACGCGCCCGGGCCACGCCGGCCTGCTGCAGGTACGGGACCGGCACGGGCAGATCGACAGCGACGCCGCCGGTGGCAGTCTGCTGCTGCGCCAGGACCGCGACCGCAGCCTGGTGGTCGCTCTGCACCATTCCCTGCGCGTGCTGGCCGGCCCGCATCGCCATGCACTGGCGGCGGGCGAAGGTGCGTGGCTGGACGCCACCGGCATCCACCCGGCCGACGCCGCGCAGAGCGCCCTGGCTGCCGATTGGCGCATCGGCGTGCTCAGCGTGCTCGATACCCCGCTGTCCGAGCTGATCCAGCGCCTGCGCAGCTACCATCCGGGCCTGATCCGCATCAGCGCCGGGGCTGGCCGCCTGCGCGTGTCCGGCCGCTACCCGCTGGATGACACCGCTGCGGTACTGCGGACCCTGGCCCAGACCCTGCCCATCGATGTGCAGGTGCTGTCCGGCGGCTGGCTGGTGCGCATCGAGCAGCGTCGCGACTGATCTGGCCGCCGCGGCAAAAAAAATCCACGCCGGGGTGTCACTTCCGCGCGCTCGCGACTCATACAGGGTGAGCACCTGATGTCCAGGCTGCACGATCCCTTTCCGGAGTGCCCATGTTTTCGATTCTGCGTGGCCAACGCCCTGGCCACCTGCGCGCCCTGCCGCTGTGCCTGGCCCTGGCGCTGGCCGCCCCTGTTGCCGCGGCAGGCGCCGCACCTGCCGGCGGCGCCCAGGCCTTTGACATTCCTGCCCAGCCGCTGGACGCCAGCCTGATGCGCATCGCCAGCCAGGCCGGTATCGCGCTGTCGGTGGACAGCACGCTGCTGCGCGGCCTGCAGAGCGCGCCGGTGCACGGTCAGATGGATGCCGAAGCCGCACTGCGCGCCGCACTCGCGCCGCATCCGCTGGCGCTGGTGCGCACACCGGGCGGCGCCTACAGCATCGCCCGCGTCGCGGCCGGTACAGCAACGGCGGCCGCGCCCCACGCCCGCGCAGCGACCGCCCGTGCCGTGCAGCTCGATACCGTGCGGGTGGAAGCCACCAGCCTGTTCGGCCAGTCCCGACAGCAGGACGTACAGACCTTTGCCGGCGCACGTTCGGTGATCGATTCGCGCACGCTGGCGACCGGCGCGTTCCGGTCACTGGACGATGCCCTGCAGCGCGTGCCGGGCATCCGCATCCTCGATGAGACCGGCACCGGCGTGCTGCCGCAGATCATGCTGCGTGGCCTGTATGAAAGCCGCAGCGGGCGCGTGCAGGTGCTGCATGACGGCATTCCGCTGGCGCTGGCGCCTTACGGCCAGACCAGCCTGTCGCTGTTCCCGGTCAGCATGAACCAGATCGACCGCATCGACGTGGTGCGCGGTGGCGCGGCGGTGCAGTACGGGCCCAACAACGTGGGCGGTGTGATCAACCTGATCAGCAAGCCGATTCCGCAGCAATGGACCACCACCCTGTCCAGCCGCATCACCGCCGGCGGCGCCGGACGCTTCCTGCGCGACAACGCGGTGACCACCGGCGGCTACCTGACCGACACCGTCGGCCTGCAGCTGGATGCGGACTGGCTGAAGGGCCGGTACGGCCGCGAGCACAGCGATACCGACGTCAAGAACGCGCGCCTGCGCGCGGAGTGGGCGCCGTCGGCCCGCACGCTGGTGAAGGCCGACATCAGCCGCTACGTGGCCAACATGGACCTGGCCGGCGCCCTGTCCACCGAGGACTACGCCGCCGGCAGCCGCCGCTCCACCCGCACGCTGGATGAATTCTCCGGCCGCACCACGCGCGCGTCCGTCACGCTGCTGCAGGACCTGGGCCGCTGGGGCCCGTTCGATGCCGCACAACTGGACTGGACCACGTTCAATGCCGACAGTACGCGCAACTTCATCGTCGGCATGCGCCGCGCGGCCACCGAAACGTGGTCCCCGGACCTGCCGCCGCAGCTGCGCCAGAGCGCCCCCCGCGGCTTCAGCATCTTCGGTTCCGAGCCGCGCCTGACCCTGCGCGCCGACGGTGAACGTGTCAGCCACACCATCACCGCAGGTGTGCGCGGCATGCGCGAGGACATCGATTTCATCGTCGGCAACACCGGCCTGGACAACGGCGTGCAGACCCTCGTGCGCGATTGGCGCTTCAAGGACCGGGCTTGGGCAGGTTACGTAAGTGACGCCATCAGCCTGTTCGACCAGCGGCTGACAGTCACCCCCGGCCTGCGCTGGGAACACCTGGATTCGGCCTATTACAACCGCGCCACCGGGGCCAGCACCGACAACCCGATCCGCAACCTGCTGCCCGGGCTGACCGCGGGTTTCCGCTTCAACCCGCACTGGTATGGCTACGTGGACGCGCAGCGTTCGCTGCGCGCCCCGCAGGTCACCCAGATCATCTACGGCAACAACCTCGATTCGGAGCTGGCCTGGAACTACGAAGCCGGCCTGCGCTTCACCCCCTCGCAGGCACTGCAGCTAAGCGCAGCCGCCTACCGCATCGACTTCGACAACCAGATCGAGCTGGACAATACGTCACGTGCCTACGGCAACCTCGGGCGTACCCGCCACCAGGGCGTGGAAGTGGAGGCCCGCTGGCAACCGGCCGCATTGCCGCAGGTCACCTTCAACACCGGCTATACCTACCTGGACGCCACGCTGCGCAGTGGCGTGTACCGGGGCAACACGGTGCCCTACGCGACACGCAACCAGTTCAACATCGGTGCCAGCTGGCAGGGCGAGCACGGCAGCGTCGCGGTGGATGGCTACTACTACAGCGCGTCCTGGTCGGACAAGGCCAACACCGTGGCCGAGAATGCCGTCGGCTCGATCGGCCGCATGCCCGGCTACGCCGTGTGGAATGCCAGGGCCACCCGCGAGCTGGCCCGTGGCCCGGGCGGCAACGTGCTGACCGGCTCGCTGATGGTCAACAACCTGTTCAACCGCCGGTATTTCTTCCGCGGCATCGATACCAGCCCCTGGGGACGCCAGCCGGCGCCGGCCACCACCGTCAGCCTGGGCCTGGAATACAGTTTCTGACCCGGGCCGTGTCCCGCAGGTGACACCCGATGGGCTGCCCCGCCCATCCATGCCACGTACAATGGGTACAGCCCCGCCCCGCGCGGGGCATCTCCCACCTGCCGCACCGGCGCTGCCCGGTGCCGCCGCTGTACGCCGATGATGCGGCGTGCGCCACCTGCAAGGACACACGATGCCCACGTCTTCCTCCGCCTCGCCGTCGCTGCTGCACGGCCGGGCCCTCGCCTTCGTGGCGATCCTTCTCGCTGCGGTCAACCTGCGTACCGCGGTCACCTCGGTCACCCCGCTGCTGGACGTGCTGGGCCAGCAGTTCGGCTTCGGCACCACCATGACCGGTGTACTGGGCATGCTGCCGACCGCCTCGTTCGCCCTGTTCGGCGTGCTTACCCCGGCCATCGCACGGCGCCTGGGGCTGGAACGCACCACGCTGCTGGCCATGGGGCTGGCCGCGCTGGGCCTGCTGCTGCGCTCGGCGTCGGTCGGCGTGGGCAGCCTGCTGTTCGGATCGGTGGTCGCCCTGGCCGGCATGGGCATCGGCAACGTGGTCGTGCCCCCGCTGGTGAAGCGTTACTTCGCCAACCGGGTCGGCACGCTCAGTACCTTCTACATCAGCGTGCTGCAGCTGGGCACCATGACCCCGGCACTGCTGGCGGTGCCCCTGGCCAACAGCGCCGGCTGGCGCGTATCGCTGGGGGTGTGGGCGCTGCTGGCGCTGGCCGCCGCCCTGCCTTGGCTGCTGCTGGCGCTGCGCGCGCCACGCCCGGAAGCGGCCACCGCCGCCACCGATCCATCACTGGCACCGCACGGCAAGGTCTGGCGCACCTCACTGGGCTGGGGCATGACGCTGATGTTCGGCATGACCTCGCTGATGACCTATTCGATGTTCACCTGGCTGCCCCGCATCGTGGTCGAAGCGGGTGGCTCGCCGGCCTTCGGCGGCGTGATGGTGGCGGTGTTCTCGGCGCTGGGCCTGTTGCCATCGCTGCTGATTCCTTCACTGGCGGTACGCCTGCAGAATCCGTTCCCGCTGGTGCTGATCGGCTTCTGTGCCTTCCTGGTGGCCTTTGCCGGCCTGCATTGGGCGCCGATGGCCGCACCGCTGCTGTGGGCCTGCCTGCTCGGCGTCGGCCCGTCCACCTTCCCACTGGCACTGACCCTGATCAACCTGCGCACGCGCACGCCGACCGGCTCGGCAGCGCTGTCCGGCTTCATGCAGGGGGTGGGCTATGCCCTGAGCTGCCTGGGCCCCTTCCTGGTCGGCTGGCTGCACACGGTCAGCGCTGGCTGGACCCTGCCCTTTGCCTTCCTGCTGTGCTGCGCCCTGGTGATGCTGGGCGCCGCCTGGGTGGCCTGCAAGCCACGCAAGCTCGAAGACGTCTGGTGACGCCTGGAGGCCCCGTTGGCCGGCTGCGGCGGGCTACCGGGGCCTCTACACAGAACGCCTGCACCCGCTGACGTACCGTGTTCCCGCCGTGCCCGCCCGGCACGGCCGATGGGCATGGGCCAGCCATGGCCGCGCCCATCGCGGACACCAGCACCGGCGGGGATGTGATGGGATCGAACGACCAACGGCAGTACCCGCCCCCTGGATGGCGAACGCCAGCACTGGCGCCGGCCCGATGGGGGGAGTAGAGTTTAATTGTGACCTACGTCACATTTTTAGCTCCATTCAGGTAAGGATGCTCGGGGGGTAACATGGCAGCACTTCGTCCGCTGGCGCTTGGCGTCGGCCTGGTCTGCACGGCGATGGCGGCATCGCTGCAGGCGGCACCGCCGCCGGTGTCCACACGCGCCGACCGCCTGGCCGAGATCGGCCAGTACCGCGACAAGGCGCAATGGGTCGACGCGCTGGCCGCGATCGAGCGCGCGCAACGTGTCGAACCCAACGATGACCTGCTGTACAAGCTGCAGGTCCTGACCCTGGGTGACATCGGCAACGCCAGCCGTGCCTGGCAGCTGTACCAGGCCCGCCCGGACCTTTTCGATGCCGACCAGAAGGCACGCCTGGAATCGGACTATCTGGCCAAGCGGATCAACTGGAGCCTGGCCTACGGGGAAACCGAAGACACCCGGCTGGACGAGGCCGCAGCCACCCTGGCGGAAATGGACCGGCTGGCCGCCCGTGACGGCACGACGGTCGCACAGGCGCCGCTGCGCGTCCGCCTGGACCGGCTGATCCTGCTCAACCGCCTGTCGCGCCACGCACAGGTGCGTGAGGAAGCACAGGCATTGCAGCGCGAGGGCCATGCCCTGCCCGACTACGTGCTGGCGGCAGTGGGCGATTCGATGATGGCCACCCAGCACCCGGAAGAGGCCATCCCGCTGCTGGAGGCCGCAGCGAAGCATGACCCCTCGCGCTTCGAGACACGCTCGGAACTGGCCTATGCCTATCTGGAAACCGAGCAGGCCGAGAAAGCGATCAGCTACCTGCAGGCCTGGCAGAAGGACGAACCGGCGTGGCGCTGGGGCGGTGGCAAGAACCCCTTCGCCAACTGGGCACGCTACGAAGCCGATGTGAACCTGGCGATGATCCGCGCCTACAGCGGCGACCTGCCCACCGCCCAGCGCGAACTGGAAGCGCTGGTGGACGTCGGCCCGGGCAACGGTGGCCTGCAGACGGCCCTGGGCAGCGTCTACCAGATGCGCGGCTGGCCGCGGCGGGCACTGGAACGCCACCAGATGGCCTACACCCTGGACCCGCGCGATGTGGCGCCACGCATCGGCATGCAGGAATCGTACGTGCAGCTGCAGCGTGACGACCTGGCCCGCCCGCTGCATGACGATCTGCTGCAGCGCTATCCCACCCAGCCGGCCGTGCAGCGCATGGACCGCGAATGGCGTGCGCACCGTGGCTGGCAGCTGCAGGCCATGGTCGAGGGCGGGCGCAGTTCCGGCGGTGGCGGCACCTCGCCGCTGGGCAATGATGACCTGCACTACGGCATGGAAGTGGCCTCGCCACTGCTGGATGACCGCTGGCGCGCGTTCGCCTTCTTCGACCGCCGCTCGGTCACCTTCCAGGACCAGAAGATCCACCCGCTGTGGCTCGGCGCGGGCCTGCGCTACCGCTTCGACCGCCTCGATGCCGAAGCGGCCGTGCTGCGCCCCAATGACAGCATCGGCGATACCGGCCTGCGCGGTGCGCTCGGCTGGCAGTTCAACGATCACTGGCACGCCGGCGTGACCGCCGCGCGCAATGACCCGGAAGCCTCGATGCAGGCCCGCGTGGCCGGCATCACCGCCGACAGCGTGGCACTGGCGGTGGACTATGTCCGCGATGAACGCACGCATTGGCGCATCGGCGGCAGCCAGTTCCGCTACGACGATGGCAACCGCCGCGACACGCTCAACACCGCCATCGAGCAGCGCCTGCTGACCCGCCCGCGGCTGCTGGTCGATGGGCTGGGCAGCCTCTACACCAGCCGTGGCAGCCGCGATGACGTGCCCTACTTCAATCCCTCGCGCGACCGTTCGGTGGACATCGGCATCCGCGTGGACCAGCAGCTGTGGCGGCGCTACGAGCGGCACTTCCGCCATCGCCTGACCGTCTCCCTGGGCGACTACTGGCAGCAGGGCTATGGCAGTTCGCTGATCCCCACGGTGGCCTACCGCCACGAATGGCAGTTCGGCACCGGGCGGATCCTGGAATACGGCGTCAGCTGGTCACGGCCGGTCTACGACGGCCGACGCGAACGTCACATCGGCTTCGATGCCGTGCTGCGCTGGGGGGAATGAGATGGAACGGATGCTTCGCTGCCTGATGACCTCCCTGCTGCTGGGCCTGCTGGCCCTGGCAGTTCCCGCGATGGCCGCCCGGCCGGCCACCGAACTGGATGCCACCGACAACGGCCTGCTGATACTCAGCTACCACGACGTGCGCGATGACGTGCGCGAGAAATCCGACGCCGACGCCTACGCGGTGAGCACGCAGAATTTCGCGGCGCACCTGGACTGGCTGTCCACGCATGGCTACCACCCGGTGTCCCTGTCGCAGCTGGTCAAGGCATCGCGCGGTGAAGCCAGCCTGCCGCCACGGCCGGTGCTGCTGACCTTCGATGACGGCCTGCGCAGCGTCTACACCCGCGTGTTCCCACTGCTGCAGGCCTACAACTACCCTGCGCTGGTGGCGGTGATCACCGACTATGTCGACATGGCACCGGGGCGCACCATCGACTATGGCTACCGCCCGTTCGGCCACGATGACTTCCTGACCTGGGACCAGCTGCGGGAGATGCAGCGCAGCGGCCTGATCGAGCTGGCCAGCCATACCGACAACCTGCACCACGGCGTGCAGTCCAACCCGCAGGGCAACCAGACACCGGCGGTGATCACCCGCATCTACGACCCGGCCAGCCAGCACTATGAAACCGACCAGGCCTATGAAAAACGCCTGCGCGACGACCTTGGCCGCAGCGTGCAGCGCATCCAGAAGGAACTGGGCGTGCGCCCGCAGGCGATCGTATGGCCCTACGCGGCCTACAACCAGCTGAGCAACGACATCGCCGAGCAGCTGGGCATGCCGGTGTCGTTCGACCTGGAAGGCCGCAGCACGCCGGTCAGCCGTGATCTGCATGGGCTGGCGCGCCTGCTGGTGACCGGCAATCCCAACGTCACCTCGCTGGCGTTCGAACTGCGCCGCGATGTCAGCCTGGACGGCACCCGCGCGCTGCAGATCGATCTGGATGCGGTGTACGACGCCGACCCGGCGCAGCAGGCCCGCAACCTGGACAGGCTGATCGAGCGGGTCAAGCGGGTCGGCCCGACCCACGTCTACCTGCAGGCCTTCGCCGACCCGGACGGCAACAACACCGCCGATGCGCTGTACTTCCCCAACCGGCACCTGCCGATGCGCGCGGACCTGTTCAACCGCGTGGCGTGGCAGCTGAAGACCCGTGCCGGGGTGAAGGTGTTCGCCTGGCTGCCGGTGCTGGGCTATGAGCTGCCCGACCCCGCCCAGCGTGACGCGCTGGGCATTGCCAGCCCCGAGCACGATGGCATGTACCGGCTGGATTTCACCCGGCCGCAGGCCCGGCAGATCATCAAGGACATCTACGAAGACCTGGCCATCAATTCCTATTTTGAAGGCCTGCTGTTCCACGACGATGCCTATGTGCGTGACACCGAACTGGCGCAGCTGCCGCAGGAAGGCGCCGATGGCGGCCGCACCCGTGCGCTGATCGATTTCACCCTGGAACTGCGCGACACCGCCCAGCGCTGGCGGCCCAAGCTGGGCACCGTGCGCAACCTGTACGCGCAGCCGGTGCTGGAACCGCAGAGTGCGGCGTGGTTCGCCCAGCGCCTGGACCTGTTCAACCAGGCCTACGACCGCACCGCGCTGATGGCGATGCCGTGGATGGAAGGCAGCCGCCGCCCCGAGCGCTGGCTGGACCGCCTGGTCGCTGCCGTGCGCCAGCACGACCCGGCGCTGGAACATACGATGTTCGAGCTGCAGACCGTCGACTGGCGCACGCAGACGCCGATCGACGGTCAGCGCCTGCGCGCGCAGGTGCGCCGGCTGCAGGCGCAGGGCGTGCGCCATTTCGCGTGGTACCCGGACGATTTCATCGCCGACAAGCCGTCGACCGCGGATGCCCGTGCGGCGATGTCCGCGCGCAACTTCCCGTACCCGGAGAAGTGACATGGACATGAGCCCCTGGCTGTATGCCCTGTTCCAGTTCGCCTTCTTCTACCCCATGGTGATGGCGTTCTTCTGGATGTCCGGCGGCCTGTACTACTTCTTCCGTCGCGAACGCAGATCACGTCCGCGCAACGATCCGCCACCGATGGCCGAGTATCCCTTCGCCAGCCTGCTGATTCCCTGCCACAACGAATCGGAGAACCTGGACGACACCCTCGGTGCGGCCCTGGCCCAGCGCTACCCGGATTTCGAGGTCATCGCGATCAATGATGGCAGCCGCGACGATACCGGCGCGCGCCTGGATGCCCTGGCGGCGATCCACCCGCGGCTGCGCGTGGTGCACCTGGACCGCAACCTGGGCAAGGCCAACGCATTGCGCATGGGCGCCCTGGCTGCACGGTCGGAGTACCTGGTGTGCATCGATGGCGATGCGATGCTGGAAGAGTTCGCGATGCACTGGATGGTCTGGCACCTGACCAGCGGCCCACGGGTCGGTGCGGTCACCGGCAACCCGCGCATCCGCAACCGCTCCACCCTGCTGGGCCGCCTGCAGGTGGCCGAGTTCTCCTCGATCATCGGCATGATCAAGCGCGCCCAGCGCGTCTACGGCCGCATCTTCACCGTGTCCGGGGTGATCGCCGCCTTCCGGCGGACCGCCCTGCACCGCATCGGCTACTGGGCCGATGACATGGTGACCGAGGACATCGACATCAGCTGGCGCCTGCAGCTGGATCATTGGGACATCCGCTACGAGCCCAACGCGCTGTGCTTCATCCTGATGCCGGAAACGCTGAAAGGCCTGTGGCGGCAGCGCCTGCGCTGGGCCCAAGGGGGCGTGGAAGTGCTGCTGCGCCATGGCGCATCGCTGTTCAGCTGGCGCAAGCGGCGCATGTGGGGCGTGCTGCTGGAATACATCCTGAGCGTGATGTGGGCCTACACCATGCTGCTCATCATCGTGCTGTGGGCGCTGGGCAAATTCGTCACCCTGCCCGCCCCGCTGTACATCGATACGCTGCTGCCGCAGTGGCATGGCGTGATCCTGGCACTGGTGTGCCTGCTGCAGTTCGCCAGCAGCCTGATCATTGATCGTCGTTACGAAACGCACATTGGACGCAACTACTTCTGGGTCATCTGGTACCCGATGGCGTACTGGTTGATCAGCCTGTTCACCACCCTGGTGGCCTTGCCGAAGACGCTGTTCAAGCGCCGCGGCAAGCGCGCCACCTGGGTCAGCCCGGACCGGGGGATACGATGAACGCGACCCGACAGACCACCGCGAAGAAGCCGTCCAACCGTTTCGATTCGCGCCTGATCCAGAAACCGCGCCAGCAGCCGCGCCTGCAGCGCACGGCCTGGGGCTTTGTCACCCTGGCCTTCTGGGGGTTCTACTTCTACCTGTGGGCGCCGCTGGTCACCCTGATTTCCTGGATGCTGGGCGGGCACATGGCCTGGCTGCAGCTGTACGAACACAAGCAGAAGCTCGATCCGTTCCTGGTCATTGCCCTGCCGTTGATCCTGCTGTGCTGCGCGGTGGCGCTGATCGCCTGGGCCGAGTACAACCGCATGCGCTTTGCCGGCAAGGAACGGCGCTGCCCGCGGGTGGATGCGACCCGTGAGGAGATCGCGCAGCGGCTGGGGGCCAGCCCGGTGCTGGCCGAGCAGCTGTTCGGTGCCAAGGCGGTGACGTTGCACATGGATGAGAACGCACGGCCGGTGGGGCTGACCGCACAGCCGTTGCTGTAGCGGTGGGGGTGTTTGCAGGGCTGCGCCCTGCACCTGCTGAAGCCTCGAAGCCAGGGCTGGAGCCAGAGCAAAAGCGGGTTTCCTGAAGGATGGCGGGGTGGGTCCGGTGGCAGGGGACGCCGTAAACCCATCCTTGGGGGCTTGGTCGCCGCATCCATGCGGCTCACACCCCTGCCACCGGACCCACCCCGCCTTCGACAGTTTCCTGCGATCTGTTGTAGATCCACGCCATGCGTGGATCCATCCCAATCGAAATCGAATATTTCGATGATTCACCGAAAAGCATCCACGCATGGCGTGGATCTACCCGATCGCGGAAATCTGTCAGAGGTGGGGCGGTGTGGGCTTGCAGGACCGCAGGCGCCATGGATGGCGCCTACGAGCCCCCATGGATGGGTTTACGGCGTGTCCTGCAAGCCCACACCGCCACGCCAACCCACGGAACGCCCGCTGTTGCTGTTGCTTGAAGCTTCTGCAGGTGCAGGGCGCAGCCCTGCAAAGCCCCCCTTACCGGGTCTGCCCTTCCCCGCGTACCACGAAACGTTCGACCGTCAACGCTTCCAGTCCCATCGGGCCATAGGCATGCAGCCGCGTGGTGGAAATGCCGATCTCGCTACCCAGCCCAAGCTGGCCGCCATCAGAGAAGCGCGAAGAGGCATTGACCATCACCACCGCCGAGCGCAGCGCGCTGACGAAGCGCTCGGCGCTGGCCGCGTCCTCGGTGGCGATCACCTCGGTATGGTCCGAGGTGTACCGGCGCACATGCGCGATCGCTGCGTCCAGATCGTCCACCACGCCCACTGCCAGCACCAGATCGAGGAACTCGGCGGCGAAATCATCATCGGTGGCAGGCAGGCTGCCGGGCAGCAGGGGCTGCGCACGCGCGTCGGCGCGCAGCTGCACGCCCCGTTCGCCCAGTGCCTGCGCCACGCGCGGCAGGAACGTGCCTGCCACATCCTGGTGCACCAGCAGCGTCTCCAGTGCATTGCATGCCGACGGCCGGCTGCACTTGCCATCCACGAGCAGATCCAGCGCCATGTCCAGGTCCGCGTTCCGGTCCACATACAGGTGGCAGACGCCCTTGTAGTGCTTGATCACCGGTACACGCGCATGCTCTGCCACGAACCGGATCAGGCCCTCGCCACCGCGCGGAATCGCCAGGTCGATCAGTTCGTGCAGCTGCAGCAGCGCCAGCATCGCTTCGCGGCGCAGGTCGGTCAGCACGGTCACTGCCGCGGCCGGCACGCCATGGGCCTGCAGCGCAGTGGCCAGTGCCTGCGCGATCGCGGTGTTGGAATGCAGCGCCTCGGAACCGCCGCGCAGGATCACACCGTTGCCCGCCTTCAGGCACAGTGCGGCGGCTTCGGCGGTCACGTTCGGGCGGGCCTCGTAGATCATCGCGATCACCCCCAGCGGCACGCGCACTTTCTGCACGCGGATGCCGTTGGGACGCACATCATCACGGGTCACCTGACCGACCGGGTCGGGCAGTGCCGCCACCTCACGTACGGCTTCGGCCATGGCGAACAGGCGCGCCGGGTCCAGTGCCAGGCGATCGAGCATGGCCGTACCGATGCCCTTTTCGCGGGCGGCAGCGAGGTCGCGCGCATTGCCGGCCAGGATCAGCCCGGCATTGCTTTCCAGCGCACGCGCCATGGCCAGCAGCAGCGCCTGGCGTGCAGCGCTGTCGAGGCCGGCAACGATCGCGGCGGCATCACGGCAGGCATGGGCCTGGGCTTCGATCTCACGCATCGGCATCTCCTGCAGTCCGGTCATGGCAGCACCAGGTCGTCGCGATGGACGACGGTACCGCCGTAGTTGTAGCCCAGTACGCCCTGGATGTCGCGCGAATGGCGGCCAGCAATGCGCCGCACGTCATCGGCGGCGTACTGTGAAACGCCACGGGCGATGCACGCCAGGCCCTGCGGCGACGGCCAGCAGACCTGCACCATGTCGCCCCGGCGGAAGTCGCCCTCGGCGCCGGTGATGCCGCCGGGCAGCAGCGACGCGCCCTTTTCACGCATCGCCTGCGCGGCGCCGGCATCCACCAGGATCGCGCCCACCGCCAACGGTGCATGCCGCAGCCAGTGCTTGCGTGCAGCCTCGCGGCTGCGTGCGGCATGGATGCGCGTGCCGAACAGACGATCCTGCGCCAGCGCACGCACCACCTCGGCGCTGCGGCCATTGAACAGGTAGGTATCGATGCCGACGCGGCCCGCCTTGGCCGCTGCCTCCAGCTTGGTGCGCATGCCCCCGGTACCAGCGCGCGAGCCGGCGCCGCCGGCCATCGCCAGCACCGCATCGGTCAGCTCGGGCACGTCGTGCAGCGGCTGCGCGCCGGCCACCGTGCGCGGATCGGCACTGTAAAGACCGTCGATGTCGGTGGCGATGAACAGCGCATCGGCATCGACCAGTGCGGCCACGGTCGCGGCCAGATTGTCATTGTCGCCAAGCTTGAGTTCGTCCACGGACACCGTGTCGTTCTCGTTCACCACCGGCAGCGCACCCACGCGCAGCAGTTCGTTCAACGTGGCGCGGGCATTGAGATAGCGCCGGCGGTTGCGCAGGTCGTCATGGGTCAGCAGCACCTGCGCCACGGGCCGCTCGAAGAAGCGCTGCCACAGGCCGATCAGCTGCGCCTGGCCGAGCGCGGCCAGCGCCTGCCGGGCCGCCATCGCGGCGCCGGCTTCATCGATGCGCGGCAGGATCGCACGCCCGGCCGCCACCGCCCCGGACGAGACGATGACCACCTCACGGCCAGCCAGCACGTGGGCCGAGACGAACTGGGCCAGGCCCAGCGCGTGCCGCGGCGAGAGCCCGCCACCGTCGGCGGCGAGCAGACTGCTGCCGACCTTCAGGACGGCGCGCCGCCAGGACGGCAGCGCTTGTTCGGGGAAAGGCGATGCGGTCATGGTCGGCGGCTCCTGGTCGTGGGCTCAGCTCAGCGGGTGAGCCATTCGTGCACGGTCAGGTCGGAGGCCTGCATCGTCACCAGCGGATCGGTGGCGACGATGGCCTGCGCCTGCGCCAGGCTGTCCACGTTGCACAGCACATACGCGCCGCCGCTGCCGTCGGCAAAGCCACCGGTCAGCTGCAGCCTGCCCTGCGCCTGCAGGGCATCGAGGAACTCACGATGCGGCTGCACGGCGGCAGTGTTGAAGTCCGCGCGGCGCATGGCCAGCACCAGATAGACCGTGCCCGCCATCAGGACAGCGCCTGCCAGCGCGCGCGCAGGACATCCAGGCGCAGGTCGGCAGCGGCACCGGGCGAGACGCGCGCGGCCAGGCTGCCTTCCGGCGTACGTCCCTGCCCGGCACTGTCGGCCGAGGCCGCGGCGGCCTTGTAGGCCTCGCGGAACGGCACGCCGGCCACGGCGGCTTCCACCGCCACGTCGGTGGCATACATGCCCGAATCGATCGCGGCCAGCAGCTTGTCCGGGCGCCACTCCAGGTTGGCCAGCAGCGCCGGCAGCAGCTCCAGCGCAGCCAGGCCACGGCCGAAGCCGTGGAAGATGGCGCCCTTGGAGGCCTGCAGGTCGCGGTGGTAGCCCGACGGCAGCGACAGCAGCTGCTCGATCTCGGTACGCGCGGCGGCCACGCTGGCGTGGGTCGCCCGCATCAGCTCGATCACGTCCGGGTTGCGCTTGTTCGGCATGATCGAACTGCCGGTGGTGTACTGCGACGGCAACGCGACGAAGCCGAACTCGCCGCTGGTGAACAACGACAGGTCCCACGCCAGGCGGCGCAGGTCCAGAGTCGCACCGCCCAGCGCTTCCAGCGCGGCCAGTTCGAACTTGCCGCGCGACAGCTGTGCGTAGATCGGCGACACCTGCATGCGCGCAAAGCCCAGCGCGGCAGTGGTGTGTTCACGGTCCAGCGGCAGGTTCACGCCATAGCCGGCGGCGGTGCCGAGCGGGTTGGCATCCACCAGCGCGTGGGTATCGCGCGCACGGATCGCGTTGTCGATGAACGCCTCGGCCCAGCCGGCCCACCACATGCCCGCCGAAGACACCACGGCGCGCTGGATGTGGGTGTACCCCGGCACCGGCAGGTCCTTCTCGGCCTGCGCACGGTCCAGTGCCACCTTGGCGATCTCGGCACTGAGCTGGCCGACACGCTGCAGCTTTTCCTTCAGCCACAGGCGCGTGGCCACCAGGATCTGGTCATTGCGGCTGCGCCCGGTGTGGATGCGGCGGCCGGCGTCGCCCAGGCGTTCGGTCAGGCGCGCTTCGATGGCCGAATGGCCATCTTCGAACTGTGCATCGAGCACGAAGCGGCCGGCGCGGAAATCCTCGGCCAGCACGTCCAGCTCGCGCAGCAGGCCGGCCAGCTCATCGGCGCTGAGGATGCCGATGTGCTGCAGGCCCTGCGCGTGGGCGGCACTGGCGGCGATGTCGTGCAGGAAGAATTCGCGGTCCAGGACCACGTCATCGCCCGCGAGGAATGTCTGGATCTGGGCGTCGACAGCGACGCCGGGCTTCTGCCAAAGAAGGTCTGCCATGGGGGGCTCCGGAATGCGGTAACTAAGCGGTATCAGTGCGGAATCGACGTCAGTTCGTCGATGCCCAGTGCGATGTTGAGGTTCTGCATGGCCTGGGTGGCCGCGCCCTTGAGCAGGTTGTCCAGGGTCGCCACCACCACCACCCGCTTGCCACCGGGGGCCAGGGTGAAGCCACCGACCTGCGCGCCATGACGCCCGGCGATGCGGCTCACCCACGGGGCCTCATCGACCACTTCCACGAGTGCTTCCCCGGCATAGGTCTGCTGGTAGCGCGCCACGATCTGCTCGCGGGTCTGCGCCTGGTTCAGCCACAGGTTGGCGGTCAGGGTGATGCCACGGAAATGCGGTGCCACGTGCGGCATGAACTCCACCGGCACGCCCAGGTGGGCGGAGACCTCGCGCTCATGCACGTGGTTGGTGAGCGCGTACGGCATCAGGTTGTCGGCCAGCAGCGCGACGTTGTTCTTGTCCGAGGGCGTGGTGCCCGCGCCGGAATAGCCGGACACACCGAAGCACTGCGGCGGACCGGCCAACAGGTCCAGCAGCGGCGCGATCGCCAGCTGCATGGCCGTGGCATAGCAGCCGGGGTTGCTGATGTGCTTCTGCCCGGCGTAGTGCTGCCGGTTCAGTTCGGGCAGGCCGTAGTACCACTGTTCGTCGAAACGG
Source organism: Stenotrophomonas sp. 24(2023) (assembly GCF_030913365.1). Taxonomy (NCBI): domain Bacteria; kingdom Pseudomonadati; phylum Pseudomonadota; class Gammaproteobacteria; order Lysobacterales; family Lysobacteraceae; genus Stenotrophomonas; species Stenotrophomonas sp. 24(2023). Next base: position 365,850 of record NZ_CP133160.1, read on the forward strand.
TAATCGGCCGACAGATCGACGATCACCGTGTCCGGCTTCGCTGCAGCGATGGCGGCCACGAACGGCGCGGCCAGGCCATTGGGCAGGGCCAGGATCACCGCGTCCACGCCCTTGGCGGCCACGGCCTCGGCATCGAGGTTTTCGTACTGCAGCTCGCCCTGCACGTCCGGATGGTGGTCGGCCAGGCGCTGCCCGGCGCGCTCGCGCGAGGAGACGAAGGCCAGCTGCAGGCGCGGGTGTGCGGCCACCAGCGTGATCAGCTCGGCGCCGGTGTGGCCACGGGCACCGACAATGCCCAGGGTGAAGGTCGAATCGTTCATGCGTGGCTGTCCAGGCGGTACCGCAGGTGGCGTTTCACCCCGGCCCATTCGCTATCGATGATGGAGAAGATGACGGTATCGCGCGGCGTGCCATCGGCGTGCCGCTTGTGGTTGCGCAGCACGCCGTCCTGCTTGGCGCCCAGGCGGGCGATGGCGGTGCGCGAGGTGTGGTTGAACCAGCTGGTTTCCAGCACCACGCTGATGCAGCCCAGGGTTTCAAAGGCATGCTGCAGCAACAGCAGCTTGGCTTCGCTGTTGACGCCGGTGCGCTGCACGCGCGGCGCATACCAGGTGTAGCCCAGGCTGAGCTTGGGCACATCGGCTTCCAGGCCGTAGAAGCGCGTGCTGCCGACGATGTCGCCGGCCGCATCGCGGATCACGAACGGCAGCACCTTGCCTTCGGCCTGTGCATCCAGCGCGGCCTGCACATAGGGCTGCACGTGATCTGCCGAAGGCACCTGGGTGTACCACAGCTGGTCCAGGCCACTGCCGTCCAGCGCCGCGGCCAGGCCCGGCACATGCGCCAGCTGCAGCGGCTCCAGCCGCACATGCCGGCCGACCAGGGTGGGAACGGTGGTCCAGGAATCGGTCATCGCTCAGCCCTGCAGGCTCGGGGTGCGCGCAGCGCAGTGGTCGACATAGGCCTTGATGCGGTCGAAGTCGTCGGCGCCGTACCAGAACACCTTCCAGGTCTCCTGCTTGTAGCTGCCGTCGGATTCGGCGTAGTAGAAATGATTGATCGGGTTGCCGTTGCGCGAGCGCCAGAACAGCTGCGGGGTTTCTTCCAGCATCACGTTCCACACCGCACGGCCCAGGCCCTCGCCCTGCGCATCATCGAGCACGGCGAACTTGTCCAGGTACACGCCCTCGGCTTCGTCGGTGAGGATCACCGCAGTGCGGTAGTTCTCGCTGACATAGGCACGCAGCAGCCTGGTGCGCTCGAAGTAGTCCGGCACCAGCGTACGGCCGAAGCTGGATTCGATCAGCGCCTTGAGCCGCGGCAGGTCCAGTTCGCTCCAGGCGGTGGCGCGCAGCACCTTCTCGCCCTTGCGCACCAGCGTGCCCGAGCCCTTGTGGGTGAACAGTTCCTTGGCCAGGTCCGCCGGCCGGGTGATGGACACCGACGACTCCAGCGGCAGCCGGTCCAGCAGATCCTTGATCTGCTCGATCTTCACCTTCATGCCGCCATGGATCCACGGCTGCGCGATCAGGTGGTCGTATTCGGTGGACAGGTTGATCGAATCGATCACCTTGCCCTGCTCGTCCAGCAGCCCGCCGGTACCGGTGAGGAAGATGATCTTGTACGGCTGCAGTTCCTGCACCAGTTCGTTGGCGGCGAAATCGGCGTTGACGTTGAGGATCTGGCCGCCGGCTGTCTCGCCCAGGCTGGTGATGACCGGAATGGAACCGGCACGCAGGCTGGCTTCGATCGGGGCCAGGTTGACCTTCTTCACCTCGCCGACCAGGCCGTAGGTGTCCAGGTCCAGATACTCGGCCTCGAACACGCCGCCGGTGATGGAGGTGGCGCGCGCGCCGTTCTGCTGCAGGGCCTCGACCAGGCGCAGGTTGGACTGCTGGAACACGCGGCGCACGATGGCCAGTGCTTCCGGCGAGGTCACGCGCAGGCCGTTGACGGTCTGCTTCTCGATGCCGGCGGCCGACAGTTCGGCATCCAGCTGCGGGCCGGCGCCGTGCAGCACGATCGGGGTCAGGCCCACTTCCTGCAGGAACGACAGCGAGGAGGTCAGCGCGTCCAGATCGTCGCGCAGCACCGCGCCGCCGACCTTGACCACGGCGAAGCGCTTGGCATCCAGCTGCGAGAAGCGCTTGAGGTACTGGCTGATTTCCTTCGCGCTGGCCATGCTCGAAAGCAGGCGCACGATGGTCTGGCGGGTCTGGCGGTGGGGCTGGAGGGCAGGAGACATTTCGGTTTCGTCACAGGCGGCGGTCGCCGCGTTGCAGTTCCGCCATGCCAGGGCACGGCGGCGTTGTGGGGGTCGATCAGGCGCCGGCGGCGATGATGCGGTGCACGGCGTCGGTATAGCGCTGCAGCTGTTCCAGCGTCACGAACTCATCGGCGGTGTGGGCCTGGGCGATGTCGCCCGGGCCGAACACCAGCGTGGTGTAGCCCCCGGCGGAGAACAGCGAGGCCTCGGTCCAGAAATCCACCGCGTTGCCGATCGGCAGGTCCAGCGCATCGGCCACGTCACGCGCGGCAAGGCGCCGCGCCTCGGCATCGGCAATGTCACCGGCCGGCAGGCTGGGCCCGCGGAAGGTTTCGGTGAACAGCGCCGCTTCCGGCTCGGCAAAACCGGCAAAGGTCGCCAGCAGCGCATCGATGTCCATCGACGGCAGCGGGCGGAAGCCGAAGCGCACCTCGGCGGCCGGCGCGATCATGTTGGCCTTGATGCCGCCTTCAACGCGGCCGATGTTGAAGCGCAGGCCGGTCAGCCCACCAAAGCGCGCCGAGGCCAGCGATTCCACGTGGTCCAGCGCGCGGTTGCCCCAGCGCATCGCCTGGTGCAGCGCGCTGGCGGCGGCATCCTGCTTGCCCGAGGCATGGCCGGCACGGCCGGCGAACTGCATCAGCACCGAGCTGATGCCACGGTGCGCCAGCACCGCTTCGCTCATGGTCGGCTCGGCCACCAGCACCGCTTCATACGGCAGGCCACGGGCCAGGAACGCGGCGATGCAGCGCGGGTCGTTGGCTTCTTCGTCGCTGGAAAACAGGAACGCGGCATCACCCTCGCTGGCATTGGCCGCCGCCACCAGCGCAGCGGCCGCGCCCTTGATGTCACACACGCCCAGCCCGACCACGCGGTCGTCCAGGCGCCGCATGACATGCGGGTCGGCACTCCAGTGCGGCGAATCGGGCACGGTATCCAGATGCACGTTGAACAGGTACTTCGGCGTGCCACGCACGGCATACAGGCTGACCGCACCGGCACCGTGGTCGATCACCTCGACATTGAACCCGGGCAGGTTGTCGCGCAGGTAATCGAAGATGCCACCGGTGGTGATCGCACGCGGCGGGTTGCGGGTGTCGAAGGACACCAGGGCCTGGAGGTGCTGCAGGGTGGAAGCAAGCAGGTCGGTCATGGGATCAACAGGGAGTTCAATCGGCCGAGGCCGGGGCATAGGGGTTCGGATGCACGATTTCCATCAGCAGTTCCGGTCGTGCCGGCGCGCTGAAGCCGAAGCCCGCGTACAGCCGGTGTGCATCGCTGGTAGCCAGCATGAAGCGGCGCAGGCCCTGCAACTGCGGATGGGCCATGATCGCCTGTACCAGTTGCTTGCTGTAGCCCTGACCGCGGTGCTCCGGCAGCACGAACACATCGGCCAGATAGGCAAACGTGGCTCCGTCGGTGATGACGCGCGCGAACGCAACCTGGCCCAACGTCTCCAGGTAAGCGCCGAAACACAGCGAACCGCTGATCGCCCGTTCCACCACGTCGCGCCCGATGCCCGGGCTCCAGTACGCCTGGGTGGACAGAAAATGATGGATCAGGGCAACGTCCAGGTCCTGCGGATCAGTGCTGATGCGTAGCGCGCTCATCGTTTCATCCAGTTGCCGTGTGCCCTGGCCCGCACGGGGCCAGGGCGATACGGTCTCAGCGGTTCACCTGCGCATAGAGGGTGGAGCTCATGCCGAACAGCTTGATGAAGCCTTCGGCCTCCTCCACGCCCCAGTCGGCCGACTGTGCATAGGTGGCACCCTTGGTGTTGAGCAGGTGCGGCGAACGCACGGCCACCGCATCGACGCGGCCACCACGGGTTTCCAGCACCACTTCACCGTTGACCTTGGCCTGGGAGGACTTCAGGAAGGCCTCGATGTCGGTCTTCAGCGGGTCGTGGTAGAAGCCTTCGTAGACCAGTTCCACCCACTTGCGCGCCACGTCCGGCTTGAAGCGGTTCTGCTGCTTGGTCAGCACCGCATCTTCCAGCGCGCGGTGCGCGGCCAGCAGCGAGACCAGGCCCGGGGCTTCGAACACGATGCGGCCCTTCAGGCCGATCACGGTGTCACCGGTGTACACGCCACGGCCGACGCCATACGGGGCGAACAGCTTGTTCAGCTGCGCCAGGATCTGCTCGCCCGGCAGCGCCTTGCCGTTCAGCTCGACGGCTTCACCTTCGACGAACGTCAGGGTGACGGTCAGCGCCTGTTCCGGCCACTCGCTGCGCGGTGCGCACCAGCCGCGGGCGCCCTCGCCCGGGGCTTCCCAGCGGTCGATCTCGCCGCCGGACATGGTCAGGCCCAGCAGGTTCTCGTTGATGGTGTAGGCCTGCTGCTTGGCGCGCACGCCGAAGCCACGTTCTTCCAGGTACTTCTGCTCGTAGGCGCGGGTCTGGGTGTGTTCCTTCTGGATCTCGCGGATCGGGGCGATGATCTGGTAATCGCCCAGCGCCTTCACGGCCAGGTCGAAACGCACCTGGTCGTTGCCCATGCCGGTGCAGCCGTGGGCGATGATGTTGGTGCCCAGTTCGGCGGCACGCTTGAGTGCGGCATCGACGATCAGGTAACGGTCGGACACCAGCAGCGGGTACTGGCCCTGGTAGCCTTCGCCGGCCCACACGAACGGCTTGACGAAGCCTTCCCAGATCGCCGGGCCACCGTTGACGGTGACGTGGCTGGTCACGCCCAGTTCGGCGGCGCGCTTTTCAATGAAATCGCGCTCTTCATCATCCACGCCGCCGGTGTCGGCGAACACGGTGTGCACGTTGTAGCCGCGCTCCTGCAGGTACGGCACGCAGAAGCTGGTATCCAGGCCGCCGGAGAAGGCGAGAACGACGTCTTTGTTGCTCATGGGGGGTATGTCCAATCAGGTGGGGTAGCGCCGGGCGATGCCCGGCGGATTGTCTGGAGTGCGTGAATGACGTGGAAAATCAGCGCCCGGCAACGGCAGCCATGATCGCCTTCTGCACGTGCAGGCGGTTCTCGGCTTCGTTGATGGCGATGCACTGCGGCGAATCCATCACGCCGTCGGTGGCCTTGACGTTGCGGCGCAGCGGCAGGCAGTGGCTGAACACACCGTTGTTGGTCAGCGCCATCTTCCGCTCGTCGACGATGAAGTGCTTGAACTGGTCGCGGATCGGCTTTTCCGGCTCCCAGTTGCCGAAGAACGGCAGCGCGCCCCAGCTCTTGGCGTAGACGACATCGGCGCCGGCGTAGGCGCTGTCGATGTCATGGCTGATCTTCAGCGAACCGCCGCTCTCGGCCACGTTCTGCTCGGCCCAGCCCATGTAGCGGTCGTCGAGGATGTAGTCGGCGGTCGGGCACAGCAGGGTCACGTCCATGCCCATGCGCGTGGCGATGGTCAGCGCCGAGTTGGCCACGGCGGTGTTCAGCGGCTTGGGGTGGTAGGTCCAGGTCAGCACGTACTTCTTGCCGCGCAGGTCCTGGGTGCCGAAGTGTTCCTGCAGGGCCATGATGTGCGCCAGTTCCTGGCAGGGGTGGGTGATGGTCTCCATGTTGATGACCGGCACCGGCGAATACTTGGCGAAGCTGTTGAGGACGATGTCCTGGCGGTCGTAGGCCCAGTCGATGAACTTGGGGAACGCACGCACGGCGATGATGTCGCAGTAACGGCCCAGCACCTTGGCCACTTCGGCGATGTGTTCTTCCGTGTCACCGTCCATCACCGTGCCGAGGTTGAACTCGATCGGCCACGCATCCTTGCCCGGCTGCAGCACCACCGCGTGGGCACCGAGCTGGAACGCGCCCAGCTCGAAGCTGGTGCGGGTGCGCATGGACGGGTTGAAGAACACCAGCGCGATCGACTTGCCCTTGAGCTGGTCGCCGAGCTTGTTGCGCTTGAACAGCGCGGCCTGGGTCAGCAGCGCGTCAAGCTCGCTGCGGCTCCAGTCCTGGGTGTTCAGGAAGTGCTTGAGGGACATCATCATTCCTTGCATGGGCGGCGCCGGTGCCGGCTGGGCGGGTCGGTGCACGGTGGGAGGAAACAGGGTGGAAAGAAAACGGCTGCAGGTGAAACCTTCATGACGCGGAAACGAAAAAACCCAGCCGGGGGGCTGGGTTTTTTTCGGACGAACAGCAGAAAGCTCCGGTTACCCAGCGGAAATGTGGGGTTCCGGTCGACGCGCGCGCGACGTCATGCCCGAGGCCTGGCGGGCGGCGCTGCTGTCATGCTGGAAGTCGGTGGCGTTCATGTCCGCCCATCTTTGCATGCGCGCGGGGCCGGCGCAAGCGCTGCGGCCCCGGGGCGGTCAGGGGGTACCGGAGGCGCCCTGCTCGGCGCCCAGCCAGGGGGTGATGGAAACGCGGATCTTCAGCCGGTTGCCGGGGTCTTCCGGCAGCCGCGAGCGGTACTTGGTGCCCTTGTAGACATAGTCCACGTCATAGGCGATGGGGCGGCGGAACTCACGCCCCACCGGCACGATCTTGCAGTCGCGGGTCAGCATCGGCGCGTTCGGCGCCGGGGCCGGGGTGGGCGCAGGGGCGGCATCCTCGCTGGGCTCCTCGTCGCCACGGCGGAACATCGAGCGCACCGAATCCCAGAACCGGCTCAGCCGGCCCTTGTCCTCGGCCGGCTCTTCACCGGTCACGTTCACCGGGGCCAGGGTACGGGTGGACACCGGCTCGCAGTGCTCCTCGGTGCGGGTCGCGCGCAGGGTCTGGAACACCGGCTCGACGTTGAGCACCTGGGCGTAGTCGAACTTCACGTTCTCCACGATCACCACCCGGTTGCGCGGGTCACCGTCCTGGGCAGAAGCCGCGTACGGGGCCGCCGCCAGGCAGGCCAGCGCCAGCAGCGCGGTGGATTTCATTGGCAACGGGAGCTGGGGCACGACGATAGTGTAGGCAGTGGCGACCGTGAGGGGCTGAACATTACCCGTCCGCCGGGCTCCTGCCCACCCCACCTTGGACGAAGGCGACCCGGCCGCGGACGCCCCCCGGCCCCCCAAAACCGGCTGGCACGTTCTAAAATCACAGGCTTGTCCCCCAGCCCCGCCCCCATGACCCTGCGCCTGCACAACAACCTGACACGCCAGCTCGAACCGTTCAGCCCGCTCGATCCGACCTGTCCGACCCTGTATGTGTGCGGCCCCACGGTCTACAACTACGTGCATATCGGCAATGCGCGCGGGCCGGTGGTGTTCGGCGTGCTGGCCGATCTGCTGCGCCGGCGCTTCGGCGCGCTGCGCTACGCGCGCAACATCACCGACGTGGACGACAAGATCAACACGGCCGCGCGCGAACAGGGCGTGCCGATCAGCACCATCACCGACCGCTTCGCCGCCGCCTACCGCGAAGACATGGCCGCGCTGGGCGTGGTGCCGCCGGACATCGAGCCGGAAGTGACAGCACACATGCCGCAGATCATCACCATGATCGATCAGCTCATCGCCAACGGCCATGCCTACGCCGCCGAAGGCCACGTGCTGTTCGCGGTGGATACCTTCGAGGGCTACGGCAAGCTGTCGCGCCGCGACCCGGAGGAGATGCTGGCCGGCGCCCGCGTGGAGGTCGCCCCGTACAAGCGTGCCCCGGGTGATTTCGTGCTGTGGAAGCCCTCCAGCGACGACCTGCCCGGCTGGGATTCGCCCTGGGGCCGCGGCCGCCCGGGCTGGCACATCGAATGCTCGGCGATGGCGGCCGCCCACCTGGGCGAAACCATCGACATCCATGCCGGCGGCGTGGACCTGCAGTTCCCGCACCACGAAAACGAGATCGCGCAGAGCGAGTGCGCGCACGGTGGCCGCACCTTCGCCCGCTACTGGCTGCACAACGGCATGCTCAACTTCGGCGGCGCCAAGATGAGCAAATCGCTGGGCAACATCGAGCGCGTGCATGACCTGGTGCGCCAGCATCCGCCGGAGGCCCTGCGCCTGGCCCTGCTGTCGGCCCACTACCGGCAGCCGCTGGACTGGTCCGATGCGCTGATCGAACAGTCGGTGCGCACCCTGGACCGCCTGTACGGCACCCTGCGTGACCTGGCCGACGTGCCGGCCAGCGCGGTGATCCCGGCCGTGGTCGAGGCCGCGCTGGACGATGATCTGAATTCGCCGCAGGCACTGGCCGAAGTGGCGCGCATCGCCGGTGAAGCCCGCCGCGCCACCGCCCCCGCCGAGCAGGCACGCCTGAAGGGCGAACTGCTGGGGGCAGGCCTGGCGCTGGGCCTGCTGCAGCAGGCCCCGGCGGCATGGTTCGGCACTGCCGAAGGCGACAGCGACGACGACGCACGCATCCAGGGCCTGATCGACGAACGCGTCGCGGCCAAGCAGGCCCGCGATTTCGCCCGCGCCGACGCCATCCGCGACCAGCTGGCCGCCGAAGGCATCGTGCTGGAAGACACCGCGCAGGGGGTACGTTGGGTGCGCAAGCGCGCCTGACTCCCTGCCCCGTGGCCGGTTCCGCCGGCCACACCCCACCGTAGAGACCGTTGTGACCGATTCCCCCTTCCCGCTTGAACCCACCGCCGCCGAGGCCCAGGCCGCCATCGCCGAGGAATTTGGCTTCTTCGGCGACTGGTCCGAGCGTTACCAGTACCTGATCGACCTGGGCCGCAAGCTGCCGGCCTTCCCGGACGCCTGGAAGACCGAAGAACACCGGCTGCTGGGCTGCCAGTCGATGGTCTGGATCGTGCCCGAAGGCAACGCCGACCAGCTGCGCTTCCATGCCATCAGCGACTCGGCCATCGTCTCGGGCCTGATCTTCCTGGCCCTGCGCGTGTACTCGGGCCGCCCGGCGCAGGAAATCCTGGCCACCGAGCCCAGCTATATCCAGGACATCGGCCTGGCACGCCACCTCTCGCCCACCCGCAGCAATGGCGTAGCCGCGATGCTGGCCTTCATCCGCGAGACCGCGCAGGCCCAACTGCAGCGCGCCCAGCCGTGAACGACCCCGCCCCTGCCCAGGACACCGCCCTGGGCCTGCTGGCCCGACCCGGCTTCGCCAAGCTGCTGGCCTACCGCATCTTCGCGATGCTGTCCTACCAGGTGGTGGCGGTCACTGTCGGCTGGCATATCTATGAAGTCACCCGCAACCCGTTCTCGCTGGGCCTGGTCGGCCTGGCCGAGGTGCTGCCGTTCTTCTGCGTGGCACCGTTCGCCGGCTACCTGATCGACCATCTACCGCGCCGCCGGCTGGGCATGGCCGCCTGCGCGGGGCTGGTGGTCACCGCACTGGTGCTGACCGGCGTGGCCACCGGCTGGCTGCCCTTCCAGGGCGTGTGGCCGATCTATGCGGCCATCGCGCTGACCGGCATGGTGCGTGCCTTCCTCTCGCCCATCTACAACGCGCTGTTCGCCCGCGTGCTTGAACGCGACCAGTACGCGCGCGGCGCCGGCCTGGGCGCGGTGGTGTTCCAGGCCGGCATGGTCGCCGGCCCGGCGCTGGGCGGCGTGCTGGTGGCCTGGGGCGGCAAGGGCGTGTCCTATGGCGTAGCCACCGCCTTCGCGCTGGTCGCGGTGGGCTGCCTGGCCACGCTGAAGGTCAGCGAGCCGGTGCATGAGGGCCCGGCCGCGCCCATCTTCAAGAGCATCGCCGAGGGCGCGCGCTTCGTGGTCGGCAACCGCATCATGGTCGGCGCCATGGCGCTGGACATGTTCTCGGTGCTGCTGGGCGGCGTGGTGGCGATGCTGCCGGCCTTCCTGCACGAGATCCTGCATTACGGCCCGGAAGGGCTGGGCATCCTGCGTGCGGCGCCGGCGCTGGGTTCGGTCTGCGTCGGGTTGTGGCTGGCCCGCCACCCGCTGCAGAAGCATGCCGGCGCGGTGCTGCTGTGTGCGGTGGCCGGCTTCGGCCTGTGCGTGATCGCCTTCGGGCTGTCGCAGCACTTCTGGCTGTCGGGGCTGATCCTGCTGTTCTACGGCGCCTTCGATGGTGTCTCGGTGGTGGTGCGCTCGACCATCCTGCAGCTGGCCACCCCGGAAGAGATGCGCGGGCGGGTGTCGTCGATCAACGGCATCTTCATCAGCTCGTCCAATGAACTGGGCGCGTTCTACGCCGGCACGATGGCGCGGTTGCTCGGCCTGGTGCCGGCGGTGGTGCTGGGCGGGTTCGCCGTGCTCAGCGTGGCCGGGATCACCGCGTGGAAGAACCCGACGCTGCGGACGTTGAACCTGCGCGATCTGCAGTGATCGGGCAGACGTTGCCGTAACCACCGCGGCGCATCGCCCGGCGGCTCCACGCCATGCATGGCCTGGCGCTACGGTGGGTCGCAGCCAGGCATGGCCTGGCTCTACGGTAAATCCACGCCATGCGTGGATGGATTTGATGCAGCCAGGCATGGCCTAGCTCTACGGTGGATCCTGGCCATGCGTGGATGGGTTTGATGCAGCCAGGCATGGCCTGGCTCTACGGTAGATCCACGCCATGCGTGGATGGGCGTGTCATCAGGCGCGCGGATGACCCAACAAAAAACCCGGCCGGAGCCGGGTTTTCCGCATGACCAGACAACGATCAGGAATCAGTCGCCCTGCTGCTTCTGCAGGTGCTCCCAACGCTCCTGGGCGTCGATGGTGCGCTCGGCGGTCAGGCGTGCTTCCAGGCGCTCCAGGCCGATTTCCTCACCGGTGTCCACGCAATACCCGTAGTCACCTGCTTCCAGGCGCTTGAGGGTGCTGTCGATCTTGCCGATCAGCTTGCGGTAGCGGTCACGGGTGCGCAGTTCCAGGGAATTCTCCGTTTCACGGGTCGCACGCTCGGCTTCGTCGCCGATGTCACGGACTTCGTCACGCAGGTTCTCGATGGTCTGCTTGGATTCCTCGACCAGATCGGCACGCCACTGCTGCAGGCGCTGGCGGAAGTACTCCTGCTGCAGCGTGCTCATGTATTCCTCGTCCGGGCCCGGCTTGTAACCCGCCGGCAGGATCGGACGGCCAGTGGCCTCGTCGGTCTTGTACTCGACGACCTTGTACTTGCTGCGCGGGGCCGGGGCCGCCGAGCGGGCGGTGACGGCCACGGCGACCTTGCCGACAGGGCGCGACACGGTCTTCGGGGCGGATTCGGATTTCACGGCGGTTTTGGCAGGCGATTTCGAAACGGGCACGGGATTCTTGGATTGCGGGGCGGTCGGAGTGGCAGCAGCCGCCTTGGCCGGCGCGGAGACCGGTTTCGCAGCGGGCGCGGCCACGGCCTTGGCCGGGACAGGCTTGGCCGGAGACGGCGCGACGACCTTCCCCGGTGCGGACTTCACTACAGGGGCCTTGGCCGGCGCGCTGGCCGGGGCGGCGGTCTTCTTCGGTGCAGCCTTGGCCGGGGCAACCGCCTTCGGGGCGGCGGCCTTCTTGGCCGGGGCCGGCTTCGCCGCCGGCTTGGCCGGCGCAGCCTTCTTCGCCGGCGCGGCCTTCTTGGCGACCGGGGCCTTGGCCGCCGGCTTCTTCACCGCCGGCACGGCTTTCTTGGCAGCAGGCTTGCTTTTGCTGGCGGCCGGCTTGGCGGCAGCGGCCGCCTTCTTCGCCGGTGCCGGCTTGGCCTTGACCGGGGTCTTGGCCGGCGTTTTCTTAGCGGTGGCCTTCCTGGCCGCCGGTTGCGCAGATGCTGCCTTGCTGGCCGCCTTGCTGGCGGGCTTCTTGGCAACAGGCTTTTCCGCCAACTTCTTCACAACAGGCTTGGCGGTTTTCTTGGCGGCCTTGACGGCCTTCTTTGCAGTTTTTTTAGCAGCCACGAAACGCTCTTCCTTGGTTTCCCCGGGGCCCGGGAAAGCGGGCCTTTATAGCCTACCCGTCCCGCAGCAGCAACCTCGGCGGCCTGCTCCATTCAGACGTGGAGAGACCGGGCCGAGGGGCGGTCCAGCGAACGCGGACCGCCTTGCGCGGTACGGCACCTGGCCGGCACCCACGGGGGGAGCCGACACCGGCCGCAGGCCATCAGCGACATGCGGCCAACGGCCCATCCTGCACAAATGCGGCCTTCATGCCAACTGGCATAAGATGACTGGGTGATCTCCCGCCTGCTCATCGCCCTGCTGCGCGCCTACAAGCGCTTCATCAGCCCCCTGCTCGGGCCGCGTTGCCGTTTCTATCCCAGTTGTTCTGAATACGCGATGGAAGCCATCACCCGGCACGGCCCGCTGCGCGGCAGCTGGCTGGCCGCGCGCCGGCTCGGTCGCTGTCACCCCTTCCACCCCGGCGGCGTCGACCCGGTGCCTGAGCACCTGCACGCCCCTTCATGCCGTTGCACAGGAAAACACTGACATGTCCTCCACGCTCATCACCAACGCCCGCCTGGTCAATGAAGGCCGGGTCTTCGACGCCGACCTGCGCATCGAGAATGGACGCATCGCGCGCATCGACAGCGGCCTGGCCGCGCTTCCGGGTGAACAGGTGGTGGACGCCGCCGGCCGCTGGCTGCTGCCCGGCATGATCGACGACCAGGTGCACTTCCGCGAACCGGGCCTGACCCACAAGGGCGACATCGCCACCGAGTCGGCCGCCGCCGTGGCCGGTGGCCTGACCACCTTCATGGACATGCCCAACACCAACCCGCCCACGCTCAACGCTGAAGCGCTGCAGGCCAAGTACGATGCCGCCGCCGGCCGCGCGCGCGCCAACTATGGCTTCTACATGGGCGCCAGCAACGACAACCTGGAGCACATCCAGCGCCTGGACCCCAAGACCGCACCGGGCATCAAGGTGTTCATGGGCGCCTCCACCGGCAACATGCTGGTGGACAACCCGGACACCCTGGACGCGATCTTCCGCGACGCACCTACGCCGATCATCACGCACTGCGAAGACACGCCGATGATCGATGCGCTGATGAAGCAGTACCAGGCCCAGTACGGTGACACCCTCAGTGCCGAGCAGCACCCGGATATCCGTTCGCGCGAGGCCTGCCTGAAATCCTCGCTGCTGGCCACGTCGCTGGCGAAGAAGCACGGCACCCGCCTGCACGTGCTGCACATTTCCACCGCCGATGAGCTTGCCCTGTTCGAGCGCGGCCCGCTGATCCGCGCCGACGGCACCCGCAAGCAGATCACCGCCGAGACCTGCATCCACTTCCTGCGCTTCGACCGCACCGACTATGCGCGGCTGGGCAACCTGATCAAGTGCAACCCGGCCATCAAGGATGTCGCCGACCGCGAGGCGCTGACCGCTGCGCTGGTGGAGGACATCATCGACGTGCTGGCCACCGACCATGCCCCGCACACCTGGGAAGAGAAGCAGAAGCCGTATGCACAGGCACCGTCCGGCCTGCCGCTGGTGCAGTACGCGCTGGTGGCGGCGCTGGAACTGGTGCACGAGAAGAAGCTGGACATCGCCCGGGTGGTGCAGAAGTTCGCCCATGCCCCGGCCCAGCTGTTCGACGTGGCCGAGCGCGGCTTCCTGCGCGAAGGCTACTTCGCCGACCTGGTGCTGGTGGAGGACACGCCGTTCACCGTCAAGCGCGAAGACATCCTGTCCAAGTGCGGCTGGTCGCCGTTTGAAGGCACCACCTTCCATTCGCGCATCGCCTCGACCTGGATCAACGGCCAGCTGGCCTGGGACGGCACGAAGATCGTCGGTCCGGCCAACGGCCAGCGCCTGGCCTTCAACCGCTGATGCGGACGGCATTGCTTGCGCTGGCACTGGCCGGCGCCCCTGCCCTGCTGCTGCCGGCCCTGCCGGCCGCGGCACAGGCCGCCGACAGCCGCGTGGTGTTCCCGGCCAGCGCCTCGCAGGGGGCCATGGTGATCGGCAAAGTGCCGGCCGGCAGCCGGGTGGACTACGCCGGCCGCACGCTGCGGGTCAGCGGCTACGGCAGCGTGGTGTTCGGCATCGGCCGCGACGAGAAGGGACCGTTGCAGCTGCAGGTGCAGCGTCCCGATGGCAGCCGGGAAACAGTGAGCCTGACCGTCACCCCGCGCGACTGGCCGGTGGAGCGCGTCAACGGCGTGCCGCCGAAGACCGTCAACCCGCCGCCGGCCATCGCCGAACGGATCAAGCGCGAACAGGCCGAAGTGACGGCCGCGCGCGCGCGCGATGACGACCGCACCGATTTCGCCAAGCCCTTCATCTGGCCGGTGCAGGGCCGCATCAGCGGCCGCTTCGGCAATGCCCGGGTCTACAACGGCCAGCCCGGCGCCGGCCATTCCGGCATGGACATCGCCGTACCCACCGGCACCCCGGTGAAGGCACCGGCAGCCGGCGTGGTCACCTTCGCCGGCCCGGACCTGTACCTGACCGGCGGCACGCTGCTGATCGACCACGGCTACGGCATCAGTTCCAACTTCCTGCACCTGTCCCGCATCGATGTGAAAGTGGGGGACCGGGTCGAGCAGGGCCAGGTGATCGCCGCGGTGGGCGCCACCGGCCGCGCCACCGGCCCGCACCTGCACTGGGGCATGAACTGGTTCGATACCCGCATCGACCCGCTGCTGGTGCTGGAACGCAAGTAACCCACGCGCCGGTGGCGGTGCGCCGCCGGCCACCCCGCAGCTGCCAGACAAGGCGGCTTCAAGACAAGTCGGCTTCAAGACAAGGACGTTCAATGCCCAGGCCCGGCGACATCTATACCGCGCGCAATCTGCGTTTCGATCGCTGCTTTGCATTCCAGTTCACCCACCATGACGACGACGACGGCCATGCCGTGCTGCTGCTGGACTGGTGGGCACAGACACCGCCCGATGCCGCCGCCCTGCCCGCGCTGAAGCCAGCCGTGCTGGATTTCATGGGCTGGAACAACCAGCGCGAACTGCACTGGGTCGGCCACGACCTGCCCCGCGACATCACCCACCTCGGCTGGCGCGAGCCGATGGCGCGCGGCGAGGTCTGCAGCCACGACAACTGGCCCGACGGCGCCTGCCTGCAGCAGCAACAGGCATGGAATGCCCTCGACCCGGCCATCACCCGCGCTTACAAGCAGGAAAACGCGCGCGACCGCTACGACGACACGGTCATCCTCAAGGGCAAGGGTTTCTCGGTGGCGCGCGGCGCATCGTCGCTGCAGGGTACGGCCATGAACGCCGCCCCCGCGTTGACGCTGTTCGATCAGATGCCGGTGCTCACCGAGGTGGACATCGACGTGCCGGTGCCCGGCCTGATGGACTGGCTGAAGACGCGCCCGCTGATCCACCAGCTGATCATCAGTGGCACGCAGGAGGCGGTGCTGGATGTGCGCGGCACCACGCTGTCGCGCCTGAGCGTGGACGTCACCGGCATGCGCGCGATCCACCTCAACAGCGGGCTGGACACGCTCATCCTGCGTGGCACCGCGCATCCGGATCTGGTCATCCACGCTGCGCATGGCGGCCGCTGGCTCGATGTGTTCTGCACCGATCCGGGCCTGCACTGGTCCGGCCTGCCCGACCTGCAGCAGATCACCCTGCACGGCATGCGGCAGCTGGACGCGGCGCGGATCGCCGAACGTCTGCCGGGGCTGCGCGCCCTGACCGTACAAGGTGCGCCCTGCACGCTGGACAACCTGCCGCAGCTGGGCGAACTGGCGTCACTGGAGCACCTGGAACTGATCGATGTGTTCCCGCCGGACGATGCACGTTTCCCGGCAGCCTCGCAGTGGCCGCAGCTGCTGAGCCTGTCGCTGGACAGTGTCCCCGCCACGTTGGCCACGCAGGTCCGGCAGGCATTCCAGGCACGGGTCGACGCCGGCCTGGCCCTGGCCGTGCGCCAGCCACGCAAGGCGGAATGGCGCGCGGCCAACCTGGACAATCCTTTCCGCGATTGGGAAGGCGCGGCACACATCACGCCCACGCAGGCCAGAAAGGCGGTGGCGCTGTACCGCAAGGCGCACACCGATGCACTGAAGGCCGTGGCCACGCTGGCGGGCAAGCCCGCCGCGCTGCACAAGGCACTGGCCGCGACCGGCGTGGCGTTCACCGAAGGCTTCAATGCGCTGGACCAGCGCTCCGGCTTCATCGACACCACGGCGTGCGAGGACATCTGCAGCGCCTGGACCCGCATTGTTGACGCGGCCGACAGCCGGCACCGCGACATGCGCGGCGCATCGCGCGCCACGCTGGACGTGGATGCGCTGGGCGCCCTCATCGATTCGGTGCGGCGCTTCTAGCCCACTGCGGCGGGACAGACACCGGGGCAGCGCCGGGCCCGGCCCGGCGAGCGCAACGGCACCCCGATCAGCCGCGCGCGGCCCACCACACGCGCAGCAGCGTGCGCACCGGCGTGGCTTCGATCGGCTTGCCCGCCGCCTGAGCCGCCAGGCGTGCGCGCGCCAGGGTCGACCAGATACGGCGCGGGCGCGGGCCCGGCACCCGCACCGCCCAGCCCTTCAACAGCTGCTGTGCCCAGCGCTGCGGCGCGGCACTGACATCGGTACCGGCCAGCAGTGCACGCGGAATACCGGCCACACCGGCGTCGTACAGGCGCTGGGCCAGGGTCTGCAGCAGCACCGCGCGCCCGGCCCCCTTGCGCAGCACGCCCTTGCCGGGCGCATCTTCGAACAGGACCGCTTCAACCGCCGCCACGGCCTCGGCGAAGCCCGCCAGGGCCCGCTCGGCAGCCGCGGCATCGACAGCCACACTGCGCGCCTCGACGATGTCCGGCAGCGCATCGGCCAGCTGCACCCACGGTGCGCGGGCCGGTTCCAGCACGCGCCCCAGCGGGTGGCGCGAACGCTGCCCGGCCCAGCTGCGCAGCTCCTCGCCCCACCAGGCCAGCTTGGCATCGGCCGGCAGCGGGTCGCCGCTGGTGTTGAGCATGTCATCGAATTCCTGCAGCAAGGCGAACCAGGCCACGGTGCGCAGGCGCTGCGCTTCGGGCACGAAGGGTTCGGCCACCGACCATTCCGGCCAGCGGGTCCGCCACTTGTCGAGGAAACTGTCCAACGCACTGCTCACTGCGGAATCCTTGCTTACGGCGAAATCGGCCAGGTGCTGGCCAGGTGCAACGGTTCGGGATTGTCGATCATCACGCTGGCCTGCCAGCTGCGCGGGTCGTCCTCTGCCAGGCGATAGCCCCACAGGGCGGCCACCGACAGCATGCCCGCCGCGCGCGCGGCCACGATGTCGCGCTCGTCGTCGCCGACATAGACACACTCGGCCGCGGCGATGCCGATGGCCTGCGCGGCATGCAGCAGCGGCAGCGGGTGCGGCTTGCGCTCGGCCAGCGTATCGCCGCCGACCAGCACCGCGCAGCGCTGCTGCCAGCCCTGCTGCGGCACGATCAGCCGCGCCAGGTATTCGGGCTTGTTGGTGACGATGCCCCACACGGTGCCGGCGGCATCCAGTGCGTCCAGCATGCCCGCCACGCCATCGAACAGCACCGCGTGCTGCCCGATCAGCGCTTCATAGCGCTGCAGGAATTCGGGAATCAGCGCATCACGGGCAGCGGCGTCGAGATCCGGGAACGCGGCCGACACCATTGCCCACGAGCCCTTGGACACCACCGGGCGCAGCACCGCCGGATCGATCGGCACGCGGCCGCGGGCCGCCAGCATCGCATCGCAGGTGGCGACGAAATCCGGTGCGCTGTCCAGCAGCGTGCCGTCCAGGTCGAACAGCACGCCGCGCGGGAAGCGCGCAGCGGTCATGCCGGTGCCTGCGCGGCGACGGTGGCGTGGGCCAGGTAGTTGATGTCGGTACGGCTGCTCAGGCGCGCACGGTTGCGCCACGGCTCGTAGGCCATGCCGCTGACGTCGTGCAGCTGCACGTCGGCATCGCGCAGCCAGCGCGCCAGTTCGGCCGGCTTGATGAATTCCTGGTAGTGGTGGGTGCCCTTGGGCAGCAGCCGCGCCACGTACTCGGCACCGATGATCGCCACCGCGAAGGCCGCGGCCGTGCGGTTGATCGTGGACAGGAACAGGTGCCCGCCGGGCTTGAGCAGGCGTTTGCAGGCCGCGATGATCGCCGCCGGATCGGGCACGTGCTCCAGCATTTCCATGCAGGTGACCACATCGAAGCTGCCCGGCTGCTCGGCGGCCAGGTCCTCGGCCGCCTGCACGCGGTAGTCCACCTTCACGCCACTTTCCAGCGCGTGCAGCCGCGCCACCTTGACCAGTTCCGGAGCCAGGTCGATGGCGGTCACCTCGGCACCGGCCTGGGCCAGCGCTTCGCTGAGCAGGCCGCCGCCGCAGCCGATGTCCAGCACGCGCGCACCGCGCAGCGGCACGCGGTCAGCCACGTACTGCAGGCGCACCGGGTTCAGGGCATGCAGCGGCTTCTGCGGGCCGTCAGCATCCCACCAGCGGTTGGCCAGCGCGGCGAATTTGTCCAGTTCGGCCTGGTCGAAATTGGAGGAAGCGTGGGGGGCAGTCATGTTGGGAGTCCTTGCAGCGCCGGGGTTCAGGCGCGGATGTGACGGATGCGCTCGCGCCACTGGCGCGCATTGGCGACCATGCCCGGCAGGTCCATGCCCACCAGTTCACGCCGCACCAGCTTGGGCTGGCCGGCGATCCAGACATCGCTCACCTGCTGGCGGCCGGTGGCGTACACCAGCTGCGACAGCACGTTGTGCAGCGGCTGGGTTTCCAGCGCGGACAGGTCCACGCAGACCAGGTCGGCCTGCTTGCCGACCTCGATCGAGCCGATGCGCTCGCCGAAGCCCAGCGCGCGGGCACCGCCCAGCGTGGCCGCACGCAGCGTGGTGGCCGCATCCAGCGCGGTCGCGTCATCGGCCACGGCCTTGGCCAGGATCGCCGCGGTGCGGTTCTCGCTGAACATGTCCAGGTCGTTGTTGCTGGCACAGCCGTCGGTGCCGATGGCCAGGTTCACACCGGCACGCTGCAGGGCGCACGCCGGGCAGAAGCCGGAGGCCAGCTTCAGGTTCGATTCCGGGCAGTGCACCACGCTGACGCCACGCTCGGCGCAGAGGTGGATTTCGGCGTCGGTCAGCTGGGTCATGTGCACCGCGATCAGGCGGTCGTTGACCAGGCCCAGGCGATCCAGCCGCGCCAGCGGGCGCTGGCCGTGCAGCTTGATCGAATCGCTGATTTCCTGCGCGGTCTCGTGGGTGTGCAGATGCACCTGCATGTCCAGCTGGTCGGACAGCATGCGCACGCGCTCGAAATTGGCGTCGTTGACCGTGTACGGCGCATGCGGCGCGAACGCGGTGCCGATCAGCGGGTCGGTGCGCCACTGGTCGTGCAGTTCACCGGCCTTGGCGAAGTACTCGTCGTCGGTCCTGGCCCAGGCGGTGGGGAAATCGATGATGACCGCGCCGACCAGCGCGCGGAAACCGTGCTTCTTGTAGACCGCGGCCTGCACGTCGCCGAAGAAGTAGTTCTCGTTGGCGCAGGTGGTGCCGCCGCGCAGCATCTCGGCGATGGCCAGGGTGGTGCCGTCGGCGACGAACTCGGGGCCGATCACCGCCGCTTCCACCGGCCAGATGTGCTGCTGCAGCCACGTCATCAGCGGCAGGTCGTCGGCGACGCCGCGCAGCAGGGTCATCGGGTTGTGCGTGTGCGCATTGACCAGGCCCGGCATCAGCGCCGCTTCGGGACGGCTGACCACCTGGCTGGCGCGGAAACGCGCGCGGGCCTCGGCGCGCGGCAGGATGGCGACGATCTGGCTGCCACGCACGGCAACGGCATGGTCTTCCAGCACCACCGCATGCGGCTCGATCGGAACGACATAACCGGCTTCGATGAGCAGGTCGCAGGCTTCGGGGAGGTGCGGGCTATCGCTCATGCGGGCTCACTGGCTGGAGGGGCGGCGAGATGCTTCTGGGGGACACGCCCCTGAGTGAGGGGCTGCCGCGAAGCGGCGGGGTCTGGAGACTCGTGAAGCGGGGCCCATGATCTGCCGGAGCAGATCATGGGAGCGCCAGCGCGAATGCGATGGCGCGTACCCGGGCATGGCCCGGCGCTACCGCAAGGTCG
This sequence comes from Stenotrophomonas sp. 24(2023), assembly GCF_030913365.1. Taxonomy (NCBI): domain Bacteria; kingdom Pseudomonadati; phylum Pseudomonadota; class Gammaproteobacteria; order Lysobacterales; family Lysobacteraceae; genus Stenotrophomonas; species Stenotrophomonas sp. 24(2023). The sequence goes on from NZ_CP133160.1 coordinate 385,902, forward strand.
GCCTGTGGCCGGAACCTTACTTGACGCGTGCGGAGTATTCGCCCGAACGGGTGTCGACCTTGATGATTTCATCCTGGTTGACGAACAGCGGCACGCGGACGACCGCGCCGGTTTCCAGGGTGGCCGGCTTGCCGCCGCCGCCGGAGGTGTCACCACGGACGCCCGGATCGGTTTCGGTGATCTTCAGTTCGACGAAGTTCGGCGGCTGCACGAAGATCGGCTCGCCGTTCCACAGGGTGACCACGCAGGACTCTTCACCCTTCAGCCACTTTTCCGCGCCGCCCATGCCGGCCTTGGTGGCCTGGACCTGCTCGAAGGATTCCGGGTCCATGAAGTGCCAGTACTCGCCGTCGCTGTACATGAAGTTCATGTCGGTATCGACGACGTCGGCCGCATCCAGCGAGTCGGTCGACTTCATGGTCACTTCCTGGGTACGGCCGTCCTTGATCAGGCGGTACTTCACGCGGGTGAAGGCCTGGCCCTTGCCCGGCTTGACGTATTCGGTGTCGATGATGACGGCCGGTTGGTTGTTGACCAGGATCTTCATCCCGTTCTTGACGTCGTTCATGCCGTAGCTGGCCATGCGTAAACTCCTGAGTGGCAAAACCGCCGCGGGTGCGGCGAGCCGGTAGAATGGAAAGCCCACCGAAGGCCGGTGGGCGACTGTTTTTCTGCCCCCATGATAACCGCAGGCCCCCTCTCCATGCAGCTTTCCGCCTTCCCACGGCCCCCGTCGCCAGGCGCCCCCATGCGCTGGCAACAGCTCTGGCGGCAGGCCATCCGCGATCCGCAGGTGCTGCTGGACCGGCTGGGCCTGGAGGCGGCCACGCTCGGGGTGTCGCAGGCAGCCCTGGCGCAGTTCGCGCTGCGCGTGCCGGAAGGTTTCGTGGCGCGGATGCGGGCGGGCGACCCGGCCGACCCGCTGCTGCGGCAGGTCCTGCCGATCAACGACGAGATGCAGGCCGTGCCCGGGTTCAGCTTCGATGCAGTCGGCGACGGCGCGGCGAAGAAGGCCACCGGGGTCATCCAGAAATACCGCGGGCGGGCGCTGCTGGTCGCCACCGGCAGCTGCGCGATCAACTGCCGCTACTGCTTCCGCCGCCATTTCGACTACGGCGCGGAAAATGCGGCCAAGGGCGGCTGGCAGGAGGCGGTGGCCGCCATCGCGGCGGATCCGGACATCGACGAGGTGATCCTGTCCGGCGGCGATCCGCTGTCACTGGCCACGCACAAGCTGGCCGAACTGACCGACGCGCTGCGCCGCATCCCGCACCTGCGCCGGCTGCGCCTCCATACCCGCCTGCCCATCGTCCTGCCCGAGCGCGTGGACGACGAACTGCTGGCCTGGCTGCACGGGCTGCCCTGGCCCCTGGCGATCGTGGTCCACGCCAACCATGCCAACGAGTTCGATACCGGCGTGGACGCGGCGATGGCGCGCCTGCGCGGCACCGGTGCGCAGCTGCTGAACCAGGCGGTGCTGCTGCGCGGCGTCAACGACAGCATCGAGGCGCTGCAGGCCCTGAGCGAGCGCAGTTTCGCCGCCGGCGTGCTGCCCTACTACCTGCACCAGCTGGACCGGGTGGAGGGCGTAGCCCACTTCGAAGTGGACGATGCCCGCGCCAAGGCCCTGATCGCTGGGCTGACCGCCCGCCTGTCCGGTTACCTGGTGCCCAAGCTGGTACGCGAGCTGCCCGGCGACCCGAGCAAGCGTCCGGTGTAACGGCGGGCCAGACGGCCATCCACGCAGGGCATGGAGCTAACCGGCGGGAGGGCATCACGTTGATTGCCGGTAGATCCACGCCATGCGTGGATCAATGACGGGGTCACGCGCCTGATTCGATCATCCGTACCACGTCGGTAGCGTTGACCGGATGGCTGAGCCAGTAGCCCTGGCCCAGGTCGCAGCCACGCTGGGCCAACAGCTCGAACTGCGCCTGCTGTTCGATGCCCTCGGCCACCACGGTGATGCCCAGCGCATGGGCCATCGCGATGATCGCCGTGGTCAGCGCCAGATCGTCCGGGTCGCGCTGCATGTCGGCCACGAAGCTCTTGTCGATCTTCACGCCGTCCACCGGCACCTGGCGCAGGTGGCTCAGCCCGGAGAAACCCGTGCCGAAGTCGTCCAGCCACACCTTCACCCCGGTGCGGTGCAGCTTGTCCAGCAGCTGCGCGGCGACCATCTCATCGCCGATCACCGCCGTTTCGGTCAGTTCCAGGTGCAGGCGCGAGGCCGGCAGGCCCGATTCGGCCAGGCACTGCGCCACCAGCGCCGGCAGCTCGCCACCGCGCAGCTGGCGCGGCGATACGTTGACCGATACGAACAGCTCATCGCCAGCCACGCCCCGGGGCCACTGCGCCGCTTCCATGCAGGCCGCGCGCAGCACCTTGGGGCCGATCACTTCGATCAGCCCGCTCTGTTCGGCCACTTCGATGAACACCGACGGTGGAATCGTGCCCAGCGTGGGGTGCTGCCAGCGCAGCAGCACTTCCACCCCGACCAGGCGCCGGTCGCGGGTGCGGAAGATCGGCTGGAAGGCCAGCCGCAGCTCACCCCGCTCCCAGGCCCCGCGCAGTTCCTGTTCCATGTGCACGCGACGCTCCACCGCATGGTCCATGGCCTTGCTGTAGTAGCGGTAGCAGTTCTTGCCAGCCATCTTGGCCTGGTACATGGCGATGTCGCCGTTCTTCAGCAGCGTGGTGGCATCGGCGGCATCATCGGGGAACAGGGTCAGGCCGATGGACGACCCCAGGAACAGTTCCCGTCCCTGCACCACCAGCGGCTTGCCCAGCTCGCGCACCAGCACCTCGGCCAGCACCCGCGCCGTGGCGGCAACATCCCCATCCCCCACCAGGATCACGAATTCATCGCCACCGAAGCGGGCCAGCAACGCCTCGTCGCCCCCGGCCTCGGCCACCGCCGCGCTGATCCGCTGGGCGAACTGCAGCAGCGCCTCGTCACCGGCTTCATGGCCCAGGGTGTCGTTGACCCGCTTGAAGTCATCGATATCGGCAAACAGCAGGCCCAGCCGGCGGTTGGCGGCACGGGCCGCCATCAGCCGGTGGTCCAGCGCCTCGCGGAAGGCCAGGCGGTTGGTCAGCCCGGTCAGCGCATCGGTATAGGCCATGCGCCGCACTTCACGGTCATGCCGGGCGATCGAATCGCGCATGCGGGCAAAGCCACGCACCAGTTCACCGACCTCATCGTCACGGCGGCTCTCGCGCAGCGGCGCGCTGTAGTCACCGGCTTCGATCTGCCGTGCCGCCACCGCCAGGTCGCGGATCGGCGCCACCAGCGTGCGTTGCACGTACAGGGTGACCACCACGCCGATGACCACCAGCAACCCCAGCATCAGCAGCAGCCAGCCCAGGTGCCGGCTGCCGACCTGCTGCAGGCGCGCATCCAGCGTCTGGCTGGCGGCCTCCTCCATGGCCTGCACATCATCCAGCGCCATGCCCACGCGTACGCCGCCCACGCGCTGGTTGCCGATCATGATCGGCATCGTGTTATCCAGCACCTTCGGCGATTGCTGCACCAGCAATGCACGCGCCGCCACCGCGTTGGCCGCCAGCGGGTCGCTCATCGGCTTGCCGAACCCGGCCACCACCAGCGAACCGTCATGCACCAGGCGGCCGCGGGCATCGAACACCAGCACATAGCGCACCACCTGCTGGCGGGCGGTGTTGCGCGCCAGCGCGCCCACCTGTTCCAGGTCGTTGTAGTACAACGGGTTGGCCAGGGCATCGGACAGCTCGCGCGCCAGGGCTTCCCCCCGGCTGCGCACGCTGCGGTCGAACAGCTCGTGGATCACCCCGCCGCTGAGGCTGCGCACCTCCTGCTGCATCGCGGCCTGGCGGCCGAGCAGCACGGCCAGGATCGCCACCACCACGACCATGGCACCGCCCATGGCCAGCAGGAACCGTGCCTGCATACCTGCCCCGAGCCACTTCATTCCACTTCCATCCGCACGCGCGTGAGTCCTAGTTTGAGTTCCTCCAGCCGCTGGCGTGCCTGGGCATCGACGCGGTGGAAGCCGGAAGTACCAAAAAACCGCTGCAACGGCACCTGTGCCTGCGGGTCGCTGGCCGCCTGCAGCAGCACGTCCTGCAGGCGGTCGCGAACCCTGGCATCCAGGTCGGCGCGTACCACTTCCACCGCCCGCGGATAGGGCGCCGTGCGTGCCAGCACGCGCAGGTCCTGCTTGAACGCCGCCGGCACCCGCCGCTCGTCGTCCCAGTCCACGCTGCTGACCGCCCCGGCATCGACCAGCCCCTTCTGCACGAAGGTGGCGATGTTCAATTCGCTGCGGGCGAACACATAGCCCACCGCCGTGCTGCCGGGCTCATCATTGGCATCAAGCAGGATCTGCGGTTGCAGGCCATGGTCAAGCAGGGTCATGGCGGGCACCAGGTAGGCACTGGTGGAAGCAGGATTCTGCAGGGCCAGGCGGCGCCCCCGCAGGTCTTCCAGGCGCTGGACCGGGCTGTCCCGCCGCACGAAGAACACCGTGTGGTACTCACGCACCCCGCTGCGCTCGGTCAGCAGCAGGGGGCGGGCGCCGCTGCGCTGGCCCAGCGAGACGGCCGCACCGGCCGTTTCCGTGACCCAGTCCACCCGGCCCCGGCGCAGGTAGCTGGCCATCTGCTGCGGGTCACGCGCCATCAGGATGCGCCCCTCGCGGATGCCAACGTCATGCATGCGGGCGACCACATAGTCCAGCAACGGCTGCAGCTGCGCGTAGTGCGCCTGCGGGTCGTCGCTGATGCGGCCCAGCACCAGGACACGGTTGGGTTGCGCCCACGCCGTTGCCACCGACAGCACCATGGCAAGGCCGAGCAGTCCCCACTGCAGTGCCCTTCGCAGCCCCGTCACCACCATCATTCCCCCTGGGTATCGCGACAGACTACCCGAAAAAATGAGACGTACGTCAGCCCCCCTCGCCCTGCGCACCGGCCAGCCGGGCCATGCGCTGGGCATCGGCGAGGATGCCGCGCAGCAGGCGTACTTCCTGTTCGCTCGGCTCGGCCCGCAGGAACAGGCGGCGCAGCTTGCGCATGGCCGACTCCGGTGCGCGCCCCTTGTGGAAATCGATCTCGTCCAGGGTCTGGCCCAGCTGGCCGAAGAAGCTCTCCAGCTGGTCATGGCTGGCCGGCTGCTCGCGGAAGCCCGGGTCGGCCTCCGGCGCGGCCAGGGCCTGCGGCTGCACGCCCAGCAGGCGCATGCGCACTTCATAGGCCAGCACCTGCACGGCCGCCGCCAGGTTGAGCGAGCTGAAGGCCGGGTCGGACGGAATGTGCACGGCCGCGTGGCACAGCTGCAGTTCCTCGTTGGTCAGGCCGGTGCGCTCGCGCCCGAACACCACCGCCACCTCCGCGCCCTCGCCGGCGCGGTCGGCCACGCGCTGGGCAGCCACGGCCGGCAGCAGCTCTTCCAGCTGCACCCGGCGGGCCCGGGCGGTGCAGCCCAGCACCAGGTGGCAATCGGCCACCGCCTCGGCCAGGGTCGCCACCACGGGCGAGCCCCCCAGCACGTCCTCGGCGCCGGCCGAGCGGCGGAACGCCTCCTCGTCCAGCGGTTTTTCCGGGGCGACCAGCACCAGCCGGGCCAGGCCCATGGTCTTCAGCGCACGGGCGGCGGCGCCCATGTTGCCGGGGTGCTGGGTGCCGACCAGGACGAATCGGATGCGGGGAACGGCGGGAAACTGGGACATGAACAGGGAAATGGTCGAGCTGGACGATGAGCAATGGTAAACTGTGCAGCCGGCCCCTGCGCCGGACCCGCTCTTTTCCCCCGCCAGTTCCATCCTTCTGCCTTCACGGGAGCCCACGCCATGCAGAAACCCGCCGTCACCGTCATGGTCAAGGCCGCCCGCCTCGCCGGCAACGTCCTGTTGCGCAACATCAACAAGCTCGAGGCCCTGAACGTGGTGCAGAAGGGGCGCATGGACTACGCCAGCGAAGTGGACGCGGACGCGGAAAAGGTCATCGTCAAGGAACTCAAGCGCGCCTACCCCGATTACGGCATCTTCGGCGAAGAAGGTGGCGTGCAGGGCGAGAGCCGTTACATGTGGGTGATCGACCCGCTGGACGGCACCAGCAACTACCTGCGCGGCTTCCCGCACTACTGCGTGTCCATTGCCCTGGTCGAGAACGGCGAGCCGATCGACGCGGTCATCTTCGACCCGCTGCGCAACGAGCTGTTCACCGCCAGCCGCGGCGCCGGCGCGGTGTTCAACGACCGCCGCATCCGCGTGGCCGACCGCAAGGACCTGTCCGGCACCATGATCCATACCGGCTTCGCCCCGCGCGAGCGCGCCCGTGCCAGCAGCCAGCTCAAGGCCGTCGACGCCCTGCTGGTGCAGGCCGAGGACGTGCGCCGCACCGGTTCGGCCGCGCTGGACCTGGCCTACGTGGCCTGCGGCCGCGCCGATGCCTACTTCGAGGCCGGCGTGAAGGCATGGGACATCGCCGCCGGTGTGCTGCTGGTGCGTGAGGCCGGTGGCAAGGTCTGCGACTTCAAGGGCGCGACCCTGGCCCGCATGGACAACCGTGGCCCGGAGACCCAGCAGGTCGTGGCCGGCAACCTGAAGGTGGCCGAGTCGCTGCAGAAGGTGCTGGTGAACACCGGTTACGCGGCCGAGTTCGACGCGAAGTTCTGATTTTCCGCGTACACGCGGTTCAGCAAGACGGCACCTGCGAGGGTGCCGTTTTTGTTTGTGGGCTCCGCACGGCGACGCCACGGGCGCCGACATGCCGGTAGCGCCGGGCCATGCCCGGCGGGTCGTTGCCGTGACCGCGGGAGGTGTCACGTGCGCCGACACGCCGGTAGCGCCGGGCCATGCCTGGCGGGTCGTTGCCGCGACCGCGGGGAGGTGTCACGTGCGCCGACGCGCCGGTAGCGCCGGGCCATGCCCGGCGGGTCGTTGCCGTGACCGCGGGGGGGGTGTCACTTTCTTTGCGCGTGCAAAGAAAGTAACCAAAGAAACACGCCGCCGGGCCGCGAGCCGCCGTGCTGCGCACGCCGGTGCCCTGTGCTCCTCGGTCCGCCGAGGGACGGTGCGGAACTCGCTGCGCTCAGACACCCGCACCTCTTCGCCCTCGCCGGACCTGCGGTGCTCGGCTCGCTCCAAGGCGGACTGGAAGACCAAGATCAACGGCAACGGCATCCACGCATGGCGTGGATCTACCGGGTGCGGCTGTGGCCTTTGATCTGGATCCGCCTTGGAGCGAGCCGAGCATCGCAGGGGAATCAGGGGCGCAGAGGCGCCGGTGTCTGAGCGCAGCGAGTTCGGCGCCGTCCCCTGATTCACCGAGAAGCGCAGGGCACCGGTGCGCAGCACCGGCTCGCGGACGGCGGCGCGTTTCTTTTGGTTACTTTTCTTTGCGCGCGCAAAGAAAAGTGACACCCCCCCCGCGGTCACGGCAACGCCCCTCCGGGCATGGCCCGACACTACCTGCGCCCAACGAAAAACGCCCGGCACAGGGCCGGGCGCTTCCGTTGCCACGGAGTAGCAGGGCTTACGCCACGGTCGAGGCCTGCAGCGCGGCGATGCGCTCTTCCAGCGGCGGGTGGCTCATGAACAGCTTGCGCGCGGTCGAACCGGCAATACCGAAGGCCGCGATCTGGGTCGGCAGGGTGCTCTGGCCGTGGTTGAGCTGCAGGCGCTGCAGCGCGGCGATCATCTTCTGACGGCCGGCCAGCGAGGCACCGCCAGCGTCGGCGCGGAACTCGCGGTGGCGCGAGAACCACATCGAGATCATGGTGGCGAACAGGCCGAATACCATCTCCAGCACGAACACGATGATGAAGTAGGCGAAGCCGCGGCCACCACCTTCGCGGTTGCCCGACAGCGCGCTGTCGATGATGCCGCCGACCACGCGGGCCAACACGATCACGAAGGTGTTCAGCACACCCTGCAGCAGCGCCATGGTGATCATGTCACCGTTGGCGACGTGGGCGATCTCGTGACCCAGCACCGCTTCGGCCTCGTCCTCGCTCATGTTGTGCAGCAGGCCGGTGGACACCGCCACCAGCGCGTTGTTGCGGTTGGCGCCGGTAGCGAAGGCATTGATCTCCGGGCCTTCATACACCGCCACTTCCGGCATGCCGATACCGGCGGCCTTGGCCTGGCGCTCAACGGTGGCCAGCAGCCAGCGCTCGGTCGGGTTGCGCGGCTCGGTGATCACCACCGCACCGGTGGAGCGCTTGGCCATCCACTTGGACAGCAGAAGCGAGATGAAGGAACCACCGAAACCAAAGATGCCGGCCATGACCAGCAGGCCGCTCATCGAACGGGAGTCCACGCCCAGGATGGACATCACGATGCCGGCGAGGATCAGCACCGCAAGGTTGGTGGCCAGGAACAGGGCTATACGGGTGAACATGGAAGAATCCGGCTCTAAAAGGGTCGATATCGACCAATTTGCGGTGCGGTCAGCTTGAATTCAAGCGCCAACCTGACCGACGATTCAGCCAGCATGACCTCCCCCATTCCCTGCGGCCGCTTCGCGCCCTCGCCGACCGGCCTGCTGCATCCCGGATCCCTGCTTGCCGCCTTCGGCAGCTGGCTGCTCGCCCGCCATCACGGCGGCCTGTGGCGGCTGCGCATCGAAGACGTCGACCCGCCGCGCACCGTGCCCGGTGCCGCGCAGGCCCAGCTGCAGGCACTGGCCGCATTCGGCCTGGCCGCCGATGGCCCGGTCCTGTGGCAGAGCGAACGTGGCGACGCCTACCAGGCTGCGCTGGACGTGCTGCTGGCCGGTGGCCAGGCCTTCGTCTGCCATTGCAGCCGCAGCGAACTGGCGGCCAGCGGCGGCATCCATCATCGCTGTGTGGCACGGCAACCGCGACCGGACCCCGCCGTCCGCTTCCGCGTGCCGCCGGACAGCCGCGTGCACTTCGACGACGGCCTGCGTGGCCCGCAACAGCAGGATGTACATGCCGAGGTCGGCGACTTCGTGCTGCGCCGTGCCGATGGCTGCTGGGCCTACCAGCTGGCGGTGGTGGTCGATGATGCCGCACAGGGCGTGACCGAAGTGGTGCGCGGTGCCGATCTGCTCGACTCCACCGCACGGCAGATCCTGCTGCAACAGGCCCTGGGCCTGGCGATCCCCCGCTACTGGCACCTGCCGCTGCTGCTCGATGCGCCCGGCCACAAACTGTCCAAGTCACTGGCGGCGTTGCCGGTGGATGCCACCCACCCGCTGCCGGTACTGCGCGCGCTGTGGGCGCTGCTGGGCCAGCAGCCTGCCGCACTGGACGCGGCCACGACGCTGCCCGCGCTGCTGGACACTGCCTGCCAGGCCTTCAACCCCACCCGGCTGCCGCGCCAGGACATCCTGTTGCCGCCGGGCGCACTTTCCGCGCCGATGTTGCAGAATCCCCTTTCCCCCACCTGATCCCCGGAAACATCCCATGACATCTCGCGTCGCACTGGTCACCGGCGGTACCGGCGGCATCGGCACTGCCATCTGCCAGCGCCTGGCCGAGCAGGGCCACCGGGTCGCCACCAACTACCGCGACGAGGCCAAGGCCCGCGCCTGGCAGCAGGCGATGGCCGAACGCGGCTACACCATCGCCATCTTCCCCGGCGATGTCGCCGAACCGGCCAGCGCCGACGCCCTGGTGCGCGCCGTGGAGGCCGAGCTGGGCCCGGTGGAGATCCTGGTCAACAACGCCGGCATCACCCGCGACACCACCTTCCACCGCATGCGCGTGGACCAGTGGCACGATGTCATCAACACCAACCTCAATTCGGTGTTCAACGTCACCCGCCCGGTCATCGAGGGCATGCGCCGCCGCGGCTGGGGCCGGGTCATCCAGATCAGCTCGATCAATGGCCTGAAGGGCCAGTACGGCCAGGCCAACTACGCCGCGGCCAAGGCCGGCATGCACGGGTTCACGATCTCCCTGGCACGTGAGAACGCGGGCTTCGGCATCACCGTCAACACCATTTCCCCCGGCTACGTGGCCACCGACATGGTGATGGCGGTACCGGAGGAAGTACGCGCCAAGATCATCGCCGACATTCCCACCGGCCGCCTCGGCAAGCCGGAGGAAATCGCCTACGGCGTATCGTTCCTGGTGGCCGACGAAGCCGCCTGGATCACCGGCAGCAACCTGGACATCAACGGCGGCCACCACATGGGCTGGTAAGGCCGCCCGCGGCGCGGGCGCCCTGCGGGGCTGCCCCTGCCGTTGGTCATGCTGCGCAGCACGCAACCCCTTGCTGCGCAACATGATTGGACGTGAAAGCCAAGCCTGGCGGGGGCTGGGGCGGTTGCAACGGCTGCTGCACTGCGCCATGCTGCGCGTCTACTGTGACGAGTGACCGCTTCATGGCTGCGACCCGCATCATCAAGAAGTATCCGAACCGCCGTCTCTACGACACCGAAATTTCCAGCTACATCACCATCGAGGACGTGCGCCAGCTGATCCTGGACGGCGAGGACTTCGAAGTCCGCGACGCCAAGAGCGGCGACGACCTGACCCGTTCGGTCCTGCTGCAGATCATTGCCGACCAGGAACAGGACGGTGAGCCGATGCTGTCCACCCAGCTGCTGAGCCAGCTGATCCGCTTCTATGGCGATTCCCTGCAGGGCTTCATGGGCAACTACCTGGAGCGCAGCATGCAGGTCTTCCTGGACCAGCAGCAGCAGTTCCGCCAGCAGATGGGCAACCTGCTGGGCCAGACCCCGTGGGCGATGATGAACCAGCTGACCGAGCGCAACCTGGAGCTGTGGCAGGAATTCCAGCGCAGCATGGGCGCCGGCTGGGGCGGCCCGCGTGGCGGCACCGGTACGGGCACCGGCACCGGTGGCACCACCGGCAAGCCGAACGAGCCGTCCGGTACCGGCGGCAAGACCCGCCGCTGAGCCCCGGTACGATCGCCCCAACGAAAACGGCGCGCCCCTGGCGCGCCGTTTCTGCATCCGGGCCCGGGCTGCGGTGTCCACCACCGCACCTTGCCTCGCGCATGTTCAGCGTTTCGGCTTGCACCCCGTGCACACGCGCTCGACCTTGTAGCCCTTCGCGCGCAGCTTCTCGACCACGCCATCGCTGCCCAGCAGGTGCAGGCTGCCCACCACCACCAGCGTCGTGCCCTGCCCGGCCTGCAGGTATGGCACCAGCTTGGGCAGCCATGCATCGTTGCGGCCGGTGTTGATGCGCTGGTACAGCTGTGGGTACTGCTGCTTCATCTGCACGGCCATGGTGTTCCACAGGTAGCGGTCATCGCCACGGCGCCAGGCCTCATGCAGGGCGCGCGACTGTTCATCGCCCTTGTCGGCCTGGTCCAGCGCTTCGGCCACCATCTGCCGCTGCTCGTTCGGCCCCATCCCGGCCAGCGTGCCGATCTGGGTGTCGATGTCTTCCAGCCCGCTGGCCGCCTTGCCGGCCTTGGCGGCGGCATCCATGAAATGGCGGTCCAGGCCTAGCGCCGGGTCCAGACCCATTTTCTGCATCTGCGATACCGAAATGCTCAGGCCGACGAACCAGGCCTGCATGCCCTGCATCTGCTCCAGCGGCAACCTGTTCGCCGCCGCATAGGCCTGCAGCTTCTGCCAGGTCGGGGCATCCAGGTCACGCTTGAGTTCACTGCCATCGGTGCGGATCGCGGCCTGCACCATGCGGCTGGCCAGCTGCGGCGACTGCATGTCTTCCGGCGACAGTTCGAACACCAGCCGCTTGGCCGCGTCGAACGCCTGCTCGGCATCGGCCGACAACGGGTAGTCCTTGGGCGTCAGCAGATGGAAGGAACCCAGCAGATAGACCTTTGAATCGCCCAGGCCGGTGACTTTCCACAGCAGCGGCACCGGTGGCGCGGCACTGGCAGGTGCGGCGGCAGGCGCATTGCGGGCAGTGGCCGCCAACGGGGCCAGCGCACAGGCGGCCAGCAACAGGGCGCTGCGCGCCAGCATCTTGATCGTCATGGTCAGCCCTCTCCTTCGGGCAGGTGGTAGGCCTTCTCGCCCGCTTCCACGCGCAGGTCCAGCCGGTTTTCCGGCGGCGCCAGCGGGCAGGTGGCAAACGCGGTGAACGCGCAGGGCGGGTTGTAGGCGTGATTGAAATCAACGGTGACGAAACCATCGGCACCGGGGGCGTCGGTATCCAGGTAGCGGCCGGCCGGGTAGCTGCCATGGCCACTGGTGCGGTCGGCGAAGATCAGGAACAGCGGGCGCCCCGGCTCCCCGATCGCCTCGAGCTTCCAATGGCGGCCATCGTGGTCGAACTCCACGGCGCCGGCATTGGGCATCGGCGTGGTCAGCCCGGTGATGTCCACGATCGGCAAGGTGGTGCCGGCAGGATGCGGCACGAAGCGCGCGCGTACCTGCCACTGCGGGCCACCCGGCCAGTACGTCAGCCCAGCGAAATCGCGCCGTGAAGGCGCATCGGCATGCTTCACCCGCAGCGCATCGCGGTTGCCGCGGCGGATGATGCTCAGCTGGCCCTTGCCGCCATCAAAGCCCAGCAGCGTGGGCTGCGGGTCCTTGTCGGTCTGCAGGCGCACACGCCCCTTGACCGGCGTGTCCCCCAGGGTGACCTGCACGCCGGCTTCCGGCGTCAGCCACCACTGGCCCTGCTCACGGCTGAGCATGCCCAGGCGTTCCGGGCCGACGGCCAGGCGCACGCCACTGCCGGGCCCGCTGCCGATGAAATGCGCCTGCAGGTCCAGCCAGTGCAGCCCCACCAGCGCCGTCCAGCCGTCGGTGGCGGTCAGCGCCTGGTAACGCTGCACGCGCCACTGCTGCTGCGCGGCCTCGAACCCCGGGTCCACCGCCGCAGTGGCAGGCGGCGCCGGCGGCGGGCTGCAGCCCGCCACGGTGACCAGCCCGGCCAGCAGGCCACGCATTCCCCACTTGCCCATCGATGATGTCCTCAACGCGAATGCGCTCAACGACCGCGCAGGAACCAGCGGTCGATTTCCGCCAGCGAAAAACGGGCCCAGGTCGGCCGGCCGTGGTTGCACTGGCCCGACCGCTCGGTGATTTCCATGTCGCGCAGCAGCGCGTTCATTTCCGGCACGGTCAGGCGCCGGTTCGCGCGCACCGCGCCATGGCAGGCCATCGTCGACAGCAGCTCATCACGGGCCGTCGCCACGCGGCGGCTCTGCCCATGCTCGCGCAGGTCGCCCAGCACATCGCGCAGCAGGGCTTCCGGTTCGGCATTGGCCAGCAGCGCCGGAATGCTGCGCACGTGCAGCGAGCCCGGGCCGGAACGGGTGATCTCAAAGCCCAGTGCCGCCAGCGTGTCGGCTTCCTGTTCGGCGGTGTCGGCCTCGCGCTCGCCCACCGCCAGGGTGATCGGTACCAGCAGCGGCTGCGCATGCAGGCCGATGCCATCGTGCGCGTTCTTCAGGCGCTCGTAGCCGATGCGCTCGTGGGCGGCATGCATGTCCACCACGATCAGGCCCTCGGCGTTCTCGGCCAGGATGTAGATGCCGTGCAGCTGCGCGATCGCATAGCCCAGTGGCGGCACGCCGGCATCGGCGCGCGTGACCGGCAGGCCGTTCTCCATCGGCATGGGCGGCAACGCGGCGCTGCGCTCGGCAGTGCCGGGCGCCCCGTACAGGGCGGCATAGGCGGCCGGGGCATCGGCCACCTGCAGCCCCAGCGGCTGCTGCGGGCGCCAGCCACTGAAACCACTGCCGCCACCGCCGCTCCCGCCGCCACTGGACAGACCGGCACCAGCCCCACGGGCCAGGCCGAACCCGGAAGCACCGGCCGTGGACGGCCCCGCTCCCTCGACCGGTGGCAGGGCGCCCGCGCCGATCTCCTGCGCAGACACGCCGGCACGGGTATCGGCCAGCGCATCCTTCAGCGTGCGGTAGACGAAATCATGGACCAGGCGACCGTCGCGGAAACGCACTTCATGCTTGGCCGGGTGCACGTTGACGTCCACCCGGGTCGGGTCCAGTTCCAGGAACAGCACATAGGCCGGCTGACGACCGTGGTAGAGCACATCGCCGTAGGCCATCTTCACGCCATGGGCGACGCTGCGGTCACGTACCGAACGGCCGTTGACATACAGGTACTGCTGGTCGGCACTGGCCCGCGAATAATGCGGCTGCGCGATCCAGCCATGCAGGCGCAGGCCGGCACCGCTGTGGTCCACGCGCACGGCCTGGCTGGCGAAATCCTCGCCCAGCGTCTCGCTCAGGCGCACGTCAGAATACAGGTCGCCGGGCTTGTAGCGGCGCGATGCCTTGCCGTTGTGCGAAACACGCAGTTCCACGTCCGGGCGTGCCAGGGCCAGCGAGCGCAGCCACTCTTCGATGTGGCCCAGTTCGGTACGCTCGGCGCGCAGGAACTTGCGCCGCGCCGGCACGTTGTAGAACAGCTCGCGTACTTCCACCGTGGTGCCCGGCGCATGCGCGCGCGGGGTCACCTCACCCACCTTGCCGCCTTCGATCTGCAGCGCCGAGCCGTGCTCATCGCTGGCCCGGCGCGAGGCCAGGGTGAAGCGGCTGACCGAGGCGATCGACGGCAGCGCCTCGCCGCGGAAGCCAAGCGTAGCCACCGATTCCAGATCATCCAGGTTGGCGATCTTGCTGGTGGCGTGGCGCGACACGGCCAGCGGCAGCTGTTCCGGCGCGATGCCGCTGCCATTGTCCCGGATGCGGATCAGGCGCACCCCGCCTTCTTCCAGGTCGATGTCCACGCGCGTGGCGCCGGCATCGATGGCATTTTCAACCAGTTCCTTGACCACCGAAGCAGGCCGTTCGACCACTTCGCCGGCAGCGATCTGGTTGATCAGGATTTCCGGCAAGGGACGGATCGGGGCGCTCATGCGCACCCCCGACCGGTGGCCACAGGCAGGCGCGAACAGGGTGCACTACGGGGAACGGACGTCATGCCCCGATGATAGCGGAGGTCAGGCGGAGCCGCGCCGGAAACAGGTGCCAGGAACCCCGTCGCGGCCACGGTGCCGCCGGGACCCGGCCATCACCGGGTTACTTACTGCCGCCGGCGACGGTGCTGGCCGCGTCCATTTCGGCCTGCGCGCGCGCGGCATACAACGTGCCCGGCGGCGGCTGGCGGGTGAAGAACGTATTGACCCCATCGAGCACGGCCCCGGCAATACGTCGCTGGTAGGCCGGGTCGATCAGGCGGCGCTCTTCGTCCGGGTTGGAGATGAAGGCGGTCTCCACCAGCATGGCCGGCATGTCCGACGTGCGCAGCACCGCGAAGTTGGCGCGCTCGATGTTCGGCTTGTGGTTGTTGCCGATGCGCTTGAGGCCGCCCAGCACATGCCCGGCCGCATCCTCGGAGGCCTTCATGTAGCCACTCTGGGCCAGGTCCAGCAGCACATTGGCCAGGGTGCCCTCGGTCTGCTGCAGGCGTACGCCACCGACCAGATCGGCCGCGTTTTCCTTGTCCGCCAGCCAGCGCGCGCGCTGCGAAGAGGCGCCCTTGGTCGAGAGCACGTACACCGACGACCCCGTGGCCGAACGGTTCTCGGCGGCATCGGCATGGATGGAAATGAAGATGTCGGCCTTGGCCGCACGCGCCTTCTGCGCACGCATCGGCAGCGGGATGAACACATCGCTGTCGCGGGTCAGGTAGGCCTTCAGGCCCGGCGTGGCGTTGACCTGCCGGGCCAGTTCACGCGCCACCGCCAGGGTGACGTCCTTTTCGCGCTTGCCGGTCGGGCCGATCGCACCTGGGTCCTGCCCGCCGTGGCCAGGGTCGATGGCCACCACCAGGTGGCGCATGCCCGGCTGCATGCGCACGCGCGAGGCGTCGCTGGGCAGGGTCGGGCGCGGCGGCGCCGGTGCCACGGCCACGGGGGCTGGGGCCGGCGATGCCGCGTCCCCGCCCTGCCCGGCCAGGATGGCCGCCGGTGAAGGCGAAACACTGCCACTGGCCGCCGTCGTACCGGCGGCGGCGACATTGGCGGCCGCCGTGGCCGGCACCGGGGCCGGGTTGGCCGGCGTTGCGGCACTGGTACTGGCCTGCTGCTGCACCTGCGCGGTCAGCAGGGCGGTCGCCCGTGCCGCATCGTTGCGGGCCTGGGCACTGGTGGCTGCAGGGGACGGTGCGGCCGTCGCGGCGGGCGGCGGCGTGGCAGGACGGCTGGCCGTGCTGGCCGGCGCATCGCCCGGCCATTCGATGACCAGCCGTGACTGGTTGCCTTCGCGCAGCATCTGCGGGCGGAACGGCGCGACCGACTCGGCCAGGTCGAACACCACACGGAACGTGCCCGGTACCGGCTGCCCGGTCCGCACGGCAGTCACCACCCCCTGCGCGGCCGGCAGCTTGATGCCGTGCACGGCTTCCGAATCGGGGAAATCGACCACCAGCCGGTTCGGGCCGGACAGGGTCAGGGTCTTGTAGCCACCGCTGCCCTCCAGCGCGATTTCCGCGCGCGTGCCCGTGGGGCCCGTATTCAGCAGCACCTGGCGTACTTCACCGGCCCACGCAGCCGCGCTCGCCAGACACAGTCCGACGGTGGCACAGATGGCGAAGAGACGGTTCCCCGGGCGCATGGCTCAGGATTCAATCACCGCGCTGAACGAAATGCAACACCTTTTCCCTTAATAATCCGTAACCTGCCGCCGTTTGTTCTCGTCAGCCGGCAGAAATGGCCTGCAAGTCGCCCCCTTCCGGGAGCCGGGCGAGCCATTCGCGACCCGCATCGCTGCTGGCGGTGAGACGCGCGCGGCGCCCCTGTCCCTCGATGGACAGCGCAACCACCAGATCGGTCGGCGGCAGGGCACCGGCGCCCCGCTCGGGCCACTCCACCAGCCACAACACGGCACTGCCCTCGTCAAGGCCCAGGAAATCCAGCTCGCCGGCCTGGCCGATGCGGTACAGGTCCAGGTGCCAGGCCTCGCCACCACTGGCCAGCGGGTAGCGCTCGACCAGCGTGTAGGTCGGGCTGCGGATCGGCCCCTGCACCCCCAGCGCTCGCAGCAGGGCGCGTGCGGTCGTGGATTTACCGGCGCCCAGGTCGCCACGCAGTTCCACCAGCGCCTGCGCCGGGCGCGTCTGGGCCAGCCATTGGCCGAGCACGCCGGTCTGGTCGGCATCGGCAAGGAAGAAGTCGGTCATGTTCAGCGGTCCGGGTTGGCCAGCCGCCGCAGGGGCGCCAGCAGGTCGGTGGGAAGCAGGCCACGTGCGCCGTCGGCAGCCGCCACGTCGCCGGCCATCGCGTGCAGCAGCGCGCCGGCGGCAGCGGCATCGAAGGCTGACAGGCCCTGTGCGCGCAGGCTGGCGATGATGCCGGTCAGCAGGTCGCCCATGCCGCCCACGGCCATGCCCGGGTTGCCGGCGGCAATCAGCCGTGGGCATTGCCCTGGCGCTGCGACGATGCTGCCGGCGCCCTTGAGCACCACCACCGCGTGGTAGCGGTCGGCCAGTGCCTGTGCACTGCCGTAGCGATCGGCCTGGACGGCCGACGTCGTGGTAGCCAGCAGGCGTGCCGCTTCGCCCGGGTGCGGGGTCAGCACGGCATCGGGCATGGCATGCGGATCGGCGGCCAGCAGGTTCAGCGCATCGGCATCGACCACCAGCGGCCGGCCACCACCGTGCAGCCGGGCCCACAGCGCCTGGGCCCATGCGTCCTGGCCCAGGCCTGGGCCCACCGCGACGACCTTCGCCCGCGCCAGCAAGGGTGCCAGCGCATCGCCGTCTTCCAGCGCATGGGCCATCGCCTCCGGCAGCCGGGCCAGCAGCGGCCCGACGTGGGCCTGCCGCGTGCCGATGCTGAGCAGCCCGGCACCAGCGCGCAGCGCGGCTTCGCCCGCCAACGCGATGGCCCCGCCGCTGCCGTGGTTGCCCCCCAGGCAGAGCACGTGGCCGGATTCCCCCTTGTGGGTATTGGCGCGCCGTGGCGGCAGCAGCGCGCGCAGGCGCTCACCGCCCCAACGCTGTGCCCGGGGCGATATGCCCTGCCAGGCCGCGTCCGGCAGTTCCAGCGGGGCCAGCCTGCGCTGCCCGGCGTACTCCAGCGCATCACCGGTGAACAGCCCGCGGTGGTTGGCGATGAACTGCAACGTGACCGTCGCGCGCACGGCCACGCCCGGCACGCTGCCACGGTCGGCGTCCACGCCGCTGGGGACGTCCAGGGCCAGCACCGGCACCTGCGCGGCATTGATCGCCGCGACCAGCGCCTGGCCAGCCTCGTCCGGCGCCCGGCTCAGGCCCAGCCCGAACAACGCATCGACCACCAGGTCCGCATCGGGCAGGCACTGGCCATCGAACGCTACGGTGCTGCCACCTGCCGCCTGGTACTCACGGGCCGCGCGCTGTGCCAGCCCGGTCGCCGGTGGCTTGCCCGGCACCGTCACCACCTGTACGGCGCGCCCGGCCCGTACCGCGTGGGTGGCCAGCACGTAGCCGTCGCCACCGTTGTTGCCGGCGCCGGCGACGATGCACAACCGGCGGGCGTCGGGCCATTGCTGCTGCAGGCACTGCCAGGCCGCCAGCCCGGCCTGGGCCATCAGGTCCCACCCATCCTCGCCCAGCAGCGCGGACGCGCGTGCATCGAGGGTGCGCGCGGCCGCCGAATCGAACAGGAGGGAAAGATCGAGCATGCAGGGATTTTATACTGGCCCCATGTCAGCCGTACCCATCACCGTCGATCCTGCCTGGGCCGTGGCCCGCATCCGCGCGCTGGCGCGCGCGCACGGCTTCCAGCGTTGCGGCATCGCCGGCATCGACCTGGCCGAGGATGAGGCACACCTGGCCGACTGGCTGGGCCAGGGCCTGTACGGCACGATGGACTGGATGGCCCGCCACGGCACGCTGCGCGCGCGCCCGGCCGAACTGCTGCCCGGCACCGTGCGGGTGATCTCGGTGGGCATGGACTACAGCCACAAGGACGACACCGAAGCCTGGGCGACCCTGGCCGACCCCGGCCGCGCCTATGTGGCGCGCTACGCGCTGGGCCGCGATTACCACAAGCTGATGCGCAGCCGCCTGCAGAAGCTGGCCACGCAGATCAACGATGAAGTGGCACCGCTGGGCTACCGCGTCTTCGTCGATTCGGCACCGGTGCTGGAACGTGCCCTGGCGCGCAACGCAGGGCTGGGCTGGATCGGCAAGCACACCTGCCTGATCGACCGTCACGGTGGCTCCTGGTTCTTCATCGGCGAGATCTACATCGACATCCCGCTGCCGATCGACGCGCCGGCCACCGCCCACTGCGGCACCTGCACGCGCTGCATCGATGTCTGCCCGACCCAGGCCATCATCGGCCCGCAGCGGCTGGATGCGCGGCGCTGCATTTCCTACCTGACCATCGAACACGACGGGGCCATCCCCGAGGACATGCGGCCCCTGATGGGCAACCGCATCTACGGCTGCGACGACTGCCAGCTGGTCTGCCCCTGGAACAAGTTCGCCAGACGCACCGACGAAGCCGACTTCCGCGCGCGCAACAACCTGGATACGGCACGACTGGACCAGCTGTTCGCCTGGGACGAGGCCGAGTTCCTGCGCCGCACGGAAGGCAGCCCCATCCGACGCAGCGGCCATGAACGCTGGCTGCGCAACATCGCGGTGGCACTGGGCAACGCACCGGCCTCGGCCGAGGCACGGGCCGCCCTGCATACCCGCATCGACGATCCCTCGCCACTGGTGCGCGAGCACGTGCAGTGGGCGCTGGCCCAGCACGCCGCGCGCTGACGTGCGATCCTGAGCGCCCGTTCGACCTGCCGCACGCCGTACCCATGCAGCCACGCAACAACGACGTCCTCACTCCCAGCCAGCTCAACACCCTGGCCCGCGACCTGCTGGAAGGCAGCTTCCCGGCGATCTGGGTCGAAGCCGAGCTGGGCAGCGTGGCGCGGCCTGCTTCCGGGCACCTGTACTTCACCCTGAAGGACGCGCGCGCCCAGCTGCGCGCGGCCATGTTCCGGATGAAGGCGCAGTACCTGAAGTTCGTACCGCGCGAAGGCATGCGTGTGCTGGTCCGCGGCAAGGTCACCCTGTACGACGCCCGTGGCGAGTACCAGATGGTGCTGGACCACATGGAAGAAGCCGGCGAGGGTGCGCTGCGCCGCGCTTTCGAGGAACTGAAGGCGCGCCTGGAGGCCGAGGGGCTGTTCGACCCGGCACGCAAGCGGCCGATGCCCGCCCACGTGCAGCGCCTGGCGGTGATCACCTCGCCCACCGGCGCCGCCGTGCGCGACGTGCTGAGCGTGCTGGCCCGCCGTTTCCCGCTGCTGGAAGTGGACCTGCTGCCGACCCTGGTACAGGGCAGCACCGCCGCCGCGCAGATCACCCGCCTGCTGCAGGCCGCCGATGCCAGTGGCCGCTACGACGTGATCCTGCTGACCCGCGGGGGCGGCTCGCTGGAAGACCTGTGGGCCTTCAATGACGAAGCCCTGGCGCGTGCGATCGCCGCCAGCGGCACGCCGGTGGTGTCGGCGGTGGGCCACGAAACCGACTTCAGCCTGAGCGACTTCGCCGCCGACCTGCGCGCGCCGACGCCGTCGGTGGCGGCCGAACTGCTGGTGCCCGACCAGCGCGAACTGGCCCTGCGCCTGCGCCGCACGGCGGCGCGGATGGTGCAGTTGCAACGGCACACGATGCAGCAGGCGATGCAGCGTGCCGACCGCGCCCTGTTGCGGCTGAACGCGCAGAGCCCGCAGGCACGGCTGGATGCACTGCGCCAGCGCCAGCTGGATCTTGGCCGCCGCCTGCATGCCGCGTTCAACCAGCAGCAGGAGCGCCGTGCGGCGCAGCTGCGCCATGCCGCTGCCGTCCTGCGTGGCCACCACCCGCAGCGGCAGCTGGATGAAATGCAACGCCGCCTCGGCGCCCTGCGCACGCGCCCACAGGCCGCACTGCAACGCCTGCTGCAACGTGATGCACTGCGCCTGCGCGGGCTGGCGCGTTCGCTGGAGGCGGTGAGCCCGCTGGCGACGGTGGCGCGCGGTTACAGCATCCTCACCCGCAGCGATGACGGCACGCTGGTACGGCAGGTGGGGCAGGTACAGCCTGGCGATACGCTGCAGGCGCGCGTCGGCGACGGCGTGATCGACGTGCAGGTCAAGTAGAGGGGTGTTCGGCAGGGCTGCGCCCTGCACCTGCAGAGGCTTCAAGCAACGGCCGAAGCAACAGCCAAAGCGGCTCTGGATTGCTGGTGGCTTGGCGGGGCGGTGTGGCTGTGCAGGACACGCCGTAAACCCATCCATGGGGGCTCGATGGCGCCATCCATGGCGCCAACGGTCCTGCACAGCCACACCGCCCCACCCTCAACAGTTTCCGGGTGACGGTCGGCAGATCCACGCCATGCGTGGATGAATCTCTTTCAGATATCGAATCAATTCGGGGTCAGATCCGTTTTCCTGCGGAAAACGGATCTGACCCCAAGCGCCATTCCGACAGATCGCGGACGGCGGGGTGGGTCCGGTTGTGGGGGCGTGAGCCGCATGGATGCGGCGACCGAGCCTACATGGACGTATTTACGGCGTCCCCCGCAACCGGACCCACCCCGCCATCCCACGGAATGCACGCTGTTGCTGTTGCTGTTGCTCTGGCTTCGGCAGGTGCAAGGCTGCAAGCCCTGCCGAACACCCACTACTTTGCCTGCTCGCAGAACTTCTGCCGGTACTCGAGTGCCTTCGGCATCAGCGCCTGCAGGTTCTGGATACGCGTCCCCGGGTTCGGGTGCGTGGAGGAAAACTCCGGCGGCGACTGTCCGCCACTGGCCTGGCCCATGCGCTGCCACAGCGGGATGGCCTCGCGCGGGTCGAAGCAGGCCGCGGCCGCCAGCATCAGCCCGACCTCATCGGCCTGGGTTTCATGGCTGCGCGCATAGGGCAGCAGGTAGCCATAGCCCATCGCCGACATCATCATCTGTTGCTGCTGTGCATCCATGCCACTGGCCGCGCCTGCCATCTGCCCGATCTGGGTCAGCTTCTGCTGGGCCATGCGTTGTGCACCATGCCGCAGCAACGCATGGGCGATCTCATGGCCCATCACCACCGCCATCGCATCACGCGTGCGCGCCACCGGAACCAAGCCGGTATAGACGGCCATCTTGCCGCCGGGCAGGCAGAACGCATTGGCCTGGTCGGAAGGAATCACATTCACTTCCCACTCGAAATCACGCGAAAAATGCGCCGGCTGCACGCCATGTTCCTGCGCCAGCGCGGTTTCCACCACGTCCACCTTGGCGATCAGCCGCTGGGCGATGTCGCGCACGTCGCGGGAAATATCCGCCGAGGGATCCAGCGGCCGCTCCTGCGCGAGGATCTGCTGGTAGGCCTGCAGGCCCAGGGCCTTCTCCTGGCGGGCATCCAGCGATGCATCGATCAGCACCTTCTCGCCCGTGTACGGGTCCATCGTCCGGTTGGACAACCAGTAGAAGGCCGCGTAACCGGCAAATGCCAGCAGCACCCACCAGCGGACGTTGCCGAACAGGCCACGGCGCGGCGCACTGTGCTGCGGCGAACGGGAAAACGGATCGTTGCGCATCGGCGGAAAGTCCCGGCGGGCCCCGCCGGTGGCGGGCACGCCGCCATCTTAGTGCGGCCCCGGGCCGCTGGGGTGAAAGGCTGGCGGCCCGGCTCAGATCCCCCGCACCACGCGGAAACCGATGCGCGCCGAGGTGGTATCCGAATCCTGCGACTGCCGCCACGCTGCACGGCTCTGCTCGGGTGCGTTGGCCCAGTTGCCACCGCGGATGACGCGGGCACGACACCCCGGGTTGTACCAGGAGGCCCCGTCGGAAGGGGCGCGCCGGTAGCTGGCATGCCAGCAGTCGGAGACCCATTCGCTCAGGTTGCCGGCCATGTCATGCAATCCCCACGCATTGGGCTGGAACGTCGCCACCGGTGCCGGGCCCCACCAGCCATCCCGATAGCCCACGAAGGCGTTCTGCCAGTGCCGTCCCGAGGGCGATACATCGCCGCTGCCGGTGAAGTTGCCAGCCCCCGGCGGCGGCGTTCCGGCATCGCCCCAGGGGTAGCGGCCACTGCTGCCCGCACGCAGGGCGTATTCGAATTCGGCCTCGCTGGGCAACCGGTAGGAACGCCCGGTCTGCTCGGTCAACCAGTTCGCATACGCTTCCGCATCACGCACGCTGACATGCATCACCGGCTGGTTGCCCATGGCACGGGCACCGTCATAATCCGAGCGCCAGTCCACCCCGCTGCGGCGGATGAAGTTGCCACTACGCTCGTCATAGACCACCGAATGCCCGCGCCGGGTGGCGCGCGGGCGCGCATTGGTGGCTTTCACGAACCGTTCGAAATCCGCCACCGTCACTTCGGTGATCGCCAGCGCGAAGCCGCGCTCGAAGCGCACGTAATGGGCAGGGCGCTCGGCATCGGTGGCCCCCGGCTCGGTATCACCGGCCCCCATCTGGAAGCCACCGTGCGGCACCACGATCATCTGCGGGCCCCGGCCACCGTCACGCAGCGCATCACTGAACACCTGGCCGGGCCTGAAGCTGCCGTAGTGCGTGGCCAGGTCGATGCGTTCGCGCAGCTCGGCCACCACGCTGTCGCCCGGCAGGGCAATGCGCAACGCCTCGGCCAGCTTCTCACGGGCCGGCTTGAGCCCCTGCGGCGTGGCCAGGTCGCGCAGGCCACCATCGCGCAGCTGCACCAGGGTGGCGGCGCGGATGGCTTCGATGCGCTCGAAGGCATCGGCAATGGTCGGCGAGGAATCGCGCACCTTGCTGGCTTCGGCCAGCCAGGCGCCAGCAGCGGCGAAATCGCGTGCACGCGCCGCATCTTCGGCACGCCGGATCAACCCGCTCTCAGCGGCGGCCAGCCCCTGCCGCGCACGCACGCTGGCCGGATCGAGCTGCAGCGCTTCGCGGAAATTGACCAGGGCCCCATCACCATCTTCACCGATGCGCCCGGCGCGCAGATCGTCTTCACCGGCCCGGTTGTAGGCCACCACGCGCTGGGCACGCTCCACCCGGCCCTGCAGCGCGCGCACGTTTTCATCATCCGGTGCCAGGGTCAGCAGCACCAGCGCCATCTGCCCGGCTTCCACCAGCGCCTCGCGCTGCTTCAGCGGGCGTACCAGCAGGGCATCGACCTGCCGCCGCAGGTACTGGCGGGCACGCAGCAGGCCTGCACGGGCCTGGCGGTCATCGGCGGCCTGTTCCTGCACCGCCAGCCACAGCGGAATGGCCGACTCGGGGCTGGCATACAGGTCATCACGCTGGAAGGCCTGCTGCGCCGCATGCCGCAGCTGCGCCAGCGTGCGCCCCTGCCGGTCGACCACCGGTGGCGCCCAGCGCTGCACGTCCTCTGCCGCATCCTGCCCGGCAATGGTCACCCGCCCCGCGCCATCATCTGCGGCGGCCTGTGCCGGGCCATCGGCATCGGCCTGCGTCACCGGCGGCCCCTCCTCGCCCTTCCCCGCCCCGACCGGGGCCTGCGCGGCCGGCGAGCAGCCCAGCAGCGCCAGCGCGAGCAGGGCACAGGGCACGGATGGCAACGGAAAACGCAAGGGAACCCTCCTTCGGTACGGGCGCGGACCGACGTTAGGCTATTCTCCCCTGCCTGAGCAAACCCGAGTAGCAGGCCCTGACCCGTGGCAACCTGGATCACCACCCCCGCCGAGCTGGACACGTACTTCCAGCAGCGACCGGCCCGCATCGGCCTGGACACCGAATTCATCCGTGAACGCACCTTCTGGCCGCAGTTGGCGCTGGTGCAGATGGCCGTCGGCGATGACATCCTGCTGATCGACCCGCTGATTCCCGGCATGACCGAGGCACTGGCGCCCTGGCTGGCCGATGAATCGATCATCAAGGTCATGCACAGCGCCAGCGAAGACCTGGTCGCCTTCAAGTGGGCCTGCGGCGTGCTGCCGCGCCCGCTGTTCGACACCCAGATCGGTGCCGCGCTGGCCGGCATCGGCGCCGGCATGGGCTACCAGAAGCTGGTGGCCGAGATCACCGGGGTGACGCTGGCCAAGGGCGAAACCCGCTCGGACTGGATGCGCCGCCCGCTGTCGGAAGCGCAGCTGCAGTACGCCGCCGACGATGTGGAGCACCTGTTCGCGCTGCACGATGCGATCAGCAGCAAGCTCGATGCCCTGGGCCGTCAGCAGTGGCTGCACGACGATGGCGAGCGCCTGCTGTCCAGCGTGGCCAACGATGAAGACCGCTGGCCGCACCTGGCAATGCGCTCGGCGCAGTTCCTCGATGCCGCCGCACAGCGGCGCCTGCTGCGCCTGCTGCGCTGGCGCGACGGCCAGGCACGCAGCAGCGACCGCCCACGCAGCTGGATCCTGGACAACGAACTGGCGGCCACCCTGGCGCGCACGCCCCCGGCCGATGAAGCCGCGCTGGCCAAGCTGTTCGAGCAGTTCCCGAAGGCCCCGCGCAAGCTGGCCGGCGCGGTCTGGCAGGCGCTGTCCACACCGCTGGACGACGAAGCCGGTGCACCACTGGCAATGCAGGCCAGCGATGCCAACAAGCAGGCGCTGAAGAAGCTGCAGGATGCCGTTGCCCAGCGCAGCCGCGAGCTGGACCTGGCCGATGGCGTGCTGGCCTCACGCAAGCATCTGGAAGCCTATCTGGAAAGCCGCCAGTGGCCCGCCGCGCTGGCTGGCTGGCGCCAGCAGGAACTGGAAGCGCGGCTGCAGCCGCTGCTGCCATCCCGCTGAGACCTGCAGGGGCACCACGAAAAACGCCGGGCAATGCCCGGCGTTTTTCTGTGGGGTCGCCCCCGCTGGAGCGCCAGGCGGCCGTGCCGCCCGGCCCTCGCCGGCCTTACCAGTTCATGTTCAGCGAGACACCCACGGTGCGCGGTTCGTTGTACACCGCCGCCATGTAGTTCTCGATCACGCCCTTGAGGTTCTTCTCGTTGGTGATGTTGCGCGCGAACAGCGCCACTTCGTAGGCACCGTAATTGCCCGAATAGCCGACCTTCAGGCCACCCTCGAAGTCACCCTTGGAGTTGAATTCCTTGGTGTCATACAGCACGAAGCTGGTATAGCCCTGCTTGTTCCAGTCGGTGGACACGAACATGGTGCCCGCATCGCTGACCGGGAAGTCGTAGCGCGCCGCCAGGTTCACCGTGTACTTCGGCGCGTTCGGCAGCGGGTTGCCGTCGATCTGCGCGAAGGTGTTGGCACCGACCTTGATGGTCGGGTCATTCACGGTGCACACCACCACGCCGTTCAGGCCGCAGACCTGCGCGTAGACGCGCTTGTCCTTGATCTCGCTGTGCAGCAGGCTCAGGCCGGCACTCAGGGTCAGGTTCGGGATCGGGCGCAGTTCCAAGTCCGCTTCCAGGCCGTAGGCCTTGGCCTTGTCCGCGTTGAACAGCACACCGTTGCCGTCCGAATCATTGCCGTTGAGCTGGATGTCCTTGACCGTGTAGGCGAAGGCGGTGGCATTCAGGCGCAGGCGGTTGTCCCACAGGCTGCTCTTCACGCCGGTTTCCCAGGACAGGATCTTTTCCGAGTTGGCGGTGGTGAAGTCGGCGTTGAACACCGCCGAACGGCCCTGGATGGTCGGGCCACGGAAACCGCTGGCCACCTTGGCGTACACGCTCACGTTCTGGGTGAGCTGGTACATCGCGCTCAGGTCCCAGCTCGGGGTGGTGTCGGACATCTTGACGTCGGTGCGGCCCTTGTAGGTCACCACACCGGCAGCGGTGTCGGCGGTCTTCAGCAGGCGGGTGTGCTTCTCATCGTTGGTCTGGCGCACGCCGGCGGTCAGGGTCAGCTTGTCGTTGACCGCATAGGTCACCTGGCCGAAGCCCGCCCAGGAGGTGTTCTTGTTGCGCAGGCGCACCCAGTTGTTCGGGTTGCGGGCCGCGCCCTGCAGGAACCACGCACGCTGGTAGAAATCGGTGGTGTCGGCGCCGTTGAAGTAGAACAGGCCGGCCTGCCACTGCAGCGGGCTGTCGGTGTGGCTGGCCAGGCGGAATTCCTGGGTCCACTGGTCCAGGTCGCGGATGCGGCCCATGGACTGGCCGTAGCCATTGGGCACGCCGTTGACCGGGAAGTTTACCGCCGCGCCACCGTCGGTATCGCCACGGCTGTAGCCGGAGGTGGTTTCGTAGGCGGTGATCGAGGTCAGGTCGATCGCACCGAAGTCGTAGCGGGCCTTCACCGAACCGCCGTAGGTCTTGTAGGCCTGCGGATTGTTGTCGGCTTCGTCGTAGGCGACCTTGTCGCGCGGCACGTCGGTCTGGTTCGAGCCCTTGGTCAGCGCGCCGCGCAGGAACAGGGTCGAGGTACCGCTGTAGTCACGCGCGTGGGCCGAGGCCAGGATCGAGAACTGCTCGCTGGGCTTGAGCAGCAGCTGCGCGCGCACGTTGCGGTCGTCGAAGCCGCCCATGGCGTTCTTCTTCGGGCTGACCGTACCGTCGGCGCTGGGGCCGGTGTAGGTGTTGTCGACGTAGTCGTCGCGGTGCTGGTACAGGGCCGACACGCGGAACGAGGCGATGTCGTTGATCGGGCCACCGAAGCCGCCATCGATCGACACGCTGTTGTAGGTCGCGTAGCTGGCGCTGACGCGGCCGGTGTACTCGTCGGTCGGCTTGAGGGTGTCGAACTTGATGATGCCGGCGGTGGTGTTGCGGCCGAACAGCGAACCCTGCGGGCCGCGCAGCACTTCAACCTGGTCCACGTCATAGACCGGGTTGGACTTGAGCACCACGTGTTCCAGCACCACGTCGTCCTGGATGATCGACACCGGCTGCGAGGCACCCAGGTAGAAGTCGATGTTGCCCAGACCACGGATGTAGAAGCGCGGGAAGATGCGGCCGGTGGTGGTTTCGGCGTACAGGCTCGGCACGCGGCCGGACAGCGCCAGCAGGGTGTCATCGCCACCGGCGGTGTAATCGCGCATGCGCTCGCCCTGCACCACGCCCACCGACACCGGCACTTCCTGCAGGTTCTGCTCGCGGTGCTCGGCGGTCACGGTGATGGTGTCCAGCCCGGTCGGGGTCGGCGCGGCATCCTGTGCCGAAGCGGCGAAGCTGCCCACCAGAGCCAGGCCGGCACAGGCCAGCGCCAGCGGATGGCGGCGGAAGGAAATGAAGGAGGACGACACACCCGGCAGACGACGGGAATGGGATTGGGAAGGCATGGAAAGCTCTGAGGAGGCGTCCGTGCGGCCTGCGCGAGCCGGGCGGTGGAATGGGTGGAAACACTGCGCAGGCTCAATTATCACCCAAGTTGTTACGATTTCGTTGCACGACCCTCCCGCGGCAGCGAATCGGCCGGTTCCAGCACAGTCGGCGCCGACGGCCCGGACCTGGGAGGCTGCGGACTTGGCAAGCCGGGCATCGCTTGGGTAGACTGCAGGCCTGCCGTGGGGCCATAGCTCAGCTGGGAGAGCGCGTCGTTCGCAATGACGAGGTCAGGAGTTCGATCCTCCTTGGCTCCACCACTTCATACCGCAGAAAGCCCCGGGCTCTCCCGGGGCTTTTTGTTTGCGCCGCACTCAGTCCGTCCCCTGCCCGCCGTCCTTGCGCGCCGGCCGGCGGGTGTTCGCATCGTGCACCTGCTGGTCACGCTGCCCCGGCCGTTGCCGGGCCACCTGCTCCTGCTTCCGGTCCTGCCGGCTCTCCTGCACGCCCTCGCTCTTGCCCGGCGAGGCGTCACCCGCAGTGCCCGTGTGACGCTGGCTCATGACACGTTCTCCTCCTGGCGCAGCGGGGTGCCGGCCTCGTGCAGGCATGCTGGAATGCGGCAGGTAATGCGCCGGTGGGGCTGCCGCGAACAACGCGTGCAGGCGCGCTTGCGGCCGTCATCGCGCACCGCCCACAATCGGCCCTCGATCTTCACAAGGAAGTGCCATGATCCGTCTGCCGTTGCTGCTGTCCGCCCTGCTGCTGACCGTGGGCTGCGCCCATCGCCCGGCCATCCAGCCACCGCCTGCAGGGGCCATCAGCACGACCGAAGCGGTGCGCGCGGCGCAGGATGATCCCCGGCGTGGCATCACCGGTACGTTCGCGGTGACCGTGCAGGCCGTCGGCCAGGGCGACGGACACATCTACCTCAACAGCGAGCGCGACTACCGGCACCCGCTCAATGTCACTGTCGTGCTGGATGCCGCGCTGCGGCCGGAAGTGCTGGCCGCGTTCGGCCAGCCACCGGAACTGCTGTACAACCACAGACTGCTGGTCCGCGGTACAGCACGGCGGGTGCGCATCGATTTCGTCAACGATGGTGTACCCAGCGGCAAGTACTACTACCAGACGCAGATCCAGGTCAGCCGCATCGGGCAGCTGCAGCCGGCGCCGTGACCCTCCGCAGGATGCTGCCGCTGCAGCTGGAGGCGGCCGACGGCTCCATCGCCGTCGGCCCCCTGCCCCTGCGCATCGGTGCGGCCCTGACGCCTGCCCAGGCCGGCGAGGCGTTCGCCGGCCTGCTGCGCGCGCCCCGTGACCTCGGCAACGGCTACCACTGGCTGCATCTGCAGGGCCTTTCGCTGCAGGGCGTGCCGGCCGGTGCCGGCCTCTGCTTCCATGGCCGGTCGCTGCGGATGGTCACCTTCGGCGTCCACCTGCCTGGCGCACCGCTGCAGGATGGCTGGCCCACGCAGGCCGCCATCGATGCCGAAGTAGCGTTCATGCGGCGCGTGCTGGGCACCGCGCTGGGCCGCCCGCTGAGCGGCGGCCACGCGCGGTTCGACTGGGGCCAGGCCTGGGCGCGGTTCGACCCCAAAGGCTTCATGGCCTCCAGCGGGCTCCGCTACGGACACGACTGAGCCCTTCAGCGTCACTCAGGTGCGGCAGATCGATACCCCACCCTCCACCCGCAGCGCACTGCCGGTAACGAAACTGCTTTCATCGCTGGCCAGGAACAGCGCGGCATTGGCGATTTCCTCCGGTTCGGCCATGCGCTTGAGCGCATGCAGCGAACGCACGAAGGCGCGTGCGTCCTCGCTGGCGGCTGCCTGCCGGCCCATCTCGGTATCGGTGCCACCGGGCAGCAGCACATTGCTGCGGATGCGCTGCGCGCCGTACTCGGCGGCGATCACCTGGTTCAGGCCGATCAGGCCGGCCTTGCTGGCGGCATAGGCCGCCATGCCGGGCATGCCCGCGGTGTGCCCGACGAACGTCCCCACGAACACCAGCGAACCACCGCCACGCGCCAACAGCGCCGGCAGCTGCGCACGCGCGGCCAGGAACGCGGACGTCAGGTTGGTCTGCAGCACGGCGTGCCAATCGGCCTCGTCCAGCTCGGCGGTGAGCGAAGCGGGCCCGAGCATGCCCGCATTGTTGATGGCGATGTCCAGCCCGCCAAAGGTGGCCTGCGCCGCATCGACCAGGTGCTGGGCGGTGCCGGCGGCGGCAATGTCACCGGCGCAGGCCAGCGCACGCCCACCGGCCGCCTCGATCTGCGCCACCACGTCCTGCAGTGGCCCGGCGCGCCGCGCGTTGAGTACCACGGCTGCACCTTCAGCAGCGAAGCGTAGTGCGCAGGCACGGCCGATGCCCGCACTGGCACCGGTGATGAGAGCGGTTTTTCCTTGCAGACGCATGTCGACTCCGGGACGTTGAGAAGGCCGCAGAATGCCGCCGCACGTATGGCGCCCGCACTCCGTTTCCGGTCACCCCCGCAGTGCAGGAACCGGAGTTTCCGGCACGGGCCCGCGTGCCAGAATCCCCCCATGGATACCTCCCTGCCCCCTGCCATCGATGCCCGTGTCGAGCGGGTCTGCCGCCACCTGCAGCAGGCTGCCGAAGAACCGTCACTGCAGGCGCTGGCCAGGCTGGCCGGATGCAGCCCGACCCGCCTGCACCGGCTGTTCAAGCAGGCCATCGGCCTGACCCCCAAGCAGTACGCCGCAGCGCTGCGCGCGCAACGCCTGCGTGATGGGCTGGACAGCCCCGCCAGCATCACCGATGCGTTCCATGAGGCGGGCTTCGGGTCCAGCGGCCGCTTCTACGAAAACGCCCCGCGCCTGCTGGGCATGACCCCGGGGCGCTGGCGTGCCGGTGGCCGTGGGGAAACCCTGCACTTCGCCATCGGCCAGAGCTCGCTGGGCAGCGTGCTGGTGGCCAGCAGCCGCACCGGCGTGGTGGCGATCCTGCTGGGCGACGAGCCGGAACCGCTGCTGCATTCGCTGCAGCAGCGGTTCCGCCACGCCGAACTGATCGGTGCCGACCCGGCCTACGAGCAGCGGGTCGCGCAGGTGATCGCGCTGGTCGAAGACCCCGCCCGTGGCTTGGCGGTGCCGCTGGATATCCGCGGCACCGCCTTCCAGCAGCGCGTCTGGCAGGCCCTGCAGCAGATTCCGCACGGGCAGACCGCCTCCTACGCCGACATCGCCGCGCGGATCGGCGCGCCGCGGGCCACCCGTGCCGTGGCACGGGCCTGCGCCAGCAATCCGCTCGCGGTGGCCGTGCCCTGCCACCGCGTGGTGCGGCGCGATGGCGATGTGTCCGGCTATGCCTGGGGCGTGGCCCGCAAACGCGAACTGCTGCGTCGCGAAACAACCGCCAAGGCCTGATCGGCAGCATCGGGCCCTGCCCGGTGGATGCTCAATCCAGCTGTACCACCAGCTTGCCGAAGTTGCGTCCCTGCAGCAGGCCGAAGAATGCCTCCGGTGCATTTTCCAGCCCCTTCACCACATCCTCGCGGTACTGGATGCGGCCATCGCGCAGCCACTGCGCCATCTGCGGCTCGAACGCCGCGAACAGGTGGTTGAAGTCGGTGATGATGAAGCCGCGCACCGTCAGCCGCTGGCGCAGCACCTGCGCGAACAGCGGTGGCAGGCGGTCCAGGCCGGGCTGCGCCACGCCATGCGCGTTGTAGGTGGCGATGGTGCCGCAGACCGGAATGCGGGCAAAATCATTGAGCAGCGGCAGCACGGCATCCAGCACATGGCCGCCGACATTCTCGAAGTACACATCGATGCCATCCGGCACGGCCGCACGCAGCTGCGCGGCGAAATCCCCGGCACGGTGGTCCAGCGCCACGTCCACGCCCAGTGTTTCCAGGTAGGCACGCTTGGCCTGCCCCCCGGCGATGGCCACAACGCGCGCACCCTGCAGCTTGCCCAGCTGCGCGACCGTGGCACCGACCGGGCCACTGGCGGCGGCCACCACCAGTGTTTCACCCGGCTGCAGCTTGCCGATCTCGTGCAGGCCCGCATAGGCGGTGAAGCCCGGCATGCCGTGCACGCCCAGTGCCAGGCTGGGCGGCAGCCCCTGCGGCTGCAGGTGACGGCTGATGCTGGCAGCATCGGCCACCGCATGGGTCTGCCAGCCGCCACTGGCCAGCACGAGATCGCCGGCGGCCAGGCCGTCGGCACGCGACTGCAGTACCTCGGAAACGGTAGCACCCACCATCACCTCACCCAGCGCCACCGGCGCCGCGTAGGACCGGCCCTCGTCCATGCGTCCACGCATGTACGGGTCGAGCGACAGATAGCGGTTGCGCAGCAGGACCTGGCCCGCTGCCAGCGCGGGCAGCGCCGCTTGTTCCAGGCGGAAATCCGTGGCCGTTGGTGCGCCCTGCGGGCGCGAGGCCAGCACGATGCGGGTGGTGGTGGTCGGGGAGGAAACGGACATGTCCAGTTACTCTGCTGTTGCCAGCGTCAACGAAGGAAGGCCGACAGTACGCCACGCCGCTGTGGACGGGCCGGCGGCGAAAACAGCGTTTCACCGCCTGCGCGAATCGCGGCACGGCCGGGCCTTGTCGCAGCGCTTTTGCGTACGCCGGCGGCCTGCTGATTTCCGTCATCGGCGACGCTGGAGGCCACGCCCGGGTGCCCTGCAGGTGAATCATCGTTCATGCCGGCATCGGCTCCCCATGCCCCTGCATCACCACGCAGGATCAAGCACTTGCACCGCCACTGCCCTGTCGCAGACGGAAATGTGAAGGTTTTTTGCCAAAACGCTTGCCGAACCTCGCCGGCGTCCGTAATATGCGCGTCCTCGGCAGCGACATCGCTGCAACGAAACAAGTGGCCGAGTAGCTCAGTTGGTAGAGCAGGGGATTGAAAATCCCCGTGTCGGCGGTTCGATTCCGTCCTCGGCCACCACGTTCGAAGACCTGCAGAAATGCGGGTCTTTTTTTTCCGGCAACCGGTGCGCATGCACGGCAGCCCGCACAATCCGGCCGAGTAGCTCAGTTGGTAGAGCAGGGGATTGAAAATCCCCGTGTCGGCGGTTCGATTCCGTCCTCGGCCACCACCTTTCGAAGACCTGCAGCGATGCAGGTCTTTTTTTGTGCCCGCGGCCTGCACGCGCTGACGATTCATTTACACGCCCCCGCACGCCTCGCCCTAAGCTCAACGGCCCCGGAAGGAATCCTGCGATGCGCCCGCTCCCTGCCCTGCTCGCCTGCCTGCTGCTGTGCCCGGCGCCCCTGATGGCCGCGGCACCGGTACAGGCGGTCCCCGACCTGGACATCGACCGCTACGCTGGCCAATGGCATGAGATCGCGCACCTGCCGGTGTCGTTCCAGAAGAAATGCGTGGCTGACGTCACCGCCACCTACAGCCTGCGCAGCGAAGGCCGCATCAGCGTGCACAACGCCTGCCGCACCGCCAGTGGCGAACGCATCGCCGCCGATGGCATGGCCCGCCCGGTCACCGGCCACCCCGGGCAGCTGCAGGTCCGTTTCGCGCCGGACTGGCTGGGCTGGCTGCCGCTGGTCTGGGCCGACTACTGGGTGATCGCACTCGATGCGGACTACCAGTGGGCGATGGTGGGGGGGCCGGACCGGAAATACCTGTGGATCCTGGCCCGCGAACCGCACCTGGACCGGCAGGTGTTCGAACAGCTGCGCCACCGTGCCGAGGCCATGGGCTATGACCTGGCCCCGCTGCGGATGATGGCGCCGCTGACCGGCGATCCCGCGCCCTGAGCCGCCGCCGGGCTGCTGCACAGCAGCATCCAATCCACCATACGCCATAGTATCCTTCTCTCAACGCACCCCTGACCGAGGACCTGCGCCCATGCTCCGCCGCTTCCGAACCGCTCTGATTGCCGTGTCCCTCCTGGCCCTGGCCGCCTGCAGCAACGGCGTGGTCAAGCGCGTTTCCGAACCCGCCGCGAGCCTGCAGCAGCTGACCGTGCAGGCCGATGGCCGCTGGAGCGTGGCCCTGCGCCTGCAGAACTTCAGCTCGATGCCGATGACCTTCGACGACGTCTCGCTGGCCCTGACCGTCGGCGACACCGACGCCGGCACCCTGCAGGCCAAGCCCGGCATCTCCATCGGTGGCGTGTCCGCCGATGTGATCACCGTGGACCTGCAGCCCAGCTCGGCCGCCCGCCTGGTGGTGGCCGATGCACTGGCCAGCAACCGCACCCTGGCCTACGGCCTGAAGGGCTCGGTGGCCGCCACGCCGGAAGAGAAGAAGCAGCGCACCTTCGACATCAGCAGCCGCAGCACCCTCAACCAGGCCCCCGGCCTGCCCGGCGTGCTGCGCTGACACCCGCCCTCCCCTACCCGCCCCTGATCGAGACGTACCCGATGAGCAGCTACACCGCACCGCTTTCCGACCTTCGTTTCGCCCTGCACGACGTGCTCAAGGTGGAACCGCTGTTCGCCCGCCTGGGCTTCACCGACGCCACCGCCGACGTGGTCGATGCCGTGCTGGAAGAAGCCGGCCGTTTCAGCGGCAGTGTGCTGGCACCGCTGAACAGCGTGGGTGACGAGATCGGCTGCGTGCTCGACCAGGCCAGCGGCGAGGTCACCACCCCGCCCGGCTTCAAGCAGGCCTACGACCAGTTCGTCGAAGGCGGCTGGACCGGCCTGACCGCCGCGCCGGAACTGGGCGGCCAGGGCCTGCCGCACACCCTGGGCGTGCCGCTGAACGAAATGATCAACGCCGCCAACCTGGCCTGGGGCAACTTCCCGCTGCTGTCGCATGGCGCGATCGAAGCCCTCAAGCAGCATGGCGAAGCCTGGCAGCACGAGGCGTTCCTGAAGCCGCTGATCGAGGGCCGCTGGACCGGCACCATGTGCCTGACCGAACCGCACTGCGGCACCGACCTGGGCCTGCTCAAGACCAAGGCCGAACCGAACGCCGACGGCAGCTACGCGATCACCGGCACCAAGATCTTCATCACCGCCGGCGAGCACGACCTGACCGACAACATCGTGCACCTGGTGCTGGCCAAACTGCCCGATGCACCGGCCGGCGCCAAGGGCATTTCGCTGTTCGTCACCCCGAAGTTCAAGGTCGACCGCGACGGCACGGTCGGGGAGCGCAACGCCCTGCGCTGCGGCTCGATCGAACACAAGATGGGCATCAAGGGCTCGGTCACCTGCGTGATGAACTTCGACGGCGCCCAGGGCTATCTGGTCGGCCAGCCGCACAAGGGCCTGCAGGCGATGTTCACCATGATGAACACTGCACGCCTGGGCGTCGGCCTGCAGGGCATCGGCCTGTCCGAGCGTGCCTACCAGAACGCGCTCAAGTACAGCCGCGAGCGCCTGCAGTCGCGCGCGCTCAGCGGCGCGAAGTTCCCGGACAAGCCGGCCGACCCGATCCTGGTGCACCCGGACGTGCGCCGCATGCTGCTGACCATCAAGTCGCTGGTCGAAGGCAGCCGCCTGCTGGCCCTGTACGCCGCCACCCTGATCGATGTCGCCCACAGCGCCGATGACGCCGCCGAGCGCGAGCGTGCCGATACGCTGGTCAGCTTCCTCACCCCGATCTCCAAGGCCTGCCAGACCGAATGGGGCATCGAGAACACCTACAACGCCCTGCAGTGCTTCGGCGGCCATGGCTACATCCGCGAGCACGGCATGGAGCAGCTGGCCCGCGATGCCCGCATCACCACCCTGTATGAAGGCACCACCGGCATCCAGGCGCTGGACCTGATCGGCCGCAAGACCGCCGCCAGCCAGGGCGCCGGCCTGAAGCTGTTCCTGGCCGACGTGGAAGCCTTCGCCAAGGCGCATGAGGGCAACGAGGCGCTGGCCGAGCTCATCGGCCCGCTGCGCGCCAAGGCCGCCGAATGGGGGGCGCTGACGATGGATGTGCTCAAGCGCGCCGCCGCCAACCCGGACGAACTGGGCGCAGCCAGCTACGACTACCTGTTCTATTCGGGTTACGTGGTGCTGGCCTACTGGTGGGCACGCAGCGTCGCGGCCGCCGATGCCAGCGCCCAGACCGAAGGTTTCAAGCAGGCCAAGCGCGAAACGGCCCGCTTCTACTTCGCCCGCGTGCTGCCGCGCACCCTCGGCCATGCCGCCGCCCTCCAGGCCGGTGCCGCCCCGCTGATGGCCATGGACGACGAACGCTTCGGCACCTGAGCCGGGCTGCGCCCGGCACCCGCAGAGGCAACGTCAACGGCAACAACTGGCTTACTGGCGGATGGCGGGGCGGTGTGACCTTGCAGGACACGCCGTAAACCCGTCCTTGGGGGCTCGATGGCGCCATCCATGGCGCCAACGGTCCTGCAAGGCCACACCGCCCCGCCTCTGAAAGTGTCCCGCGGCTGGTAGATCCACGCCACGCGTGGATAAGGGCCCAGACCCCCACCATGTATCTGGAGGAGAGCCCCCCTTTGTTAAGGGGGGCGCGCCGACAGGCGCGGGGGACAGGAAGAATGCGCGGACCCGAATCATTGCGATTTGTGTGTCGCCCACGGGCGATACACAAATCGCAATGATTCGGGTATAAGCTGTTCTCCCGATGGAGACAGACACTACACGCTTGGGTCTGATCGAAGCCGGAGCCTGCCTTTCTGCTCCGGGCGCCGAGGCATCGCCCAACGTCACCCCGCTGCATCGCCCCGGCACGGTCCGGCTGCTTTCCCTTGATGCCCACGGACGCGTACTGGACTGGATCACCTGGCAGGATGCGGCGTGCCTGTACGCCCGCGATGCGGTGGCCTGGACGCTGGGCGACCCCTGCCTGCACATCCATGGTGGCACCAACCGCTTCAGCGGCCTGCGCAGCGGCATGGACCTGCACCCGATCATCGCCGCGCGCGGCCATGCCCGCTCACGCGCACTGGACCCCACGCCGAACCTGACCAACCAGGCCCTGTTCGCCCGCGATGCCCACCTGTGCCTGTACTGCGGCCAGCAGTTCAACCGCCCCGCCCTGACCCGCGACCACGTCATGCCGCTGTCCAAGGGGGGGCTGGACTGCTGGGAAAACGTGGTCACCGCCTGCTTCCACTGCAATTCCCGCAAGAGCGACCGTACCCCCCAGCAGGCCAACATGCCCCTGCTGGCCGTGCCCTACCGGCCCAGCTGGATCGAGCACCTGATCCTGTCCAACCGCAACATCCTGGCCGACCAGATGGCGTTCCTGAAGGCCCAGCTGCCCAAGCGTTCAAAGCTCTTCGCCTGAACGCACCCGCCGGCAACCCTCACCGTCCTGTCACGGGCGACGGCGTTTGCTTGCCCCACCCCCGTTTGAGGGCGAAAATGGGCGTTCAGAACAAGTGCGAACATGATGATCGACTCCGCCCGCTATCCCCGCCTCGCGCGCATCCAGACGCCGGATGACCTGCGCACGTTCGACGAATCCGAACTGAGGGCGGTCGCCGATGAACTGCGCGCCTACCTGATCGAATCGGTCGGCAAGAGCGGTGGCCACTTCGCCGCCGGCCTGGGCGTGATCGAACTGACCGTGGCCCTGCACTACCTGTACCAGACCCCGGTCGACCAGCTGGTCTGGGACGTGGGCCACCAGACCTATCCGCACAAGATCCTCACCGGCCGCCGCGACGAGATCCACACCGTCAAGCAGAAGGATGGCGTGGCGCCGTTCCCCAAGCGCGAGGAGAGCGAATACGACACCTTCGGCGTCGGCCACTCGTCCACGTCCATCTCCGCCGCGCTGGGCATGGCCATCGCCCGCCAGGCCGAAGGCGACGAGCGCAAGGTCGTGGCGGTGATCGGTGACGGCGCGATGACCGCCGGCATGGCGTTCGAAGCGCTGATGCATGCCGGCGGCATGGACCCGGAACCCAACCTGCTGGTGATCCTCAACGACAACAACATGTCGATTTCCGAGGCCGTCGGCGGGCTGACCAAGATGCTCGGCCGTGCCACCGGCAGCCGCACGCTCAATGCGCTGCGCGAAGGCGGCAAGAAGATCCTCGGCGACAAGAAGAACAACCCGGCACGCTTCGTGAAGCGCTGGGAAGAACACTGGAAGGGCATGTTCGTGCCCTCCACCCTGTTCGAGGAAATGGGCTTCCACTACACCGGGCCGATCGACGGCCACGACCTGCCGGCCCTGCTGTCCACGCTGAAGACGCTGCGCGCCTCCAAGGGCCCCAAGCTGCTGCATGTGATGACCACCAAGGGCAAGGGCTACGAGCCGGCCGAAGGCGACCAGATCGGCTACCACGCCGTGGGGCCGTTCGACCCGGACAAGGGCCTGGTGGCCAAGCCCGGCGCGAAGAAGCCGACCTATACCGATGTGTTCGGCGACTGGCTGTGCGATGCCGCCGCCGCCGAGCCGCGCCTGTACGGCATCACCCCGGCCATGCGCGAAGGCTCGGGCCTGGTGCGCTTCAGCCGCGAGTACCCGCAGCGCTACTTCGACGTGGCCATCGCCGAGCAGCACGCGGTGACCCTGGCCGCTGGCATGGCCACCCAGGGCGCCAAGCCGGTCGTGGCGATCTACTCCACCTTCCTGCAGCGCGCGTACGACCAGCTGGTGCACGATGTGGCCATCCAAGAGTTGGACGTGCTGTTCGCGATCGACCGCGCCGGCGTGGTGGGCCCGGATGGGGCGACCCATGCGGGCAACCTGGACCTGAGTTTCCTGCGCTGCGTACCGAACATGGTGGTGATGGCGCCGTCCAACGAAGCCGAGTGCCGGCAGATGCTCAGCACCGGCCTGCAGTACGCCGGGCCGGCGGCGGTGCGCTACCCGCGCGGCAGCGGCACCGGCGTGGCCGCCGGCAGCGACCTGTCCACCCTGCCGATCGGCAAGGGCGAAGTGCGCGTGGCCGGCAGCCGCGTGGCGCTGCTGGCCTTCGGCAGCACGGTCGCCGCCGCCGAACAGGTGGGCCGCGAGCTGGGCCTGAGCGTGGTCAACATGCGTTTCATCAAGCCGCTTGACCGCGACCTGGTGCTGGACATCGCCGCGCGCCACGACGCGCTGGTGACCATCGAGGACAACGTGGTGGCCGGTGGCGCCGGTTCCGCCGTGGCCGAGCTGCTCAATGCCGAGGACGTGCTGCGCCCGTTCCTGCACCTGGGCCTGCCGGACAGCTACCAGCATCACGCCAGCCGCGAAGACCTGCTGGCCGAAGCCGGTATCGATGCCGCCGGCATCCGTGCCGCGGTGCTCGCGCGCTGGCCGGCACTCGCGGCCGGTACCCCGCCACTCAGCGCCGCGAGCTGAGACCCCTGATCCACGCATGGCGTGGATCTACACCTGCGCATCTACGCGTGGCGTGGATCTACAACTGGTAGAGCCAGGCCATGCCTGGCTGCACGACATGCCGACCGGATCGCATCCACGCATGGCGTGGATCCATAACAGGCACATCCACCAGTAGAGCCAGGCCATGCCTGGCTGCACGACATGCCGACCGAATCGCATCCACGCGTGGCGTGGATCCATAACAGGCACATCCACCGGTAGAGCCAGGCCATGCCTGGCTGCACGACATGCCGACCGGATCGCATCCACGCGTGGCGTGGATCCATAACAGGCACATC
Source organism: Stenotrophomonas sp. 24(2023) (assembly GCF_030913365.1). Classification (NCBI taxonomy): domain Bacteria; kingdom Pseudomonadati; phylum Pseudomonadota; class Gammaproteobacteria; order Lysobacterales; family Lysobacteraceae; genus Stenotrophomonas; species Stenotrophomonas sp. 24(2023). The sequence goes on from NZ_CP133160.1 coordinate 425,439, forward strand.
CACCGGTAGAGCCAGGCCATGCCTGGCTGCACAACATGCCGACCGGATCGCATCCACGCATGGCGTGGATCTTCACCGGCACCGTCCAACCCCGGGCGGTCAACCGTAACTGACGGCTTCGACGAACGCGCCGCTGGCTTCGACCCGCACCGCAGCGCGTTGCCCGGTATCGGTGAAGTGCAGCCGTGCCAGGGCATCGGCAAAATCGAAGGCACGCGCACCGTCGCGGAAATCGACCGGTTCAGCCCTGTCCGGGTGCAGCACGCGCCATTGGCGCCGCTCGCATTGCAGACGGATCAACATGCGTACCCGCTCCTTGGCTGGCCTATCGTCAGGGGCGCGACCATCGGGCCGAATACGGCACGAATGGTCGCGGCAGCCACGATAGTCAACCCGAGCGACCCACTCCATCAGATTTCTCTGATTTGCAGCTCAGGAGGCGCCGCGACCTCAGCGCACCTGGAACTGCCCCCGGCAGCCGCCATCCACCCAGACGCCCCGGCTGTCCCAGCCCCAGGTCTGTCCTTCGATACAGGCCGTACGCGACTCCTGCCGGATCAGCCGGGCCTCCCGGCGGATGCTGACACGGCACTGGTTCCAGCGGTTCTTGTTGGAATCGCAGCTGATCACCTGTGCGTCGTCACGCCAGCCTCCCCGGCCCTCCCGGCCCCGGCGGTAGTCGCCGATGAATTCCGCGCGGCAGCCCTGGGTCACCCATACGCCCCGGCGTGATGCGCCCCAGTTCTCACCTTCCACGCAGGGCGTGTTGGACAGCTGCCGGATCAGCCGCGGGCGGCCCTCCAGCGCGCATTCACTGCTGCGGCCACCATTGGATTCACAGCGCACGATGCCCGGGTCACCCCGGCCGCCATAGCCGTTGTCACGGTAGCCATCGCCGTAGCCATAAGCCTGTGCCTGTGCCACGCCGGCCACCGCCATCAGCGGCAACAGCAGGCAGGCCGTGCGGTGCCAAGCGGATCCCTTGCCCATCGAATGCTCCTGGTCGTTCTGGTGCTGCAAGCATCCGGTATTGCCGGGCCGGCGCACAGAGGCCGCGCACTTTGCGGTTTTCCCGCATTCAACTTGCCGGCGCGAGGCTGACCGGGGGACCGTGGCAGAACGCACGGCATGGCTTCCGGCACTGCCGCAGGGGCATGGCGCTGGATACGCGACGCCCGGCCTGCTGCCGGCCGGCCCGGCAACGGAACAGGGTTGCCGCTGCACGGCAGGCTAGTGATGCACCAGCCCGCATTCACTGCCGTTGACCAGCCCCTCCCCGAGCAGGCAGGCGAACAGTTCTGCCTCGTTGTGCACGCCCAGCCGGCGCATCGCTGAAAGGCGTTGCCGGCTGATGGTGCTGACTGTCCGGCTCAGGCGCGTGGCGATGTCCGTAATGGAATCCCCGGCGGCATACAGGCGCAGTACCTCCAGCTCCTTCGGCGACAGGCTGGCCAGCCGGTCACGGTGGCCGGACGGGCTCAGCCGCTCGACCAGCCGCCCGTCGATGAAGACAACGCCGGCCCGGACCTTCTCGATGGCGTCCAGCAGTGTCCGCGGATCGCCGCCCTTGTCCACGATCGCCCGCACGCCCGAGCGGAGCGCCAGGTGCAGCGACGAGGCATTGGTGAACATCGTCATCAGCACAACCTGCACGCCCGGGTACCGGCGCTGCAGGGTATCGAGCATCGTGTGGCCATCCGGCAGGCGGCACCCGGGCATGCAGAAATCAGTGACGACCATCTGTACGCCGCCCTCCCCCATCAAGTGGAACAGCTCCTGGGGGCAGCGTGCTTCCCCCACGATGCTGTACCCGCCCCGTAGTTCAAGCACCGCGCGTATGCCCACCATCACAACAGGATGATCGTCGGCAATTACTATCCGGATACTCATAAAGGATTATTGACACGCCTCTTCATTGAACATGGCGAGGCGATGCTACGAACGCCATCGCGCGAGCGTCAATGCAAGAGATTGCATTTGAAATCTTTCCGATTCCGCGCACGTATTCACGCATTTCCCAGTATTTGCATAGACCTCGCGCACGGCGAATGGTCAGCTAGCACCCCGCAGCGCACATATCGCCGCACCCCACCCTGGAAGGCCCCCCTGCCACGCAGATGCGTTTTTTCTGCGCGCGGCAGGCGCACATCCTTTTCATCACGTCCCTACGCGCATTCGACCATGACCCGCTACCGCCGGTATCCCTACCAGGACGTTTTCGACGAACGGCTGCACATGGCATCGCCGCCTGCGGCACTGCCCTTCGTGCAGCAGCTCAGGTATTACCTGTCCAGTGATGCGCTGGCCGACCGCGGGACCGGGTATGCCGCGATCATCCACCCGAACAAGACGGTGTGCTGGCTGAGCGCGCGCGACGACCGGATGATGACGACCGAACCGTCCCCCATCGCGATCGCCGAACTGCAGCGGCTGTTGTCCGAACCGACACCGGACCTGGCGCTGGCCATGGTCAATCGCGAGATGTTCGAAAAGCGCGCGACAACGGGCAGCCTGCTCCCCATGCGCCCCACGCTGTGGGACATCGGCCTGCACGCCGGGCACGGTGACACACCGTTGCAGCCGTTGATGGGCGATACGCAGCTGCAGCTGCACCGCTGGCCCGACTTCCGCATCCTGGCCCATCGCCACGACCACTTCCGCCTGTGCGCGTTGATGGTCAGGCACGGTGTCTCGGTGGAGGGCTGCAGCTCCCTGCTCGACATACCCCGGCAACAGGTGCAGGCCTTTTTCAACGCCGCCTACCTGAGCGGCTACGGTTTTCCCGTCATGGGCAGCCCCCCCATGGCACGCCGTTCGGCCGCCGATGGACTGGCCAACCTGTGGCGCCAGATTCGAATCCGCTGGAGTGCATGACAATGCGTGAACACAAAGTGGTCGTCATGGGACCGCTTGGCGTTGGCAAATCAACGCTGGTGCAGACCCTGACGCAAGGACAGGCGGTAGCGACCGAAGCCCGCAACAGCGATCCCAGCGTCGGCAAGGAGTTCACCACCGTCGCCCTGGACTATGGCGACATCGCTCTGCCCGGCGGCGATCGCCTGCGCCTGTATGGCACCCCGGGGCAGCAGCGGTTTTCCTACCTGTGGCCCATCCTGCTGGCCGGCGCGCAGGGCGCGATCGTACTGGTCGATGCCGGCACCCACCCGGGCACGGCACAGGCGGCGATGTACCTGCAGGCGATTGCAGAAGCGGCGCCGCGCTTGCCCGTGGTGATCGGCGTGACCCGCTGCGACGACAACCTTCCCGCATTGCGCGCCTGGGAAACCTGGCTGCAGATGCACGCCCCGTCCCTGCCGGTGATGCCGCTGGACCCGCGCCAGATGCCGCAGGCCATGATCCTGATGGATGTGCTGATGAGCCAGATTGAATGCAACGCGATGGTGACAATCGATGAATGACACGCCCCACCCGGCCCCCACCCTGGAGGCCCTGGCCAGGACCCTCAGCGGCGTGCAGGCCATCGTCCTGGCCAGCAGCGATGGCTTCGCCCTGGCCCAGGCAGGCCCACGGGGCAACACCGCCGACCGCCTGGCGGCCATGACCAGTTCGATGCTCGGCCTGGCCGGCGCGCTGGGCCGTGAGCTGGCCTTCGGCGACCTGGACACCCTCATTCTCGAAGCCGCCCACGGCAAGGTCCTGATGCTGGCCGTGCCGGGGCCGTCGCCACGGCTGCTGATGACCGCCTGCGACCACACCTGCGTGATCGGGAACGTGCTGTGGCACGCAAAACAATGCGTGCTCCAGCTCGCCGCCACATCGGACCAGTAAATGCGTCCGCGATTCTTCCACCACTTCTTCAACCGCCGACTTTCCAACACCGAGACTGAAATGAATACTGCTATCAACAAATGCCTGGAATCGCTCATGCAGATCAACGGCGCACAGGCCGTTGCCCTGGTCGATTATGAAAGCGGCATGCTGCTGGGCCAGGCCGGCGCCGGTGTCGACATGGAACTGGCTGCGGCAGGCAACACCGAAGTCATCCGCGCCAAGATGAAGACCGCCGATGCACTCAAGCTCAACGATGCCATTGAAGACATCCTGATCACGCTGGGACGCGCCTACCACGTGCTGCGCCCGGTGTCGGCCAAGCGCGGCCTGTTCTTCTATGTCGTGCTGGATCGCCAGAAGGCCAATCTGGCCCTTGCCCGGCGCATGGTGCTGGACGTGGAAAGTTCGCTGGTGCTGTAAGCCGCCGGCAACCGGTACGCCCCCGCCCCGGGGGAAAAACAGGGGAATATGGGGATGGGGACGCCGCCCCCGCTTGGGGAAGCGGGGGCGGCATTTTTGCGTGGTGTCGCCCTGAAGCCGCTTCATTCCCCACCGGCGCCAACGCCCACGAAGCCCACATGCCTGCGCGGTCCTGGCCGTGTGCATCCGCCAGTGCGCGCCGCAACAGCACGATGCCCGGCGCAGCAATACGCATGCGTTTTCAGATAATTCGTAAAACCCATGCATGCAGGGTTCTGAAAGCGCATTTTGCAAGTTATGGAATATCGATCCTGCGCTCGAAATGATTTTCTAGCAGCACGTGCCGGGACCACGCTCCCTGCCGTCATTCCAGAAAATCAAACCAGACTTCAATAAGGATCCACCATGACTACTGCAACGCTGCCCATGCGCCGCGCCGCCCGCCCCATGTCCGCACAGCGCGGCTTTTCGTTGATTGAACTGATGGTGGTGGTGGCGATCATCAGCATCCTCGCCATGGTCGCCCTGCCGCAGTACCAGAACTTCTCGGCGAAGTCGAAGCTGTCGGCCGCGCTGTCCGAAGTGGCCGGCGGCAAGATCGGTGTGGAAGCGCTGTTTTCCGAAGGCTCCACCACCAGCGACCCGTCCGCAGTCGGCCTGCCGGTGGAAGGATCGCGCTGCAGCAGCTTCAGCGTGTCCATGGACGGAGCCTCCGGTGAAGCCAACCTGACCTGCAGCCTGAAGGCCGACACCAAGTGGGGCGGCAGCGCCACGCTGAACCTGGACCGCAGCAAGGACGGCCTGTGGAAGTGCACCGGTACCGGCGCACCGGAAGATCTGCTGCCGGCCGCCTGCCGCGCCTGATCCCCGCCTGATGCGCACGCTGCGATGGCTGTCCCCGGCGGGCATCCGTCGCAGCGTTGCGGCAGCCCGGCGGCATCGCCGCCACTGCCCCGATGAACACCTGATCGCCCGTCCTTCATGCACCTGCGAATCCTCCGCTGCCCGGCCCTGTCCGCCAGCAACACCCGACACGGTGGGCGCTGATCGTGCCGAGCCCTCCATGAACATCGTCATCGCCGATCCCAACCCGGTGTTGCGCCGCGAACTGCAGGCCTGCCTGCAGCAGCATGTGGCCGGGTCGAGCATCACCCATGCCCGCTCACCGCATGAAGCCGAACAGCATGCCGGCAACCCGGCCTGCGACCTGCTGGTGATCGACCCCTACATGCCCACGCCGGGGCAGAGCGATGGCATTGCCCTGTTGAACCGCATCGTCCGGGCCCGTCCCGACCTGCAGGTGATCGTGCTGATCACGCGCAGCTACTGGCGCGGGATCGGCGCGGCGTTTCCCAAGCTGAAACCCTGCCGGGTCTACAAGTACAGCCCGCCCAGCCATCTCTGCGGCGTCATCGATGCCATCGCGGCGGGCCCGACCCAGAGCACAGCTCCTGCGTGCCAGCCCCCCGCCACGGAGTTACCCATGAAGGAACCGGCCCATGCCCTCTGACTGTTCTCATGACGCCGTTGCACGGCCCCGCAGCCGGCACCAGGGCGGGTTTTCACTGGTGGAACTGATGGTCGTGGTGGCCATCATCGCCACGCTGGCCATGATTGCCCTGCCCCAGTACCAGACGTTTACAAAGCGCACCAAGGTCGCCGTGGCCCTGTACGAGCTGGGCGTGAACAAGGCATTGGTGGAAGCGACACTGGTCGAAAGTGATGCATCACTCAACGGCCTGCGGGCCAAGCTGCTGGCGCAGATGCCGACGGAAACCTCGCGCTGTACGAGCTTCAACGCCAACCCGTCCTATGTCGGTGGCCAGCTCTACATCGCGCTTGATTGCATGCTGCAGTCGGATGTCGTTGCCGGCGGCCTGCTGCGGCTGCAGCGTGACAGCAATGGCGGCTGGGCCTGCCAGGGCCTGGGCATTCCCTCCACGCTGATGCCCCAGGCCTGCGAAGACTACTGACCGCCCTGCGGTCGCAGGATCATCCGAACCGCGCCACTTCCACCCGGGCCTGGAAGCTGCGGACGTCCACCGTCGCGCAGCCTCCCGTGCGCCGGTGGAATGCCTCCGCCAGGCGACAGGCGGCATCGAAGGCGTCGGCGCCGGACAGATGGAATGAGGGCTGGACCTGCCCGGCAAGCTGCACGTGCCAGCCGCGGTCCAGATGGGTGACGATGACGTTCATGGCGGATTCCCGGAACAGCCGCCGCAGCGGCCTGTGTGCCCACGATCCACGAGGCCTGGAACGTGATCCATCAGACCCGTCTGAAGTGACGCAGGCGGGCCAGCCGTCACATCCCTGAGTGGCTTAAGTGAAGAGATTACGTGACCCTTGTCACGATGTTGACATTGATTCACACTACCTTCACCTACAGGGGTCCCTTCCACATGCGCACCTTCCTGCACCTGCAGCGTTCCACGCTGCTCAAGCTGTACTTCGCGGCCTGCTACCTGATCCTGCTCGAAGAGCTGATCCGTGCGTCGCTGAGCTGAGCCCGCCGGGGGGCACCGGGGCCCGGCCCCACCCTTCCTCACGTGCCGGCCACTTCCGCGCTGCGCACACTGGGTGTCCCTTGCTGCAAGGCACCTGCCGATGAAACCGATCGCCCTGCTGCCGCTGCTGCTGGCGGCCTGTGCCACCGCCCCGACCGTGGCCCCGATCGCGCCGACACCGATGCCCGGCAGCGACCGCGATGCCCACGGCTGCATCGGCTCGGCCGGATACCAATGGTGCGCACGCAACCAGCGCTGCGAACGCCCCTGGGAGCTGGCAAAGGCCGCAGGCATCGCCAATACTGCGCAGGCCGTCGCCGCGTACTGCGCCGCCGGCAATCCCCCTCCTCGGAACATCCCCAATGAGTGACCTGACCCCGCTGCCGGCCCTGGCCCGCGGCCGCTATCGCCATTTCAAGGGCGGCCTGTACGACGTCATCGATGTGGTCCGCAGCAGCGAAACCCTGCAACCGATGGTGCTGTACCGGGCCCTGTACGGCGACGGTGGCCTGTGGGTACGCCCGTATGCGATGTTCGTCGAGCAGGTACCGGGAGCCGAGGGTCCGCAGCCGCGCTTCGCCCCGCTGCCGGACTGACCCCCGCCCCGTGCGGGCAGCCCCGGGCCCGCCCGCTGCAAGGACCGCCTGATGAATCCCTATGTCTATCTCGCCGCGGCCATCGTGCTGGAGGTCATCGCCACCTCGCTGCTGAAGGCGTCCGACGGCATGAGCCGGCTGTGGCCGACCCTCGGCGCACTGGCCGGCTATGGCGTGTGCTTCTACCTGCTGGCATTGACGATGAAATCAGTGCCCACCGGCATCGCCTACGCCATCTGGTCGGGCGTGGGCATCGTGCTGATCTCGCTGATCGGGCTGGTGGTGTTCAAGCAGCGGCTGGATCTGCCGGCACTGCTGGGTATCGGCCTGATCCTGGCCGGGGTGCTGGTGATCAACCTGTTCTCGCGCAGCGGCGCGCACTGAGCGCGCCGTTGCCGAGGCTGGCTAGCTGACCTTCTTCGCCACGGTCATGCCCAGCAGGAACAGCACCACGGCGATGATGATGCCCGCCCAGAACAGGAACTTGGCGATTCCCACGGCGGCACCGGCAATGCCACCGAAACCCAGCGCACCGGCAATCAGGCCGATGATGGCGAAGATGATGGCCCACTTGATCATGTCGATCCTTTCCCCGGCAGGGGCGCGATAGGAGCCATCACGCTAGCCGGTGGGCGATGCCTGGACCGTGAGCGCAGCGCCCAGCCGACGTGAACGGCCTGCGGTTCAGCGCGGGCGGAAGCGCAGCAGCAGTACCGCAAAACCGAGGAAGATCGTGCCGGTCAGGCGGTCGAACAGGCGCTTGAGCGCTGGCCGCGCCAGTGCACGACGCAGCTTGTGGCCGCCCAGCGCATAGACCGCGTACCAGAACAGTTCGCAGGCAGCGAAGGTCGCTACCAGCACGGTGTACTGCACGCCCAGCGCACGCGCCGGGTCGACGAACTGGGGCAGGAAGGCGGCTGCGAACAGCAGCAGCTTCGGGTTGCTCAGGCCCACCAGGAAACCACCCCGGAATACGGCCCACGGCCGGTCGAGCGCGGGTGGCGGCAGCGCATCGCCTCCGCCCACCGGTGCCTGCGGCGCTGGCGCACGGCTCTCGCGCCAGGCCTTGATGCCCAGCCAGGCCAGGTAGGCCACGCCCAGGTAGCGCAGCACCTCGAACAGCACCGGCGAGGACAGCAGCAACGCGCTCAGCCCTGCCGCCGATGCGGCCAGTACCAGCACCAGGGCCAGCAGGCAGCCGAGCATCGCTGCCGTGCTGCGGCGGAAGCCCAGGCCGACACTGCGGCTGAGGATGTGCAGCATGTTCGGGCCGGGCGTGCCGCACAGCACGAACACCGTCACCGTGAACAGCCACCAGGTATGCAGGGCCACGCGTCACTCCAGGCAATGGAAAACAGCCCCCAGCTTACGGCCGGCGGAACGGCCTGCCCATGGACAGTCGTGCTGCCGTTCGATGGGTACAGCACAGGCACCCGGCCTGTGTTTCAATCCAGGGCTGGGCAACGATGTGGATGGACATGAAGACTCTGGGCCTGATCGGCGGCATGAGCTGGGAAAGCTCCGCGCAGTACTACCGCATCCTCAACGAGGAAGTCCGGCGCCGACGGGGCGGCACCCACTCGGCGCAGCTGCTGTTGTGGTCGTTCGACTTCCACCGCATCGAACAGCTGCAGCATGCCGGCCAATGGGATGCCCTGGCCGTGGAGATGGCCGAGGGCGCGCGTCGCCTGCAGGCCGGTGGTGCACAGCTGCTGCTGATCTGCACCAACACCATGCACCGGCTGGCCGACGCGGTGACCGACGCCGTGCCGGTGCCACTGCTGCATATCGCCGACCCCACCGCCGCGCGCATCAAGGCCGATGGCCTGCAGCGCATCGGCCTGCTGGGCACTGCGTTCACGATGGAACAGGACTTCTACCGCGGCCGGCTCGAGCGCACGCATGGCCTGGACGTGCTGGTGCCGGACGAGGATGACCGGCGCACCGTGCACCGGATCATCTACGAGGAACTGATTACCGGCGTGGTGCGCGACGCCTCGCGCCAGGCGTATGTCGAGGTCATCCAGCGGCTGGTGGCGCGCGGGGCGCAGGGCATCATCCTGGGCTGCACGGAAATCATGCTGCTGATCGGCCAGCAGGACAGCCCGGTACCGTTGTTCGACACCACCACCCTGCACGCCCTGGCGGCGATCGATGCCGCGCTGGACGACTGATCCGGCCGGGTCGGCTCAGGCCGGCCGCAGGGTGATGTGCGGGTGGCTGGCCAGGATCTCCAGCACGATGTCGAAATAGGTCGGGCCACCGGCCTGCAGCGCCTGCAGCTGGCGCTGCACGCCTTCGGCATTGAAGTGGTCCGGCTGCGCGAGTTTGGCCTGCAGCCAGTCGCGCGTGGCCGCCACGCCCAGCGCCTGCCGGCTCTTCTCGAACTGCAGCCAGGTCAACTGTACCGCAGAAGCATCCCGGGCCACGCCGTAGCTGCCATATAGCAGATCATCCAGCGCATCCAGGCTGGGGCCGAGCTGCCAGTCCTCATCGGCCATGAAAACGCGGTTGATCTCGGCATAGAAGCCGCCGATGTCCTGGAAACGGTCGCCATCCAGGGTGAGGGAAAGGGGCGTGGGCGGGCTCGGCATGCCCCCATGGTACCCGGCTCAGTCCGGCACGATCGCCAGCGCCGACAGCAGCCATTCCACCACGTCCTGCGAATCGCACAGGAAGAACACCGCATCCCCCGCCGCCGCATTGCTGAGCTGGGTGTGGATGCTGATCGCCACGGCGATCTGGTTGGCGACGAAAACCTCATGCAGGCGCGGCTCGCCTGCATGGCCGGACACGGCCGACAATGCGCGCCGCGCCGCCTTGGTCGCCGCCGGCTCGGCGGCCTTGCGCAGTTCGGGGCCGCGCACGCCCCAGGACACGGTGACATGCTTGCCTTTGAACACGGTGTCCAGGACCGGTGCGGCCGTGGCCGCGCCTTGGATGAAACGACTGCTGATCAACACAACCCCCTGTGGTTGGTTTCGAGGGGCAGTGTCCCATCAGAGGTTCGGGTGCGACAGTGCCGTGATGGAGCTCACGCTTTCACGGGCTCCCTGCACTAGACGGCAGCGACGGCGGAAACTTTAGGGTTGCGTCGCTTTTCCTGCGCCAACAAAAAAGCCCACGCATCGCTGCGCAGGCTTGATTGATCCATCACAGTGGTCGGGACGGCCGGATTCGAACCGACGACCCTCTGCCCCCCAGGCAGATGCGCTACCAGGCTGCGCTACGCCCCGACTGATGCTGCGATGTACCCGCCGTTGGGCGGGCCGTGAAGTATAGCGGATAACGCGGAGAAATGAATCAGCGCCGCAGCAATTGCAGCACTTCTTCCAGCTCCATGCGTACCTGCTTGATGATCTGGTTGCTCAGCGCCGATTCCTCGCGGGCATCGGGGCCATCCAGCCGCAGGCGCGCACCGCCGATCGTGTAGCCCTGTTCGTACAGCAGGCTGCGGATCTGCCGCACCATCAGCACATCATGGCGCTGGTAGTAGCGGCGGTTGCCACGGCGCTTGGCCGGTTCAAGGCTGGGAAACTCGGTCTCCCAGTAGCGCAGCACGTGCGGTTTGACGTCGCACAGCTCGCTGACTTCACCGATGGTGAAGTAGCGCTTGGCCGGTATCGGCGGAAGTTCTCGGTTACTGCCCGGATCCAGCATACGCTTCCACCCTCTCCTTGAGCTTCTGGCCCGGACGGAACGTGACCACCGTACGGGCGGAAATCGGAATTTCCTCGCCGGTCTTGGGGTTGCGACCCGGGCGCTGGTTCTTGCGCCGCAGGTCGAAATTGCCGAAGCCCGACAGCTTCACCTGACGTCCCTGTTCCAATGCTTCGCGCAGCACATCGAAGAATGCGTCGACGAATTCCTTGGCTTCACGCTTGTTCAGACCGACTTCGTCGAACAGCTTTTCCGCCATCTCCGCCTTGGTCAATGCCATTGCCTGCTTACCCCCGAGTGCTGCCCGCTCAGCCGCGGATCCGGGCGTGGTGTTCACGCTCGATGGCAGTGACCGCCTCGGCCACCACCGCTTCCACGTCGCGGTCCGTCAGAGTGCGCGACTTGTCCTGCAAAATCAAGCCCATAGCGAGACTCTTGAAGCCCGGCTCGACCCCCTGGCCGACATAGCGGTCGAACAGGTTGACCTCGCGCAGCAGCGGACCGGCCGCCTGCCGCACGGTGGCGGCCAGGGCCGCCCAGCTGACCTGTTCAGGCACCAGGAAGGCCAGGTCGCGGCGTACCGCCGGGAAGCGCGACAGCTCGCCGGCACGCGGCAGCTGGCGGGCCGACAGGCCGGCCAGGTCCAGTTCCACCGCATAGACGTCCACGTCGAGGTCCAGCGCCTTGGCCAGGCGCGGGTGGATCTGGCCGATCCAGCCGATCACCGCGCCATCGCGCAGCACCTCGGCCGAGCGGGCCGGGTGGCCATACGGGCGCTGCGAAGGCTCGAACGCCAGCACCGCGCCACTGGCCGCGGCCAGCGATTCCAGGTCGCCCTTGAGGTCATGGAAATCAACCTTGCGGGCCGGCAGGCCCCACTGCACGGTCTCGGCATCGCCGCAGACCGCGGCAGCCACGCGGGTGGTTTCCAGCGGTGCCGGCTGACCGTCGCCGGCCTGCTGGGCGAACACGCGGCCGACCTCGAACAGGCGCACGCGCCCCTGCTGGCGGGCGGCATTGCGGCCCAGCGTGGCCACCAGGCCCGGCAGCAGCGACGGGCGCATGACCGCCAGTTCGGCCGACAGCGGGTTGGCCAGCGGCACCAGGCCCTCGGTCAGCTGCCACTGCGACAGCAGCGCGGCATCGACGAAGGCGTAGTTGATGGTTTCCTGCAGGTCACGGGCGACCAACTGGCGGCGCACGCTCAGCGTGTCCAGCACGGTCTCGGTCGGCATCGCCACGCGGCTGGCACCGCCCGGCAGCGTGGTCGGGATCTGCTCGTAGCCGTGGATGCGTGCCAGCTCTTCGATCAGGTCTTCCTCGATGGCGATATCGAAGCGGCGGCTCGGTGCGGTGACCTGCCAGCCTTCGCCGGCGGCGACCACGTCCATGCCCAGTGCGCGCAGGATGCGCTCGACCTCGGCATCGTCGATGCGGATGCCGAGCACGCGGGTGATGCGGGCGCGGCGCAGGAGGATCGTGGCCGGCTGCGGCAGATCCTCGGCACGCACGGCCTCGGTCACCGGCGACGGCGTGCCACCGGCCAGGTCCAGCACCAGGCGGGTGGCGTATTCGATGGCGGTGCGCGGCAGCGCCGGGTCGACCCCGCGCTCGAAACGGTGGCCGGCATCGGTGTGCAGGCCCAGCTTGCGGCCCCGGCCCATGATCGCGGCCGGCGCGAAGTGCGCCGCTTCCAGGAACACGTCGGTGGTGGCGTCGGTGACGCGGCTGTCGAAACCGCCCATCAGGCCGGCCAGGCCCACCGGGCGGTCAGCGTCGGTCACCACCAGGAAGCTGTCATCCAGCACCACCTCGCGGCTGTCGAGCAGCGTGGTGGTTTCACCGGCACGCGAGCGGCGCACGGCGATGCTGCCCTTCAGCGTACCCAGGTCGTAGGCATGCATCGGCTGGCCCAGTTCCAGCATCACGTACTGGGTGATGTCCACCAGCAGCGACACCGGACGCACGCCGCTGCGGCGCAGGCGCTCGGCCATCCACAGCGGGGTGCTGGCGGCGGCGTTGACGCCTTCGATCACCCGGCCCAGGTAACGCGGCGCATCCGCGCCCGCCGCCAGCTGGATCGACAGCTCGCGGCTGCCCACCGCAGCGACCGGCGCGGCAGCGAACGGCCGCACTTCGCTGTGGGCCGCAGCAGCCACGTCATAGGCGATGCCGCGCACGCTGAAGCAGTCAGCGCGGTTCGGAGTCAGCTTGATCTCGATGCTGGCGTCAGGCAGGCCCAGGTAGTCCACCAGCGCCTGGCCAACCGGCGCATCATCGGGCAGTTCCAGCAGGCCCGAGGCATCGTTGTCCAGGCCCAGCTCCTTGGCCGAGCACAGCATGCCGTTGGATTCCACGCCACGCAGCTTGGCCGGCTTGATCTTCAGCTCGCCGATCTGCGCGCCGACCATCGCCAGCGGCGCGACCAGGCCCGGGCGTGCGTTCGGTGCACCACAGACGATCTGCAGCAGCTCGCCCTGCCCGGCATCGACCCTGCACACCTGCAGACGGTCCGCTTCGGGATGGCGCTGGGCCTCGACGATACGTGCCACGACCACGTGATCGAGGCCATCGCCCAGCGCGGTCACCTCCTCCACTTCCAGCCCGATGGCGGTCAGCACCGCGCTCAGTTCATCGCGCGAGGCGGAGGTGGGAACGTGGCTGCGCAGCCAGTTTTCGGAGAATTTCATGGTGTCACCCTGGTGGGAGGCGCGCCTCCCGTTGCGGTTTTGTGGTCGCCCAGCGCATGCGCAAGGAGGCGTCCATCCGGAAATGCAGCCGAGCATGGCCCGGCTCTACACGGTTGCGGCTTACGCGAACTGTTTCAGGAACCGCACGTCGTTCTCGAAGAACGCGCGCAGGTCGTTGACGCCGTAGCGCAGCATCGCGAAGCGCTCCACGCCCAGGCCGAAGGCGAAGCCGGTGTAGCGCTCCGGATCGATGCCCACGTTGCGCAGCACGTTCGGGTGCACCATGCCGCAGCCGAGCACTTCCAGCCAGCGGGTGCTGCCATCGGGCTGCTGCCAGGCGATGTCCACTTCCGCCCCCGGTTCGACGAACGGGAAGTAGCTGGGACGGAAGCGCATCTCGAAATCGCGCTCGAAGAAGGCGCGCACGAACTCGGCCAGCGTGCCCTTCAGGTCGGCGAAGGTGGAATGCTCGTCAACCAGCAGGCCTTCGACCTGGTGGAACATCGGCGAATGGGTCTGGTCGCTGTCGCTGCGGTACACCTTGCCGGCGGCGATCATGCGCAGCGGCGGCTGGTGCTCGCCCATGTAGCGCACCTGCACACCCGAGGTATGCGTGCGCAGCAGGCGGCCGTCACCGAAGTAGAAGGTGTCGTGCATCGCGCGCGCCGGATGGTGCGGCGGGAAGTTCAGTGCTTCGAAGTTGTGCCAGTCGTCTTCGATTTCCGGGCCTTCGGACAGCTCATAGCCAAGGCGGCCGAAGATGCCGGTGATCCGCTCCAGGGTACGGGTGACCGGGTGCAGCCCGGCGCGGTCGCCGCGGCGGCCCGGCAGGGTGATGTCGATCGCTTCGGCAGCCAGGCGCGCGTCCAGCGCAGCGTCTTCAAGCACGGCCTTGCGTTCGCCCAGCGCGCGGGTCAGCGCATCACGGGACTGGTTGATGGCTTCGCCGGCGGCCTTGCGCTCATCGGCCGGCAGCGCGCCGAGCTGCTTGAGCTGGGCGGTGATGCTGCCATTCTTGCCCAGCAGCGCCACGCGCAGCTGTTCCAGCACGTCCGGGCTCTGCGCGGCGGCCACATCGGCCAGCGCCTGGGTGGTCAGGGATTGGATGTCACTCATGGGTAGCCGGAACTCCGGTCGGTCTGCCATCGCGACGTGCGAAGGGCCGACCCCCGTCGCCACCGCTGCCCGGTCGCTGCGCCAGCGGCCGCTGCGCCCGGGACAAAAAAGAATGGGGAAGGACTTGCGCCCTTCCCCATGCATTGCCTTGACCTGACACCGTTCCGAGTGAACGGCAACGGCATCGGGAAGGACTTATGCCGCCAGCGCGCCCTTGGCCTTTTCGGCCAGTGCGGCAAAACCGGCTGCGTCGTGCACGGCGATGTCAGCCAGGACCTTGCGGTCCAGGGTGATGCCAGCCTTCAGCAGGCCGTTCATGAAGCGGCTGTAGCTCAGGCCGTTGATGCGGGCAGCCGCATTGATGCGGGTGATCCACAGCGAACGGAAGTTGCGCTTCTTCTGCTTACGGCCGATGTAGGCGTACTGCTGTGCCTTGATGACCGCCTGCTTGGCAACGCGGAAGACCTTGCGACGGGCGTTGTAGTAGCCCTTGGCCAGATCCAGAATTTTCTTGTGACGGCGACGCGCCTGTACGCCACGCTTAACTCGTGCCATTTTTCAGTTCCTCAGAGGTAGGGCAGCATGCGGTCCAGACGGCCTGCGTCTTCTGCGCGGACGTGGTTCGTCTGACGCAGGTTACGCTTCCGCTTGGTCGCCTTCTTGGTGAGGATGTGGCTACGGTTGGCGTGGCCAGCCTTGTACTTGCCGGATGCGGTCTTGCGGAAACGCTTGGCCGCCGCCCGGTTGGTCTTGATCTTGGGCATTGCTATGTCCTTGATGGTGTTTTTTTACTGACCAGGGCGGTGGCGATGCCACACTTTCCGTCCGTGCCCGTGCCTGCTTGTAAGCCCATCTCCTCAAAGGAGCGGGCCGGTCCTGTTGCCGTATTCATCAAAGCAAAGAAAACAGCACCCGGCGAACCGGGCCGCCCATTATGCCCGCCCTGCCCGGCTGATGCAAACCCTTGATCGAGCGGGCATTGCCGGGGCGGTGCTCCTGCGGGCCGCAGGATTGCGTCTCAATGGAAAACGAGACGATATGGCGGCAAAGTGAAGCCGCCACAATGCACAAAGCCGGGCCCGGGGCCCGGCTGTGCTGGACGCGGCCGGGCAAGCGCCCGACGCTGCCTTACTTCTTCTTCGGCGCGATCATCATCACCATCTGGCGGCCTTCCAGGCGCGGACGGGATTCGATCACGATGTCTTCGCCGAGATCCGCCTCGATGCGGGCGGCCATTTCACGGCCCAGCTCCTGGTGGCTCATTTCACGGCCACGGAAGCGGATGTTGACCTTGATCTTGTCGCCATCTTCGAGGAAACCGCGCATCTTGCGCAGCTTGATCTGGTAGTCGCCCTCGTCCGTGACCGGACGGAACTTCACTTCCTTGATCTCGACCTGCTTGGTCTTCTTCTTGGCCTCGCTGGCCTTCTTCTGCGCTTCGAACTTGAACTTGCCGAAGTCCATGATCTTGCAGACCGGCGGATCGGCCTGCGGCTGGATCTCGACCAGGTCCAGGCCTTCATCTTCGGCCATGGACAGCGCTTCGTCGCGCGACAACACGCCGATCATTTCACCGTCACTGCCGATCACGCGGACGCGCGGCACACGGATTTCCTGATTCTTGCGGTTCTGTTTGTTGTCAGGGGTGCTGATATTACATTCTCCCAAGGGTATCGAACCGGCCCGGGTGCCTGTGCCCCCGGACCGGACCTTTGCTTACGCGCCCTCGGCGTGCAGCCGCTCGATGAAGGCCTGGACGCTCATGCTGCCCAGGTCCTCGCCGGAACGCGTACGCACCGCCACCGCGCCGTTTTCCTTTTCGCGGTCGCCAATGACCACCAGGTACGGCACGCGCTGCAGCGTGTGCTCGCGAATCTTATAGCCGATCTTCTCGTTACGCAAATCGGCGTTGACCCGGAAGCCTTGATCCGCAAGGGTTTTGGTCACAGCCGAGACGTATTCAGCCTGTGCATCGGTGATGTTGGCCACCACCACCTGGGTCGGCGCCAGCCAGGTCGGGAACTGCCCGGCGTGGTGCTCGATCAGGATGCCCAGGAAGCGCTCCATCGAACCGACGATGGCCCGGTGCAGCATGACCGGGTGCTTTTTCTGGCTGTTCTCGTCCACGTACTCGGCGCCCAGGCGGCCCGGCATCATGAAATCGACCTGCATGGTGCCCAGCTGCCAGGTACGGCCGATGGCGTCCTTCAGGTGGTACTCGATCTTCGGGCCGTAGAAGGCGCCCTCGCCCGGCAGTTCCTGCCACTCCACGCCGCAGCTGGACAGCGCCGAGCGCAGCGCGCCTTCGGCCTTGTCCCAGGTGGCGTCGTCGCCCAGGCGCGATTCCGGGCGCAGGGCGATCTTGATCTGGATCTCCTCGAAGCCGAAGTGCCGGTAGACCGCCAGCGCCTGCTGGTGGAAGGCGGTCACTTCCGATTCGATCTGGCTCTCGGTGCAGAACACGTGGCCGTCGTCCTGGGTGAAGCCGCGCACGCGCAGGATGCCGTGCAGCGCGCCGGACGGCTCGTTGCGGTGGCACGAACCGAATTCACCGTAGCGGATCGGCAGGTCACGGTAGCTGTGCAGGCCCTGGTTGAACACCTGGACATGGCCCGGGCAGTTCATCGGCTTGACCGCGTAGGTGCGCTTCTCCGATTCGGTGAAGAACATGTTGTCCTGGTAGTTGTCCCAGTGGCCGGACTTCTTCCACAGGCTCACGTCCAGGATCTGCGGGCAGCGCACTTCGCCGTAGCCGCTGCTGCGGTAGACCTTGCGCATGTACTGCTCGACCACCTGCCACAGCGCCCAGCCCTTGGGGTGCCAGAACACCAGGCCCGGGGCCTCTTCCTGCAGGTGAAACAGGTCCTGCTGCTTGCCGATGCGGCGGTGGTCGCGCATCTCCGCTTCTTCGATGCGCTTGATGTACGCCTCGAGCTGCTTCTTGTCGGCCCAGGCGGTGCCGTAGATGCGCTGCAGCTGCTCGTTCTGCGCATCGCCACGCCAGTAGGCACCGGAAATGCGGGTCAGCTTGAAGGCCTTCAGGAAGCGCGTGTTCGGCACGTGCGGGCCGCGGCACATGTCCACGTATTCCTGGTGGTAGTACATGCCCATGGCCTGGATGTCCTCGGCCATGTCCTCGATCAGGCGCAGCTTGTAGTCCTCGCCACGGGCCTTGAAGATCTCGACCACCTCGGCGCGCGGCGTCATCTTCTTGATGACGTCGTAGTCCTGGGCGATCAGCTCGCCCATGCGCTTTTCGATGGCGGCCATGTCGTCCGGGGTGAACGGGCGCTCGGAATAGATGTCGTAGTAGAAGCCTTCGGCAATGACCGGGCCGATGACCATCTTCACGTCCGGGTACAGCTGCTTGACCGCATGGCCGACCAGGTGGGCACAGGAGTGGCGGATGATCTCCACGCCCTCCTCGTCCTTGGCGGTGATGATGCGCAGGCTGGCATCGCGCTCGATGACGTCGCTGGCATCGACCAGCACGCCATCGACCGCACCGGCGATGGTGGCCTTGGCCAGGCCGGCGCCGATCGACTGGGCGACGTCCATGACGCTGGGGGGATTTTCGAATTCGCGGCGGCTGCCGTCGGGAAGGGTGATCGTGATCATCGCAATGGCTTCAGGCTGGGCCCGCGGGGCGGGCTGGAATGCGGTGCCGGGCCGGAGCCCGGGCAATAAAAAAGCGCCACGTGGGCGCCTGGAACACAGGGCCGTGGCGGCAGGTCAGCGGTGGGCGGTGGTAGTGCTCATGTCGCACGCTCGGCCGGCGCAGGGCGCGGGCCACCTTGTTCCAGGAAGGCTGTGCCCACGATCTTAAACCAGCGCGCGACAAAGCCCAAGCCAGCCTGCCACACCGCCTGAATGGCCAGGCGCTGGCGACCCCAAACGCCAATGATTACCATGTGCGCGCACGGTTTCCGTGCCCCGCCCCACCACCAGGACCTCCACGATGCCCCCGCTGTTCCGACGGCCCCTGACCGCCGGGCCGGCCTGCGCAACGCGCGCCCGGCCCGTTCCCTGCACACCCCGCCGATGATTTCCGTTGGATTGTCCAGCCTGGGCCTGAGCAGCCTGGCCGTACTGGCCTCGGCGTTTTCAGCGGCGGCCTTCTATGGCGCGTCACCGCACTGCCGCTGGCCGCGCCTGCAGCGTGCCAGCCGCCTGGGCGCGCAGATCGGCCTGGTGGCCGCCGCCGCCGGGCTGTGGCTGTGGATCGCCGAGCTGGGCTTTGCCGCCGGTACCGTGGCCATGCTGGCCACCTGGATGCTGGTGGCGATGCTGCTGCCCTGGCTGGCGGCCTGGCACCGCCCGCGCACGGGCGCACGCTGATGTGGCCGCGCGCCCTGGCCGGCATCATCGCCGGCTTCTTCCTGGCCGCGGCGGTTACCGGGCTGATCGCCTGGCTGCCACCCGGCCCGTGGCAGCACGCGCTGGTCCCCAGCCTGATCGCCTTCATCCCGCTGTGGATGCTCGCGGCGCTATGGGCCTTCAGTTTCCGCAGCGGCCTGCACGCCTGGAGCGGCCTGGGCACGGCGGCCATGGCCGGCTTCGCCCTGCTCTGGCTGCTGCGCGCCACCGGCGCGGTGCAATGAGGTTCCCCGCATGAAATTCAGTTCGCAGACCCTGCGCACGTTCACCACCCTGCACACCTGGGTCGGCCTGGTCGCCGGCTTCGGGCTGTTCGTGGCCTTCTATGCCGGCGCGCTGACCCTGTTCCACCACGACCTGCCGCTGTGGCAGAACCCGCGCGCGGCCGAAGCCGCGCCGGCCACGCTGGATGACATGCAGCAGCTGCTGGAAGGCGTGCTGGCGCGCCACCCCGCAGCGCGCGAACACGTGGGCATGACCTTCCCCGGCCCCGACCATCCCGAGCCGCTGGCCTACTGGCAGAACGCGCAGCACCAATGGCAGTACGCCTGGCGCGATCACTACGAGGGCAGCCCCACGCCACCGCAGACGGGGTTGGCCGAACTGGTCAACCAGCTGCACTACAGCCTCGGCCTGCCGGTGGCCGGCGCCTACATCATGGGCATCGTCTCGCTGCTGTACGGCATGGCACTGCTCAGCGGCCTGGTGATCCACCTGCCGAAGCTGGCCGGCGACCTGTTCGCGCTGCGCCCCGGGCGCAACCTCAAGCAGATGTGGCAGGACGCGCACAACGTGATCGGCGTGCTGAGCCTGCCGTTCCACCTGATGTTCGCCGTCACCGGCGCCCTGTTGTGCCTGGTTGTCCTGCAGATGGCCGCGCTCAATCCCCTGGTGTTCCAGGGCAAGCTGGAACACGCCGTGGGCCCGGCGATGGATACCGCGCCGGTCCGCGCCGCTGCCGGCCAGCCCGCCGCACCGGGCAGCCTGCAGGCGCTGCATGCGCGGGCGCTGGATGTCGCCCGCGAGCAGGGGGTGCAGGATTTCAAACCGGCGTACCTGAAGCTGGCCCACGCCAACGACGCCCATGCCACGGTGGAAATCACCGGTGAATCCTCCGGCACGCTGGGCCCGCTCGGGGCGGTGGCGCTGGATGTGGCGACCGGCACCGTGCTGGCGACCCAGCTGCCGGGCCATCGCGATGCGAACCACGCCACGCTGAGCGCGGCCTATGCCCTGCACTTCGGCGAATTCGGCAACGGCGCCATCGCCTGGCTGTACTTCCTGCTCGGCCTGGGCGGTGCGTTCCTGTTCTATTCGGGCAACCTGCTGTGGATCGAGTCGCGGCGCAGGCGCCGGCAGGTCGAACAGGGCCGCGCGCAGGTCAACATGGCCCGTGCCACCGTCGGGGTATGCATCGGCCTGTGCGTGGCGATTTCGGTGGCCTTCGTCGCCGCACCGGTGCTGGAGCGCATCGCGCCCACCACCGTGGATGCCGGCATCCGCTGGGCCTGCTTCGCCACCTGGGCGGTCTGCGCCCTGTGGGCCGCGGTGCGCCGGCCGGCACAGGCCGCGCGTGAACTGCTGTGGGCGGCGGCCATCAGCACCGCGCTGGTGCCGCTGGTGCATGGCGCACTGACCGGCTACTGGCCGTGGCTGGCCGCAACGCGCGGCCTGTGGCCGCTGTTCTGGGTGGACACCATTGCCCTGGCCATGGCCTTCGGCTTCGCCACTCTGGCCCGTGCCAGCCATCGGCGTGCGCGCCACGGCGATCCCAACAGCGTCTGGGCCGGCTGAGCGCGGCTGCCGGGCGCTGCAGCCAAGGCCGGCACACCCGCCATGCGTGGCCGGCGATACGCTGGCCGGCATGATCGCCATTGACCGACTTGACCATCTGGTCCTCACCGTCGCCGACATCGAGCGCAGCTGCCGGTTCTACGAGCGTGTGCTCGGCATGCAGGCCGTGCGCTTCGGCGCCGGCCGTACCGCCCTGCAGTTCGGCCAGCAGAAGATCAACCTGCACCCGGCCAGTGCGCCGCTGGCGCCACATGCACAGCGGCCCACGGCCGGCAGCGCCGACCTGTGCCTGGTCACCCGCATGGGGATCGAGGCCGTACTGGCCCACCTGCAGCACGAAGGCGTGGCCGTGGAGGAAGGGCCGGTGCCGCGCACCGGCGCCCTGGGGCCGATCGAATCGGTGTACTTCCGCGACCCCGACGGCAACCTGATCGAAGTCAGCCGCTACCCGGCATAGGCACGCAGCCCGGCTCAATCACCGGGCAGCTTGTCCTCGTAGGGCGACAGCATCGCGCGCAGCAGACTGGCCTGCTCGTCATCGCCGGTCAGTTCCCACATGAACACCCCGCGCAGGCCTTCGCTGCGCGCGTAGTGCGAGCGGATGGCGATCGAACGCGGGTCTTCGTAGCTGATGAAGACCTTCTCGCTGGCGTTGTACAGCCACGGGCTCTGCGCCTGCGCCTGCCAATGCTGCGTCCAGCCGGGCTGGCCCAGGTAGCGCGTCCTGATCACGCGCCAGTCGCCGGCATCGGCCGGCGCGCTGTAGGGCTGGTACAGGCCATCGGGGGCATCGCCGGTCACCTTGAAGCCGCGCCCGTAGAACGGCACGCCCAGCACCAGCTTGTCGGCCGGCACCCCGTGTTCGCGGTAGAACTGCACGGCACCGGCCACATTGTTCCAGCGCTTCAGCGCCGGCTGCAGCGGGTCACCGTCCACCGCGTGCAAGGGCGCGTTGAAGGTGGACACCGACGAGAACCCGGTGCCCATGTCGTAGCTCATCAGGTTGATGAAATCGAGCACCTTGGCCAGTGCGGGCAGGTCATAGCTGGCGGCTGGATCGTAGGGGCCATCGGTCTGCAGGCGGCCGGCGGCCAGCGCGGCGGTCAGCAGCAGCGGCCGCCCCTGCTTGCGGCCGCGGGCGTCCAGCGCGGCACGGAATTCAACGGCCAGGCGGGTGAAATTGGCACGGTCCTGCGGGCGGTGCGCGATCTCCGTCGGGCCACCGCTGACCGGGAACTCCCAGTCGATATCCACGCCATCGAAACTGCCGGCATGGCGATCGAAGAACAGCGCCATGCACGAGTCGATGAAGCGCTTGCGGCTGGCCGGCGTCAGCGCGGCATCGGAGAAGCCACCGGCATTCCAGCCACCGATGGAGATCAGCGTCTGCAGGTGCGGGTGCGCGCGCTTGAGGTCGGCCAGCGCGGCGAAGTTCGCCGGCGCCTCGTCGCCGACCACGCAGCGGCCCTCCTTGATGGTGGAGAAGGCATAGAACAGGTGGGTCAGCCGGTCGGCCGGAATGGCCGACACCGGGTAGCGGCTGGCCGAACCACCGGGATAGTACGCCCCGAACACCACGGGCGTGGCCGGCGCGGCGACCGCGTCCGGTTCGTGGCCGGCGGCGCTGGCAACCGTGGGCAGGGTGCTGGCAAGCAGCACGGCGAGAACAGCCGCAGTCTGGCGGAACATGGGATCTCCCGGAGCGAAGGCGCAGCCACGGTAGCAAACCGATCGCGGGGCGACGACCGTTTCGCACGCCTGTCCCTGCAAGTCGTCCAGTGGACAACCCGGCGCTGCGGCAGCACGCCAACGCACCGTCATGCCGATGCCCGCGCAGCGACCGGCAGGACACCGCACGGCCAGCCGGCGGCAAGCGTGCCTGCCGCACAGGGCTTCAGAATTCTTCAGCCGCCTTTCCTGCACTTCAGACGGCACGCTGGCCGAATGGGGCTCCCTTCATCGGAGCCCGACCATGCGCCTACGTCCGTTCCTCGCCGGCCTGCTGCTGTGTGTGTGCCTGTTGCCACTGCCCGCCCCGGCCGCTCCCGCCCGCCCCGACCCGGACCGCCTGCTGGCGCTGGAACAGGCCATCGCCCGCGATGAATTCAAGCAGATACGCAGCGTGCTGCTGCAGGTCGATGGCCAGGTGGTCTACGAGCGCTACTTCAATGGTGCCGACGCGGACACGCTGCAGGACGTGCGCTCGGCGACCAAGAGCGTGACCGCGCTGCTGGTGGGCGCCGCCATCGGTGAAGGCCGGCTGCCGGGTGTGCAGGCCCGCATCTACGACTACTTTCCCACCTTCACCGCCCACCATGCGGTGGACCCGCGCCTGCGCGCGACCACCGTACAGGATCTGCTGACCATGAGCAGCCTGTGGGAATGCGACGATGAGAATCCGTTTTCCAGCGGCAACGAAGAACGCATGTACGTCAGCGAGCGCTGGCTGGACTTCGCGCTGTCGCTACCGGTGAAGGGCTTCGCCCCGTGGATGACGCGCCCGCAGGACAGCCCGCATGGGCGTGCCTTCGCCTACTGCACGGCCGACAGCTTCGTGCTCGGTGCCGTGCTGGAACAGGCGACCGGCCAGGCACTGGCCGACTACGCGGCACAGGCACTGGAACGGCCACTGGGCATCACCGGCAGCCACTGGAACCGCTCACCGGAGGGCATCGGCATGGGCGGTGGCGGCACGCGCTACCGCAGCCGCGACCTGGCCCGGCTGGGCCAGCTGGTGCTCGACGGCGGGCGCTGGCAGGGCCGGCAACTGGTTCCGCGCGACTACATCGCCGCGATGGTCTCGCCGCAGGCGCGGGCCGGCGATGGCAGCGATTACGGTTACCAGTGGTGGGGACTGCAACTGGACAGTGCCGGGACCCCGCAGACAGTCTGGGCGATGTCCGGCAACGGTGGCAATTACGTCTTCCTGCTGCCGCAGCAGCGCGCGGTGGCGGTGGTCACCAGCCAGGCCTACAACCGCAGCTTCGCGCACCCGCAGTCGCGGCGCATCCTCACCGATTTCCTGCTGCCGGCGCTGCGCTGAGGCCGGCCAGTTCGGCCGGTCGCCAAGGGGCAGCCAGCACCTGCGCCCGCTGCCGGGCGACATCGGCATCGATGCGCGCCAGCACCGCATCAATGCCCGGCGGCGACCGCAACGGCGCGAAGAGCGGGGTCACGCGCAGCCAGGCGGCATCGCGGAAGCCAGCATCCACCGCCTGCTGCAGCGCCCCCTGTGCGGCATCACGCTGGCCCAGCGCCTGCAGCAGCAGCGCCTGTTCCAGCGCGGCATCGGGCCAGCCATCGGCCTGCTGCGTGCGCACCTGCTGCAGGCGCTGTTCGATGCCCGCCCTGGCGGCGGGCGTCGTACCGTGCAGCAGCACCAGGGTCTGCCCCAGCGATTGCTGCGGGCGCAGCTGGGATGCCGCCTCGAAGGCCCGGGCGGCCGCTGGCCGGTCGCCGGCCAACAGCGCCAGCTCTGCCTGCAGCCGCAGCAGCTGCGGGTGTGGCGTGCCACGCTGCAGCGCCTGCGCCAGCACCTGGCGCGCCCGCTCCGGCTCACCGGCGGCCAACAGGCTGTGGGGCCAGGCGATGTTGGCGAACACGTTGTCCGGGTAGAGCAGGAAATTGCGGGCATGCTGTTCGCCGGCCACCCGCGGAAAGCCGAGCAGCTCCAGTTCCCGGGCCACCTGCACATCACGGAAACGCACGCGGCCGGGCGCTTTCAGGGCCAGGTTGTCACGCAGCGCACGCGCCAGCTGCCCCTGCTCCTGGTACAGGTAGGCCAGTGAGGCGCGGGTGGCTTCATCGCCCGGCTCCCGCTCCAGCGCCCGCTGGTAATCGGCGATGGCCTGCGGCATCTGCCCCAGGCAATCATGGGCATAGCCCCGCACCGCGTACGTGGCCCCGTCCTGCGGCTGGCCGGACCGTGCCGGTGCCACCAGCGCCAACGCCTGCCGCGCCGGGCCAGGCCCCCCGTTGTACAGGCAGGTGTCCGCCGCCAGGGCGCGGGCCAGGCCACGCCGGGCCGCCATGGAATCAGGGTCGGCCTGCAGGGCCTGCCGGTACAGTGCGATGGCGCGTTGGTTGTTGGCCGCCTGGCCAATGCCGGCGTAGTGGTCCGCGCGCGCCAGCAGGGCCTGTGCCGGACCCGCTGGCGGTGCGTGCGGCCACAGCAGTACACCGGCCAGCACCACTGCCCCGGCCGCCACCGGCCAAGGCCAGCGCGGGAACCGGCGGGGCGTGCCGATGGCCGGCCGTTCCAGCGGCTGCGGCAGCGCGCACAGCTGGTAGCCCTGTCCCCGCACGGAGCGGATGTAGCGTGGTCGGCGGCTGTCATCGCCCAGCGCCTGCCGCAGCAGCTTCACCCGCTGGCTGATGGCATCCTCGCCGACCACCGCGGGCGCCCAGACCTGGGCGGCCAGGGTATCGAAACCGACCACAGCGACCCCGTGGGCCAGCAGCACCTCCAGCAGCTTCCAGCTCAGGCCGGTCACAGGCAGCACCTGGCCCGCGCGGCTGACCCGCTGCGCGGGGCGGTCGATATCCAGATCGAGCAGGCGCAGGTGGTCCATCACTGCAGCATAGCCTGCCAGCCTGCCCGGCCCACGCAGCGCGGTAACGCAGGCAAAGAAAAAGCGGGCCGAAGCCCGCTTCTTCATTCCAGCGATGTCAGCGAGAGTGCGTCAACCAAGGTTGACACCTGCCGTCGATCATTCGGCGCTGGCGCCTTCGCCTTCTTCCACGGCCTTCATCGACAGGCGGATACGGCCCTGCTTGTCGACTTCCAGCACCTTGACCTTGACCACATCGCCTTCCTTCAGCTTGTCGCCGACCTTCTCGACGCGCTCGCTGGAGATCTGCGAAACGTGCACCAGGCCGTCCTTGCCCGGCAGGATGGTCACGAACGCACCGAAGTCCATGATCTTGGCGACCTTGCCTTCGTAGATGCGGCCCGGCTCGACGTCCGAGGTGATCTGCTCGATGCGGGCCTTGGCGGCCTGGGCAGCGATGGCGTTGACCGAGGCGATGACGATGGTGCCGTCGTCCTGGATGTCGATCTGGGTGCCGGTTTCCTTGGTGATGGCCTGGATGGTCGAGCCACCCTTGCCGATCACTTCGCGGATCTTGTCCGGGTGGATCTTGATGGTCAGCAGGCGCGGCGCGTAGTCGGACAGTTCCGAACGCGGGGCGGTCAGGCCGTGGGCCATTTCACCCAGGATGTGCAGACGGCCAGCCTTGGCCTGCTGCAGGGCCTGCTTCATGATCTCTTCGGTGATGCCTTCGATCTTGATGTCCATCTGCAGGGCGGAGATGCCCTCGGCAGTACCGGCCACCTTGAAGTCCATGTCGCCCAGGTGATCTTCGTCACCCAGGATGTCGGACAGGACGACGAAGCGATCGCCTTCCTTGACCAGGCCCATGGCGATACCGGCCACCGGGGCCTTCACCGGCACGCCGGCGTCCATCAGGGCCAGCGACGAGCCGCAGACCGAGGCCATCGACGAGGAACCGTTCGACTCGGTGATTTCCGAGACGACGCGGATGGTGTACGGGAAGGCTTCCAGCGACGGCATGACAGCCAGCACGCCGCGCTTGGCCAGGCGGCCGTGGCCGATTTCACGGCGCTTCGGGCCCATCATGCGGCCGCACTCACCCACCGAGAAGGGGGGGAAGTTGTAATGGAACAGGAAGTTTTCCTTGTACTCACCGGAGACGGCATCGATGACCTGGCCGTCACGGGCGGTGCCCAGGGTGATGGTCACGATGGCCTGGGTTTCGCCGCGGGTGAACAGCGAGGAACCGTGGGTACGCGGCAGCACGCCGGTCTTCACGGCGATCGGGCGGACGGTGTCCAGCGCACGGCCGTCGATGCGGACCTTGGTGTCCAGCACCGAGTCACGCATGGTGCGGTATTCCAGCTCGCCGAATTCCTTGGACAGTTCGGCCGGGTTCCAGCCCTCGGCGGCCACGCGGCCAGCCAGGGTTTCGACCACGTCCTTCTTGATCGCCGAGATGGCGTCACGGCGCTGCAGCTTGTCGCGCACCTGGAAGGCTTCGCCCAGGCGCGGGCCGATGGCTTCCTTCAGCGCGCCGATCAGCACGTCGTTCTTGGCCGGGGCTTCCCAGGTCGACGGCTTGGTGCCGGCTTCGACGGTCAGCTCGTTGATGGCGTTGATGACCTTCTGCATTTCGCGGTGACCGAAGGTCACGGCGCCCAGCATCACTTCTTCGGACAGCAGCTCGGCTTCCGATTCCACCATCAGCACGGCGTTGGCGGTACCGGCAACGACCAGTTCCAGCTGCGAATCAGCCAGTTCGCTGACGGTCGGGTTCAGCAGGTACTGGCCGTCCTTGTAACCGACCTTGGCAGCGCCGATCGGACCCATGAACGGGGTGCCGGCCAGGGCCAGGGCCGCCGAGGCACCGATCAGGGCCGGAATGTCACCGTCCACTTCCGGGTTCAGCGACATCACCGTGGCGATGATCTGGACTTCGTTCTTGTAGTCTTCCGGGAACAGCGGGCGGATCGGACGGTCGATCAGGCGCGAGATCAGGGTTTCCTTCTCGGTCGCACGGCCTTCACGCTTGAAGAAACCACCCGGGATACGGCCGCCGGCGTAGAACTTCTCCTGATAGTCGACGGTCAGCGGGAAGAAGTCCTGGCCTTCGCGCGCGCTCTTGGCGGCGACGGCGGTGACCAGCAGTACGGTGTCGTCCATCTTGACGATGACGGAACCGCTGGCCTGGCGGGCGATTTCGCCGGTCTCAAGCGTGACGGTGTGCTTGCCGTACTGGAAGGTTTTGGTGATTTTTGCCACGGAGGGTGTCCTTGGGGATGCTGTCTGCGAATGGACCGTCGGCGACCCTTGCCGCCGTCGGGTGACCGGTTGTCCCGGCCCATAAAAGGAATTGCGGTACTGCAAAAACAAAACCGCGGCGCATCGCTGCGCCGCGGGGGATTCGTTGCTTAGCGACGCAGGCCAAGCTTCTCGATCAGGGCCTTGTAACGCTCGACGTCCTTCTTCTTCAGGTAGTCGAGCAGGCTGCGGCGGCGGTTGACCATCTGCAGCAGGCCGCGGCGGCTGTGGTGGTCCTTCTTGTGGGTCTTGAAGTGGCCGGTCAGCAGTTCGATGCGGGCGGTCAGCAGGGCCACCTGGACTTCCGGGGAGCCGGTGTCCGCGGCGCTGCGCTTGTTGTCTTCAATGACCTTCTGGGTGTCGATCGACATGGTGCTTTTCTCTTTGGATGCGGGGCTGGCAGGAACGTGTTCACGCACCGCCATGCTCGCCGATTACGGGAATGATGAACCTGCGGGACGCAGGCTGCCGGAAAATGGCCGCGAAATTGTAACGGTCCCGGGGGTCCGGGGACAAGGGACCCGGGCTGAACCGCTCTGCCCCGGTCAGAGGTTGAAGCGCCGTTGCGGGGCCAGCAGGCCGCTGTCATCGACCTGGCCCAGGCCCTGGATGGCCTGCGCGGGGCCGTACACGGCCACCACGCCCGGTGCCCAGGCCGGGTCGCGCAGGCGCTGGCCCATGCAGAACCGGGCCGTCTGGCCGACATCGAGCTCGATACGGGGGAAATGCGCCAATCCGGCCGACAGCGGCAGCAGCAGCGCGTCCAGCCCGGCTTCGTCACCGGCCTCGGACAGGGCCCGCAGCTGTTCCAGGGTGACCATGGCCGGCGCCTGGAACGGCGTCACCCACAGCCGGCGCAGGCCGCTGATGTGGGCGCCGCACCCCAGCGCCTCGCCCAGGTCGCGGGCCAGGCTGCGGATGTAGGTGCCCGAGCCACAGGTCACGCGCAGGCGCAGCCGGGCCGGCTGCTGTTCCAGCACGTCGATGGCCTGCACGTGGACGTCGCGCTCGGGCGCCTCGATGGCCTCGCCACGGCGGGCCTTCACATACAACGGCTCGCCGCCCTGCTTGAGCGCTGAATAGATCGGGGCACGCTGGCGGATGTGGCCGGTCAGCGGCGCCAGCGCCGCCTGCAGGTCCTGCGCACTGATGGCCGGCACCGGCCGCTCCAGCAGCACTTGGCCGTCGGCATCGTCGGTGTCGGTGGTCTGGCCCAGCACGATCTCGGCGTCATAGGCCTTGGCCGAGCCCAGCAGCAGGCCGGCGATCTTGGTGGCTTCACCGAAGCACAGCGGCAGCAGGCCGGTGGCCAGCGGGTCCAGGCTGCCGGTATGGCCGCCCTTCTCGGCCCGGAACAGGCGGCGGGCCACCTGCAGCGCGGTGTTGGAGCTCAGCCCGGTCGGCTTGTCGAGCAGCAGGATGCCATCCAGGCGGCGGAACTGAATTCGGGTCATGACAGGAGGTTGTAGAGCCAGGCCATGCCTGGCTGCCGCAGCGCGGCCCGCATCGGGCATCGCGCAGCCGGAATGCAACAACGCCGGGGCATGCCCGGCGACGCGCGGTTATTCTTCGCCGCCCTCGCGACGCTTTTCCGCGGCCAGCGTATCGGGCAGGTCGCGCAGGAGGTTGTCGATGTGCTCACCACGATCGACCGAATCGTCGTAGTGGAAATGCAGCTCGGGCACGTGGCGCAGCTTCATCGCCCGGGCCAGGTCCATGCGCAGCTGCCTGCCCAGCTCCTTCAGTCCGGCCACGGCCTCGGCCGAACGCTCGGGCATCAGCGCGGTGACGAACACCTTGGCATGGGCCATGTCACGGGTGATTTCCACGTCGGACACGCTCACCGAGGGCAACGCATGCTCGCGCACGGCGTTGTGCACCAGGGTGCCGAGTTCACGGCGCAGCTGGGCGGAGACACGGTCGGTTCGATGGAAAGTCTTGGGCACGCGGCAGGGCTCTTCTGTGTTTGCGGTCTGGATCAGGGTACAGCAGGGGGTAACGGGAACCGGGCCCGAAGGCCCGGTTCCGTGCAGCATTACAGGGTGCGCGGCACTTCGATGCGCTCGAAGCACTCGATCTGGTCACCCGGCTTGACGTCGTTGTAGGCCTTCACGCCGATACCGCATTCGGTACCGTTGCGGACCTCCTCCACGTTCTCCTTGAAGCGGCGCAGCGATTCGAGTTCGCCCTCGAACACCACCACGCTGTCGCGCAGCACGCGGATCGGCTTGTTCCGCTTCACCACGCCTTCGACGATCATGCAGCCTGCGACCGCGCCGAACTTCGAGCTGCGGAACACGTCGCGGACCTCGGCGATACCGATGATCTCTTCGCGGATCTCCACGCCCAGCAGACCGGAGGCCACCTGCTTCACCTGGTCGATCACGTCATAGATGATCGAGAAGTAACGCAGGTCCACACCGTTGGATTCGATGATGCGGCGAGCCGAGGCATCCGCACGCACGTTGAAGCCGATGACGGTGGCCTTGGAGGCAACGGCCGAATTGGCGTCCGATTCGGTGATGCCGCCCACGCCGGAGTGGATCACGTTGATGCGGATGTCGTCGTTGGACAGGGCCACCAGCGCCTGGCTCAGTGCCTGCACCGAACCCTGCACGTCGGCCTTGATGACCAGGTTGAGGACCTGCTGGCCGTCACCCTTGCCCAGCTGGGCCATGATGTCTTCCATGCGGCTGCCGGCGGTGGCGACCAGGCGCGATTCACGGCGCTTGGTCTCACGCTGCTGGGCAACGTCCTTGGCCAGGCGCTCGTCATCGACGACCACGAAGTCGTCACCGGCTTCGGGCACGCCGGACAGGCCGAGCACCTGCACCGGGATGGACGGGCCGGCGAAGTCCGGCTGCTTGCCGGTCTCGTCGAACAGCGCACGCACACGGCCGTACTGGATGCCGCACACCAGGTAGTCGCCCTTCTTCAGGCGGCCCTGCTGCACCAGCACGGTAGCGACCGGGCCGCGGCCCTTGTCCAGCGCCGATTCGATCACCACGCCGGAGGCGCGGCCTTCGTCGACGGCCTTCAGTTCCAGCAGTTCGGCCTGGATGGAGATGGCGTCCAGCAGGTCGTCGACGCCCAGGCCGGTCTTGGCCGAGATCTCCACCATCTGGGTGTCACCACCGAAGTCTTCGGCCACGACCTGCTCACCGAGCAGTTCGTTCTTGACCCGCATCGGGTCGGCATCGGACTTGTCGATCTTGTTGATGGCCACGATCAGCGGCACGCCAGCCGAACGGGCATGCTGGATCGCTTCCTTGGTCTGCGGCATGACACCGTCATCGGCGGCCACCACCAGCACCACGATGTCGGTCAGCTTGGCGCCGCGCGCACGCATCGAGGTGAAGGCCGCATGGCCGGGGGTATCCAGGAAGCTGATCACGCCCTTGGGCGTATCGACGTGGTAGGCACCGATATGCTGGGTGATGCCGCCGGCTTCGCCGGTGGCGACCTTGGTGCGGCGGATGTAATCCAGCAGCGAGGTCTTGCCGTGGTCGACGTGACCCATGATGGTGACCACCGGCGGACGCTGCACGGCGTCGCCCTGGTCATCACCGGTTGCCGCCAGCAGCGCGTCTTCGGCGTCGTTGTTGTCGGCACGGCTGGCCTTGTGGCCCAGTTCCTCGGTCACCAGCACGGCGGTGTCGTGGTCGATGGACTGGGTGATGGTAGCCATCACGCCCATCTTGAACAGCGCCTTGACCACCTCGCCGCCCTTCAGCGCAAGCTTCTGCGCCAGGTCGGCCACGGTGATCGTGTCGCCGATCGACACTTCGCGCACCACCGGTGCGGTCGGACGCTCGAACCCATGGCTGCCACCCCCGTTGCTGCCGCCACGGCCGGTGTCGCCACGACGGCCCGGTGCATTGCGGCCGCCACCGGGACGACCCCGGTTGTTGCCGGTGTTGCTGCCGCGGCGGGCACGGTCGGCCGCCGACAGGTGCAGCTGGCCGGAGAAGCGGTCATCGCCGCCACGTTCGTTGCGGCCACCACGGCTGTTGCGGTCGTTGCGGTCATCGGCACGCGGCGCGGCGCGCGACGGCGCCGGGGCGGCCGGCGCAGCCGGACGCGGCGCACGCGGGGCAGCGGCGTCGGCCGCCGGGCGCGGCGCCGGGCGGCTGGCCGCTTCCTGCTCGGCGCGCTTGGCGGCTTCGGCCGCTTCGGCCGCAGCCTTCTTCTCGGCCTCGGCACGCTCGCGTGCAGCGATTTCCTCTTCGCGCTTGCGGGCGATTTCCTCGTCACGCAGGCGGTCCTTTTCCGCCAGCGCCTGCTGCTCGGCCAGGTTGCGCTGGCGCGATTCCTCCAGCTTGCGCAGGATGTCGGCGCGCTCCTCATCCGGGGTCATGCGCGTGGCCGCCTTGTCGTAGGTGCGCTTCTGGCGCACTTCCACGTTCACGGTGGTCTTGCTGCGACCCGCGTTCACCGTCACTTCCTGGTGCTTGCGGCGGTTCAGGGTGATTTTCTTGGAAGCGGCTTCGGCTTCCTCGGCGGCCTGCTCGGGCTTGCCATGGGCACGGCGAAGGAAGCCCAGGAGCTTCACCTTCTCGGTGCTGGTCACGACCTGGTCTGGGCCACTGAACTTCATGCCGGCACCGGCCAGCTGTTCCAGCAGTTTTTCAACCGGCGTATTGACCAGTTCGGCAAGCTTGCGGATGGTGGTTTGCTGCGACATTCGGATCCTAGGTTCTTGTGAGCGCCCCCTCGCCGTAGGAGGTGACGCGGATTCTACGCCCTGAGCGGCTCAGGGCCCTGTTCATTGCCGGCTCATTCGCCGCGTTCCAGCCGGGCGATCTCTTCGGCGCGGGCGGCCAGGATCAGCGCCGCGGCGCGCGCCTGGTCCAGGCCTTCGATGCCGAACTCCACCACCTCGTCAGCGGCCAGGTCCGACAGGTCCTCGCCCGTACGCACGCCGTGGCTGGCCAAGGCGTAGGCGGTCGCCTCGTCCATGCCGGCCAGGGCCAGCAGGTCGTCGGACGGAGCGCCCTCTTCCAGGCCCTCTTCCACGGCCAGTGCATCGTTGAGCAGCGCATCGCGGGCACGCGCACGCAGTTCCTCGACGATGTCCTCGTCGAAGCCTTCCACGGCCAGCAGTTCGCCGACCGGCACGTATGCGATTTCCTCGACGGTGCCGAAGCCTTCGCTGACCAGGATGCCGGCGATTTCCTCGTCCACTTCCAGCTTGTCCATGAACAGCTGGCGGGCCGAGGCCTGCTCGGCTTCGGACTTGGCGGTGACCTGGTCCTGGGTCATCACGTTGAGCTGCCAACCGGTCAGGCGGCTGGCCAGGCGCACGTTCTGGCCGCCCTTGCCGATGGCCTGGGCCAGGCGGTCTTCGGCCACGGCCAGGTCCATCGAGTGCTTGTCTTCATCGACGATGATCGACTGCACTTCGGCCGGCGCCATCGCGTTGATGACGAAGTTGGCCGGGTTCTCGTTCCACAGCACGATGTCCACGCGCTCGCCATTGAGCTCGTTGGACACGGCCTGGACGCGCGAACCGCGCATGCCGATGCAGGCGCCGATCGGATCGGTACGGGTGTCGTGGGCCAGCACGGCGATCTTGGCGCGGTCGCCCGGGTCACGGGCACAGGCCATGATTTCCACCAGGCCCTGGCCGACTTCCGGCACTTCCAGCTTGAACAGCTCGATCATGAACTCCGGCGCGGCGCGGCTGATGAACAGCTGCGGGCCACGCGGCTCCGAACGCACTTCGGCCAGGTAGCCGCGCACGCGGTCGCCGGCGCGCAGCACGTCGCGCGGAATGCCCTTGTCCTTCGGAATGAAGCCTTCGGCGTTGCCGCCCAGGTCCACGTAGATGTTGCCACGCTCGGCACGCTTGACCACACCGGTGATCAGCTCGCCCACGCGGTCCTTCCACGCATCGACCACCTGCTGGCGCTCGGCTTCGCGCACGCGCTGCACGATTACCTGCTTGGCGGCCTGGGCGGCGATACGGCCGAAATCGGGATTTTCGATCTGCTCTTCGATGTAATCGCCGACGTCCACGCCTTCGGCTTCATCGACGGCGTCCATCAGGCGGATCTGCCGGTCGGGCGATTCCATCACCACGTCATCGGCCACCACTTCCCAGCGGCGGAAGGTTTCGTAGCTGCCATCCTTGTGGTCGATCGCCACGCGGGTCAGCACTTCCTCGTCGGGATAGCGCTTCTTGGCGGCCGATGCCAGTGCGGCCTCGATCGCATCGAAGATCACTTCACGCGGCACGCCCTTCTCGTTGGCGACCGCGTCCACTACCAGCAACAGTTCCTTGCTCATTGGCTCACTCCGCGCGCGGCTTCTTTGCCGCCGGCTCGTTGGAAGAAGAATTCGTGTTCGGCTTCGGGCGCTTCGGTGCCGGACCGGTCGGCTTGCTCGGGGCCAGGCCCAGGGCAACCCAGTCAGGCATGATGCGCGCCTTGTCGATGTTGTCCGCCGACACCACCACGGTGGCCTTGTCGACGGTGAAGGTAATGGTGCCCTGCTCCGCATCGACCGATTCGATTCGGCCCTGCAGGCGGCGGCGGTTGTCCTGCGGCAGCTTCAGCTGCACCTTGGCGTTCTGCCCCAGGTGCTGGCCGAACTGCTGCAGGTTGAACAGCGGACGGTCCACGCCGGGCGAGGACACTTCCAGCGTGTAGTTGCCGCTGATCGGATCCTCGACGTCCAGCTGCGCGGAGACTTCGCGGCTCACGCGCTCGCAGTCCTCGACGTTGATCACTCGCTCGTCCTGCTCGGCGATCAGCACATCGATGTACAGGCGCAGGGTCGCGCCGCCCGGTGCGGGCAGGTATTCGACGCCCAGCAGCTCCAGGCCCAGCGCATCGACGGTGGGGCCGAGCAGAGTCGCGATTTCGGTTGCCTTGTCGCTCACAGCCTGCCTTGTTCTTGAATGAGGAAAATGACCGGGCCAGCGGTGGGCCCGTTCCGGAAACAACAAAGGGCCCGCTGGGCCCCTTGTCCGGTGGAAATCCGGTCACTGGATTCCGGCCGCAGGGCGCGCTGACGCGATCCCCTGCGAAGCCCAGCCGCCCGGCCTGTCCATGCGTGACGCAGGGGGACCGGCCCGGGGCGCTGGTGGCGGGATGGACGCCCTCCCCGTGGGGAGCCGACCATCAGGTATACCGCCAGCCCGTGGATGATAGCCCTTGCACCGTGCTGGTGCAAGGTTGGGGGCCACTCTCCCGCCTGCCGCAGCAACCGCCGGGCCCGGCGCGGCGACGCGACGGCCACACCGGAACCACAAAGAAAAACGCCTTCGAAACAGAGCTTCGAAGGCGCATTCTTTACTTGGTAGCGGGGGCAGGATTTGAACCTGCGACCTTCGGGTTATGAGCCCGACGAGCTGCCAGACTGCTCCACCCCGCATCAGAAGCGGAATTATGAGTGATGGCTTCAGAAGATGCAAGCCTTCCCTCATTCATCCAACCGGTTGGCGCCGGCGCGGATGTTGGTAGCGGGGGCAGGATTTGAACCTGCGACCTTCGGGTTATGAGCCCGACGAGCTGCCAGACTGCTCCACCCCGCACCGGAAGTGTTTGAACTGCTGCATCACCGGTGAGGGTAGACGCGCTGCAACGATGTTCTGGCTGAACCGCTGCAGTGACAACTCAGGCTGCGCATATTACATGAATTGCGCAGCTTTGTGTCAACTTTTATGCAAGATGCGCAAAAGCCTGCTGGCACCAGACCATGATCGGGTTCCAGCTGACGCCGAGCGCCAGCAGGGCCAGGGCATTGACGCCCAGCACCACGCCCAGCACGCGGTCGTTGTTGCGCGGCAGGGCCTCGCCCACCGGCTCGTCGAAGTACATGACCTTGATGACGCGCAGGTAGTAGAAGGCACCGATCACGGCGCAGATCACGCCCAGCAGCGCCAGCCACAGCAGGCCACCGTTGACGGCAGCGCCGAGCACGGCCAGCTTGGTCCAGAAGCCCAGGAACGGCGGAATGCCGGCCAGCGACGCCATGATGCACAGCACCAGGCCGGCCATCCACGGGTTGCGGGCGTTCAGGCCCTTGAAGTCATCGATGCTCTCAGCCTCGAAGCCGTTGCGCGACAGCGCGATGATCGCGCCGAAGGCCGCGGTGGACATGATGGCGTAGGCCAGTGCGTAGAACAGCGCGGCGGCATAGCCCTGCGCACCGCCACCGGCGATGCCCATCAGCAGGAAGCCGATGTGCGAGACGGTGGAGAACGCCAGCATGCGCTTGAGGTTGCTCTGCGCGATGGCCATCAGGTTGCCGATGACCAGCGACAGCGCGGCCAGGCCGGCGATCAGGATCTGCAGCTCGCTGGACAGCGGGCCCACGCCCATTTCCAGCAGGCGGTAGGCCATGCCGAACGCGGCCAGCTTCGGTGCCGAGCTGATGAACAGCGCGATCGGTGCCGGGGCGCCCTGGTAGACGTCCGGCAGCCACATGTGGAACGGTGCCGCGCCGAGCTTGAAGGCCACGCCGGCGATCATGAACACCGCGCCGGTGATCAGCAGCATGCGCTCTTCCGAGTGCGGGATGGCTTCGCGGATGGCATCCAGGTGCAGGCTGCCGGTGGCGCCGTAGATCAGCGACATGCCGTACAGCAGCAGACCCGAGGCCAGCGAACCCAGCACGATGTACTTCATCGCCGCTTCCGAGGCCAGGCCGCTGTCGCGGTTGCTGGCCACCAGCGCGTAGGAGCACAGGGCCAGCAGTTCCAGGCCCAGGTACACCATCAGCAGGCTGCCGGCGGAGACGAGGATCATCATGCCGGCGGTGCCGAACAGCACCAGCACCGGGATTTCGCCCTGGAACAGGTTGCGCTCGCGCAGGTAGCTCCAGCCGTAGACCAGGCTCAGGCCGCTGATCAGCACGATCACGGTCTTCATCACGTCCGCAGCGGTGTCGCGCACGAACATGCCGTGGAAGACCTCGCCCTGCCCGCCCACGCCGGTCGCCAGCATGAACAGCACCACCGCCAGCGCGGCGATCGAGAACAGGTGGGTGACGATCTTGTTCCGGTTGCTGACGAACAGATCGAGGATCATCAGGGCGAACGCAGCGCCCACCAGCACCAGCTCGGGGGCGAGCGGCGGCAGGTCAGCGGCGGTCAGTGGCATCAGCGGCGAGGTGGTCATTATCAAATCCTGGAATCAATTCGCTTCACGGCCCGATCAGAGCAGCTTGCTGGAGGCGATCTGCATCGCCAGCTTGGCGATCGACGGCTCCATCAGGTCGGTCAAGGGCTTCGGGTACAGGCCCAGGGCCAGCACGCCAATGGCGAACACGCCCAGCACCAGCCACTCGCGGCCGTTGATGTCCTTGAGCTCGGCGACGTGGCTGTTGGCCACTTCGCCGAAGAAGATGCGCTTGTACAGCCACAGGGTGTAGGCGGCGCCGATGATCAGCGTGGTGGCCGCACCCAGTGCGATCCACGGATTGCGCTGGAACGAGGCCAGGATGACCATGAACTCGCCCACGAAACCGCTGGTGCCCGGCAGGCCGGCATTGGCCATGAAGAACAGCATGGCGAAGGTGGCAAACCACGGCATCACGTTCACCACGCCGCCGTAATCGGCGATGCGGCGGCTGTGCATGCGGTCATACAGCACGCCCACGCAGGAGAACATCGCGCCGGACACGAAGCCGTGCGAGATCATCTGCACCATCGCACCCTGCAGGCCCAGGCGGGCGGCGTCGGCATTGCCGGCTTCGCGCACCAGCCACAGGGCGATGAAGGTACCCAGGGTGACAAAACCCATGTGCGCGATCGACGAATAGGCGATCAGCTTCTTCATGTCGTCCTGCACCAGGGCGACCAGGCCGACGTAGATGACCGCGATCAGGGACAGGGCGATGACCAGCCAGGCCCACTCATGCGAGGCGTCCGGCACGATCGGCAGGTTGAAGCGCAGGAAGCCGTAGCCACCGATCTTCAGCGCGATGGCGGCCAGGATCACCGAACCGGCGGTCGGCGCTTCCACGTGCGCGTCCGGCAGCCAGGTGTGCACCGGGAACATCGGCACCTTGACCGCGAAGGCGATCAGGAAGGCGAAGAAGATCCAGGTCTGTTCCTTGGCGCTCAGCGGCAGCGCGTACAGGTCGGCCAGCTGGAAGCTGCCGCCCTTCAGGTACAGGTAGATCAGCGCCACCAGCATCAGCACCGAGCCGAGGAAGGTGTACAGGAAGAACTTCAGGGCGGCGTAGATGCGACGCGGACCACCCCAGACACCGATGATGAGGAACATCGGGATCAGCATGGCCTCGAAGAACACGTAGAACAGCATCGCGTCGGTGGCCGAGAAGATGCCGACGGTGACGCCTTCCAGGATCAGGAAGGCCGCCACGTACTGGTTCACGCGCTTGTCGATGGCGCTCCAGGCACCGATCAGGGCCAGCACGCCGACCAGGGTGGTCAGCAGGATCAGGGCAACGGCGATGCCGTCCACGCCAAGGTTGTAGCCGATCTTGTACGCCGGGATCCACGCATGGGTCTCGACGAACTGCAGGCCCTCGGCCGCCGGGTTGTAGCCGCTGAGCAGCGACAGGCTGGCGACGAAGGTCAGCACGGCGACGCCCAGCGACGCCCAGCGGGCGGTCTGTGCGTCACGGATGGCAAGGATCAGGGCACCGCCGAAGATCGGCAGCCAGATGAGGACACTGAGTAGAGGCCAGTTCGACACGTCTTCTTATTCCGTACAGGTCATCAACGCAGGTAATGCATCAGCGCGCCCAGCAGGGCAATCAGGCCGATGATCATCGCGAAGGCGTAGTGATAGAGGAAACCGGATTGGGTACGACGCAGCACGCCGGCTGCGACGTCCACAACACGTGCCGAGAGATTGACCGCACCGTCGACGATGTTGCTGTCGATCCAGCGCGAGACCTTGCCCAGCTTGACGCTGCCGCCGGCAAAGCCATCGATCCACAGCTTGTCGAAGCCGTACTTGTTTTCCAGCACCGACACCAGCGGAGCGAAGGCCTTGCGTGCCTTGCCCGACAGGTCCGGCTTCCACAGGTAGAACAGCGCCGCCAGCAGGAAGCCTGCCACGGTCAGCCAGAAGGCCGGCGCCATCATGCCGTGGATCGCGAAGGCGACCGGGCCATGGAACTCTTCGCCCAGGAAGCCGATGGTGTTCCTCGCCGGGTCGTAGAAATCAACGATGCCGGTGAAGAAGGTATGCGCCTGGCCCTTGATCGCGTCGTGGGCGTGGTGGCCGGCCCAGTCGGTGCCGTACAGCATCGGACCGACGCTGAAGAAGCCGATGGCGATCGACGGGATGGCCAGCAGGATCAGCGGCAGGGTCACCACCCACGGGGTTTCGTGCGGCTCGTGCGCGCCATGGCCATGGTGGCCGTGGTCGTCATGGGCGGCGCCGTGGTGGGCATCGGCAGCGTGGTGGTCGTCATGGCCATGGCTGTCGTGGCCGTGGTCATCGTGGTGCGCATCACGGAAGCGTTCCGGACCATGGAAGGTCATGAACAGCAGGCGGAAGCTGTAGAAGCTGGTCACGATCACGCCGCCCAGCACCGCCCAGTAGCCGTAGGTGGCCACCCAGGTGTGCGACAGGTGCGCGTGGACCTCGGCCGCCTCGATGATGGTGTCCTTCGAGTAGAAGCCGGAGAAGAACGGCGTACCGACCAGGGCCAGCGTACCGATCCACATGGTGATGAAGGTGATCGGCATGTACTTGCGCAGGCCGCCCATCTTGCGCATGTCCTGCTCGTGGTGCATGGCGATGATGACCGAGCCGGCACCGAGGAACAGCAGCGCCTTGAAGAAGGCGTGGGTCATCAGGTGGAACACGGCGGCCGAATAGG
Source organism: Stenotrophomonas sp. 24(2023) (assembly GCF_030913365.1). Lineage (NCBI taxonomy): Bacteria > Pseudomonadati > Pseudomonadota > Gammaproteobacteria > Lysobacterales > Lysobacteraceae > Stenotrophomonas > Stenotrophomonas sp. 24(2023). The sequence goes on from NZ_CP133160.1 coordinate 465,053, forward strand.
CCGACACGCCCAGGGCGACGGTCATGTAGCCTAGCTGCGACAGCGTGGAATACGCGACGACGCGCTTGATGTCGTTCTGCACGATGCCGATCAGGCCGGTGAAGAACGCGGTGGTGGCACCGATGAACAGCACGAAGTTCAGCGCGGTCTGCGACAGCTCGAACAGCGGCGACATGCGGGTGACCATGAAGATACCGGCGGTCACCATCGTCGCGGCGTGGATCAGTGCCGAGATCGGGGTCGGGCCTTCCATCGAGTCCGGCAGCCACACGTGCAGCGGCACCTGGGCCGACTTGCCCATGGCACCGATGAACAGGCAGATGCAGATCAGGGTGGCGATCGACCAGACCACCGGCTCGCTCATCAGCTGCAGGCCGAACAGGTTGCCGTCCCAGATCTGCAGCTGGGCGCGCGGATCACCCAGGATGCTGGCGTGCGAGAACACTTCGGAGTAGTCCAGGGTGCCGAACACCCACAGCACGCCGGCGATGCCCAGCAGGAAGCCGAAGTCACCCACACGGTTGACCAGGAACGCCTTCATGTTGGCGAAGATCGCGGTCGGGCGCTTGAACCAGAAGCCGATCAGCAGGTACGACACCAGGCCCACCGCTTCCCAGCCGAAGAACAGCTGCAGGAAGTTGTTGCTCATCACCAGGGTGAGCATCGAGAAGGTGAACAGCGAGATGTAGCTGAAGAAGCGCTGGTAGCCCGGGTCTTCTTCCATGTAGCCGATGGTGTAGATGTGCACCAGCAGCGACACGAAGGTGACCACCACCATCATCATGGCGGTGAGCTTGTCGACCATGAACCCGACGTGGGCCGAATACTGGCCGACTTCGAAGAAGGTGTAGATGTTCTGGTTGAACGGCTGCGCGCCGCCCCAGAGCAGCTGGTACAGCGTGTACATCGACAGGGCGCAGCTGATGGCCACGCCGAGGATGGTGACGGTCTGCGCGCCGAAGCGCTTGACCTGGCGACCGAACAGGCCGGCGATGATGCTGCCGAACAGCGGTGCGAGCACCACTGCGATCAACAGACTCTTGGAGAGAGTGATTTCCATCTGTGGATCAGCCCTTCAACGAATCGACTTCGCCGACATTGATCGTGCGGCGGGTGCGGAACAGGGTCACCAGGATCGCCAGGCCGATGGCGGCCTCGGCTGCGGCGACGGTCAGGATGAAGAACACGAACAGCTGGCCGGACGGATCACCCAGCTCGCGCGAGAACCCGACGAAGTTGATGTTCACCGACAGCAGCATCAACTCGATGGACATCAGCAGGACGATGATGTTCTTGCGGTTGAGGAAGATGCCGGCAAGGCTGATGCAGAACAGCACCGCGCCCAGCGCCAGGATGTGGCCCAGAGTGATCATGCCTTGGTCTCCTCGTCGCCCGCGACCGGCTTGGTGTTGCTGTGGACCAGCGGCTGTTCGGCGTCCATCTTGACCATGCGCAGGCGCTGGCCGGCCTTGACCATCGTCTGGTCGCCCGGGTTCTGGCTCTTCACGCCGGTACGGCGGCGCAGGGTCAGCATGACGGCGGCCACCACGGCCACGGTCAGGATGACGGCGGCGAACTCGAACGGCAGCAGGTATTCGGTGAACAGGCTGCGTGCCAGCCAGGTGATGTTGGAGCTGTCCGCGGCCAGCGCGGCGGCGTTGTCGGCCGGGAACGGGTTGACCGCCCTGCCCTTCACGCCGATCAGCATCAGCATCTGCACCAGCATGGCCACGGCCACGATCAGGCCGACCGGCAGGTAGCGCACCCAGCCTTCACGCAGGTTCGCCGGATCGATGTCGAGCATCATCACCACGAACAGGAACAGCACCATCACCGCGCCGACGTAGACCAGCACCAGCGCCACACCGAGGAACTCGGCGCCCACCAGCAGCCACACGCAGGCGATGGAGAAGAAGGTCAGCACCAGGCAGAGCACGGCGTGAACCGGGTTGCGCACGCTGATCACCGCACCGGCCGAAACCGTTGCCGCGATGGCGAACACCCAGAAAGCGATATTTACCCAATCCATCTCTCGACCTCAGCGGTAAGCGGCATCGGCGGCGCGACGCTCGGCGATCTCGGCTTCAAGCCGGTCACCGATGGCCAGCAGCTGCGGCTTGGTAACGATGTTCTCGCCACGATTCTCGAAGTGGTACTCGAGGATGTGGGTCTCCACGATCGAGTCCACCGGGCAGCTTTCTTCGCAGAAGCCGCAGAAGATGCACTTGAACAGATCGATGTCGTAGCGGGTGGTACGGCGGGTGCCGTCCTCGCGCTTGGCCGAGTCGATGGTGATGGCCAGCGCCGGGCACACCGCTTCGCACAGCTTGCAGGCGATGCAGCGCTCTTCGCCGTTGGGGTAACGGCGCAGCGCGTGCAGGCCACGGAAGCGCGGCGACTGCGGGAACTTCTCCATCGGGTACATCATCGTGTACTTGGGCTTGAAGCTGTACTTCAGCGTCAGCCACAGGCCGGCCAGCAGTTCGAGCAGCAGCAGGCTCTTGAAGTAATGGGTAATCCTGTTCATCACTTAGACGCCCTTTTGAATCACGCCGAAGAACACCATGACGGCGGTAACCGCGATCCACAGAATGGCCAGCGGAATGAAGACCTTCCAGCCCAGGCGCATGATCTGGTCATAGCGGAAGCGCGGGAAGCTGGCACGGAACCAGATGTAGGCACTGGCGAAGAAGAACACCTTGACGAACAGCCACGGTGCGCCGCCCTTCCAGATCCAGTCGACCAGCGGCGAGACATCGCCCGGGTTGACCCAGCCCTGGATCGGGCTCAGCCAGCCGCCGAGGAAGAAGATCGAGATCAGGAAGCTGATCAGGATCATGTTCGCGTACTCGGCCAGGAAGAACAGCGCGAAGGCGCCGCCGGAGTACTCGACCATGTGGCCGGCCACGATTTCCGATTCGCCTTCCACCACGTCGAACGGCGCGCGGTTGGTTTCGGCCACGCCCGACACCCAGTAGATGACGAACAGCGGGAACAGCGGGATCAGGAACCAGTCGAAGAAGCCGGAGCTGCCGGCCTGCGCCATCACGATGGTGCTCAGGTTCAGGCTGCCCGACGCGATCATCACGCCGACCAGGGCGAAGCCCATGGCGATTTCGTAACTGATCATCTGCGCCGAGGCGCGCATGGCACCGAGGAACGCGTACTTCGAGTTGGACGCCCAGCCGGCCAGGATGATGCCGTAGATGCCCAGCGAGGTCATCGCCAGCAGGTACAGCAGGCCGGCATTGGCGTTGGACAGCACCACCTGCGAGTCGAACGGCACCACCGACCAGGCCGCGAAGGCCGGGGCCAGGGTGATCAGCGGCGCCAGCAGGTAGATCGCCTTGTTGGCGCTGCTGGGCTGCACGACTTCCTTGAACAGCAGCTTGAAGACGTCGGCGAAGGCCTGGAAGATGCCCATGCCCACGTACATCGGGCCGTGGCGGACGTGCATCCAGCCGATCAGCTTGCGTTCCCAGACCACGTAGAAGGCCACCGAGACGATCACCGGCACGGCGATCACCAGGATCTTCAGGATGATCCAGATCAGCGCGCCGATGTCACCGAGGCCAAGCAGCCACTGGTGCAGCGGATCGACGGCGTTAATCAGCAATTCGTTCATGCAGCCACCACCGTTACGCGAGCGGCGCCCAGCGGTGCGGTCGCACCGTGGCCCGACTCAATCCAGACCGAACCCGCGGCGACGCGGGCGTCGACCACCACCGGCAGGGTGGCGCGGCCGGCGTCGGTGCCGACCTTGGCCATCTGCCCTTCCTGCAGCTGCAGGCGCGCAGCGTCATCGGCGTTGAGCACGATGCGCGGAGCGTTGTTGAGCGGGTGCGACTGCAGCGCCGGGGCGCGACGGACCACCGCATCGGTGCGGTAGATCGCGGCGGTCGACGCCACTTCCAGGCCTTCACCGGCCACGGCCGGCTGGGCCGAGGCGGCCACGTTGACCGACACCGGGGCCAGGCTGGCGCGCAGGCCGGCCAGATCGGTGAACTCGAAACCGGCCACGGCCAGCTCGCCACCCAGGGCACGCAGCACGCGCCAGCCTTCACGGGCTTCGCCCGGCAGCTTGCCGCCGGCACGGGCCGACTGCTGGCGACCGTCGAGGTTGGTCAGGGTGGCGTCCACTTCCGGCAGCGCGCCGATCGGCAGGATCACATCGGCAACGTCGCGGGTCGAAGCGCAGGCGAAGTGGCTGAAGGCCACGACCTGGGCACCGGCCAGCGCCTTGCGCGCGGCGGGGGCATCGGCGAAGTCCAGGCCCGGCTCCAGGCCGTACACCACGTAGGCCTGGCGCGGCTGCGCCAGCATCGCGGCGACGTCCTTGCCGGCCGGCAGCACGCCGGCGCGGGTCAGGCCGATGGCGTTGGCACCCTGCGGGATGCGGCACAGCTTGGCACCGGTGGCAGCGGCGAAATCACGCGCGGCAGCGCGGATGGCGGCGGCCTGCGGGTGGTTTTCGGCGATGCCGCCGACGATCAGCACGGTGTTGCTGCCGCCCTGCACGGCCGAACGCAGCTCGGCGTTGGACAGCGCGTTGACGAACTGCGACGGCGCGACGATCTGCTTGCCGGCGATGCCGAAGGCGAAGTCGAAATCCACCGGGTTGATGACGTGGATCTTCGCGCCCTGGGTGGTCTGTGCCTTGCGCAGGCGGGCGTGCAGCAGCGGCAGCTCGTGGCGGATGTTGCTGCCGAGCACGACGATGCGGTCCGCGGCTTCGATCTCGGCCAGCGGCAGGCCGAACACTTCGGCGGTGGCGGCGTCGGAGAAGTCGCGGTTGTTGATGCGGTGGTCGATGTTGCCGGTGCCCAGGCCGGTGGCCAGGCGGGCCAGCAGCGCGCCTTCCTCGTTGGAGGTCGACGGGTGCACCAGCACGCCCAGGGTGTCGCCCTGGTTCGCCTTGAGGATCTCGGCCGCGGCAGCCAGGCCTTCAGCCCAGCTCACTTCCTTCCACTCGCCATTGACCTTGCGCAGCGGCTTGACCGCACGGTCTTCGCTGTACAGGCCCTGGTGCGAGTAGCGGTCGCGGTCGGACAGCCAGCATTCGTTGACGGCCTCGTTGTCACGCGGCACGGTGCGCAGCACTTCGCCGCGACGCACGTGCAGGAACAGGTTCGAGCCCATCGCGTCGTGGTAGCCCAGCGATTCGCGCGCGGTCAGTTCCCACGGGCGGGCGCGGAACTGGAACACCTTGTTGGTCAGCGCGCCGACCGGGCAGACGTCGACGACGTTGCCGGACAGCTCGGTGGTCAGCGGCTTGCCGTCGTAGGTACCGATCTGCAGGTTCTCGCCACGGTACATGCCACCCAGTTCATAGGTGCCTGCCACGTCGGCGGTGAAGCGCACGCAGCGCGTGCACTGGATGCAGCGGGTCATCTCGGTGGCGACCAGCGGGCCCATGTCCTCGTCCGGCACCACGCGCTTGCGCTCGTTGAAGCGGCTGACCGAACGGCCATAGCCCAGCGATACGTCCTGCAGCTCGCACTCGCCGCCCTGGTCACAGATCGGGCAGTCCAGCGGGTGGTTGATGAGCAGGAACTCCATCACCGAGCGCTGGAACTTCAGTGCCTTCTCGCTGCGGGTGGCGACCTTCATGCCGTCCATCACCGGGGTGGCGCAGGCCGGCGCCGGCTTCGGCGACTTCTCCACGTCCACCAGGCACATGCGGCAGTTGGCGGCGATCGGCAGCTTCTCGTGGTAGCAGAAGCGCGGAATGGAGATGCCGGCCTTGTCGGCGGCCTGGATGATCATCGAGCCCTTGGGCACGACCAGGGAACGGCCGTCGATCTCGACGGTGACATGCCCTTCCGGCACGACCGCCGGGGTCACGCCCGGGTTGTTGGGTTGCGCGCTCATGCGGCGGCTGCCTCCACCTTCTTGCCGTCAACCATCGAATGACCGTTGACGATGTAGTACTCGAATTCGTCCCAGAACTGGCGCAGGAAGCCCTGGATGGGCCATGCCGCCGCTTCGCCGAAGGCGCAGATGGTGTGGCCTTCGATCTGGCCGGCCACGGCCTTCAGCTGGTGCAGGTCTTCCATCGTGGCCTTGCCGGCGACGATGCGCTCCAGCACGCGGTGCATCCAGCCGGTGCCTTCACGGCACGGGGTGCACTGGCCGCAGGATTCCTTGTGGAAGAACTGGCTGATGCGGCAGGCGAACTTCACGCAGCACACGCTGTCATCCAGCACCACGACGGCGCCCGAACCCAGGCCGGAGCCCAGTGCACGGATGGTGTCGTAGTCCATCGGCAGGCCCTTCAGCTCGGCCGCGGTCAGCACCGGCATCGACACGCCGCCGGGGATCGCGCCCTTGAGGGTGCGGCCCGGACGCAGGCCACCGGCCATTGCCAGCAGGTCGTCGAAGGTGGTGCCCAGCGGCACTTCGAAGTTGCCGCCGTTCTGCACGCAGCCGGACACCGAGAAGCACTTCGGGCCGCCGTTGGCGGTCAGGCTCAGGCCCTTGAACCACTCCGGGCCGTTGCGGATGATCGCCGGCACTGAACCATAGGTTTCGGTGTTGTTGATCGTCGACGGCTTGCCGTACAGGCCGAAGTTGGCCGGGAACGGCGGCTTGTAGCGCGGCTGGCCCTTCTTGCCTTCCAGCGATTCCATCAGGGCGGTTTCTTCGCCGCAGATGTAGGCGCCGGCGCCCAGGGCACCGTAGATGTCGATGTCCACGCCCGAGCCCATCACGTTCTTGCCCAGCCAGCCGTTCGCATAGGCGTCGGCCAGGGCCTGCTCGAAGTGCTCGAACGGCTCGTGGTGGAACTCACCGCGCAGGTAGTTGTAGCCCACGGTCGAGCCGGTGGCGTAGCAGGCGATCGCCATGCCTTCCACGACCGAATGCGGGTTGTAGCGCAGGATGTCGCGGTCCTTGCAGGTGCCCGGCTCGGATTCGTCCGAGTTGCAGAGGATGTACTTCTGCATGTTGCCCTTGGGCATGAAGGACCACTTCAGGCCGGTCGGGAAGCCTGCGCCGCCGCGGCCGCGCAGGCCCGAGGCCTTGACCATCTCGATGACCTGCTCCGGCGGGATCTTCTCTTCGAGGATCCTGCGCAGGGCGGCATAGCCACCGGTCTTGAGGTAGCTTTCGTACGACCACGGGGTGTCGTAATGCAGGGTGGTGTAGACCACCTGGTGCGGCAGCGGCGCCGGGCCGACCGGACCCTTGGATTCGTGGTGATGTGCCATGCCCTTACTCCAGCCCGTCCAGCAGCTCGTCGACCTTTTCCAGGGTCAGACGCTCATGGTAGTGACCGTTGATGACCATCATCGGCGCGCCACCGCAGCCGGCCAGGCACTCTTCCTCGCGCTTGAGGTAGACGCGGCCGTCCGGGGTCGATTCACCGTGCTTGATGCCCAGCTTCTTCTCGCAATGGCGCACGATGTCCTCGGCGCCATTGAGCCAGCAGCTGATGTTGGTGCAGATGGCCACGTTGTTGCGGCCCACCTTCTCGGTCTCGAACATCGAGTAGAAGCTGGCGACCTCGTAGGCCCACACCGGCGGCAGGTCCAGGTACTTGGCGACGCCGGCGATCAGCTCGTCGGTCAGCCAGCCTTCGTTCTGTTCCTGGGCAGCGTGCAGCCCTTGCAGCACCGCCGAACGCTTGCGGTCCGGCGGGAACTTGGACAGCCAGTGATCGATGTGAGCGCGGGTCTTGTCGCTCAGCACCACCATCGGGTCGACGTCGCGCGCCGCCTCGAAATTACCTGTCGCCTTCATCGGCCGACCTCAGCGAAATGCATAACGTGAAATTCCAGAAACTGCGGCGCCGGCTTGCGCCGGCTGCCAGCAGCAGGCGTTGGCGTGGCGACCGGCATTACCGGTCAACCTCGCCGAACACCAGGTCGTAGGTACCGATCATCGCCACCACGTCGGCCAGCATGTGGCCGCGCACGATCGAATCGATCGAGGACAGGTGGGCGAAGCCCGGGGCGCGCAGGTGGACGCGGAACGGCTTGTTGGCGCCGTCGGAAACCAGGTAGCAGCCGAATTCACCCTTCGGGGCTTCCACGGCCGAGTAGGTCTCGCCTGCCGGCACGCAGTAGCCTTCGCTGAACAGCTTGAAGTGGTGGATCAGCGCTTCCATGTCGTCCTTCATGTCCTCGCGGCTCGGCGGCGCGACCTTGAAGTTCTTCACCATCACCGGGCCCGGGTTGGCCTTCAGCCACGCCACGCACTGCTTGATGATGCGGTTGGATTCGCGCATTTCAGCGACGCGGACCAGGTAACGGTCGTAGCAGTCGCCTTCCTTGCCCAGCGGGATGTCGAAATCGACGGCATCGTACTTGGCGTACGGACGCTTCTTGCGCAGGTCCCAGGCGATGCCCGAACCGCGCAGCATCACGCCGGTCATGCCCCAGGCGTTAGCCAGTTCCGGGGTGACCACGCCGATGCCGACGGTACGCTGCTTCCAGATGCGGTTGTCGGTCAGCAGGGTTTCGTATTCGTCGACGCGCTTGGGGAACTCGACGGTGAAGTTCTCCAGGAAGTCCAGCAGCGAACCTTCGCGCGAGGCGTTGAGGTTCTTCAGGGCCTTGCCCTTGTGCCAGCGCGATTCCTTGTACTTCGGCATCTGGTCCGGCAGGTCGCGGTAGACGCCGCCCGGACGGTAGTACGCCGCGTGCATGCGCGCGCCGGAGACCGCTTCATAGCAGTCCATCAGCTCTTCGCGTTCGCGGAAGGCGTACAGCATGACCGCCATCGCGCCCAGGTCGAGCGCGTTGGAGCCCAGCCACATCAGGTGGTTCAGGATGCGGGTGATTTCATCGAACATGGTGCGGATGTACTGCGCACGCTCCGGCGCCTCGATGCCCATCAGGGTCTCGATCGCGCGCACGTAGGCGTGCTCGTTGCACATCATCGACACGTAATCCAGGCGATCCATGTAGCCGATCGACTGGTTGAACGGCTTGGACTCGGCCAGCTTCTCGGTACCACGGTGCAGCAGGCCCACGTGCGGGTCCGCGCGCATGATGGTTTCGCCGTCCATTTCCAGGATCAGGCGCAGCACGCCGTGGGCCGCAGGGTGCTGCGGACCGAAGTTCATCGTGTAGTTGCGGATTTCCTGCCGTGCTTCGGCGGGATTGCTGGCGAAGGCTTCGCCGGCCTGGTGTACGTGGCTCACTTCACTGCCTCCTGCGAACGCTCGCCTTCTGCGGTCTGCAGGCGCGGGTCGTCACGGATCACGCGCGGAACATTGACGCGCGGCTCGACCGAGGTCACCGGCTCATAGATCACGCGCTTCTTTTCTTCGTCGTAACGCACTTCCACGTTGCCGATCAGCGGGAAGTCCTTGCGGAACGGATGGCCGACGAAACCGTAGTCGGTCAGGATGCGACGCAGGTCGGGGTGACCTTCGAAGATCACGCCGTACAGATCGAAGGCTTCACGCTCGAACCAGTTCAGGCCCGGCCAGATATCGGTCAGCGAGGCCACCACCGGCAGCGCTTCGTCAGGGGCGAAGCAGCGCAGGTGCAGCATCAGGTTGTGCTGGAGCGAACGCAGCTGGGCGACCACGGCGAAACGCTGGGTCGGCATGTGCTGGGCGCTGACGCCGCCGGCGCCGTTTTCCTCGGTGGGGAATTCACCCCACGCGAAACGGCCCTGGGCCTTGCCCTCGACGCCACGGCTGAAGCCCTGCGAGGACACATCGGCGGTGTCCCATTCGTCGGAGCCATAGCCCAGGTAGTCGACGCCGCAGAGGTCCACGGCCTGCTCGAACGCGAACTCGTCACGCAGGGCCAGGGCGGCGGCATGCCAATCGGCGGCAGGCACCTCCAGCGTCACTTCGCCGCGGGGTTCGACCACGATGACCTTCGCACCAGCGAAACGTGCGGAGAGTCGGTCGATGAAGGATGCTTGCTCTGCCATGGGGGCTTGGCGCGCTCTTGTAGTGTGGAAGGGTCAGCGGGCGATGGTCTGTGTACGCCAGATCTTCTTCTGCAGCTGCAGGATCCCGTACACCAGCGCCTCGGCGGTCGGCGGGCAACCGGGGACGTAGACGTCCACCGGCACCACGCGGTCACAGCCGCGCACGACCGAATACGAATAGTGGTAATAGCCGCCGCCGTTGGCGCAGCTGCCCATCGAGATGACCCACTTCGGGTCCGGCATCTGGTCATAGACCTTGCGCAGCGCCGGGGCCATCTTGTTGACCAGGGTACCGGCGACGATCATCACGTCGGACTGGCGCGGCGACGGACGGAACACCACACCGTAGCGGTCAAGGTCCAGGCGCGCCGCGCCGGCGTGCATCATTTCGACCGCGCAGCAGGCCAGGCCGAAGGTCATCGGCCACAGCGAGCCGGTACGCGCCCAGTTCAGCAGGGCGTCGACGCTGGTGGTGACGTAGCCCTTTTCCAGCAGCGGGTTGTCGCCCTGGGGCCGCAGGATGTCATCAACCCGCCCTTCCGGGGTCGGATTGTTCATCAGGCCATCGAGAGTCTGAATCACTCCCATTCCAGCGCTCCCTTCTTCCAGACGTAAATGAAACCGAGGAACAGCATGCCCACGAACAGGCCCATGGTGACCAGCGAACGGGCGCCGATTTCCATGAACACCTGGGTCCAGGGCACGATGAAGATGATTTCCAGGTCGAAGACGATGAACTGGATCGCGATCAGGTAGTAGCGCACATCGAACTTCATGCGCGCATCCTCGAAAGCCTCGAAGCCGCACTCGTACGGCGAGAGCTTTTGCAGATCGGGGCGGCGGGGACCGAGGAATCGGCCTACCAGCATCAGCGTCACGCCGATACCGGTGGCAACGATCAGAAACAGCAGGGACGGCAAATATTCGGCCAGCACAGCGATTCTCTCTTGCCTCTGCCGCCGCGCCTGCAGGCGCTTTGGCATGGGGGAGTGGACGGGAACCGGCCTGACACCTTGCGCGCCAGGCCAAACCCGCTTTACTTACAAATGGTGCCCAAGAGGGGACTCGAACCCCTACGACCTAAGTCGCTACCACCTCAAGGTAGTGCGTCTACCAATTCCGCCACCTGGGCAAACGATCACATCACACTATGGAGTCGCGATGCGCCGCATATTGTAACCGGCTTCAGTGTTTCTGGGAGCCTTCCGACGGCTTTTCTTCACCCGAAACCGAAGATTCCGCCTTGGCCGGCTCGGCAGCGGCCGGAACGACCGGCTGGGCCGGGGCCGGATCGGCCTTCGGCACGACCGGCATCTCGCCAGCCGGCACGGAAGCGGCCGGCGCGGCCGACATCAGACCCAGGTCCTGGGTGGCGGCCGGGCGGGAGCCATGACCGGCGTACCAGGCCATGAACAGGCTGATGCCGAAGAACACCACGGCCAGCCACTTGGTCGACTTGGACAGGAAGTTGGAGGCGCCGCGCGCACCGAACACCGTCCCCGAGGCGCCGGCGCCGAAGCCCGACCCTGCCGCCGCACCGGAGCCACGCTGCATCAGGATCAGCGCGATCATGGCCACCGCGACCAGCACGTAGACGACATTGAGGATCAACATCAGCATTTCGAATCCGCCCTCGGACAGGTAATGCCGGCCTGGGCCGGCAGCATTACGGGATTAGTGCCCGACCGCCGCTTCGGCGATGGCCAGGAAGTCCGCGGCGACCAGCGAGGCGCCACCGACCAACCCACCATCGACATCCGGCTGCGCGAACAGTTCCCGGGCATTGTCGGGCTTCACGCTGCCGCCGTAAAGGATGGGCAGTGAATCAGCGATTCTAGCATCGAACCTGGCCACTTCGCCACGGATGAAGGCGTGCACCTGTTGCGCCTGCTCCTTGCTGGCGGTACGCCCGGTACCGATCGCCCACACCGGCTCGTAAGCCACCACGGCCCCGGCAAAGCCTTCGGCCCCGACCAGATCCAGCACAGGCGCCAGCTGGCTGGCGATGACCGCTTCGGTCTGCCCCGCCTCGCGCTGCTCCAGCGTTTCGCCCACGCACAACACCGGCACCAGGCCGGCGTGCAGGGCCGCCGCAAACTTGCGTGCCACCAGCTCACTGGTCTCATGGTGGTACTGGCGCCGCTCGGAATGGCCGACCAGCCCGTAGCGGGCACCGACCTCATGCAGCATGGCCGCGCACACCTCGCCGGTGTAGGCGCCCTTCTCGTTGCTGCTGACGTCCTGGGCACCGAAGGCCAGCCCGGTCCCGCCGAAGTCCTCGACCAGCTCCCCCAGGTAGGGCAATGGCGGCAGGATCACGACCTCCACCCCACCCTGCGGCAAGCCGGCCGCCACCTGGCCCAGCAGGTCCGAGGCGAATTGACGGCTGCCATGCAGCTTCCAGTTTCCGGCGACGATCTTGCGGCGCATGGGCAATGGTTCCCTTTGAAATCAACGGGACATGATACCCGGATCGGCAAAAAACCGTTTCGGCGTAATCGGTTACATGCATTTTCCCGCCGATGGCACGGCTCCCTGGGGCGGGATCAGGGGCGGCTCGGGCCGGCCGGCCCCTTCGCCATTCCGCTGCCTGACAGGTCCCATCCACGCAGGGCGTGGATCTGCCAGCGCCCATCCAACCGCCACCCGGAAAATGAAAAGGCCGCCTCGCGGCGGCCCTTTGGTTACTTCAACTTGATCTCGCGCAGGCGCTCTTCCAGGAAACCGTGCGCCGTGATCGGCTCCGGATACCGGCTCGGGTTGTCCGCGGTGATGCACGACGGCAGCACGTCGATCAGGTAATCCGGGTTCGGGTGCAGGAAGAACGGCACCGAGTAGCGCGGCTGGCGCGCCAGCTCGCCCGGGGGGTTGACCACGCGGTGGATGGTCGAGGGGTACACGTGGTTGGTCAGGCGCTGCAGCATGTCGCCGATGTTGACCACGATGGTGTCCGCATCCGAGGTGAACGGCACCCACTCACCCTCGTGCGACTGCACCTCCAGGCCCGCCGCACTGGCACCGACCAGCAGGGTGATGAAGTTGATGTCGCCATGGGCACCGGCACGCACGTTCGGAATGTCGTCGGTGGTGATCGGCGGGTAATGGATCGGACGCAGGATCGAGTTGCCGAAGTTGGTCTTGTCGGCGAAGAAATTCTCCGGCAGGCCGATATGCAGGGCCAGCGCCGACAGCACGCGCGAACCGAGATTGTCCAGCGCCTGGTACAGGCCGTAGCCGCGCTCGCGGAAGCCCTCGACCTCGGTCGGCCACAGGTTCGGCGGCATCACTTCGCGGTACTTGGAGTCATCGGCGATCTCGCGGCCGATGTGCCAGAACTCCTTCAGGTCGAAGTGCTTGGAACCCTTGGCGGTTTCCACGCCGAACGGGGTGTAGCCGCGGGCACCGCCGCCACCGGCGACGTGGTACTGGCGCTTGACCGCTTCCGGCAGTGCAAAGAACGCCTTGAACACGTCATAGGCGGCATCGATGTCGGCCTGCGGGATGCCGTGGTTTCGGATGCCGGCGAATCCCCACTGGCGGTAGGCCGCGCCCAGTTCGGCCACGAAGGCGGCGCGGTCACTGTCGAAACGGGTGATGTCGAGGGTCGGGATCTGGCTCACAGCGGTTCCTGGCTTGTCATTGGGTCGACCGGCCCGCCTGGCGGACAGGCCGGCTGAACATTGTGACAGAACCCTCACAAGGTTCCATCAACGGCCGATGATACAAGTGGATACAATGCGCAACCCTCGCGCAACGTGACGACGCATTGGCATACCCGATGCGCCGGCCCCACCTCCCGATCCCGGCTGCATGACGAACACGCCCCACTCCCCTGCCCCCGCCCCGGTTCCCCCTGCTGCCAGCCGATGGCAGCGGTTGGCCTGGTGGAGCCTGTTCATGGTGGCCAACACCGTGCTGGCGATGCTGATCGCGCTGGACAACATTCCGCTGGCGGCCAACCCCGGCGGGCACCTGGGCCTGGCCTACCTGGCCATCGCCCTGCCGGGCCACCTGCTGGCCCTGGGCGCGCTGGCCGGCCTGCTGCCCCTGCTGCTCGGGTTGTGGGCGCGCAGCACGCGCCCGCTGACGATCGCCAGCGTGCTGTTCCAGGGCCTGTGGCTGTGCCTGCTGCTGGTCGATGCCAAGGTCTTCGCGCTGTACCGCTTCCACCTCAATGCGATGGTGGCCAACATGGTGTTCGGCGGGGCGCTGGGCGACCAGGTCAGCCTGGCCTGGCGGACCTGGCTGCAGGTCGGCGCGATGGGGGCATCGGTCTTCGTCGCCCAGGGCCTGCTGGCCTGGGCCTGCTGGACGTTGCTGCCGGCCCGCGGCCACCGCCGCGCCGTGCGCCTGGTCTGGGCCGCTGCGCTGATGCTGATGGCGGGCGGCCAGGCGGCCACTGCCTATTACGACGCTCTGGGCGAGCGCTCGGTGACCAGCCAGTGGAACTACCTGCCGTGGGCCCAGCCGATCACCGCCAAATCCTTCATGCGCCGGCTCGGCGTGGTCGGCGAGGCACAGGCCGGCCTGCCGGACCCGCGCCTGAGCCAGCTGCGCTACCCGCTTGCGCCCCTGCGCTGCCAGAGCCATGCCCGTCCCAATGTGCTGATGGTGGTGATGGAGTCACTGCGGCATGACATGCTGCAACCGGCAGTGATGCCCAACGCCAGCGCCCTGGCCTCCGGGGCACGCGTCTACGACCAGCATTTCAGTACCGGCAACGCTACGCGCTACGGCCTGTTCGGCCTGCTCTACGGCCTGCCCGGCGGCTACTGGCCCAGCATGCTGGCCGAGCAGCGGGGCTCGGTACTGTTCCAGGTCCTGCAGCAGCAGGGCTACGACCTGCACCTGTACGGCAGCGCCCCGCTGTACAGCCCCGAATTCGACCGCACCGCCTTCGCCGATGTCCGTGGCCAGTTGCACCAGGGCCCCAGCGCGCTGAGCGTGGACCAGCGTGACGCCAGCATCGTCGGCAGCCTGCAGGCCGACATCGCCACCAGCCAGCAGGCGGGCCGCCCCTGGTTCGGTTTCGTGTTCCTCGATTCCACCCACGCGCCTTACCACACCCCGGCCGACTACCCGGCATTCGCCACGCCGATGGCCGACAAGATCGACTTCCTCTCGCTCGGCCCGGACCACGACCCGACACCGGAACTCAACCGTTACCGGACCGCCGTGCACTATGCCGACAGCCTGCTGGGCCGGCTGCTTGAAGGCCTGCGGGCACAGGGCCTGGAGCAGGACACCATCGTGCTGGTCACCGGCGACCACGCCGAAGAGTTCAACGACCTGCACCTGAACTACTGGGGCCACAACGGCAACTTCTCCGACTACCAGCTGCAGGTGCCGTTCGTGCTGCGCTGGCCCGGCCAGCAGGCCGGCCACGACGCCCGCACCAGTTCGCATGAGGACTGGGTTCCCACCCTGCTGCGCCACGGCCTGGGCTGCGAGAACGCACTGGCCGACTTCAGTACCGGCCACGACCTGCTGGCCGCCGCACCGGCCGGGCCACGCGCCCTGATGGTGGAAAGCTGGTCGCAGCGCGCGGTACGCCAGGGCGATGCCATCTACGTGTTCGACAAGTTCGGCAATGCCACGGCGCTGGATCGCCACTACCTGCCACTGCCACAGCAGGCACCGGACCCGGCTGCCGTGCGCGGTGCATGGGAAGCGCTGACCCGCTTCCGCAACCGATGAGCGCCCGCGGCGCCACTTCCCCTCAAGGACCGTTTCCATCATGAGCCGTGCCCTGCGAATCCTGCACACCGAAGCCGCCAAAGGCATGGGGGGCCAGGAGATCTACATCTTCCGCAACATGCAGGCCATGCGCGCGCGCGGGCACGAGGTGTCGCTGCTGTGCCAGCCCGATGCGCGGCTGGGCACGCTCGCCCGTGAACATGGCTTCACCGTGCACACGCTGAAGATGGGCGGGCTGGCGCGGCTGGTGCGCGGGATCTGGTCGGTCTCGCGCCTGGTGCGCCGGCACCGTTACGACGTGGTCAACACCACCAGCCGGCGCGACGCGCTGATTGCCGCTGCCGGCGCGCGGCTGGGCGGAACCCCGCTGGTGGTGCGGTCGCGGCACCTGATGAGCCCGGTCAACTCGCTGTTGACCTATACCGGCCTGCCACACCGGATCATCACCGTCAGCAGCTTCGTCAAGCAGCTGCTGGTGGACCGTGGCATCGATGCGGCGCGCATCGGCATCGTGCAGCCGATCACTGCGCTGCCCGGCTGGCACCATGCGGACGGCGAGGCGGCATGGCAGGCGCTGCAGCAGATCCGTGCCGAGGTGCGTGTCGAGCTGGGTTTCTCGGCCGCTGACACCGTGGTCGGCTGCGTGGCGGTACTGCGCGCGCCGAAGGGCCATGCCGACCTGCTGCAGGCGATGGCGCCGTTGTGCCGGGCCAATCCACGGCTGCAGCTGGTGATCGTCGGCGACGGCAAGGCCGTGATGGACCAGCTGCTGGCCCTGCGTGCCCAGCATGGCCTGGAGGCGCAGGTGCACCTGCTCGGCTACCGCTGCGATGCCGCCCGGCTGATGGCCGGCTTCGACGTGTTCGCCCTGCCCTCCCACAAGGAAGCCGCCGGCACCGTGTTCCTGGAAGCCGCCCAGGCAGGTCTTCCGATCGTGGCCACGCGCGTGGGCGGCGTGCCGGAGATGGTCGTCGATGGCAGCAACGCCATCCTCACCGCTTTGGGTGACAATGACGCCCTGGCGGGCGCGCTGCGCCTGCTGATCGACGATCCGCAGCGGCGCCAGCTGATGGGGCGTGCCGGCTGGGACTGGATGCGCGCAGCGCAGCGTTTCACCGCCGACGGCCATGCCGAGGCAACCGAACACTATTACCACCAGTGGTTGAAGGAGCTGGGCCATGGCTGACGCCAGGACCGTACCGGTGCTGATGCACCACCATGTGAGCCCCTCGCCGGGCATGATCACCGTGTCGCCGGAAAACTTCGAAAGCCAGATCGCCTGGCTGGCCGAGGATGGCTGGACGTCGCTGACGCTGGCGCAGTACGCCGGCTTCCTGGCCGGCAAGCCGGTGCCGCGCAAGTCCATCGTCATCACCTTCGATGACGGCTACCTGGACAACTGGGTCTACGCACACCCCATCCTGCAGAAGTACGGCATGCGCGCAACCGTGTTCGTGGTCACCGGCTGGATGGGCGATGGCCCGCTGCGCCCGCATGCCGGGCAGCCCGGTGCCGCGCTGCCGGCCACCCCTGACCACCGCGGCTGCGAAGCGGCGATCTACCAGCAGGGCCGCAGCGACGATGTGATGATGCGCTGGAGCGAAGCCCGCGCGGCCACCGAGGCAGGCACGTTCGAAGTGCACTGCCATACGCACAGCCATACCCGCTGGCTGCGCATGGACATCAGCCGCGAGGAGCGCCGCCGGGGCATCGGTGGCGACCTGTCGATGGCACGCCAGGTACTGCAGGAAAAAATGGGCGGGGTATCGGATACGTTGTGCTGGCCCTATGGCGATTTCGACCAGGACTACATCGAGGTCGCGCGTGAGCAGGGCTTCCGCTACCTGCACACCACCCACCCGTTCGGCCGCAACGTGGTCGGCGGCGACCCGGAACACATCTACCGCTTCGCGATCCGCAACCGCCCGGCCAGCTGGCTGCGCAAGCGGATCCGCCTGAGCTACAACCCGGTGATCGGCCCGCTGTTCAATGGCTTCAAGGCACGCCAGAAGAAGATGGTGCCCGGCCCCTGAGACAGCGGCCCCTGACGGCTTGGCCCGGCCACGAAAGGCCGGCCCTGGAAACAGCGACGCCCCGGCAAGCCGGGGCGTCGTGCTTTCTGCCGGCGGCCCCCGGGAGGGGCCCGCCAGCGCAGGAACCGCTCAGGCCGCCGCAGCCGCCTTGACCGCCGCCGACAGCCGGTCCAGCGTGTCCTGCATCAACGTGGCTTCATCGGCCTCCACCGTGACCCGCACCACCGGTTCGGTCCCCGAGGGGCGCAGGAACGCGCGACCGCGACCGGCCACGGCCTGTTGTGCCTGGGCCAAGGCCTGCTGCACGCCCGGCGCCTGCACCGTGGCCTTGGCCGAGACATCTCCCAACCGCACGTTCACCGTCTTCTGCGGCACCCGCGACAGCGGCTGCAGCGCCTGGCGCAGGGTCTGCCCGCTGCGGCGCAGCGCGACCAGCACCTGCAGCACGCTGACGATGCCATCACCGGTGGTGGCCCGGTCCAGGCACAGCAGGTGGCCGGAGGCTTCACCGCCCAGCACGCCGCCACCTTCGACCAGCGCCTGGTGCACGTAACGGTCGCCGACATTGCTGCGCACGAACGGGATCTGCAGCTCCGCCATGGCCTTTTCAAGGCCGTAGTTGCTCATCAGCGTACCGACGACCGGCCCGCGCAGGCGGCCTTCGGCCTGCCAGGCACGGGCCAGGATGTACAGCAGGTCATCGCCATCGACCGGGTTGCCCTGGTCGTCGGCCATCAGCACGCGATCGCCGTCGCCATCGAAGGCGATGCCCAGCGCAGCACCGGTCTGGCGCACCGTGGTGGCCAGGTTGTCGATGTGGGTCGAGCCGACGCCATCGTTGATGTTCACGCCATCGGGCGCGGCACCGATGGTGATGACATCCGCCCCCAGTTCGCGGAACAGCAGCGGGGCGATGTGGTAGGTGGCGCCGTGCGCGCAGTCCAGCACCAGCCGCACGCCACGCAGGTCGAAGCTGCGGGGCACGCTGGCCTTGCAGAACTCGATGTAGCGGCCCACCGCTTCGCGCGCGCGCGCCGCCTTGCCCAGGGATTCGGACTCGACGGTAAGGAAGGGAAGATCGAGCGCGGCTTCCAGCGCCAGCTCGGTGGCGTCGTCAAGCTTCTCGCCCTGGGCGGAAAAGAACTTGATGCCGTTGTCGTAGTGCGGGTTGTGCGAGGCGCTGATGACAACGCCCGCGTCCACGCCCAGCGAGCGGGTCAGGAAGGCCACTGCCGGGGTCGGCATCGGGCCCAGCAGCTGCACGTCGGCACCGGCAGCCACCAGGCCGGCTTCCAGCGCGGCCTCGAACATGTAGCCGGAAATACGGGTGTCCTTGCCGATCACCACGATCGGCCGCCGCCCGTGCTCCTGCTGCTGTTCCACCAGCACCCGGCCCAGTGCATTGCCCAGGCGCAGCACGAAATCGGCCGAGATCACGCCCTGGCCGACCCGTCCGCGGATGCCGTCGGTGCCGAAGTAACGGCGCCCCATCAAGCGACCTCGTGTGCCGGTTCGCGGCGCAGCATCGCCAGCAGGTCGGCCAGGCGGTCACGCAGCTCGCGGCGGTCGCAGATCTGGTCGATCGCGCCGTGCTCGAGCAGGAATTCGGAACGCTGGAAGCCTTCCGGCAGCTTCTCGCGCACGGTCTGCTCGATCACGCGCGGGCCGGCAAAGCCGATCAGGGCCTGCGGCTCGGCGATGTTGATGTCGCCCAGCATCGCGAACGAGGCGGACACGCCGCCGGTGGTCGGGTGGGTCAGCACGGAGATGAACGGCAGGCCCGCTTCGCGCAGCTTGCCCAGCGCAGCCGATGTCTTGGCCATCTGCATCAGCGAGAACAGCCCTTCCTGCATGCGCGCGCCGCCGCTGGCGGAGAAGCAGACGTAGGGGGCACCGATTTCCAGCGCGGTCTCGGCCGCCAGCGAGAAGCGCTCGCCGACCACCGAGCCCATCGAGCCGCCCATGAAAGCGAAATCGAAGGACGAAGCCACCAGCGGGCGGCCCTTGAGCAGGCCCCGCATGGCGATCAGCGCATCATATTCACCGGTGTTCTTCTGCGCGGCCTTGATGCGCTCGCCGTACTTCTTCTGGTCCTTGAACTTCAGCAGGTCCGTCGGGCCCAGGCGCGCAGCGATCTCGGTGGTGCTGTCCGCATCGAACAGGGCCGCCAGGCGTGCACGTGCGCGGATGGCCATGTGGTGGCCGCACTTGGGGCAGACCTCCAGGTTCTCCTCCAGCTCGGGGCGGTACAGCGCGCTGCCACAGCTGCTGCACTTCTCCCACAGGCCCTCGGGGACGCTGCGCTTCTTGCTGGGGGTGTTGTCGGTGCGGATGCCGGACGGCATCAACTTGCTGAGCCAACTCATGCGGGACGAAACTTCCGTTCAGGGCGGCCCGGGGGCCGCAAAGGCCGACAGTCTAGCGCCGCTCCCGCCGCCCGTGCACCCCCGCCCGCTCCCCGGCCCGCCAGAAAAAAACCATGCTGGGACGTACGTTTAGCGCCACACCCCCGCCCGGCCGGGCCGGACGGGCTGCCGGCTCAGCCGTCCAGCGCCTGCCGCAACGGGGCCAGGAATGCCCGGGCACGCTGCACGGCCACCTCGACCGACGGCGCATCGGCCAGCGCGGCCACCAGGGCGCTGCCGACCACCACGCCATCGGCCTGCTCGGCCATGGCGGCGGCACTGGCGGCATCCTTGATGCCGAACCCGGCCACCACCGGCACCTGGGCACGGGCACGCAGGCCCTGCAGGCGGGCGCTGGCCGCGGCGCTGTCCAGCCGTTCCGATGCACCGGTGACACCGGCGAAGCTGACGTAGTACAGATAGCCACGGGCCAGCGACAGCAGCTTTTCGGCGCGGGCCTCGCTGGTGGTCGGCGAGGCCAGCAGCACCAGCGCCAGGCCGGCGGCATCGAAGGCCTGCTGCGCCTCCCCGGCCTCTTCCGGTGGCAGGTCCACCAGCAGCACGCCATCCACGCCGGCACCGACGGCCGCTGCGGCAAACGCCGCATAGCCGTGGATCTCCACGGGATTGAGGTAGCCCATCAGCACCACCGGGGTGGTGCTGTCGCGCTGGCGGAACTCCGACACGGCCTGCAGCACGTAGCGCAGGCCCGCCCCACGGGCCAGCGCGCGCTCGGAGCTGCGCTGGATGGTCGGGCCATCGGCCATCGGGTCGGAGAACGGCACGCCCAGTTCCAGCACGTCGGCCCCCGCGTCCACCAGCGCATGCAGTACCGGCACGGTCGCTTCCAGCGAAGGGTCACCGGCGGTGACGAACGGGATCAGCGCCTTGCGGCCGGCGGCACGCAGGCGGGCGAAACAGGCATCGATACGGTCAACGGACATTTCAGGCACATCCTTCATTCAATTCAACGGCGCCGCTGGCGCCCCAGTACATTCTCGATACGACGCCATCGACGATCTCCACGCGGATCGCCAGGTCCGAGCCCGGGTCCAGCCATACCAGCGTCTGCCCGGCTTCCGGGTCATCGCCATAGGGCTGGGCAACGGTGCCGCGCGGCAACCGCTTCAGGGTGCTGGCCAGCGGCATGTCCAGGCGCAGGCCGAAGGGCCCCGGCTGCACCACCACCTGGCCGGAATCGTCGATCGGTGCCAGGTCGAAGCGGACCACGTGCCCGTCCTGCACCATCATCGATACGCCTTCGGGCAGGGTGCCGCGCTCGTAGTACTCGCAGCGCCCCCTCGTCGCTTCGGCCAGCCCCGCCGAATGCCATGGACCATCGGCCTCGATCTCGCTGAAGCGCTGGCCGATCAGCACGTCACCGGCATGGTCCAGCGCCACCGACACCACGGCCGGCACCGGTTCTTCATCGGCGTTTTCTGCCACGCGCGGCGCGGGGGCATCCTCGATCGGCCGGTTGGCCACGTCATCCCCGGCACGGGCCGCATCATCGTTGCTGGCCGCACGCTGGGCCGGAGCGATCGCCGCCGGCGCGGCGGGGGCCGCGGGCAGCAGCGGCGGGTCCGGGGGCTTGCAGCCGCCCAGGCCGACTGCCAGCACCAGCGCGCCACCATGGCGCAGCACCGTGTTCACAGCACCAGGCCCTCCCGGGCGGCGATGGTGTGCACGTCCTTGTCGCCACGGCCGGACAGGTTGCACAGCACGATCTGGTCGCGCGGGCGCTCACGCGCCAGCTTCATCGCCTGGGCCAGCGCATGGCTGGATTCCAGCGCCGGCAGGATGCCTTCGGTGTGCGCCAGCAGGTGGAAGGCCTGCAGGGCCTCCTCGTCGGTGATGCCCAGGTAGCGGGCGCGGCCGCTGTCTGCCAGGAACGCATGCTCCGGGCCGACGCCCGGATAGTCCAGACCGGCCGAGACCGAATGGGTTTCGATGATCTGGCCATCGTCATCGCACAGCACATAGGTGCGGTTGCCGTGCAGCACGCCGGGGCGGCCGGCGGCGATGGAGGCGGCATGGCGACCGGTGTGGATGCCATCGCCTGCCGCTTCGGCACCGACGATCTCGACCTGGCGGTCATTGAGGAAGGCATGGAACAGGCCGATGGCGTTGCTGCCGCCGCCCACGCAGGCGGTGATCGCATCGGGCAGGCGGCCATATTCGGCCAGCATCTGCGCCCGCGCCTCGCGGCCGACGATGGCGTTGAAGTCGCGCACCATGCGGGGGTACGGATCGGGGCCGGCCACCGTGCCGATGATGTAGAAGGTGTCCTGCACGTTGGTCACCCAGTCGCGCATGGCCTCGTTGAGCGCATCCTTCAGCGTGGCCGAGCCGGAGGTGACCGGCACCACCGTGGCACCGAGCAGCTTCATGCGGTAGACGTTGATCTTCTGCCGCTCGATGTCGGTGGCGCCCATGTACACCACGCATTCCAGGCCCAGCCGCGCGGCCACGGTGGCGCTGGCCACGCCGTGCTGGCCGGCGCCGGTCTCGGCGATGATGCGCTTCTTGCCCATGCGCGCGGCCAGCAGGGCCTGGCCGATGGTGTTGTTGATCTTGTGCGCGCCGGTGTGGTTCAGGTCTTCGCGCTTGAGCAGGATCTGCGCGCCGCCGACGTGGTCGCTCAGGCGCTGGGCGTGGTAGATCGGGCTCGGCCGGCCGACATAGTGGGCCAGGTCGGTGTCATAGGCGGCCTGGAAGGCCGGATCCTGGCGGGCCTGGTCGTAGGCCTGGGCCAGTTCCTGCAGCGGGCCCACCAGGGTTTCGGCAACGAAGCTGCCGCCGTAGCGGCCGAAGTGGCCCTGGGCATCCGGGAAGGCGTGGAAATCGGCAATGGGCGATGCGGACATGGGGGAGAGCCGGTGAAGCGGGACAGGTTGATACTCTAGCGCACAGGTGCAGCCCGAAAAATCGATATTATCTGGCCGTTCATGTCAGGAAAATTCACATGTCGGAACCGCAGTTGCCGCCGCTCAACGCCCTGCGTGCGTTCGAGGCCACCGCCCGCCTGGGCGGGGTGGGTCGGGCCGCGCAGGCCCTGCATGTCACCCACGGTGCGGTCAGCCGTCAGGTGAAGCTGCTGGAAGACCACCTGGGGCTGCTGCTGTTCCAGCGCGTGGGTCGTGGGCTGCGCCTGACCGAGGCCGGGCAGCGCCTGCAGCAGGCGTGCGCGCAGGGGTTCGGACTGATCGACGACACGGTGCGCGCCCTCACCCGCGCCGGGCAGGCCCCTGCCCTGGTGCTGGGCTGCAGCGGCAGCGTGCTGGCGCGCTGGATGATTCCGCGCCTGCCGGCCCTGCAGCAGGCGCTGCCCGGTGTGCCCCTGCAGTGGTCGGCACTGGATGGCAGCTTCACCGATGCGCAGGCCGGGCTGGATGCGGTGCTGTTGCTGGCACAGGGGCCGTGGCCGCGCGGCTGGCAGGTACGCGAGCTGGCGCCGGAACGGGTCGGGGTGGTGGTGGCCCCGGCGCATCCGGCGGCGGCGCGCCTGCGCCATGCCCCGCCGGCGGCGCTGCTGGACGAACCGGTGCTGCATACGACCTCGCGGCCGCAAGCCTGGCCGGCCTGGGCCGAAGCGGCAGGGCTGGACCCGTCACGGCTGCAGCGCGGCGCAGGCTTCGAGCACCTGTACTACCTGCTGGAGGCAGCGGTGGCCGGGCTGGGGCCGGCCATCGCGCCGGAGCCGCTGGTGGCCGAGGACCTGGCCAATGGACGCCTGCTGGCCCCCTGGGGATTCGCCGCCACCGGCGGCATGTGGGTGCTGGCATGGCCCGATGGCCGCACCGATGCACGGGTGGAGGCGCTGGCCGCCTGGCTGGCCGACCAGCTGCGCTGACCCGGACCGGCCGGCATTACCCGGCCGGCATCACCGCCGCCCGGTACCGTCAGGGCGCCGTGGGGGCCGCCAGCCGCTGCTGCACATCGTCGCGCAGCCGGGCCAGTTCGACCTCGGCCTTCTGCCGCTGCTGCATGCCTTCGCGATGGATGCTGCGGACCTCTTCCACGGTCGCGATCAGCTGATCGTTGACGTGACGCAGGGTGGCCACGTCGATCACGCCACGCTGGTTGCTGCGCGCGGTCGACACCGAGGCCTGCCGCATCAGGTCGGCATTGCGCCGCATCAGTTCGTTGGTCGCATCGTCGATGGCACTGGTCAGCTCGGCCGCGTTCTTCTGCTCGCCCAGCGACAGCTGGATGGCGAACTGGCGCTTCCAGGACGGAATGGTGATGTCACGGACGGTGTTGAACTTCTCGATCAGCTGCAGGGCATTGGCCTGGATCAGGCGGATCATCGGCAGCGACTGGTCGGCGGCATGCTGCATCAGCACCAGATCGGACACGCGCTTCTCGATCAGGCGGATGGCATTGTCGATCTCGGCCTGGCGGATGCGCTGCTGCGGGTCTTCACTGCCCTGCCCGGCCACTTGCTCGGCCTGCAGTTCGGCCAGGCGCTGCTTGCCCGCCGCCGCATGCAGGCCCAGTGCGTGGCGCTCCTCGCGGACGATGTCGTGCATGCGGTCGAACTCGCCCACGCGCTTGCCCATCAGCGCCTGCTGCGCGCTCACATCGCCCATCAACTGCTCGATCTGCGCATTGGTGTCGCTGAACTTCTGCACCAGCTCGCCCTTGGACGCGCGGAAGCGGTCGATCAGCCCCCCGATGATCGGCACCTTGGAGCGCTCGGAGAAACCGTCCAGCTTCAGGCTGCGGGCAATGCGCACCACGTCGCCCAGCTTCTCGCCGCTGGCGTCCAGGTCGCTGTTGCGCACCTGGTCCAGCAGCTGGCCGGAGAACGAGGCGGTACGGCTGGCGGCTTCGCGTCCGAACACCTGCAGGTTGCCCGGACGCAGGTCCTGCAGCTCACGGCCGATTTCGGCGATGCGCGGCAGATCGTCACGGGCAAGGCCAAGGGCCTGCAGCGCCCCATCGTCGAGTGCGGAGGCAGGGGGGGTAACGAGGGTGCCGGGGCTCTGGCTGTCCTGGGTCATCGAGCGGATTCCTTGCGGTTGGGAGGCCGGTGGCGGGAACCGGCTCAGCGAAGTCTAGCCTGAGCGGCAGCGACCTCGTCATCGATCTGTGCCTGCAGTGCCGCAGCCTGCCCGACCAACGCCGCCTGCGCGCGCGCGCGCTGGGCCAGCGCCGCCTGCCGCCAGGCGGGCAGCAGCACATCGTGGATGCGCGTGAAGCGTTGCAGCAATGCCTCGTCCTGCGCCAGCAACAGCTGCCACTGGCCTGCTTCAAGCGTGCGCAGTGCCGCCAGCCGCTGCAGGTGTTCCATCCGCGCGCCCAGCAGGGACTGCGCATGCGCGGGCAACGCTGGCAGCTGCGCGCGCGCATGGTCGGCCCAGTGCTGCAGGGCATCGGCCGCGGCCTGCAGCCAGGCGATCGTGCCGGCACGCTGCTGAAGCTGCCGCCGCAACGCATGGGCCTGCTCGGTGGCCTGCAGCGCAAGCACGCCCAGCTGCGCCTGCAGCTGCGCCGCCTCGGCCTGGCGGGTGACATCCCGCCCGAGCAGGCGCCCCCACCACCCTGCCTGCCGACGCAGCCGGGCCGGATCACTGCCCTGCACGGCAAGCGCGATGCGTTCCAGGGCAACGATCAGCGCCTGGCATCCATCGGTGGCGATTGCAGGCTCCCCGGCAGCCAGGGCCTGCAACAACGGCGCGCCGTACCCGGCCGGATCATCGGCGTCGAGCTGCGGTAACGGCAGCGGCGCCGCAGGCATCATGTGGCCGGTACGCCCGGGGTCGCGCCATCCTCGCTGTCCGAGGCTGCCGAGGTGCCATAGAAGTGGCGCATCAGGGCCTCATCCAGCGCGCGTTCCTGCGGCGTGGAGGCACGGCGCACGCGCGGCAGCGGCTCACGTGCGCTGCCACCGGATTCGATCTGCTGGCGGGCCCATCCCGCGACGATGGCCAGTGACTGCACCACCTGCGCCTGCTGATCCTGGGAGGCGGCCAGCTGCTGCAGCAGCGGTGCAAGTCCTGCGTGCAGATCGTCGGCCAGCGGCGCGGCCTGCACGATGGCCGGCACCGCCGGCGGCGGCGTGCGGGCATCGGCCAGGCGCTGCAGGGCCGCCAGCACCGCCGGCCAGGGCGCCGGATCGGGGGCGCTGGCCGCTGCCGGTGGCGGCAGCTGCAGTGCGCTGGCGATGTCGGCCAACTGCGCGACCACACGCCCGCCCACGTCGCCCTCATCGGCCCCCATGGCCTTGTTGCGCAGGAAATCACGCTTGATCTGCGCCCAGCGCTGCGCCTGCGCGTCATCCAGCACGCCGCGCAGCTCGGCCAGCTTCAACAGGTTCTCTTCGGCACCGGTGGTCAGCAGCTGTGCTTCCCCCAGGTAGTGGTCGGCGATCAGCTGCTGCAGCTCGGCATCGTTCATCACCGGCGAGATCTTCTCGGCCAGCTTGTTCATGTTGCGGTAGCTGCCCTGCAGGCGGAACGGCGGCTCGGTACGGTAGCGGTCGTCCTGCGCGGCACTGGCGATGTACTGCTGGTTGACCCGGTAGACCACGTCGCGCACGCGCAGCATGCGCTGCAGGGTCGCGGTGATTTCGTTGATCTCCGCGCCACTGTAGGCATGGCTGAGGCCGTTGGTGGACACGTCCTTGCCCATCGCCCGGTCCACCAGCAGGTACAGGTCGGCCATGTCGCGCGTTGCCAGCGGGGCCAGCACTGCATTGGAGGTCAGGCTGTTCTCGATGTAGCTCAGGGTGAAGGCCGCCTCCATGCCGCCCAGCACATCGCCCAGGTTGTAGATGTCGGCACGGTTGGCCAGCATGTCCGGAATCTTGAACACCTCGCCGGATTCGGTATACGGGTTGCCGGCCATCACCACGCAGAACTTCTTGCCGCGCATGTCATAGGTGCGTGTCTTTCCACGCCAGACGCCTTCGATGCGGCGGGTGCCGTCGCACAGCGAGATGAACTTCTGCAGGAACTCCGGATGGGTGTGCTGGATGTCATCGACATACAGCATGGTGTTGTTGCCCATTTCCAGGGCCAGGTTGAGCTTCTCCAGCTCCTGCCGCGAGGTGGCATCGGGTGCCTGCTGCGGGTCCAGCGAACGTACCTCGTGGCCCAGCGCCGGCCCGTTGATCTTCATGAAGACCAGGCCGAGCCGGTGCGCCACGTACTCCATCAAGGTGGTCTTGCCGTAGCCCGGGGGCGAAATCATCATCAGCAGGCCCATCAGGTCGCTGCGCTTGTTCTCCCCCACCGTGCCCATCTGCTTGGCCAGGTTGTCACCGATCACGCCCAGGTAGACATCGTTGATGAGCTTGTTGCGCACGAACGAGGACAGCGGGCGCGGCTTGAATTCGGACAGGCGCAGGACATCGCGTTCGCGCGCGATGATGCCCTGGCGCACGGCCTGGTAAGCGTGGAAGGACGGCACGAAGCGCTGCTGGTGGTGCTGCAGGCGACCGAGGAAATCATCCAGTGCCAGCACCAGGCTGCCCGTGTGGATGCGCGGGTGCTCGCCGAGCAGCCCGTGCACCTCCGCGCGCAGCAGTGCATCGCTGGGGCGCGTGCGCAGGTCGCGCTGCACCAGCAGCAGCGCAGCCGCCTCATCGACGTAGCCGGCGTGTGCCGCCTGCGCGGGCACGCCGGCCAGCGCGCGCAACCATTGCCCGGCCAGCGCCCAGCGCTGGGCCAATGGATCCTGCTGGCGCTGCAGCGCACGCTCGAAGGCCTCGCGCTGGCCGGCCAGCGCCAGCTGCTGTGCCAGCGCATCCAGCAGCGCCAGCGCATGGCGGCTGGTGCTGAAGACCGGCTCGCCGGCGCGCAGTTCCTCGCCCAGGTAGGCCGCGGCCTGGCTGGCCACATCCGCATCGAAGGGCAGCGCCTGGGCCTGCACATAGGCCTGCAGCGCCCCGGTCATTTCCGCGCACAACGCCTGGCGTCCCTCATCGGAGCCGAACAGGCGTGCGATGGCCTCGGCACCCGCCTGCCGGTCGGGCCACTGGGCCACCGCTTCCTGGCGATGCTGCGCGGCCCAGAACAGCAGCGCGAGCGCACGCACGCGCGGTGCATGCCGCAGCGGGCCCGCCGCCTGCTGCAGGGGCAGCAGTGCGCGCAGGATCAAGGCCGCATCATGGTCATGGATGCCACGCTCGTAGCCCTCGCGGTACCGCGGGGCCGCAAAGGCCCGCAGCCGCTGGTCCAGCGCCTCGGGCTCGGCAGCATCGTGCAGCAGCTGGGCCAGGTCCAGGCCATCGCGCCCTTCCTCGGCAGCCTGCAGCAGGCAACCGGCCAGATACTCGCCGCGGTAGATCGCTTCGGATTCGGAATCGAGGGTGACCGGCCAGAACGGCTTCAGCGCCTCCAGTTCCGGGTCGTGCAGGGGTTCGAGGAAGTCGGTGCCGGTCAGGTGGATGGCCAATGCCTCCCCCCGCGGCAGCAGGGTCAGGTCCAGCGCCTGGGTATTGACGCTGAAGCGGTGGCGCGGGCCCAGCCGCACCACGTTGCCGCCCGCTTCGTACAGGTCGCTGCGGTCACGCAGCTGCCGCACCGCCTGGTCACGCACGCCCTTCAGGCGCGCCTCGATGTCATCGGCCTTGACGTTGTCGTACAGCCCGCGCAGCCGCTCGGCCAGTTCGCGCAGCTTGAGGATCAGCGGATCGCCGGCGAAGAAGGCATTGAGCTCGTCGGCATCGCCGAAGCGCTCGGTACGCCGGGCCAACCCTTCCAGGATGCGGTTGGCCGCATCCAGCACCGAACGTGCCTTGCGCTGGCGGTCGTCCAGCAGGGCCTGGCGGTGGGTCTCGAAGGCCTCGACCAGTTCCTCGCGCTTGCTGAGGATGTCGCCGAGGAACTGTTCGTGCTCGCCGAACTGGCTTTCCAGCTCCTCCAGCTGCACCAGCAGCCGCGACAGCTGTTCCTCGGCCTTTTCCGGGTCGCTGGCCATGGCCAGTGCGCTGGTGATGGACTGCGAGAACAGGGCGAACTGGGCGGCGAACTGCGCCACCGATTCGGCACTGCCCAGTGTCCTGCGCCGCTGCTCGGCGCGTGTCCGTGCCTGGTTCAACCGCCCGTACAGGGTCGAAATGGCTTCGACCACCTGGGTGCGCGCCGTCGCGTCATCGACCTTCAGGCCTGCCATCAGCTGCGACAGCATGTCCAGGTCGCTGGCCATGCCGCGCAATCCTTCCAGCTGCTCGTCCAGCTGGCGGGCGCTGGCCGCCTGCTGGGCCGCTTCGTCCAGCGCCTGCAGCCGTGTGGCCAGCGGGGCCAGCGCCGTGTCCCCGGCAAGAAATGCCCCGGTGGCGGCCCCCACCTGCTCATGCGCCTGCACCAGTGCGGCGGTCATCGCCTCGATACGCGCGGTATCGATGTAGCGCAGCTCGCGCAGGGTCAGCAGCCGGCCACGCAGGGCGGTGATCGCGTTGAGCGCCTCGACGAAGTCCTCGATGCCGGTCCAGTTCTCCGGCTGCAGGCGGCCGGTCAGCGTCTTGTACGCCGCTTCTGCGGCGGCCATGGCCTGCGCCGACTGCTGGCGGATCGACTGGACCTTCTCGTATTCGTCCAGCACCGATTCACCGGTGGCGCTGATCTGCCGCAGCAGCGCCTCGGCGCCGTTGCAGGCGTCGTCGCCCAGCCAATGGTGGGTATCGAACAGGCGGCGGGTATCGGCCACCAGGCGCTGGTAGCGCTGCACCGAGACATCCTGGCCTTCGATCTCGCGCGCCAGGTTGAACAGGTTGGAAATGCCGCGCACCAGTTCGGCGTTGCCGATGCGGCCCATGAAGGTATTGCCGGGTGGCCGGCTGGCGGCGAATTCGTCACTGCTGAACGGGGTCTGCCAGACCTGCATCGGGTGGATGCGGGTCGGCTCGCTGCCTTCGGCATGGAACAGCACCATGCGCCCGTCCTGCATGAAGGCGTAGCCATGGCCGAACACCGGGTTCTGCAGCACGCGCTGGATGGTGTTGTAGACGAACAGGGCCGAGCGCCCGCCTTCGCGCTCGTAGAAGATGTACAGCATGTCCTCGCCGTTGGGCGAGCGGATGCTGCGCTTGAACTGCATGCCGGCCATCGAGGCGTCGAACGCCTTGTGCTCGCCGCCCTGCAGGTAATAGCCCCCAGGGAAGATCACGCCGTGGTCTTCGGGCAGCTGCACGCAGGCCTGCACGATGGCATCGTTGCGCACGATGTCGCCGGTCAGGGTGTTGTAGATCAGCCCGCGCCAGACGGTTTCGCGGTAGGGCAGCACCTTCAGCAGCAGCAGCGAGCCTACGCGGGCAAACGCGAACTGCGCATCATCCAGCGACTGCGTGCTGTCCTCCACCGGCTCGCTGTAGATGCCCCGCCCGGTCTCGGTGTTGTTCTCGACCTTGATGGTGAGGTCGCCACCGGTGGTCTCCACGAACAGGGTGTCAAGGATGTTCAGGTGCGCGTGCCGGCCGCTGACCGCAAGGTCACGGGTGGCCCGGGACCACTCGAAATCGAACGGTGGTGGCAGCGCGATATCGCGCTCGCCGCGGGCGTCGAGGTAGGTCAGCTCGCCATCGCGCGACAGCGCCCAGCGGAACACGCGCACATCGCTGCTGCGCTCGCCGATCTGGAACGAAGCCAGCAGCTTGTCACCGACCACGATGAGCTGCAGCAGGCGTGCATGCTTGTAGTAGGCATACAGTTCGTTGAAGTCGTGCACGAAGCCGGGCTGGTCCAGGAAACTGCCCTTCAGCGCCTGCGCGGCCACGTCGTAGCCGTCGGGCCCCTGCACCAGCCGGTACAGGCCGAACACATCCTCGATGCGGGTCTGGGTCTTGAGCCCGATGAACACGTTGTAGCCGAACAGCAGGCGATCCGGACCGACCTGCACGATGTCCCGGCCCACGCAGTTGTTGTCGCTGCGGATGCGGAAGCGGCCGGCGACCTCCATGCGGCTGTCACCGAACTCGGCCAGGCGCTGCCGGTTCAACCCGTCGGCCAGGGCCTGCAGGCGCTGGCCCTGTTCGCCCAGGCGACGGCGCAGCACATCATAGGCGCCGCCCTGGGCGACGGCCTGGTCAACGGTGTCGCCGGAGGGCGCCACCGTGGCGCCATCGACGGAAGGATTCGATTCGGACATCAGCAGGCTTCCAGCTCACGGGCGGACGGCCGCGGGTGCAGCCGCCCCGGACAGGCGATGGCCGGTACGGCCACCGCCCGGTGCATCAGCGGACGCTGTCGACCACGGTGGCCGACACGGTCTGCACCGCATCGGCGGCGTCGCTGATCTGCCGCGGTGCAGGTTCGGGCGCGGCCACGCCCAGGTAGCGCTGCATCAGCTCCTGCACGATCGGGCTCTTGCCGGCGAAGCCTTCGATCGACTTGCCCAGCGAGACCGCCTTGACCAGGTTCTCGAACATGCCGCCATCGCCGCCCACCAGATCGATGTCGGCATTGCGCAGCGCGCTGGCGATGACGCTGGCGTTCTCGCGCGAGACGTCCTTGCCCGCCTCGATCGAGGCCAGCGCCTGCTTCAGGCTGCTGTCGAGCATCATGCGGAACTCTTCGTGGCCACGTGCCTGGTCGCTGAGCGAGGCGATGGCCTCGAACTTGCGCACCAGGCCTTCGGCTTCGGCCAGCAGCTTCTTCTGCACCACGCCGGCCTCGGCGTTGCCCAGCGATTCGGTGGCGGTGGCGCGGGCCAGGCCCATCTTTTCCTCGCCCTGTGCCTGCGCCTGCAGGGTCTGCGCCAGCACCTGCGCCTCGTTGCTGCCCTGCTTGAGGGTGGCATCGGCCTTGGCTTCGATCACGCGGGCCTCGGCGATGCCGACCTTCTCGATGGCCAGCGCGGAGGCTTCGCGCACCTGGGCTTCGGCCAGGCCCGGGGCGGCCTGCTCGGCGCGCAGTGCGTCGGCCAGCAGGCGCTTGGCCTCGGCCTGCTTGCCGGCGGCCTCGTGCTCGGCCTGGGCCAGCGTGGTCAGTTCCACCGCGCGGTGCTTGGAGGCGGTTTCCCGCGCCTGCGCTTCCTTCACCTCGCGCACCAGCGCTTCCTGCGCCTTGGCTTCGGCTTCCAGGATCAGCACCTGCTTCTGGCGGTCGGCTTCGGAGACCTCGCGCACTTCCTTGATGCGCTCTTCTTCCTGGGCCACGGTCTTGTCGATGGAGATGCGCTCACGGGTGATGTTGGCCACGTCCATCTTGCCCTGCTCGACCACCTTGTCGCGCTCCACGCCCTGCAGCTGCACCTCGCGGTCGGTGGTGACCTGCTCCAGCTGACGCGCGCGCTCGACCCGCTCGGCTTCGATGGCGACCGCACGCTGGCGGTTCTGCTCGGCCACTTCCACTTCGCGCAGGCGGTTCTGTTCGCGGATGTCGATCAGCTGCTGCGCCTCGATGCGCGCGTTCTCCGACAGCTGGCGCTGTTCTTCCTGCACCTTGGCGGTCTCGGCTTCCTCGCGGGCGCGGATGGTCTCGATTTCGCGCTTCTGCCGCGCCTCGGCCTCGGCCTGCTGGCGTTCCAGCGCCAGCAGCGCTTCGCGCGCCTCCACGTTCTTCTTGGTGATGGCCAGCTTTTCGTTCTGTTCCAGTTCGTTGGTCACCACGTTCTGCGCGGCGGTCAGCTCGGTGATCTTGCGGATGCCCTGCGCGTCGAGGATGTTGAACTGGTCCAGCAGCGCCTTCGGCGTCTGTTCCAGGTAATCGATCGCCACGTCTTCCAGCACGTAGCCGTTGAGGTCGTTGCCGATCACCGCGATGATCTCGTCGCGGAATTCCTGGCGCTTCTCGAACAGCTCGGTGAAATCGAACTTCTTGCCGACCGTCTTCAGCGCCTCGGAGAACTTGGCGTTGAACAGTTCGTCGACCGCGTGCTTGTCCGAGGCGCGGTCGGCGCCGATGGCCTTGGCCACGCGCAGCACGTCGGCCTGGGTCTCGTTCACGCGCAGGTAGAAGGCCACGGCGATGTCAGCACGCATGTTGTCACGACAGATCAGGCCTTCCTTGCCGCGGCGGTCGATCTGCAGGGTGATCAGGCTGATGCGCATCAGCTCGGCGCGGTACAGCACCGGGATGATCAGCGCGCCGGTGAAATGCACCTTGGGCGTGGCGCTCATGTCGTTGACGATCAGGGCCACGCCCTGGTCCACCTTGCGGTAGAACGCCTTGAACAGCCCGGCCAGCCCCAGCATCAGGACCAGCAGGATGGCCACGCCGATCAGGAACGGCGCCATGGTTGCCAATGTCATCGGTGATTCTCCTTGTTGCCCGGAAGCAGGTTGTCCTGGAAATCGAGGGCGACCGCATCGGCGCGGACGACCCGGTAACAATGCTGCGCGGCCAGGTGCTCGACCAGCACGATGCGCTCGCCGCGCTGCAGTTCGCTATCGCTGCGCACCTGCAGCACCAGGCCCGCGCCGCCGTCATCGACGGTGGCGTGCCCGCTGCGGGCGTCGACCGTCGGCGAGGCCACCACGCCGACACGGCCGAGCAGCGACGCCTGCGGGACCGGGCGCAGGTGCAGCAGCAGACGGCGGATGGGACGCAGCAGCGTGGCGGTCAGCGGAATGGCCGGCAGCGGTGCCAGCAGCAGCACGACCGTGCCGATCCCCCAGCGCAGCAGCGCCGGCAGTGGCAGCAGCACGAACAGGTGCACGAAGTAGGTCACGGTCCAGGCGAAGAAGGCCAGCAGGGCCATCACCAGCATCACCGGAACGCCGCCCAGCCCCCAACGGGCCAGCAGGCCGGACAGGCCCGGCAGATCAGTGGCATCCCCCGCTGCGGGATCGAGGCCGCCGGTCTCGGCGATGCCGTCGTCGACCAGGCCGAAGGCCGCCAGCAGCCAATAGATCACCGCTACCGCCAGCACGATGCTGTAGGGCAGCGTCGGGAATGCAAAGACGACGGCGAAGAATTCCTGCAAGGCGTCCCTTCCTGGGCTGTGGGCGCCGGGCGCCCTCCGGGGCAGCCAGGCTGCGCACCGCGATTCCTGTACCGGTCATCCGCGACCGGTACCCGTGGAATCATCCTACGTGAAGAGGGCGTGGATGCTCAAATGGCAAGCCTTTCACGAAAAACAACGCCGCATTCAACCATCAATCCAGCACAGCGCAGTCGGCCCGGCGCACTTCCTCGACGAAGGTACGCATCTTGTTGCCGTCCTTGATGCCCGGCTCCAGTTCGATGCCGCTGGACACGTCCACGCCCCACGGCAGGGTCGCCAGGGTTGCGTCGTAGACGTTTTCCGGGGTCAGCCCGCCGGCCAGCAGGAACGGCCGGTGCAGGCCGCTGGGAATGCGCGTCCAGTCGAAGGCCACGCCGGTGCCGCCACCGCCGCCCGGGGCGTGGCTGTCGAACAGGAAGCCGGCCGCGCTCGGGTAGCGCAGCTGCAGGGTACGGGCGTTGATGTCCTCGCGCCCGCCCATCGCAATGGCCTTCAGGTAGGGCATGTTGAAGCTGCGGCAGAAGGTTTCGTCCTCCTCGCCATGGAACTGCAGCAGGGTCGGGCGCACGGTACGCAGCACCTCGCGCACTTCTTCCTTGCTGTTGTTGCGGAACAGCGCCACCACGTCGACCATCGGCGCGATGGCCTGGCGCATCGCGCGCGCCTCGGCCGGGGCCACGCGGCGCTTGCTCTCGCGGGCAAAGATGAAACCCACTGCGTCCACGCCCAGTTCGCCGGCCAGGCGCACGTCACCGGCGCGGGTCATGCCACAGAACTTGATGCGCGTGCGGTAGTAGGAACGGCTCATAGCGTGACCTCGGCAGGCAGGTGCCAGTTGTCGGGGTACAGCGGGCCCAGGAACACCAACCCCTGGGGCGGCGCGGTCGGGCCGGCAAGGGTGCGGTCGCGTCCGGCCAGCAGTTCGGCCATCCAGTCCACAGGCCGCTCCCCGCTGCCGACCATGATCAACGAGCCCACGATATTGCGGACCATGTGATGAAGGAATGCATTGGCCTGCACGGCCACCTCGACCACCTCGCCCTGGCGGCTGACCTGCAGCGACTGCAGTTCGCGCCGCGCATGCAGGGCCTGGCACTGGATCGAGCGGAAGGCATTGAAATCGTTCTCGCCCAGCAGCGCCTGCCCGGCCTGGTGCATGCGGGCCTCGTCCAGCGGCCGCCGCTCCCAGCTCAGGCTCTGCCGGTACAGCGCCGGGCGCACCTGGCGGTTGACCAGGCGGTACACATAGCGGCGCGCCCGCGCGGAAAAACGGGCATGGAAATCGTCGGCCACCGGCACGCACCAGCGCACCGCGATCGAGCGCGGCAGGCGCGCGGTGGTGCCCAGCACCCAGCCACGCGGGTCGCGGTCGGCCTCGCTGTCGAAGTGCACGACCTGGCAGGCACCGTGCACGCCCGCGTCGGTCCGCCCGGCGCAGACGACATGGACCGGGCTGTCGGCCACCGATGACAGGGCCTGTTCCAGGCTGGCCTGCACGCTGGGGCCAGCCTCGCCCAGGTTCTGCCAGCCCTTGAAATCGCTGCCGTCATATTCGACGCCGAGCGCGTAACGCATGGAAACCTCGATGCTGCGGAAGGGGTGGCTCAGGCCGGGTCGCGTTCGGACCAGACGGCCAGTTCATTGCCGCCCGGCTCGATGAACTGGAAGCGGCTGCCACCGGGGAAGGAGAACACCGGCCGGGCGATTTCACCACCGGCGGCCCGCACGGCGGCCTCCACCGGGGCCAGCAGGTCGGCATACAGCACCAGCAGCGGCGCGCCCTCGCCAGCCAGGCGTGGCTCGCCGCGGAAGAATCCGCCCTGCAGGCGGCCATCGTCGAAGGCGGTGTAATCCGTGCCGTAATCGACAAACGACCAGCCAAAGACCGCTTCGAAGAAAGCGCGGCTGGCGGCCGGATCGCGCGAGGCGAATTCCACGTAGTCGATGCGTCGTTCCCTGTGCATGCCGGTTCTCGATGAAGGGGGAAAAATCAGGAAAGGCGCGCGAGCAGTTCGCGCGCCTGGGCCTGGCTGTGCAGATCGCCGCCCTCGGCGACTTCCAGCAGCAGGGTGCGTGCGGTCTCCGCATCGCCCAGGTCCAGGTAGGCGATGGCCAGTTCCAGCCGCTCCTGGCCTGCCCGCCCCAGCGGGGCAGCGGCCTCGATCGCCCCGGCCGGTGCCTCGACAAGGGGCGGGAGCGCGGATGGCCCGTGGGTATCGGCAGCAGCACCGGCGTCGTCAGGCAGGTCGAACACACCGCGGTAACCGGGCTGCTGCTCAGCGTGCAGGGCATAGGCGGGCACATCCGGCACCACTTCAGCGCTATCGGCTGCGGCCGGCGGGTCATCCCAGCGCGGCGCCTCGGTGACGGCCGCAGGCAGCACGTCGTCCCGGTCCGCGTCATCCCATGCCGGGAGCGTGGACGCCGCCGGCGTTACAGCCACCGGCTCCAGCCCGGCATCCGGCGTCCAGTCATGGACGATCTCAGCCTCCACCGTGGTATCGGCGGGGACGTCATGGTCGGCCCAGGCCGGCATCGACGGCTCCTGGCGCGCCTCGCCCACCGGCGGCCAGGGCGCCTGTTCGGCCAGCACATCCAGGCCGGCACCGGCCGGCACGGCGGCGGCAAGCCCGGTGGCATCGCCGTCTTCACGTGGCAGCGGCGGCAATGGCGAGGGCCGGCGGCGGCGGACGAGCCATGCCCCCAGCGCCACCAGCAGCAGCACCGGCAGCCCCAGCCAGTACCAGGGGGTGCCGCCCTCGCGTGCCCCCGGCGCCGGCGCCAGGCGCTGCTGGGCGGCCGCCAGGTCGTTGTCCTTCATCGCGATCAGCGACTGCTGCTGCTTCTGCAGCTTTTCCAGGTCGGCCACGCGCTGCTTGAGCTCGTCGATTTCGGCATCGCGGGTAGCGATGTCCTCTTTGGCCTGACGCAGTTGTTCATTGCCCAGCATGTCACCCTCGCTGCCGGCGGCGGTGCCGGTGGTTGTGCCCGCACGGGCGGCATCGGCCGCCAGCGCCGGAGCGATTTCCAGCCGCGCGCCCTGCGCGGCGGCCGTGGCCGGTGCGGGTGCGGCCGCCGGGGCCGGCGCCCCCACCGGCTGCGGCAGGGCGCGTGCCTGGCGCCACTGTGCGATGTGTTCACGTACCAGCGTGGCGGCCTCGCTGGCCTCCACGGCAGCCAGCGCGTCACTGCCCGGCATCCGCAGCACCGCCCCCTGCCTGAGCAGGTTGACGTTGCCACGGATGAACGCTTCGGGGTTGGCGCGCAGCAGGGCGATCATCGCCCGGTCACGGCTTACCTGGTGCTCGCGCGCAACAGCGCTGGCGATCTGCGAAAGCGTCTGCCCCCGCTTCACGGTCACGCTGCCATCGGCGCTGGCCGCGACGGCCGGTGCCGCGCTGCGTGCTGCACGTGCTGCGGGCGCCGTGGCCGGTGCAGGTGCGGGGGCTGCTGCCGGCACAACGGCCGGCTCGCGCTGGATGGTGCTGGACGGCGTGCCGGCGGGAGCAACGATCTCCGGTTCGGCCACCGCCAGCGCGCTGGCCGGCGCATCGACCAGTGCCGAATACTCGCGCACCAGCCGGCCCTGCCCCCAGTCGGCCTCGACCAGGAAGCTCAGCGATGGCGTCTGTACCGGTGCCTGCGAGGTCACCCGTACCACCGCCCTGCCCTGCGCGTTGCGTGCCAGTTCGAACTGCAGTTCGCCGACCACGCCGCTGGGCGCGGCCAGGCCGACCCGGGCGAACGCGGCCGGTGAGGCCAGGCCGACACGCAGGTTCTCCAGCTCGGAAGGATCGGCCGAGATGACCGGGATCTCGGCCAGCAACGGCTGCCCGGGACGCGACAGCACACGGATGTCGCCCAGCCCCAGTGCCATGGCCGAGCTGCTGGCCAGGGCCAGCAGTGCCGTGGAAAGATAGGTGAGCGGGCGCGATGCGCCCTTGGCCCGTTTATTCATGGGCGACACTATAAAGCGTGCGGACCGGGGTCCGCACCCACCAGGCAGGATGGACCTGCCCCACAAAAAAAGCCGGGCATCGCCCGGCCTTTTCCATCAGCGCTTTTCGGCGGCGACCAGTTCGGCCACCTGCACGGCGTTGAGCGCGGCGCCCTTGCGGATGTTGTCCGAGACGATCCACAGGTTCAGGCCACGCGGGTGCGACAGGTCTTCACGGATGCGGCCGACGTACACCGCGTCGGTGCCCGAGGCGTGGGTGACCGGGGTCGGGTAGCCGCCGGCTTCGCGACGGTCCACCACTTCCACGCCCGGCGACTGCGCCAGCAGTTCGCGCGCGGCCTCCACGGTAACCTTCTCGCGGGTTTCGATCGCCACGGCCTCGGAGTGGCCATAGAACACCGGCACGCGCACGGCGGTGGGGTTCACCAGGATGCTGTCGTCGGCAAGGATCTTGCGGGTCTCCCACACCAGCTTCATTTCTTCCTTGGTGAAGCCGTTGTCCTGGAAGTCATCGATGTGCGGGATCAGGTTGAACGCGATCTGCACCGGGAAGCGCTGCGGATCGATGTCCTGGAAGCTGAGCAGCTGGCCGGTCTGCTTGCCGAGTTCTTCCAGCGCCGAACGGCCACCGCCGGACACCGACTGGTAGGTGGCCACGTTGATGCGTTCGATGCCGTAGCGGCGGTGCAGCGGTGCCAGCGCGACCAGCATCTGCATGGTCGAGCAGTTCGGGTTGGCGATGATGCCGCGCGGGCGGTTGGCCACCTGGTCCGGGTTGACCTCGGACACCACCAGCGGCACATCGTCGTCGTAACGGAAGGCCGAGGAGTTGTCGATCACCACCGCACCGGCAGCGGCGAACTTCGGCGCGTAGTCCTTGGACACGCTGCCACCGGCGGAGAACAGCGCGATGTCCACGCCGGCCGGATCGAAGGTGGCCAGGTCCTGGACCTTGACCTTCTCGCCGTTGAATTCGACTTCACCGCCGGCCGAGCGTTCCGAGGCCAGCAGGCTCAGGGTACCGACCGGGAAGTTGCGCTCGGCCAGGATCGACAGCATGGTCTCGCCGACCGCGCCGGTGGCACCAACGACGGCGACATGGAAGGAACGTTGTGCATTGCTCATGGGAAAAACTCGCAGGAAAAGGGAGAGGGAAACTGACGCACAGCGGCTGGGTTCGGGGAACCTCCTCGGGCAGGCGCGCGGAGGTTCCCTATCGTTTCACGCCTTTTTTGCCCACGGTGGCACGTGCGGCCAGGGCAGCATCGGCGTTGATCGCGCTCGGCATGGCCGACACGTCGCCGGCCAGGCCGAGCGCGGCCAGCAGATTGTCCGCGGCCAGATGCACCATGGCCGTACGCGTGCCCAGCGAGGCGCTGCCGATATGCGGGGTCAGCACCACGTTGCGCAGCGCCAGCAGTTCCGGGCGCACCGTCGGCTCGCCTTCGTAGACATCCAGGCCGGCGGCGGCCAGGCGGCCGTGGGCCAGGGCGTCGGCCAGCGCCAACTCGTCGACGATGCCGCCACGGGCGATGTTCACCAGCGTGGCCGTGGGCTTCATCTTCGCCAGGGCGGCGGCATCGATGATGTGGTGCGAGGACGCTGAGTACGGCAGCACCAGCACGAGGTGATCGGCGCGGGCCAGCAGCGTGTCCAGCTCCACGTAGGACGCGCCGACGGCCGCTTCGGTCCCGGCCGGCAGCCGCGAGCGGTTGTGGTACAGCACGTTCATGCCGAAACCATGGGCACCGCGGCGGGCGATGCCCTGGCCGATGCGGCCCATGCCGAGGATGCCCAGCGTGCTGCCATGGATGTCGGCACCGAGCATGGTCTGGAACGACCACTGGCCCCAGTGGCCCTCGCGCAGCCAGCGC
The DNA here is from genome assembly GCF_030913365.1 of Stenotrophomonas sp. 24(2023). NCBI lineage: Bacteria > Pseudomonadati > Pseudomonadota > Gammaproteobacteria > Lysobacterales > Lysobacteraceae > Stenotrophomonas > Stenotrophomonas sp. 24(2023). Next base: position 504,804 of record NZ_CP133160.1, read on the forward strand.
TCGGCTTCGGTGATGCGGCGCGCGGTGGCCATCAGCAGGGCGAACCCCAGGTCGGCCGTGGTCTCGGTGAGTACATCGGGCGTGTTGCTGGCCAGGACACCGGCCGCGCTGAGCGCCTCGACATCCAGGTTGTTGTAGCCCACGCCGACGTTGGCGATCACCTGCAGGCGCGCATTGCCGGCCAGCTGGGCGGCGCCGATGCGCTCGTTGAGCGTGATGATGGCCCCATCCACGCCGGCCAGCCGTTCGGCCAGCTGGTCAGGCGTCCAGGCGGTGACGGTGTCGGTGGTGTGCAGCTGCACGCGGTCGCGCAACGGCGCGATGGCCGCCTCGACCAGCGGCTGGCTCACCCACACCACCGGCCGCGCATCAGCCATCGATCTGGCCGGGAATGCGCGGGGTGATGGTGCCGACATCGCCGCACTGCGCGCGGTGGCGCAGGGCCTGGTCCATCAGCACCAGCGCCATCATCGCCTCGGCGATGGGCGTGGCGCGGATGCCGACGCAGGGGTCATGGCGGCCGGTGGTGACCACCTCGACCACGTTGCCGGCGGTGTCCAGCGATGGGCCGGGCAGGCGCAGGCTGGAGGTCGGCTTGAGCACGATCGATGCGGTCACCGGCTGGCCGGTGGAGATACCGCCGAGAATGCCGCCGGCATGGTTGCTGGCAAAACCCTGCGGCGTGAGCAGGTCGCGATGCTCGGTACCGAGCTGGGCGGCGCTGGCGAAGCCGTCGCCGATCTCCACGCCCTTGACCGCGTTGATGCTCATCAGGGCCGCGGCAAGATCACCGTCGAGCTTGCCGTAGATCGGCTCGCCCCAACCCGGCGGTACGTTGTCGGCCACTACGTTCACGCGTGCGCCGACCGAATCACCGGACTTGCGCAGCGCATCCATGTACGCCTCCAGCTCCGGCACCTGCGCGGCATGCGGCCAGAAGAAGGGGTTGTCTTCCACCGCCGACCAGTCGAAACCGGCCGGGGTGAGGTTGCCCAGCTGCGACAGGTAGCCGCGCACGGTGATGCCGAAGCGCTCGGCCAGCCACTTCTTGGCCACCACGCCAGCGGCCACGCGCATGGTGGTCTCGCGCGCGGACGAACGGCCGCCACCACGCGGATCGCGGATGCCGTACTTGTGCCAGTAGGTGTAGTCAGCGTGGCCGGGCCGGAACTGCTGGCCGATGCTGGCGTAATCCTTGCTGCGCTGGTCGGTGTTGCGGATCAGCAGCGCGATCGGCGTGCCGGTGGTCAGGCCCTCGTACACACCGGACAGGATCTCGACCTCGTCGGCCTCGCGGCGCGCCGAGGTATGCCGGCTCTTGCCGGTGGCGCGGCGCTGCAGGTCGTGGGCGAACTCGGCCGCATCCAGCGCCAGGCCCGGGGGGCAGCCATCGATCACGCAGCCGATCGCCGGCCCGTGCGATTCGCCGAACGTGGTGACGGTCAACAGCTTGCCGAACGCATTGGAGCTCACGGGCGCTGTGCCGCCAGTTCGGTGATGCGGGCGCTGTGGGCGATCAGCTCGCGGCATTCGACCGCGAAGATGCCCATCTGGCCGACCTTGAATTCGATCCAGGCAAAATCGACTTCCGGCAGCAGCTTGATCAGGTGCTGTTCGGACTCGCCCACTTCGCAGATCAGCAGGCCGTCCTCGCTCAGGTGCAGCGGCGCGTCGCGCAGGATCTTCAGCACCAGGTCCAGGCCATCATCACCCGCACGCAGGCCCATTTCCGGCTCGTAGGAATATTCCTGCGGCAGGGCATCGGTCTCGTCGTTGGTGACGTACGGCGGGTTGGTGACGATCAGGTCGTAGTGGCGGCCGGTCAGGCCGTTGAACAGGTCCGACTTGAGCAGGGTGACGTTGTGCGCCTGCAGGCGCTCCTTGTTCTCTTCGGCCAGCGACAGGGCGTCGTCGCTCAGGTCCACGCCATCCACTTCCCAGTTCGGGTAGTAGTGGCCCATGGCAATGGCGATGCAGCCCGAACCGGTGCACAGGTCCAGCGCGCGGTTGACATCGCGGCCGGCCAGCCACGGCTCGAAACCGCACTCGATCAGCTCGGCGATGGGCGAGCGGGGCACCAGGGCGCGCTCGTCGCTCTTGAAGCTGAGCCCGGCAAACCAGGCTTCGCCGGTCAGGTAGGCGGCCGGAATGCGTTCGTCGATGCGACGCTGGAACAGGTCCAGCACGCGCTGCTTTTCGGCCTGCAGCAGGCGCGCCTGGCCGTAGGCCGGGCCGAGGTCATGCGGCAGGTGCAGGCTGTGCAGCACCAGCTGGGTGGCTTCATCCAGGGCGTTGTCGTAGCTGTGCCCGAAGGTCAGCCCGGCTTCGTTGAAACGGCTGGTGCCGTAGCGGATCAGGTCGATGATCGTGTGGAGTTCGGCGGCCGTTTCGGCGGTCATGGCGGTACGACGGGCAAAGTGGCCCCCGATTATAGGCGTTGCCGGGGCCGCCGGCATCCGTTGCAGGGGTAACGACCCGGGCGCAGACGGTATGATGGCCCCCACTTCCCGCAGCGGATCCCCATGTTCAATCGCAACGTAGGCATCATTCTGCTCATCGCCCTGGCCGCCGGGCTGGGCCTGCTCGCCGCCCAGAAGGTCTTCGCGCCCGCGCCGCCGGCCGGCCAGCCGGCCACCGAGGCCATCACCCTGTACCCGCAGCCACGGCCCCTGCCCGACTACAACCTGGCCCAGTCCGACGGCACCCGGCTCATCCCCGGCGAGCTGAAAGGCCACTGGACGCTGGTCTTCCTGGGGTTCACCTTCTGCCCGGACGTGTGCCCGACCACCCTGGCCGAACTGGCCGGCGCGCAGAAGCAGTGGGAAACGGTGCCCGAGGCCCTGCGCCCGCGCGTGCTGTTCATTTCGGTGGACCCCGGTCGCGATACCGCCACCCGCCTGGGCGAATATGTGCATGGCTTCCACAAGGACACCCTGGCCGCCACCGGCGATGTGCCCTCGCTGGAGCGCTTCGCCACCGCGCTGGGCTTCGTGTTCCAGAAGGTGCCCGGCAAGCACTTCGATGAAAACCCCGAGGACTACACCGTCGAGCATTCGGCCAGCCTGGCCGTGCTCGACCCGGAAGGCCGCCTGGCCGGCCTGGTCCGTCCCCCGTTCAACGCGCCGGCCATTGCCCGCGACCTGCAGAAGCTGACCGAGAAATCCGCCCCATGAGCCTGATGACCACCCTGAGCTACGTCCTGCCGCACCGCCTGCTGTCCTCGATGGCGCGCTCGCTGGCGTACTCGGACAACCCGCGCGTGTCGCAATGGCTCATCGACACCGTGACCCGGAAATTCAACGTCGATCTGGGCGAGGCCGCCAACCCGGACCCGCGCAGCTACCCGACCTTCAACCAGTTCTTCACCCGTGCACTGAAGCCCGGCGCACGCGTGGCCGACGCCGACCCGCGCCGCCTGGTGATGCCGGCCGATGGCCGCATCAGCCAGCTGGGCCCGATCCAGGCCGGGCGCATCTTCCAGGCCAAGGGCCAGTCGTTCACCGCCGCCGAACTGCTGGGCAGCGCCGAGGATGCCAAGCCCTTCAATGACGGCCTGTTCGCCACCGTGTACCTGTCCCCGCGCGACTACCACCGCGTGCACATGCCGTGGACCGGCACCCTGCGCGAAACGGTGCACGTGCCCGGCCGCCTGTTCAGCGTGGGCCCGGATGCGGTGAACACCGTGCCGGGCCTGTTCGCACGCAACGAGCGCCTGGTCTGCCACTTCGACACCGACTTCGGCCCGATGGTGAGCGTGATGGTCGGCGCGCTGCTGGTGTCCGGCGTGGAAACGGTATGGAGCGGCGTGGAGATCCCGGAATACGGTGATCGCATCACCCGCAAGGACTACCGCGGCCAGGGCATCACCCTGGAGCGTTTCGCCGAGATGGCACGCTTCAACTACGGTTCGACGGTTATCGTGCTGCTGCCGCCGGGCGTGGCCGAATTCACCACCGGCCTGGGCGCCGAGCACCCGGTCAAGCTGGGCCAGGCGCTGGCCACGCGGCGCGGCTGATCACGGACGGTCGCCACCGGGCAGCGCCCGGCGGCACCGGAAGGCGCCCCCGCCGGGGCGCCAGTCACTGCAGCGTAGGTGCGCCCGGGGCCGGGCCGACATCCATGCCGTCATAGTCCTCCACGCCCAGCTGTGCGGCCAGGGCCGCCAGTTCCTGGTTGCGCAGGTCCAGCGAGGCCTCGTCATGGACCTCCACCCGTTCCACGTGCAGCACGTGGAACGGTGCCTCGCCCTCGTCGGGCACCTGCTCGAACAGTTCCACCACGGTATAGCCCTGTGCAGCGAGGGTCTGGGCCAGCGCCTGCAGGCGGTCGGCGGTGGCATGGACGAAGTAGTAACCCCACAGCAGCGGCGCCTGCAGGTCCCAGTCGGTGTTTTCGCGGAGGTTGGCGAACAGGTCGCGGGTGGCGGCAAGATCCATGCAGGTCGTTCTCGTTGGAAAGCGTTACTTGTCGCAGCCCTGGAGCTTCAGGGTCTGCCCCGGGCGCAGGCTGTAAGCCGGCGCCTTCAGACCATTGGCGCGGGCCAGGGCCGGCACGTCGCACTGGAAACGGGCGGCGATGCGGCCCAGCGTATCGCCTTTGCCCACCTTGTAGGTGCGCACCTTGGGCTTGCCCTTGGCCGGCGGCTTCGGTGCCGCCACCGGGGCGGTGGGAGTGGCCGCGATCTCATCGCCCTCGGCCGCCGCTGCCACCGGTACCACGCCCCCCACCGCCACGCTGCCGGTGTAGGCCACCGCGCCGGGGCGGACGATGGCCGCATTGAGGTCGGCGGTGATCAGCGCCCGCGCCAGGTCCGCACGCGGGCCGCTGACACAGTTGCGCGCGTACAGGCTGGCGATGCGCGTGGTCGCATTGATGAGCGTACCGGCGGGGATCCACCCATCGGCCTCGTAGCGGGGATTGAGGTTGCGCAGTGCACGCATGTAGCCATCACGCGTGCCATGGCTGCCCAGGCAGATGGTCAGTTCATAGATGGTGGTGGAGCGGGCCAGGCGCAGGGTCGCCGGCTGCGCGCTGATCTTCGGGAATTCCACGCCGTACTGCTGCGGGTGCAGGAAGATCCACGCGGCGGCGATCACCATGGGCACATAGTCCTTGGTCTCGCCGGGGAACTGGTTGTAGACCCGGTCGATCCAGAAGCTCTGCCCCGGGTTTTCACGCGCCACCCGCGCCGCCCGTCCCTCTCCGCCGTTGTAGCCGGCCAGCGAGAGTTCCACGCTGTTGTTCAGTTCACGCATGCGTTCGTTGAGATAGGTCGCACTGGCCTCGGCGGCACTGCGCGCGTCGAACCGGGTGTCGAAGCCGGTGCCATCCGGCCCCAGGCCGAAACGGCGCCCGGTGGCGGGCATGAACTGCATGAGCCCGGCCGCACCGGCGCGTGAGGATGCATGCACGCGGCCGTTGGATTCCTTGGCCATGATGCCGAACAGCAAGGCTTCGGGCAGGCCGCGCTTTTCCCATTCCGGCCACATCACCGCACGCAGGTTCTGGTAGTTCTCATAGCTGGTCAGCAGCGCCGGGCGCATGTCGGTCAGCCAGCGGCGGATGCCGGCCTGGATGGCCGGGTTGTACTCGACCATGGTGTCAAAGGCATGGCGCTTGTCGTTGAGCAGGGCGGCCGCACGGGCCGCCTCGGGCACATCGGCGGCCAGCGGGCCGACATGGTCCGGGTCGGCCTCCAGGCGATCGCCTTCGTCGTCGGCCTGGGCATCATCGGCCACCGCGTCCGCGTCGTGCTTGAGCAGGCGCTTGTAGGTGGCCAGCATGTCACCCATCTGGCAGCCCTTCTGCTTCACGCACTCACTGATGACATCTTCCATGTCTTCCAGTGCGGCGTCGGCTTCGTTGCTGCCCTTGGGGTCGGCATTGCCCACCAGCACCAGCGCGTTGGTGTAGCGCTTCTCGGCAGCCGCCATGCGCTGCTGCAGCACATCGACCTTGGCCTTGTCCCGCGCCGAGACCCGCTGGGCGTGCGCCTCGGGGGAGATGGAAACCAGGCTGGCAAGGGCCAGCAGCGGCCAGGTGCGGGAAAGCAGGACAGGAACGGGCATTTTTGGCACTGTGTGCGAGACAGGCAGGCAGAGTAGCGGCGCGGCCAAGGTCCGGGCAACCCGCACCAGGCCGGCCGGCTGCCCCGGTTAACATTGTGCGTATTCACTACAAGGGCTGGACCATGGATCCGATTCTGCTCGGCAAAGGCACCACCGACGATATCCCCGTGACCCTGCAGCCGCGGCTGGGCAACCGCCACGGCCTGGTGGCCGGCGCCACCGGTACCGGCAAGACCGTGACCCTGATGACGCTGGCCGAAGGGTTTTCACGGATCGGCGTGCCGGTGTTCCTGGCCGACGTGAAGGGCGATGTATCCGGCCTGGCGGTGCCCGGCAGCGGCGGAGACGCGCTGCTGCAGCGCGCGGCGCAGATCGGCGTGACCGACTACGGCCCGGCGGCCAGCCCGGCGGTGTTCTGGGACCTGTACGGCAAGCTGGGCCACCCGGTACGCACCACCATCAGCGAAATGGGCCCGACCCTGCTGGCCCGCATCCTGGAGCTCAACGACACCCAGGCCGGCGTGCTGGACATCGTGTTCAAGCTGGCCGACGACCGTGGCCTGCTGCTGCTGGACATGGACGACCTGCGTGCCCTGCTCGGCCTGGTCGCCGAGGAGCGCAAGGATGTTTCCACCGAATACGGCCTGGTCAGCGCGCCCTCCATTGCGGCGATCCAGCGCGCGGTGCTGCGCCTGGCCCAGGACGGCGGCGAGCAGTTCTTCGGCGAACCGGCACTGGAACTGGCCGACATCATGCGGGTCAACCACGACGGCCGCGGGGTGATCGGCATCCTGGCCGCCGACCAGCTGGTGCTCAAGCCCAAGCTGTATTCCACCTTCCTGCTGTGGCTGCTGTCGGAGCTGTTCGAGACGCTGCCGGAGGTAGGCGACCTGGACAAGCCCAAGCTGGTGTTCATCTTCGATGAAGCGCACCTGCTGTTCAACGATGCGCCGCCGGCACTGGTGCAACGCATCGAGCAGGTGGTGCGGCTGATCCGCTCCAAGGGCGTGGGCGTGTACTTCTGCTCGCAGTTCCCCGACGACGTGCCGGCCAACATCCTGGGCCAGCTCGGCAACCGCGTGCAGCATGCGCTGCGCGCCTTCACCCCGCGCGACCAGAAGGCGGTGAAGACCGCAGCGGAAACCTTCGTGCCGAATCCGAAACTGGACGTGGCCAAGGTGCTGGCCCAGCTCGGCACCGGTGAAGCACTGGTCTCCACCCTGCAGGACAAGGGCATCCCGATGCCGGTGCAGCAGACGCTGATCGCCCCGCCGCGTTGCCGGATGGGAGCGATCACCGAGGCCGAACGCGCACAGGTGCGGGCGGGCAGCCCGGTCGGCAGCCGCTACGACACGGCGATCAACCGTGAATCGGCCGCTGAACTGCTGGCCGCACGTGCGGAGAAGGCCACCGCGCAGGCACAGGCACCGGCAGCGCGGACCCGCCAGCAGGATGACGCGCAGGAGGGGGGCTTCGGCCAGGCCATCAAGGACACCATCTTCGGCACCCGGCGCCGCCAGGGCATGATCGAGACCATGGCCAAGCAGACCACGCGCACGGTCGGTACCAAGCTGGGCAACCAGATCGTGCGCGGCATCCTGGGCGGCATCTTCGGCGGGAAGCGCTGAACCCGTTCCTTTACCGGGCGGGGCTTTCCGAAGCGGAACGGCCCCGCCCGCCCCCCTCGCACTCCTGGAAAGAAGCCGTACCGCATGTCCCGTTGGCGTCCCCCTGCAGAAAAGAGCACCGCCCTGATCACCGCCGCCGGCCATGCCCGGCTGAAAGCCGAACTGGATGAGCTGTGGCGCGTGCGCCGCCCCGAGGTGGTGAAGGCACTGGCGGCGGCGGCCGCCGAGGGCGACCGTTCGGAGAACGCCGAGTACACCTACCGCAAGAAGCAGCTGGGCGAGATCGACCGCCGCGTGCGCTACCTGACCAAGCGCCTGGAGGCACTGCGGGTGGTCGATACCCGGCCGACCGATCCGCAGGCGGTATTCTTCGGCGCCTGGGTGGAACTGGAAAACGTGGACACGGGCGAGACCAGCCGCTACCGCATCGTCGGGCCGGACGAGACCGACGCAGGCACCGGCTGCATCAGCATCGATTCGCCGCTGGCGCGGGCGTTGCTGAAGAAGCGCGTCGACGATGAGTTTTCGGTGGCGCTGCCCGGCGGGCACTTCACCTTCGCGGTGATCGGCGTGGACTACGCGGCGTAACGCCGGAACGAAAGGCGGTCGGCTAACCGTCGACACTGCCGGCGGTGTGCAACGGCGGTGGGTAGCGGCGGCCCTCGCGCAGCGGGCGGAAGTAGTCGGCATTGCCGTAGAAGGCGACATCCTGCACGTCATGCCAGCCGGGAACACCCGCCAATGGCAGCGGCCGCAGTTGCAGGGGATCATCCAGCACCGTGCCCGCGTCGATGGCATTGGCAACCACCTCGATGCAGGCCGCGCGCTCATCCCCCTGCACCACCACGCATTTGCCCACCAGCAGGCGCCCCGGCAGCAACGCCTGCTCCATCAACGCATGGCCGAACACGGCGGCGATGGCGATGCTCCCGCTCTGCCACCACGCAGGTGCGAACAACGCCGCCCAGTCATGCGCATCCCACGCAGCCAGCACAAGCGGATCACGCACACGCACGACCACCCCGGTTTCGTCGAACTGGGTCAGGGCCGCCTGCGCGCGGTTGCGCTGGCCGGACGGCACGGTCGCCATGTGCCGGCACTGGGCGGCATTGAGCGCCACTTTAAGCTGCGGGTAACGTGCCCACACCAGCGCATTGAACAGGTCGTGCCAGTTGCCGGCGCGGGTGGCGATGCGCCCCTGCGCGATGCGGGCCTCGTAGTGCAGGCCATCGGCCAGCAAGGCCGCGTCCTGCGCCACCAGCGTCTTGCCCGGCAGCGCCAGCCGCGCATCCAGTGAACGCACCGATGGCCAGACCGCGGCCTGCAGCAGGTCGCCGAACGCCGCCATTCCGGCAAACAACGGATGATCGAAACAATCGGCCGCCACGGCGTCACGCGCGGGCGGCTCGAAACGGCGACGGCCGCCACCGGCAGCGGTGGCAGCCGCAGCGGTCACAGCACCTTGAGGTCGAAGGCCGGGCGCGTGGCACTGCCCAGCGCGTCGCCGTACAGGTCGTGCTCGTCGCTCTCGGTGATCTCCACGTCGACGAACTCGCCCACGCGCAGCTTCACCTGGTCCGCATTCTGGATGTGCACCAGGCCATCGATTTCCGGCGCATCAGCCTTGGAACGCGCCACGGCGATGTCACCTTCGATGGCATCGACCAGGCACTGCTGCACCGTGCCGATCTTCGCCTCCAGGCGTGCCGCGGAAATCTGCGCCTGCTTTTCCATGAAGCGCGCCAGGCGCTCCTGCTTCACTTCTTCCGGCACCGCATCGGGCAGGTCGTTGGCGGTGGCGCCCTCGACCGGCGAGTAGGCGAACGCACCCACGCGGTCCAGCTGCGCTTCATCCAGGAACGACAGCAGTTCCTCGAACTCGGCCTCGGTCTCGCCCGGGAAGCCGACGATGAAGGTCGAACGCACGGTGATGTCCGGCGCGATGCGGCGCCAGTTCTGCACGCGTTCCAGGGTCTTTTCGACCGCGCCGGGGCGCTTCATCAGGCGCAGGATGCGCGGGCTGGCGTGCTGGAACGGAATGTCCAGGTACGGCAGGATGCGGTTCTCGGCCATCAGCGGCACCACCTCGTCCACGTGCGGGTACGGGTAGACGTAGTGCATGCGCACCCAGGCATCGAGCTCGGACAGGCCTTCGCACAGCGCCTTCATGCGGGTCTGGTAGGCCTTGTCGCGCCACATGCGCTCGGCATACTTCACGTCCACGCCGTAGGCGGAGGTGTCCTGCGAGACCACCAGCAGCTCGCGCACGCCGCCGCGCACCAGGCGCTCGGCTTCGCGCAGCACCTCATCCACCGGGCGCGAGACCAGCTTGCCGCGCATCGAGGGGATGATGCAGAAACTGCACTTGTGGTTGCAGCCTTCGGAAATCTTCAGGTAGGCATAGTGGCGCGGGGTCAGCTTGATGCCGTAGTCCGGCACCAGGTCCACGAACGGGTCATGCTTGGGCGGCAGCGCGGCGTGCACCGCTTCCATCACGCTCTGGTAGTCCTGCGGGCCGGACACGGCCAGCACGTCCGGGTAGGCCTCGCGGATCTGTTCCGGGCGCTTGCCCAGGCAGCCGGTGACGATGACCTTGCCGTTCTCGTTCATCGCCTCGCCGATGGCATCGAGCGATTCGGTCACCGCCGAATCGATGAAGCCGCAGGTGTTGACCACCACCACATCGGCCGAATCGTAGGACGGGACGATGTCGTACCCCTCGGCCCGCAGCTGGGTGAGGATGCGCTCGGAATCGACGAGGGCCTTCGGGCAGCCAAGGCTGACGAAGCCGACTTTGGGGTTCAGCTGGGACATGGAATCGCGGGACTCTGGGGGCCTGGGACCCTGCCGGAATGACAGGGGCGCCTGGGGGCCGGGGCCTGAAAGGGCGCCAGTATACCGGGGTTGACGGTGGAGCCCTGAATCGGGGGGCTCCACCGCAACCACCGGCAGTCGGTCACCACACGCCCATGCGCACCCGCATCACGCCGTTGCTGTCGTAGACACGCCAGTTGCCATCGCTGTATTCGGTGCGCTGGCCGCCATTGGGCGCCGACACCCTGAACATGTCCGACACCACATCGAACGCGGAGGTCTGGCCGTTGCTTGCCAGCTGGACGCCACCGATCCGGCCGTCCGCACGGACATTGACCGCCCAGGATGCCGAGGCCTCCGTTCCCCCCGCCGACCATGCCGGTGGCTGGGTCGCATCGTCGGCCACGCGGCTGAACATGGGACGGAACAGCCACAGGTACGGGGTATCCTCCCCCCGGCCACGCACGAGCACGCGGTAGCGGGCCGATACCGCACCGGAGGGCGCCTTGGCGATCACGAACGGGCGCGGCAGGTTCGCCAGCGTAGGTACCGAGCCGATGTTCGGGTTGATCACCCAGGGCGACTGGGCCACGGCAATGGCCCCGCCGGCAGCATTGACCCAGGTGATCTCGACCAGCAGATCGCAGCGATGGGCGTTGACGCTCCCCGAGGCGCAGTAGGTTCTGCCCTGCTCCACGGCGATGTCGTATTCCGTGCCGAACCAGGAGATTTCGCTGCTGGCCGGCCTGCCCGGCCGCACCGAACCGATGCCGAACACGCCAACCGGACGCCAGCTGTTGTCACCGGTCGGGTTGCCGAGTTCATGCCACCCCAGGTTGTAGCCCCATCCCCAGCCGGTACGTTGCCAGAGCGGGAAGGTGGCGTTCATCAACAGGTTGCCGGACTCGCCCAGGTTTCTGACCAGTGCCTGCATCTGCTGGACAACAGCGGCTTCGGCCTTGCCACCGATCTGCGACTGCAGGCCACTGAGCTGTGAGGCCTGGGCGCTGATCTGCCCCCCCTGCTGGGTCACCTGCGTCTGCAGCTGGTTGAAGCCGGTGGCCGACACGCTGCCTATCTGGGATTTCAGGTTGGTCAGGTCCTGCGCCGCGGCATCCAACCGGCTGCCCTGCTGGGTGACGGTGGTGGTCAGTCCGGCGATGGCCGCTGCATTGGCGTTGGTGGCCGCCGCCGTTTCCACGCCACCGGGCATCCACTGCGTGGCCGTTTCACCCTGCTGGAACATCGCGTTGTCCAGTTCCAGCCACAGGTTCTGCCCGGCCGCCGTCGCACCCAGACGCCAGGCAACCCGTGCCTGGGTGGTGCCTGCCGGTGCGGCAGGCGCGGTGAACACACAGCGCTGGAACGTCTCGGTCATGACGATGTTCTGCGTGTTGTTCGCCAGCGTTGCGCCTGTCGCATCCAGGTAGATGATGAAGCATTGCAGGTTCAACCCCACGAACCCCCGCGCGAACACGGAGGAGGTATAACGCTGGCCGGGCACGGCCTTGGGCCGTGATGCTGTGGTGTTGCAGTCCAGCCCGACGTAGGCATTGGCCGCTGCCGTCGCCTGCGCGACCACGCGATAGGCCACCGCCGAGCCGGGCAGCGGACTGGCCACATAGCTGCGTCCCAGCGCCGTGATGTTCTGGACCAGGTCGACCCAGCCCGTCGGCAGCCCGGTTTCGCTGCCCCGCACGTCGAAGCTGCTGTTGGGCAGCAGGTTGTCACCGCCGATGTTGCCCATCGATGACGCCAGGGACGTCAGCTGCTGCCCCTGTGCGCTCACCAGGCCCTCGGTGACGGTCACCCGCGAGGTCAGGCCGGAAACAGCCGTTGTCGCCGCATCAGCGGACTGCTGGGCTTTGTAGGCATCGGTGACATCGACCATCCTGATGTCGTCGATATCCAGCAGCACACCGTTGGGGCGGTTCAGCTGCGGAATGCCCACCATCAGCCGGTAGCGCTGGGACGTCGTGGTCGTGTCCAGGTAACCGCTGACTTTCGTCCACTGGCCTTTGCTGCCGTTGAGGCTGGCCAGGTTGGTGAACAACCGCGGCCAGGCCTGGCTGCCATCGGCAATCACCAGGTTCAGGCCAACGCCGATCTGCCCGCCGGGCGCATCCGGGCTGTCTGCACGCAGACGCAGGTAGTACTCGACATAGATCCGCCGGTTCTGGCCGCAGGGAATGTAGTCACCGATGTAGCAGTCCGCGTTCGACGTCGTGCCGACCACGGTGCTGATCAGCATGCCCAGGCGACCCGTCCGGGCAGAAGCGGTCTGGAACTGGAACCGGTTGCCTCCGGCCTGCAGCGGGACGACGTTCGCGCCATTTTCGCCCTGCTCGAATGTGCCGAGCGGGAACAGGCTGTCGCCCCCGTTCTGCAGGACCCGGACACTGGATTCAAGCTGGGTGACCTGGGAAGTCTGCGCCTCGAGCCTGCCCTCGGCACTGCTGACACGTGATGCAAGCCCGCTGATCGCTGTGGTATTGGCGCCATTCTGGCCTTCCACCGCCCCCACCCGGTTGCCCAGCTGGGTGAGCTGCTGCCCCTGCGCATCGACCTTTCCTTCCGCCGTGTCCACCCGCGTGGTCAACGATTGCAGCGCGCTGGCATCGGCCTTGCCATCGACCCGGGTCCGCAGCGCGGTGATGTCGCTGGCGTTGGCCTGGTCGCCGGCCACCCGTGCCTGCTGCTCGGCGGTCACGCTGGCCGCCGTGGCCACCTGGCCGTTGCCGGCCGGCAGGCGTGCTTCCATGGCACTGATGCGTCCGACCTGGGCACTGTCGCTGGCCACGCGCGCGGTACGCTCGTCGGCAATGAACCCGGTGGTCACCTGCGCCAGGTCGGTGCCGCTGTACTGGCCCCGCATCTGCACTGCCAGCGTGCTGCGCTGGCTGGCTTCGGCGGCATCGGCGGCGATCCTGGCCTGGGCTTCCTGCTGCACCAGCGCCACGCTGGCCCCCGGTGTCGGCCGGCCCACGGCAACCCAGTCCAGCAGGAAGCCATGGGTTGCCGACTGCGTTGCGCCCAGCTGCACACGGATCGCATCCACCACGCCGGGCCACCACGGCACATCCTGCACATCCATGATCGCCACGCCATGGGCATCCCACGCCGGCTCGGCCATCGCCACCTGCTTCTGCCCGTTCCAGGTGCGGTCAGCCGTGGTGATCCACTGCAGCGTGCCGGCCCACACCGGCGTACCCACGCGCTTCACCCGCAGCTTCACGAAACGATGGGCACTGCCATCCACGGCCAGCCCCGCTGGCGACTGCACCCACGGTGACGCCGCGACGTTGGCCGGCCGCAACCAGCCATCCACCACGGTCGGCGCGCCGTTGCCGGTCCAGCCCTCGACCGCCTGGTCGAAGTACCAGATCAGGCGGCTGTCGAACTGCGTGCCGCTGCCGGCGGCCACCTCCGACAGGGCCCGCGCCAGCGATTCCACATCGCTCTGGCGGGTCTGCTGCTCCTGGGAAACCGCCGCCTCGCGCTCGCGCTTCTCGTTCAGCAGACCGGCCACGCGCGCGGTGCTCTCTGCAGCGATGGCCTGCATGGACTCACCATCCGCCTGCGCCCGGGCGCTGGCCTCGGCCGCCAGCTCGCGGGCGGCCTGCGCCAGCCCACCGGCACGGGCTGCGGCTTCGGCCAGCCCCGCATCGATGCGGTCGCTGATTTCCTTTTCCAGGTTCCGGGCCTGCTGTGCCTGCCCGGTCTGGATGCCGCCGATCACCTCGCCCAGGTTGGGCTGCAGCGTCGCGCGCACGACCCGCATCCCCGTGGACAGCACGCCGCTGGTGTTGCGCGAGCGGCAGGCGAACGTCCAGGGCCCTGCCGCCGGCAGCATCGATTCAAACGCTGCAGCGTGGTAACCCGATTCCCCCAGCGGGGTCATCTCGTCCCAGACCAGGGCCGTGGCCACGCCGGCCACATACCGGATCTCCACGCCGGCGAAGTCCGGGGACTGCACGGTATCGCTGAGGAACCCCCACAGGTAGCGGCGCACACCCCCACTGAGTTCCTCCACGTCGAACAGATCCACCAGAACCGGGGGCGCATCCGCGCCCTGCGTGGTGTACTGCAGGGACACGGCAACGCCGGCACGCCCGTCCGGGCTGTAGGGCCGCACGACCACCGGGTAGGTACCCGCTCCGGGAATGGACCAGCTGGCGCTGCGGGTGATCGTGCGTGCCACCTCCTCCAGCGCAGCGTTGCCGTCCGGGTCGGACAGCACGTGGATGTCACCGACCGGACCACTGATGTCGAAGCTCGCCTGCAGCTCGGTGCGCAGGCTGCCCCCCAGGCTGACCTGGCGCTCGACCACCTTAAGGTTGCTGGCCACCGGCCGGGTCTGCAGGGAAGAGGCATGGGAGGGCGGTACATACTGCCCGGTGCGCACGTAGTGCCAGAACTCGGGCCCTTCCTGCACCACATCCACTGCCGCCCCCTTCAGGTCGGCTTCCGGGCGGATGCCGGTGACGCGAACGCGCGTACCCGGGGTCTGCTTGAAATCGTAGATCCAGATCGTGTCGTGGGCCGGGTTGGCCTCGCTGTCGCCGGGCATCGGGGCATCGGCTGGCCAGGGGTCGGCCAGTACCAGCGTGTCGCTGGCCTCGGTACCTGCCAGCACGCGCAGTACGCGGTAGACGCGTTCGCCCGGGATGCGCACGCCGATGAAGGCATTGCCCGCTGCCGGTGGCGGCACCGGTTCATCCAGCGTCAGCGTGGTGACCCCGGCGGTATCGCGGCTGGCGCCCTGCACGCGGCCGCCGAAGCCCCACTGGGTGAGGTCATGCTGCAGGGCCAGCACCGACAGGCGCGCGTAGGCCAAGTGCTCCAGGTCCGTGCTGTAGCTGATCGACTTGTACTGGTAGACACTCTGCGCCAGGTGCCATCGGGCCAGCATGGCCGCGTGCGCTTCGCTGGTCACGCCTTCACCGGTGACCTTGGCCGGGTTGAGCATCACCTCCACGCCCGGCGCGGGTACGCGCAGGGTCGAGGCGGTCCAGGTGCGGCGATCCAGGTAGCTGTATTCGATGCCATCGGCCGCATTGGCCAGCGTGTAGTCGACCTGGAACTGCCCCTTCTTGATGGTGGCCATGTTGACCACGCCCGACAGCGGCTGCTCGTCCGCCGCCCAGGCAACGCCGAGGCGGCCCTTGGCCCAGGTCACCTGGCCGAAGCCGGCCAGCGCGATGGCGTCGAGCACGGCCTGGTGGCTGCGCACTTCGGTCAGCCAGTAGTCGTAGCTGAACCCGTTGTCCGCACAGTGCAGCATGAACGCCTTCAGGCCTTCGATGTCGATGCGGCGATCGGCCATGCCCAGGCCGGCGATGCGCTTGCCGTTCTCGTCGTTGATGCCGCGGGCATAGGCCAGGATCTGCGCGCCCGGGTTGCTGGTCTCCTCGACCACCCACCCCGCTGCCTCGCCTTTCCAGACAGGAACCGGCCGCGAATGGGCCACGCAGCGGATCTCATCGGGCGTGCCGTTGAG
Source organism: Stenotrophomonas sp. 24(2023) (assembly GCF_030913365.1). Classification (NCBI taxonomy): domain Bacteria; kingdom Pseudomonadati; phylum Pseudomonadota; class Gammaproteobacteria; order Lysobacterales; family Lysobacteraceae; genus Stenotrophomonas; species Stenotrophomonas sp. 24(2023). Next base: position 520,814 of record NZ_CP133160.1, read on the forward strand.
CTGCCCGGAGGCCTTCATCTGCAGGCCGATCGCCGGAATGCCCGCGTGGCTGGCGTCATCGCGCTGCACACTGACCAGGTTGGTCCAGGTGAAGTTGGCCTGCGCTCCGCTGCCATCGGTGTTCTGGCCAGCCACGCGCACGCGCACATCGTACTGCCCGGGCTCGACATCACGCCCATAGCTCACCCGCCGGGTCTTCTGCGTACGGCCCACCACCGCATGGTTGCCGAACACCTGCCAGGCCGTACTGCCGGTGGGACGGTACTGGATCTGGACCTGTTCGCGGTTGTCCTTGTCCTTGCCCTTGGAGGTGACATCCCACAGGCGGAATTCGATGTTCACCTGCAGGCGCAGGGTGTCCGGTGAACTGGTGCGCTCCACCCAGGGGCCGGGAACATGCTTGGCATCATTGCCGGTATCGAGCAGCTGCGCGCCATCGACCACATCGGCATTGCTGTACAGCGGAATGGCCTCCTCCGGCATCTGCGGGAAACCGCGGAACCAGGTGCGTACGCCCTCGTAGCTGGACAGCGCTGCATCGCCGTTCTGCAGGGCCTCCACGCGCCCGACGTTGATGCCCGGGCTCAGGGTCAACGCCAGGTACTGCTCATCGGCCTCATACCAGGTGTACGGGCGACTGATCACATCCGGTGCGACACGCACCGAGCCGAACAGCAGCCCGAGCGGCTCGTAGGCGCGGACACGGTTGCGCGGTGCCGCCAGCGAATAGGCCGTCTCGGCCACGCCCCCGCCACCGGGCTTGGGCGGCTTGGGCGTCAGCACCTTGTTGATCAGCACGCTGCCGGCCACATAGACCGCCGACGCGGCGAGCGTGCCGTAGGTCCCTGCGATGGCGCCGGCCCCCCAGGCGCCACTGGCCGCCAGGGTCCCGATGCCGAACGTGAAATAGGTCAGCGCGATCATCGCGATCAGCGGGATCGCCGCCTTGCCCACCACGCTGTGCACTTCGATCAGCTGGCCATGGCGCGGCTGCATCTGCATCCACTGCTCGCGCGGCACGTCCTGGCCATCCACGTGAACCTGCCAGGGCTTGCCATCCAGGCCATCGACATGGCGCATCAGGAAGGCATACAGGCTCTCGCCCGGACGCAGATCGGCCGGCACGTTGCGCTGGCCATCCAGCAGGACCGGATGCGGGGTGATGATGAGGCGGCCATCGGCCACCGGTCGGGGGGTCAGTTCCATGCGTAGTATCCCTCTATCCGCAGCCCGTATCCGGGCAGGTCACGAACCCGGTGCAGCACGCTGCAGCCGTTCGTTTCATTGCTGTGCAGGACCCAGCCCTCATGGGCCAGGAAAAAGAAAACCCCGGCATGGCCGGGGGTGCGGTGCCCACGTTCGATCATCAGGACCAGGTCGCCATCGTGCGGTGGCCCCTCGCGCGGCGTCGCGCGCAGGCGTGAATGGCCGGCCAGTTCGAGCGCCCCGCGCAGGCCGCGGGGCCGCCGGCCCGGCAGGTCCACCTCGCGCCCGAACAGCTCGCGCTGCGCCAGCACCACCAGGTCGGCGCAGTCGAACCGGGCCTGTTCATAGGGAATGCCCACCAACCGCTCGATGTCGTGCAGCCGCATCAGAAAATCCCGGGCAGGGTGAACGGATTGGCGTGCAGCAGCACGGCCTGCTGGCGCATCAGGAAATCCACGCCACACTGCGCGCTGACCGTGCGCGTGTTGACCGACACCTGGGTCATCGGCAGGTCGTACTCGGCCTCGATCACATCCGGATCGGCACGGTCGGTGATCATCAACCGCGCGGTGAGCATTTCCCCGGGCATCAGCCGTTCCAGGTCTTCGGTCAAGGCCCGCCCGACGTTGTCGATCACCAGCTGTGCCCGCGGCGCCTGCCCGGTGACATCATCGGGCAGCTGGAAGCCGAAGGGCGCGGCGATGAACGCCAGGCCGTTGCTCGTCCAGTTGACCGTGTCATTGACGATGCGCAGCACATCGGGCATCGAGGGCGCGGACACCTCCAGCAGCATCAGCGGCCCCTGCGTGTCGGCCAGGCGCTGGCGACGTTCGTTGAAGGTGCTCATGGCATGTACTCCAGCACCAGGTCACGCTTGGAAAAACGGAACTGGGTGTTCAGCGGCACCAGGCGGCCGATGCCCTGCGGGAAACGGGCCGTGATCGGCTGCCCGGTACGTGGGTGCGCCATCGTGAACCACCCCACCCGCTTCACATCGTGCAGGTACCAGGCTTCGAACGCTTCGGCATCGGCGGCACTGCGGAACTGTACCGATGCCTGGATGTTCTTCATCACCCGGCTGTTGATCACGCGCATCTTGCTCGGTCCACGCTCCATGTCGGTCCGCTCCTCGGACGCGACGATCTCCTCGCTGTAGTCGGCAAAGCGGATCTCTGCATATTCTGGCCAACGGCTCATCCCACTGCCTCCATCCATCCGTATCGGGCTCGTCCAATGGCACCCAGCTCGCCACCGTTGAGGCTGTCGCCCACGATGTCGATCACCAGCCGCCGCATTTCGCTGCCATCGGGCATGCGCTGGCGCTCCTCGCGGGTCTGCACCCGGTTGTCGCCGTAGTTGTTGATTTCCACATTCATGCCGCCACCGCCCGAAGGCGCGATCGCGACCAGGCCGGTGGTGACTGCATCGCCCCCGCCGATGCCTTCTCCCCGGCGCAGTGCCCCCTGCAGGGCGAAGAACGCCGACGGGCCGCCCAGTGCCGCCATGTCTTCCTGGCTGAGCACCCCTTCCCCCTTGTGCACGATGCCGGCCGGCTCGTACTTGCCGCCGGGGCCGGTATAGCCGCCGCTGGAGTACCCCTTGCCGCCGGCATCGGGCTGCCCACTGCCGAAGATCGCCTTGAATATCCCGACCACGGCCTGCTTGGCCGCGATCCTGGCCAGATCGGCGATGATGGCGTTGGCCATCCCGGAGAAGGAGAGCTTCCCGGTCTGCGCGAACCGCACCAGGCTCTCCTCCATCCCGGAGAACATGTTGGTGAACAGGCCTGCGCTCTGATCGGCCATGTTCGCCGCACCGGCGGCATAGTCATCGAATGCCCGCTTGGCCCCCTCCCCCCAGTCCGACTGGCGGGCCTGCTTGGCCTGCTGGTAGGCATCTTCACGCTCCAGCGCCTGCGCATGGAATTCGTCCAGCCTCGCCAACTGGTCGCGGTAGCTGTCCGACTCAATGACAGTGCCATCCGCCCCGCGCGACTTGTCATCCAGCGCGCGCTTCCGGCTTTCCCGGTCCTCATCCAGGGCACTGCGCCGACGCATGCGTTCGCTGGCTTGCGCACCGTTCCCGATGGTGAACAGGTCCTGGTCGTTGGCACGCTGCTGTGCCTGCGCGGCAACGGCCAGGTCGCGCTTGAGCTGCAGCAGGTCCTGCAGCGCCTTCGTTGCGGCTTCCGCCGCCGCGGTCTCCTTGCCCTGGGCAACGGCGGCATCCAGGGCGGTGCGGACCCGCTTCTCGTCAACCGTGCTGAGCGCACGCGTGCGGTGGGTGATCTCATCCAGGATGGTCACCCGCAGCTTCTCGGCGGCGGTCATGCCCTCGGTCAGCTGCAGCTGGATGCGATCCTGTGCGGTCTGCTTGTCGATGCGGTCAACCAGCCCATCAACCGCGACAGCTTCCTGCTGCGACTGTTCAATCGCCTGCTGCCGGGCCTGCTGCTGCTGGCGGAAGCGCTCCATGCGCTGCAGGTGCATCTGCTTGTGCGCGGCCTCCTGTTCGATCTGGGCACGCTGCTCGCTGGAGGCGCCCTGGCCGTCCGAGACGGCGTTGACCTGATCGTCGCGCTCGGCGCGCCAGGCGGCCATTTCGCCCTTGGTCAGCCGGATCCACTCGATGTCATCGCGCCGGCTCGATGCCTTCAGGCCCGCGATCATGCCATCGACCGCCGCACTGGCCTGCAGGGACGCCCAGCCGACACTGCCGATCTGGGCCCGGACGTTCTCCAGCTTCACATTGTCCACGTTGTACAGCGCAGCAACGATCTTCTGGTAGAGCTCCGGGTCCACCGATTTCTTGATCTGCGCTTCCAGTTCGGCGAACTGCTGGCGCACCGGGGTCACGCGCTTCTCGAAGTTGGCCAGCTCCGCCTGGGCCTTCTGCAGGCCCTCATAGTCGGCCGCCGCGCTCAGGCCGCTGCCTTCACGGGCCGAGGTCTTGCCGTACTCGATCCGCCCCTGCCAGTGGGTGATCGAGCCGCGCAGCGCCTTCTCTCTTGCATCGTACTCGCGCAGGGTCTTGAGCTGCTCATGCAGCGCGCCGATGCCGTCGGTGACCGGCAGGCTGCGGTTGGCCAAGCCTTTGCCCACCTCATCCATCGTGAAGGACATCACCTTCATCGACTGGATCTGCTCACGGTACTCGGCCCGTGCCTTCTCGGCCTGCTGCACCATGTCCATGTAGGCCTGGCCGACCTTGCGGATACTGACGGCAGCGATTTCCCATGGTCCGCCGGCCCATTTGAGCAGGCTCTGGGCGCCGGACCGGAGATCCCCTTTCAGGCCTGCGCTGCCGCCCTCGGCTGCGCCGCCGTCGCCGGCCTTTCCGGACGCTCCCTGCGCCCGGCGGGCCGAGGCATGCATGCGGTCCAGCGATGCGGCGGCCTGGTCGGCATCGCGCCGTATGATCCGCAGGCTCTGGCCAGCAATCCGGCTGGCCTCGTTCATCGCTGCGCGGAACGCTGCCGAATTGGTCCGCAGCGTTACGTCAATGATCTGGTTAGTGGACGCCACACGCGTTCCTCCCAAAAAAGTGGAGGGCCCCGCAGGGCCCCTTCATGAGCGCCGGGCACCTTGCCCGCCCGGCGCCTGCCTGCCCGGTCAGCCCTGGCGGCTGCCGTTGCGGCGCGATGCACTGTCAAACAGCTCCAGCAGCTGGCTGGCCCTGGCCTTGGCCTCATCGCGCGGTTGCCTGCGCGGGCGTACCAGCAGGAAATCCTCGGCGGTGGTCGCATTGCCATGGACCTGCGCCAGCACGCTGGTCAGCTGCGCGAGCATGCCCTGCAGCGGCTGGTCCATCGGTTCCAGCCGTGCAAAGGCGTACATCTCGGAAAGCTGGCGGGAGGTCACTCCCGCCAGCAGATGGTCCGGATGCGGGAAGCCAAGCCGCCACGCAATCCGGAACTGAAGCCGGCGCTCAGGCCGGCGGATCAGTTTTTTTCCAGCTCTCCGATGGCCGCTTCACCCAGGGCATTGAGCGTCTGCGCCACGCGGAACACCCGGTCCAGTGCAGCGGCCGACTTGGCACCGAGCTGGGCCACCTCGCCGTCGCTGAAAAGACGCGCGCCCTGTTCGTCGACCAGGCACAGGCCCACGAAGCGTGCACGGAAGTCTTCCACCTTCGGGGTGTCACCGCCGTAGGTGTCCTGCTCCCAGCGATCACGGTCGCTGGCCGACATCATGGCCACGCGCACCATGCCGCCCCACTCCGGGACCGCCACATCCTGGTGCCGGCGGTCCTGGGCCTGCAGGATCTGCGCTTTGCCCAGCAGCATCACGGGGTGCCACCTGCGGCAACGGCGACGATGGCGAAATCGCGCGGCAGCAGATCGGCGGTGAAGGTCAGCACCTGGTTGGTGCCCGGGGCCACGTTGAACGCGGCGACCTTGGCCACGAAGGTGGCAGCGTCACCGGTGGGCAGCACCATCAGGAAGTGCAGGTCGGCGTCCGGATCGGCGTCGCGCAGCAGTTCCTGGCCGGCCGAGGTCCCCACCGGCCAGCGATGGCCGGTCACCTGCACGGTCTGGCCACCGGACAGGCCGGCGATGCTTTCCATCTGCCGCGAGCGCAGGTTGGTGGCATCCAGGGTATTGGCCTGGCCACGGCCGAACGGGAAGGCGGTCAGGCCGTCGACCTCGGTGTAGCCTGCCGGATCGTTCGGCTTGACCGGGGCCGTGCCGGCCTTCACGTACAGCACGGAATCCTGGGCGGAAATGGCTTGGTTGTTGCTCATGTAGTGTTCTCCTGGAAATGAAAAAGGCCACCGTGCGGTGGCCTGTCGGGTCGGTACGTTCCGGGCTCGGGTCAGCCCGCATGGCATTGTTCATTGCTGGCCCGCCACAGCAGCGTCACCCCACGTACGCATCGCGGGAACGCGATGCCCCGGAGCCATGGCCGGGCCGACGTGCGGACAACAAAAAAGCCCCCGGCTTGCGCCGGAGGCTTCTATGTCATCGTGGTACAGATCCTAGGTTTGCGGTGTGCACCTGTCAACGCTTTGCCGGCGGCGTCACCCGGCTGGTAAATCCAACGCGCAGGCCTTGCACCCGCCAGATCGCGCACAGCTGCTGACACCCCGCTAACCGGCCGGCACCGGATAATGCCGCTTTCCCCCGCACAGACCGAGGTACCCGACGATGGCCGGATGGATCACGCTTGATACGCACTTTGGCCCCGTCCGCGCCTGGCAGGCGATGCCCGAAGGCAAGCCGCGCGCCGGGCTGGTGGTCATCCAAGAAATCTTCGGGGCCAACGCGCACATCCGTGGCGTGGCCGAACGCTTCGCCGCGCAGGGCTATGCCGTGCTGGCCCCTTCGTTCTTCGACCTGGTCGACGGCACGGAGGCCAGCCCTGATGCCCTGCCCTACGACAGCGACGGCGTGCAGGGCGGCCTGGCCCGCGTGGGCGCGCTGGGCGTGGAAAAGGCGCTGGACGTGGTGCGCGCCGCCGCTACCCGGCTGGCCCCCGCCGGCAAGGTGGGCACCGTGGGCTATTGCTGGGGCGGCTCGATCGCGCTGCTTGCGGCGCTGCGGCAGGGCCTGCCCTCGGTCAGCTACTACGGCGCGCGCAATGTCCAGTTCCTGGATGAACCGGCCAAGGGCCCGGTGATCTTCCACTTCGGCGCACAGGACAGGAGCATTCCGCCGGAGGCCATCGCCGCCCACCGCCAGAAGCTGCCGCAGATGCCGGTCTACGTCTACCCGGCCGACCATGCCTTCAACCGGGAGGTCGGACATGCGTATGATCCGGACAGCGCCACCCTGGCGCTGCAACGCACCCTGGACTTCTTCTCGGAGCATCTTGGATGAGCGACTTTGAACTGGATTCACGCCTGGCCGCCGACAGCGTACTGGTTGCCGAAGGACCGTTGTCGCAAGTGCGGCTGATGAACGACGAGCGTTTCCCGTGGCTGGTGCTGGTGCCCCGCCTGGCCGGCATCACCGAATGGATCGAGCTCGATGGCGAGCAGCAGGACAAGCTGCGCACCGAACTGAACCGCGCCTGCAAGGCCCTCAAGGGCAGCGATGGCGTGGAGAAGATCAACATCGGCGCACTGGGCAACATCGTGCGCCAGCTGCATTTCCACGTGATCGGCCGGCACGATGGCGATCCCGCCTGGCCTGGCCCGGTCTGGGGCAGCGGCCAGGCACACCGCTACGAGGCCGATGCGCTGGCCCAGCATGTTGCCTACTGGAAGGAACGGCTAGGATATCCAGCCCTGACCTGAGCCCTGGCCGAACCCGATGCGTTTCAATCTCGTCGCCGCCATCCTGCTGATCCTGATCGGCCTGTTCATGCTTGCCAGCAATCTGGGCTGGACGCACCTGAACCTGTCCCGGTTGCTGTTGACCTGGTGGCCGGTGGCACTGGTGGGCGTGGGCATCGCGATGCTGTTCGGCCGCGGCAAATGAGGCCGCGCCGGGCCATGCCCGGCGAGCAGCAGCCACGGCCCCACAAACGAAAACGCCGGGCATGCCCGGCGTTTTTCATCCGCCATGGCGGACGCGCTCAGGTGCGCGGCAGGGTCACGCCGGTCTGGCCCTGGTACTTGCCGCCACGGTCCTTGTACGAGGTCTGGCAGACGTCGTCCGGCGCGGCCTGGAAGAACAGCATCTGCGCCACGCCCTCGTTGGCATAGATGCGCGCCGGCAGCGGCGTGGTGTTGCTGAACTCCAGGGTCACATGCCCTTCCCACTCCGGCTCCAGCGGTGTCACGTTGACGATGATCCCGCAGCGCGCATAGGTGCTCTTGCCCAGGCACACCACCAGGGTATCGCGCGGGATGCGGAAATATTCCACGGTACGCGCCAGCGCGAAGCTGTTGGGCGGGATGATGCACTCATCGGCCGTGATGTCCACGAAGCTGCCCGAATCGAAGTGCTTCGGATCGACGATGGTCGAGTTGATGTTGGTGAACACCTTGAATTCGCGTGAGCAACGCACGTCATAGCCGTAGCTGGACGTGCCGTAGCTGACGATGCGCTGGCCATTGGCCTGCTTGACCTGCCCGGCTTCGAACGGCTCGATCATCCCGTGCTGTTCGGCCATCTGCCGGATCCAACGGTCACTCTTGATGCTCATGCGCGTTCCTGTTCGTGGGGGCGTTATGCAAGCGGGAAATTCTACAGGCCCGCCCACGGGCCGCCTACGTTCAGGTTGGCGCAGCCCCTGCCCGCCACACGGCTTCAAGGCGCCCTTACAAAAAAATAACAAGTGATTCGCTGCATCGCAGCATGTATCGCTTACCACAAAATTCTTTCATATTCCATCGCTTTGTATCGACGCGAAACATATCGAAATAAAATTATTTATTCTTTCAAATCAAATACTTGAATATATTTTTAGTTAAACGAAAGCAAACTCAAAAGTCAGTTGCGTTGCACCCCTGCGAAAAGCTCATTACGGTTTCATTCAGCCTGAACGGATCGTTCAGCTAGTACCGCAATCCATCCACGCTTCCAGCAAGGGATCACGATGAATCTGAATTTCAAGGGACGGCGCCTGAAGCCAACTGTCCTGGCCATGGTGCTCGGCGCCATGGCGGGCTCCGCATTCGCCCAGAGCACTTCTGGCGACATTGTCGGCACCGCGACATCGGCGGAAAAGGTCCAGGTCAAGAGCCTGGCTTCCGGCGCAACCCGTGAAGTAAGCGTCAGCGCCGATGGCCGCTTCCGCATTTCGCAGCTTCCCACCGGCACCTACGAGGTCACCACGGTCAGCGGCGGCAGCGCGACCGCCACCACGCGCGTCAACGTGGTGGCCGGCCAGCAGGCATTCGCCACCTTCGCCGCCGCCAGTTCGGGCGCGGCCACCTCACTGGACACGGTCAACGTGCGCGCCCTCGGTGCGGCCAACACGATCGACCTGGGCAGCGTTGAATCGCGTACCACGTTCACCGCTGACAAGCTCAATGCATTGCCCGTCGGGCGCGACGTGACCAGCGTCTCCCTGCTGACCCCCGGCACCGTGGCGTCAAGCGGCTACTTCGGCCCTGCGTCATTCGGCGGCGCTTCGGCTGCGGAAAACAGCTACTACGTCAACGGCTTCAACGTTACCAACCTCTACGACAGCCTGTCGTTCTCGGAAATCCCGTACCAGGCCATCGACCAGCTGGACGTCCAGACCGGCGGTTACGGCGCCCAGTACGGCTTCTCCACCGGCGGCGTGACCAGCGTCAACGTCAAGCGCGGCACGAACGAGTGGAAGGGCGGCTTCAGCTGGACCGGGGCACCGGACTCGCTGCGCGAAAGCGCGCCGGATACCTACTACAACGACGGGTCGATCTTCCGTTCCTATGACAAGAACAGCAGCAGTTCGAACGTGTACAGCGTCTGGGCCGGCGGCCCGCTGATCGAGGACAAGCTGTTCGTCTTCGCCATGGGCCAGTTCAGCGATTCGAAGACCACCAGCTTCAGCAACCGCGGCTCGCAGTACACCACCAATGGACGGCCGCCGTCGGCGGCAGCCCTGTCCACCACCGCCTACGACTACGAGTCCAAGACGCCCTACTGGCTGTTGAAGGTCGACTGGTACCTCAACGAGAACAATCACCTGGAGTACACCGGGTTCGACAACAGCCGGCGCTACAACTACGACTACTACAATGCGGCCTATGACGTACCCACGGCCGGCGGCGAACCGGCCAAGACCAGCTACCTGGGCGAGCTGGTCGGCAAGAGCGGCGGGCAGACGGACATCTTCAAGTGGACCAGCTACCTGACCGACAACCTGACCGGGTCGCTGCAGTACGGCCAGATGCGCAACCGCGCCTCCGAGCACACCATCAGCCCCGACGGTGTCTTCGACGCCTACAACGGTGACATCAACAGCCCGCAGGGTGCCTGCCCCTACGTCCTGGACTACCGCTCCGAAACCGGCGGCACCGGCCGCCGCATCGGCTGCGCCGTGGCCAGTACCGTGGGCATCTTCGGTGGCCGCAACGAACGCAAGGGCGCGCGCCTGGACTTCGACTGGCAGCTGGGCAACCACAAGATCGGCTTCGGCTACAGCGACGAGAAGTGGACCTCGGTCCAGGGCACGTCCTATTCCGGTGGCGCGCTGTGGTACCTGGAGGACGACTACGCCAACCTGGTCAACTTCCGCAACGGCGGCTCCATCGAGATCAAGCAGAAGTCCTGGTACCTGCAGGACAACTGGCAGATCACCGACAACTTCATGCTGTACGCCGGCGTCCGCAACGACTCGTTCAACAACAAGAACTCCGACGGCATCAGCTTCGTCAAGCAGGACAACATCTGGCAGCCGCGCCTGGGCTTCTCCTGGGACCTGCTCGGTGACGGCCGCAGCAAGCTGTTCGCGTCGGTGGGCCGTTACTCCCTGCCCATCGCGGCCAACGTCGCACTGCGTGCCGCCAGCGCGTCCTACTACCTGGACCAGTACTACACCTACGACGGCATTGGCGCCAACGGCGCTCCCAACATCACCGGCCGCTATGAAGACGGCGCCTACGATTCGGTCATCAACGGCGAAGGCGGCACCACCCCCGATCCGCGCGCCGTGGCCTCGAAGGGCCTGAAGCCGTACACCCAGGACGAAGTCATCCTCGGTTACCAGCAGCAGATCAGCTCGTCGGTCGATTTCTTCAACGACTGGACCCTGGGCATCAAGGCCACCTACCGCCGCATCAACAAGGCCATCGATGACACCTGCGACTCGCGCTCGCTGTACAACGCCGCGGTGGCCGCAGGCTATGACCTGTCCAACTGGTCCGACCCCTGGACCGTGCCGGAAGGCCTGCCGGGCTGCTGGATCTACAACCCGGGCAGCGACCTGAAGGTCACCCTGGATGTCGACGGCAATGGCACGACCGAGGAAATCACCGTCCCCGGCGCCACGCTCGGCCCGAAGGCCAAGCGTTCCTACAAGGCCGTCACCCTCAGCGCCGACAAGCAGACCGAACGCTGGTATGCCAGCCTGTCCTACACCTGGTCGAAGCTGGAAGGCAATTACGAGGGCCTGGTGAAGAGCACCAACGGCCAGGACGACACCGGCACCACGTCGGACTTCGACTTCGCCGAGATCATGTACGGCGCCGACGGCTACCTGTTCAATGACCATCGCCACAGCTTCAAGCTGTATGGCGGCTTCAAGTTCACCGATGAGTGGTCGGTCGGCGTGAACCTGCTGGCACAGTCGGGCGCCCCCAAGAGCTGCCTGGGCGGCGGCTGGGGCAGCTTCGGCACCGAATACGGCTACACGGGCGTGTTCCACAGCTGCGAACTGGAAGCCGATGGCGTCACCAGCGCCGATGACATCGCCAAGGTCGGCAGCGCTGGCCGGACGCCGTGGCAGTTCACCGTCAGCCCGAGCATCACCTACACCCCGAAGTGGATGGAAGGCCTGAGCGTGCAGGTATCGGTGCTCAACGCCTTCAACAACATCAAGCCGGTGCAGGTGTACGAGTCCAAGTACGGCCGCCCCAGCGGGGCCCAGACCATCCGCACCTTCTACAACTACAACACGCCCAAGTACTTCAACGATCCGCGCTACGTGCGCTTCCAGGTGCAGTACGACTGGTAATCCATTCTCTCCAGGAACATCCGCAGATTACCGCCGGCCTCGCGCCGGCGGTCTTTTTTCCGGCGACTTTCAGAGCAGCGAGGACAGGATCGGAATCGATGCGCGAGGGCGCTGGCCCAAAGCGTCCAGCAGCTGCTGCGCGGCGTGGCGGTACGCCTGGGCCGCAACCGAATCGGGCTGCGCCGCCGTGATCGGGGTCCCGGCGTCGCCCTGTTCACGGATGCCGATCTGCAGCGGCAGCGACCCCAGCAGCGGAACGCCGTACTGGGCCGCCATGCGCTCCCCACCACCTTCGCCGAACAGGTGCTCGACATGGCCGCAGCTGCTGCAGGTATGCACCGCCATGTTTTCCACGATGCCCAGCACCGGCACCTCCACCTTCTCGAACATCTTCAACGCCTTCTTCGCATCCAGCGTGGCGATGTCCTGCGGCGTGGTGACGATCACCGCGCCGGCCAGCGGAATCTTCTGGGTCAGGGTCAGCTGGATGTCGCCGGTACCCGGCGGCAGGTCGATCAGCAGCACGTCCAGGTCATCCCACAGCGTGTCGTTGAACAACTGCGTCATCGCCGAGGTCGCCATCGGCCCGCGCCAGATCATCGGCGTTTCGTCTTCGATCAGGTAGCCGATGGACATGGTGTCCACGCCGAACGCGCGCAGCGGCTCGATGCTCTTGTTGTCCGGGCTTTCCGGGCGGCCGGACAGGCCCAGCATCGCCGGCACGCTCGGGCCGTAGATGTCGGCATCGAGCACGCCCACGCGTGCGCCCAGCTGTTGCAGCGCCACGGCCAGATTCACCGAGGTGGTGGATTTGCCCACCCCGCCCTTGCCGGACCCGACGGCCACCACGTTGCGGATGCGCGCATGCGGGCTGAGCCCCTTCTGCACCTGGCTGGCGTGCGGGCGGCGGCTGGAACTGTTCACTGCATGACTCCGGAGGAAACAAACGGGGGAAGAGAACAGAGCATCATACAACCTGCACGCGGGCTGACTGAAATTCGGGTTCGTCAGGATTCCGCGCATTTTTCGTTAAGACCATGTTACGGTCGAGACGCACTGTATCGATCGTAAACGACCTGTTTGCATTGCATGGCCGGATGGCGCAGTGCCGCTTCTGCTTTTGCCTTATTCATGGAACATCAATGAAAGACCATCGCACCACCGCACGTCGCAACACCCTCGCTGTCGCCCTGTTCTCCGCCCTGGTTGCCGCCACGCCGGCAATGGCACAGGACAAGGCCACCAACCTGGACAAGGTCACCGTCACCGGGTCGCTGATTCCGCAGACCCAGATCGAGAACCAGACCCCGGTCATGACGATCTCCGCCGAGGCCATCCAGGCCCGCGGTTTCAACAGCGTCGCTGAAGTCCTGCAGCAGTCCTCGCTGACCACCGGCGGCATCCAGGGTGGCCAGACCTCGGCCTCCTTCACCCAGGGCGCCGAAGCGGCCGGCATGTTCGGCCTCAACCCGGGCTACACCAAGTACCTGATCAACGGCCGCCCGATGATGTCCTATCCGGCGCTGTACAACGGTGGTGACGCCTTCAACAACATCAGCGGCATTCCGATCGACATCGTCGAGCGCATCGAAGTGCTGCCCGGCGGCCAGTCCTCGCTGTATGGCTCCGATGCCATCGCCGGCGTGGTCAACATCATCCTGAAGGAACGCATGGACGGCGGCAGCCTGACCGTGCGTGGCGGCGCGTACACCGAAGGTGGCGGCAGCAACGTGCGCATCAGCGCCGCCAAGGGCTTCACCGCCCTGGACGACCGTTTCAGCGCGCTGGTCAACGTGCAGCTGGAAACCAGCAACCCGATCTGGGGCTACCAGCGCGACCTGACCCGCCAGAACAACCCGCACGGCTACACCGCGCAGCTGCCGGCCAATGATTTCGCCGTCATCGATGCCGCCGACAACTCGCTGCACGTGATGGACCCGAGCCGCTGCGCCAACGTGGCCGGCCAGTTCGGCGGCACCACCGTGCTGGCCAACCGCCCGACCGGGCAGTCGTGCGGCTCGGTCTACGGCGCCGGCTACAAGACCCTGAAGAACGGCAAGGACAGCGGCCAGTTCTACACGTCGATGACCTTCGACGCGACCGACAACCTGCAGCTGTTCGCCGACGTGCTGTACAGCAAGGAAAAGACCGAGTACACGTCCGGCTCGAACTACCTGTGGTGGGGCACCAAGAGCACCATGGGCGGCTTCTACGACCAGGGCTCGCAGAAGGTCGTCAACCTGCAGCGCGCGTTCGCGCCGGAAGACATCGGCGGCGAAGGCTACAAGGGCATCCTGAACAACGACAAGAGCCGTGCCTACCAGGTCACCCTGGGTGGCAAGGGCGCGATCGGCAGCTGGGATTACAGCCTGAGCTTCACCCGTGGCGAATACCGCCTGGATGAAAGCAAGTTCCAGCGCTTCAACGACGAGATCAACGCCTACTTCGCCGACAAGGTGCTGGGCGCGCGCCTGGGCACCTATACCGATGCCAAGGGCGGCACGTTCGGCATCTACAACCCGAACTGGGCAGCGTTCTATTCGCCGATCGCACCGGAAGACTTCGCGGGCTTCACCGGCTACACCACCAACCATGCCCGCACCTGGCAGAACCTGGCGCGCGCGCAGATCACCAACGGCTCGCTGTTCGCGCTGCCGGGCGGCGATGCCGGCCTGGCCGTGGTCGTGGAAGGCGGCAGCGAAGGCTGGGACTACAGCCCTGACCAGCGCCTGCTGGACGGTGGCGTGTGGGGCTCGTCGGCCGTGGCCGGCAACGGCCACCGCAGCAACTACGCTGTGACCAGCGAACTGCGCATGCCGCTGCTGGAGTCGCTGACGGTGACCGCTTCGGGCCGCTACGACGCGTTCAAGATCGCCGACAAGACCGTGGACAAGTCCACCTACAGCCTGGGCATCGAGTACCGTCCGCTGGAAAGCGTGCTGCTGCGCGGCAAGTACGGCACCGCGTTCCGTGCCCCGACCCTGCCTGATGCCTTCCAGGGCCGCAGCGGCTACTACGCCGCCAATTCGACCGACTACTACCGTTGCGGCCAGATGGGCTTCACCCCGGGCAACACCGACGCCTGCCGCTTCGGCAACAACGTCTCGGCCTATTCCGAGCGTGCCGGCAACCCGGACCTGCAGCCGATCACCGCCGACGTCTGGAATGCCGGCATCGTCTGGGCGCCGATGGCAACCCTGTCGGTCTCGGCCGACTACTACAACTGGAAGATCAAGAACGAAGTCGGCACCGCCAGCACCGACCAGCTGCTGCTGGCCGAGTACTACTGCCGCAACGGCCTGCCCAACGGCGCATCGGCCACCTGCCAGAACGTGGCGGACTGGGTCGTGCGTGACAACGCCGGCAACCTGCAGTCGCTCTACACGCCGAAGATGAACGTGGCGCGCCAGAACCTGCAGGCCGTGACCGTCGGCTTCAAGTACCTGCAGGACATCGGCCGCTTCGGCTCGCTGCAGTTCTCGGGCAACTACACCAACATGCTCAAGCGTGAAGTGCAGGCGCAGCCGGGTGAACTGTTCCAGGACCTGCTGGGCAACCCGGTGGCGATGTGGAACTACGACAGCTACGCCAAGGTGCGTTCGGACATGGCCGTGGGCTGGGCCCTGGGCAAGTTCACCACCACGGTGTACGCCAACTACATCGGCCATACCCCGGACTACCTGGCCGGCCTGAACGGCTATGGCTACGTGCACAAGGCATCGGGCAGGACCGCCGGCAAGTGGGGCTCCTACACCACGTACAACCTGAGCGTGAACTACCGCGCCCAGGATGACCTGACCTTCTCGCTGATGGTCAACAACGTGTTCAACAAGATGCCCGACAACCAGGCGCACAGCTACCTGGGCACCTCGGGTACGCCGTTCAACAACTACCTGTACAACGTCTATGGCCGTGCCATCTACGTGCAGGCCAAGTACGACTTCGGCAAGTAATCGCCGGCGCAGGTCCGCATGACCTGGAAAGCCCCGCACCAGCGGGGCTTTTTTTTTGCTTTTCACGCCGTCATTGCATCGATTAATCCCTGGTAAATGAATATCCCCACATCCGGCACGCGCGGCCCGTATTAATACGCCCAAGCAGTTGATTCGCCTGTGATTCACCGCAGGAAAATCACTTCGCTGAACTGCACATGAGGCGCACAGTTACCACGTTAAGCACGTGTTAGGTTCGTATCGACCTGCTGCAACGCGCAGGTTGAGTCGAACGTGCCCCCGGGAACTGGGGGATGGTCCAGATCACGAAAAGGAATCACTGTGATGCCTCGCCAACGCCGTACGCTTGTTTCCGCTCCGCTCGCATTCGCCATTGCCGCCAGCCTGTGCGCCGCCCCGGCGCTGGCCCAGGAGGCCGACAAGGACAGCAGGGCCACCAACCTGGACCGTGTCACGGTCACCGGCTCGCTGATCCCGCAGACCCAGATCGAAAACCAGACACCGGTACTGACCATCAGCGCCGAGGCCATCCAGGCCCGCGGTTTCTCCAGCGTGGCCGAAGTGCTGCAGCAGTCCTCGCTGACCACCGGCGGCCTGCAGGGCGGCCAGACCTCGGCCTCTTTCACCCAGGGTGCCGAAGCGGCCGGCATGTTCGGCCTCAACCCGGGCTACACCAAGTACCTGATCAACGGCCGCCCGATGCTGTCCTACCCGGCCCTGTACAACGGCAGCGATGCGTTCAACAACATCAGCGGCATCCCCATCGACATCGTCGAGCGCATCGAAGTGCTGCCCGGCGGCCAGTCCTCGCTGTACGGTTCGGACGCCATCGCCGGCGTGGTCAACATCATCCTCAAGGAGCGCATGGACGGCGGCACGCTGAACGTGCGCGGAGGGACGTATTCCGATGGCGGCGGCAACAGCTTCCGTTTCAGTGCGGCCAACGGCTTCAACAGCGCCGATGACCGCTTCCGCGCACTGGTCAACGTGCAGTACGAGAAGACCAACCCGATCTGGGGCTACCAGCGCGAGCTGACCCGCCAGAACAATACGCGCGGCTACACCCGCCAGCTGCCGTCCAACGATTTCCTGGTGTTCGACGCCGACACCAACGACTTCCTGATGATGGACCCGACCAACTGCGCCAGCGTCGCCGGCCAGTTCGGCGGCACCACCCGCCTGGGCCAGCGCACGGCGGGCCAGTCGTGCGGTTCGCCGTTCGGCGCCGGCTACCGGACCATCAAGAACGGCAAGGAAAGCAGCCAGTTCTATTCGGCGCTGACCTACGATGTGAACGACAACGTCCAGCTGTTCGCCGATGCGCTCTACAGCTACGAGTCGGTCACCTACAACACCGGCGCCGGCTACAACTTCTGGGGCACCGATATCAGCATGGGCCCGTTCTTCGACCAGTCCAGCGGGCGCTACCTCGGGCTGCAGCGCGTGTTCTCCCCCGAGGACATCGGCGGTGCCGGTTACCGGGAAATCATGAACACCGACCGCAGCAGGTCCTACCAGCTCACACTGGGCGCCCGCGGCTCGTTCGGCGGCAGCTGGGACTACGAGGCCAGCGTCACCCGCGGCGAGTACAAGCTCAACGAACGCGGCTATGCGCGCTGGAACGATCCCATCAATGCCTGGTTCGCCGACAACGTGCTGGGCCCGGTGCTGGGCCAGACCGACGATGGCTACAACATCTACAACCCGAACTGGAGCGCGTTCTATTCCAAGCTGCCCGCCGGCGCGTTCCAGAGCTTCACCGGTTTCACCAACAGCCACAGCCGGACCTGGCAGACCCAGACCCGCGCCCAGATCACCAACAGTTCCCTGTTCGCGCTGCCCGGCGGCGATGCCGGCTTCGCCGCCGTCGTGGAAGGCGGCAGCGAGGGCTGGAACTACACCCCGGACGAGCGGCTGACCGATGGCACCGTGTTCGGCACCACCGCCGTGGCCGGCAATGGCCACCGCAGCAACTACGCGGTGACCAGCGAGCTGCGCCTGCCCCTGCACGACATGCTGACGGTGACCGCCTCCGGGCGCTACGACGCGTTCAAGATCGCCGGGCATACCGTGGACAAGCCGACCTACAGCATCGGCATCGAGTTCCGCCCGTTCGAGAGCCTGCTGTTCCGTGGCAAGTACGGCACCGCCTTCCGCGCACCATCGCTGCCCGACGCCTTCCAGGGCAGGAGCGGCTACTACGCCAATTCGGCCAAGGACTACTACCGCTGCGGCCAGCTCGGCTTTGCCCCCTCCAATACCGTGGACTGCCGCTATGGCAGCGTCTCGGTCTTCGGCACGCAGTCGGGCAACCCGGACCTGAAGCCGATCACCGCCGATGTCTGGAACGCCGGCCTGGTCTGGGCGCCGATGAGCAACCTGTCGGTGTCGCTGGACTACTACAACTGGAAGATCAAGAACGAGGTCAACACGCTCAGCTCGGACCAGCTGCTGCTGGCCGAATACTACTGCCGCAATGGACTGACCAATACGGCCGGCGCGACCTGCGCGGAAGTGGCCGAATGGATCACCCGTGACGCCAGCGGTGCGCTGGAGGAGATCTATACGCCGAAGCTGAACGTGGCGCGCCAGAACCTGCAGGCGGTCACCGCCAGCTTCAAGTATGTGCAGGATATCGGCCGCTTCGGTTCGCTGCAGTTCGCCAGCAACTACACCAACATGCTCAAGCGTGAACTGCAGCCGCAGATCGGCGACCCGTTCCTGGACCTGCTGGGCGACCCGTATGCGATGTGGACCTACGATTCGTTCGCCAAGGTGCGCGCCGATGGCTCGGTCGGCTGGGCGCTGGACAAGTGGACCACCACGCTCTACTTCAACTACATCGGCCGTACGCCGAACTACCTGGCCAACCTGGGCCGCGGCTACGACTATGTCGATCCGACCTCCGGCTACAAGGCCGGCAAGTGGGGCTCCTACACGACCTACAACCTGAGCGTGAACTACCGGGCGATGGACAACCTGACCTTCTCGCTGATGGTCAACAACCTGTTCAACAAGGTGCCGGACAACCAGCAGCATTCCTTCGCCGGCAACATCGACGCGCCGTACAACGACAACCTGTACAACGCCTACGGGCGCGCCATCTATGTGCAGGCCCAGTACGACTTCGGCAGGAAATAGGCACACGCCTGCGCCGCAGGAAAGGCCCCGCTCCGGCGGGGCTTTTTTTTTTTGCGCCGGGCAGGTGCCACCGACCGCCTGCTCCCGGGAGTGCCAGCGGTCGTGGCGCGCATTCAGCGTGCCAGTACTCCCCCTGTACCACGCCCCGACACTGAACCCCGCCCGACCGTGCTGCAGGGGCGGACAGTGCGACACAGACGGGGATATGGCGAAAAAGATTTCACTTGAAACCAACAATTTCCATTCTAATTCAATGCCTTGCATGCAAGCCGTTGGCAAAAACGGCACTTTGCGTATCGCGTCTTTATGACCTGGTGATGAATAGTTGACAGCGCAAGTTAAGCCTGTGTTAACCTCAAGTCATCAGCTCGTGAAGCTGCTGATACAGGGGGCATCGAGATGCCAAATCCTGATTCGAAGGCACACGGAGACGCCTGTTTTCACAAGTCGCCGGTGTTTGACGCAATCGTTTGATTCAAGGGGATCCACAAATGATCAATCGCAAGACGCTCAGCCGTCACCCGCTGAGCTACGCGCTGGCCACGGCCGTGCTGTTCTCCGTAACCGCACCGGCCTTTGCCCAGGATGCCGAAAAGGCAGACAAGGAAGAGATCGCCAGCACCAAGGCGAGTGGCTCCAGGGCCACCAACCTCGACACCGTGACGGTCACCGGCTCGCGCATCAGCCGCGACGTGTTCAACTCGGTTTCGCCCGTCCAGGTCATCACCCGCGAAGAAACCACCCTGGCAGGCTTCGCCTCCACCGCCGGCGCCCTGCAGAGCAACAGCGTCACCGGCGGTGCCGCCCAGATCAACAACTCCTTCGGTGGCTACGTCACCAACGGTGGCCCCGGTGCCAACACGCTTTCGCTGCGTGGCCTGGGCCCCAGCCGTACCCTGATCCTGCTCAACGGCCGCCGCATCGCGCCGGCAGGTTCGCGTGGCTCGGTCGGCTCGGCTGACCTGAACGTGCTGCCGAATGCCATGATCGACCGCGTCGAAATCCTGAAGGATGGCGCCTCCTCGATCTACGGCTCCGACGCGGTCGCCGGCGTGGTCAACCTGATCACCAAGAAGACCGTGGACGGCATCAGCGTCGAAGCACAGCACAACGCCACCGAACACGGCGGCGGTGACGAGCGCCGCTACTCCATCACCTTCGGCAAGACCGGCGAGCGTTCGCACTTCTCCGGTTCGTACGAACAGTACATCCGCAACGAAGTCACCGTCGGCGACCGCGGCTGGGCCAGCTGCCCGACCGACAACCTGCGCGACCTGTCGGTCGGCAACTACTTCGGCAGCGGCGACTACATCGACCCGATGACCGGCAAGTCCAAGTGCTTCACCCTGGATTCGGGCGGCGTCACCATCAACACCCTGGGTACCGCCCGTTTCGGCGGCCTGGACCGCTGGCGTCCGAATTCGGCCGTCACCGGCGGCCCGCTGCCGGGCTACGAGCCGGTCAGCTACTACAGCCGTGACACCTTCAGCCCGGGTCACCTCAAGGAATCGCTGATCTCCCCGGCCACCACCAAGACCCTGTACTTCCAGGGCGGCGTGGATACCGGCGTGATGGGCAACGCCGAGTTCTACTACGAGTTCCTGGGCAACCGCCGCGAGTCCTCGCAGACCGGCTTCCGCCAGCTCTCCTATGACTACTCGGTCGGCAACCCGCTGCTGGGTGGCCTGGTCAACCTGCCCGCCTTCGCCCTGCCGAGCGAAACCTCCAACGGCAAGAATGTCGCCGCCCGTACCTTCATCGGTTTCGGCAACGACAAGAGCGAGCAGAAGGTCGACTTCTGGCGTGCAACCGCCGGCCTGCGCGGCCAGCTGACCTCGGAGTGGAACTACGACACCATGGTCAGCTTCGCTGACTCCAAGTCGGACTACACCTTCGATTCGTTCCTGACCGACCGCCTGGCGCAGAGCCTGGACGTGGTTTCCGACGGTGCCGGTGGCTTCCGCTGCCGCGTGCAGACCAATGGCTGCGTGGCCGCACCGATGCTCAACAGCCAGACCCTGGCCGGTGTGCTGCCGCAGAACTGGAAGGACTTCGTGTACAAGCCGGTCACCGGCCGCACCAAGTACCAGGAATCGACCTTCAACTTCAACGTCAACGGCCCGCTGTTCGACCTGCCGGGCGGCACCGCTGCCGTCGCCGCCGGTGTCGAATACCGTCGTTCGAAGATCGACGACACCCCCTCGGCCGATTCGATGGCCCGCAACCTGTACAACCTGACCAGCTCCGACCCGACCCGCGGTACGGACTCGGTGTGGGAAGCCTACGGCGAACTGGAACTGCCGGTGCTGTCCGGCGTCACCGGTGCCGAGGAACTGACCTTCAATGCGTCGGCCCGCTTCACCGATTACAAGTCCTACGGTTCGGACACCACCTGGAAGCTGGGTGGCCTGTGGACCCCGGTCAAGTGGCTGTCGCTGCGCGCGTCGTACGGCACCTCCTACCGCGCCCCGGCACTGTTCGAACAGTTCCTCGGCGCCACCAGCGGCTTCCTGGCCGCCGGCCAGGATCCGTGCAACAACTATGGCAGCCGCAGCCCCACCAGCACCCGTTACATCAACTGCGCCTCGCAGGGCCTGCCGACCAACTTCACCCAGACCAACTCGGTCCGCGTGGACCAGATCGGTGGCGGCCTGGTGGACAACGCACTGCGTGCGGAAACCTCGGACGCACTGACCGTCGGCCTGGTCCTGCAGCCGGAATTCCCGGCGTCCATCGGCGACCTGTCCTTCGCGGTTGACTACTTCGACATCGAAGTGACCGACGGCGTGTCGCGCATGGGTGGCAGCTACATCCTGAGCCAGTGCTACAACGGCACCGTCTCGGACTTCAACAACAACGTCGGCGTCTGCCGCCTGATCACCCGCAACCCGAACAACTCGCTGCGCGTGCAGGACGGCTACACCAACCTGGGTACGGAAAAGGTCCGTGGCCTGGACTTCACCACCCGCTACGTGCGTGATATCGGCCCGGGTGAATTCCGTGCGACCGCCACGGTCTCCAACTTCCTGGAACAGTCCAGCAAGGTCTTCTCCAGCGACCCGCTGGTGGACTACAACGGGCAGCTGAACCGTCCGAAGATGACCGGCTCGCTGGACCTGTCCTACAAGTTCAACAGCTGGCAGGTCCGCTACGGCCTGGAGTGGGTGGACAACATGTCCAGCTACGGCCGCTACGATGAAGATCCGGCGACCTCCGAGTTCAAGCTGTCGGTGCCGAACTACATCATCTCCAGCGCGTCGGTCCGCTACATCGGTGACAAGTGGTCCGCCACCGGTGGCGTGCGCAACCTGGGTGACAAGGAACCGCCGACCATCTCGCCGGCGCACGGTGGCTACAACACCGTCGGCAACGCTCCGCTGTACAGTGGCTATGACTACTTCGGCCGCACGTACTTCGTGAACGTCACCCGTTCGTTCTGATGCTCCATCGCGCCACTGCCCTCCGGGGCAGTGGCTGCCCTTCTGGGGGCCGTGGCCATGGCCACGGCCTTTTTTCTTTCTGCAAGGACCCGGTGAGAAACCCCGCATGAAGCATCTCCTGCTCCTGGCCGCGCTGGCCGTGGCGGCCCCCCTGCCGCTGGCCGCCAAGCCGAAAACGCCCAGCATCGAACAGCTGGCCGCCTTCCCTGCCATTTCAAGCCTGTCGCTGTCCCCTGACGGCAAGCAGATCGCGGGCCTGCAGGCCCGTGGCGAAGACCGCGTCATCCTGGTCTGGAAGACCGAGGCCCTCGACGCACCGCCCACCGTCATCGGCACCGGCCGCATGAAGTTCCAGAGCATGGGCTTCATCAAGAACGGCCTGCTCGCCGTCACCCTCTGGCAGCCCTATGACCTGCGCACCGACCGGGTCAACAAGACGTTCATCAGCAAGTTCTTCATCACCGATACCGAAGGCAAGCAGTGGAAGGAGCCCATCACGCCCCCGCGCGCGGGCAGCCGCAACGAAGAACTGGAACAGGCACTGTCCAATGCCACCGTGCTGGACGTGCTGCCCAACGACCCGGACCACATCCTGGTGATCAGCGGCTCGGGCAGCAATTCCGGTGATGTGTACAAGGTGAACCTGCGCAGCTTTTCGTCCCAGCGCATCCAGAAGACCGAAGAACGCGTGGCCGGTTATGTGACCGACCTGAACAGCGAGCTGCGTGCCCGCCTGCGGCAGGACATCGATGGTACCGGCGCCTACGTGGCCACCGAATTCCGCAACCCCGCCACCAACAGCTGGGAAGAGCATTTCCGCTCGCACGTGAAGGACCGCGACATCACCCAGGTGGTCGGGTTCGCCGACGACCCGAACATCGCCTTCATCCAGAGCAACGTGGGGCGCGACAAGACGGTGATCTACGAGTACGACATCGGCGCGCGCAAGCAGAAGGAGGTCCTGTTCGAGCACAAGTTCTTCAATGCCGGCTCGGTGCACGTCAACCGCTACCGCAACGTGCCCGGCGTGCCTTTCGGCGCCGTGCTCGGCATCGGTTACAGCGGCCCGCGCGGCAACGAAACGCAGTGGACCGATCCCTCCTTCAAGAGTCTGGAACAGGGCGTCCGCCAGGCGCTGGACATCCAGGCCAGCAGCGTCACCCTGGTCGATCCGGCCGGTGGGCACAGCGCCAGTACCCAGATCGACAACGGCCGCTCACTCCGCGTCCTGGATTACAGCGCGGACCTGAAGACGTTCCTGCTGGTCACCTCCGGCCCGGCCAACCCGCCCGAGTACCACCTGCTCCACAACGGCAAGCTGACCCTGCTGGCCAAGAGCTACCCGGATATCGATCCGGCCGCCCTCGGCGACACCCGCCTGGTGTATTACAAGGCGCGCGATGGGCTGGACATTCCGGCCTTCCTGACCACGCCCAGCACCGAACTGTGCGGCGCGGGCCCGTGGAAGGCGGTCGTGCATCCGCACGGCGGGCCCTGGGCACGCGATGGCATGGATTTCGACGGCTCGATGTGGGTGCCGCTGATGGTCTCGCGCTGCATGGCGGTCCTGCGCCCGCAGTTCCGTGGCTCGGCCGACTGGAGCCGCCGCCTGTGGATGGCCGGTGATGCCGAATGGGGCCAGAAGATGCAGGACGACAAGGATGACGGCGCCAAGTGGATGATCGAGCAGAAGATCGCCCAGCCCGGCCACATCGCCATGTTCGGCTTCTCTTACGGCGGCTATTCGGCCTTCGCCGCGTCGGTGCGCCCCAATGGCCTGTACAAGTGCGCCATCGCCGGCGCGGGCGTGTCGGACATCAAGAGGATCTGGTCGCGTTTCTATACCAACCCCTTCTTCCGCCAGGCGCAGGCACCGACCGTGGCCGGCCTGAATCCGCTGGACAAGGCGGGTGAAATGAAGATCCCGCTGATGGTCTACCACGGCGACCGCGACCGTACCGTGCCGATCGAGCAGTCCGAATGGTTCGTCTCCAAGGCGAAGAATTCCGGCCAGCCGGTCGAGTTCCATGCCATTGCCGACTATGCGCACGGGCCGGCCTGGACGCGCAAGATCATGGCCGACCAACTGCGGCTGATCGATGACTACCTCGGCAAGGGCTGCGGCGGCGGCGGCCTCTGAGCCAACCTGCGTTCCCCCGGCAAGGGCGCCGCATCAGGCGCCCTTGCCCATCATGGCCCCTTGCGTCCGCCCATGACCTTCGACACCCTTGCAGGTCAGGCCGGCGGCGTATCGTTCGGCCAAGGTCCCCGTGCGGGGCCATTTCCGATGCATCCCAGGCCTGGAGGCCCACCAACGTGATCCGCAATCCCAAGATCGTCCTGCTGACCCTGGCCGTTTCGGCTGCCCTGGTCGGCTGCGGCAAGACCGAAACCCCGGCCACGGAAGGCGCCGCCTCCGCTCCGGCCGCCACCCCCACCCCGACCAGCTACAGCCTGGATGACACCAAGCTGCCGGCCTACAACGCCTTCCAGGCCGGTGACCTGGACGCCAGCAAGGACGCCTGCACCGCGTTCGGCGACTACGTCAACGGCAAGTGGCTGGCCGCCAATGAAATCCCGGGCGACCGCACCAGCTGGGGTGCCTTCACCATCCTGGACGAGCGTTCTGTTGCCGTGCAACATCAGCTCGCCGAGCAGGTCGCCAAGGTCGAAAAGCCCGACCACATCGAAAAGATCGTGGGTGACCTGTGGGCCACCGGCATGGACGAAGCCAAGATCAATGCCCAGGGCATCGAGCCGCTGAAGGCCGATCTGGCGGCCATCGATGGCCTGAAGGACACCGCCGGCATCGCCAACTACCTGCGCAGCAGCGCGGCCAAGGGTGAAAACCCGCTGTTCGGCTTCGGTGCCGAGGCCGACTTCAAGAACTCGGCCGTGAACCTGGCCTACGCCAGCCAGGGTGGCCTGGGCCTGCCCGACACCACCTATTACACCGACGCCAAGAACGCCGACAAGCTCAAGGCCTACCAGGCCCACGTGGCCAAGGTGCTGGAACTGTCCGGCGTCGCTGCCGCCGATGCGGCCAAGCAGGCCGAGGACGTGGTCAAGTTCGAAACCCGCCTGGCCAAGGCCTCCAAGTCGCGCGTGGAGCTGTCGCGTGACGTGGCCCTGTTCTACAACCCGGTGACCCTGGCCGACGCCGACAAGCTGACCCCGAACTTCAGCTGGACCGAGTTCTTCAAGGCCCAGGGCGTTGCCGCGCCGGAGAAGTTCTCGCTGGCCATGCCGGCCTTCCACCAGGAAGTGAGCAAGGCACTGGCCGACACCGACCCGTCGGTGTGGCGCGCCTACCTGCGCTTCCACACCGTGGACAGCGCCTCGCCGTACCTGAGCGATGCCTTCGTCGATGAGAACTATGCCTTCTACGGCAAGACCCTCAATGGCCAGAAGGAACAGAAGCCGCGCTGGAAGCGCGTGCTGGGCACCATCGAAAGCGACGCCGGCGAAGCCTTCGGCCAGCTGTACGTGAAGGTCGCCTTCTCGCCGGAAGCCAAGGAAAAGATGGAGCAGCTGGTGAAGAACCTGGCCGCTTCGCTGAAGGAACGCATCCAGGGCCTGACCTGGATGAGCGATGAAACCAAGGCCAAGGCCATCGCCAAGTGGGAAACCTTCACCCCGAAGATCGGCTACCCGGACAAGTGGCGTGACTGGTCGGGCCTGCAGACCCAGCGCGACAGCTACCTGGACAACGTGCGCGCCGCCAACGCGTTCAACTACAAGTTCAACCTGGCCAAGATCGGCAAGCCGGTGGACAAGACCGAGTGGGGCATGACCCCGCAGACGGTCAATGCCTACTACAACCCGCTGCAGAACGAGATCGTGTTCCCGGCCGCCATCCTGCAGCCGCCGTTCTTCGACCCGAAGGCCGACGACGCGCTGAACTACGGTGGCATCGGTGCGGTGATCGGCCATGAAATGACCCACGGTTACGATGACCAGGGCGCACGCTTCGGGCCGACCGGCAACATGGAAAACTGGTGGACCGAGGGTGACACCAAGAACTTCCAGGGCCTGACCGGCAAGCTGGTCAAGCAGTTCGACCAGTACAAGGTCGATGGTCAGGCGGTGAACGGCCACCTGACCCTGGGCGAGAACATCGCTGACCTGGGTGGCCTGGCCACCGCCTACGACGCCCTGCAGAAGGCGACCGCCGGCAAGGAAGACGCCAAGGTCGATGGTTTCACCCGCGACCAGCGCTTCTTCTTCAACTGGGCCACCGTGTGGCGCACCAAGTACACCCCGGAAAACGCCAAGGTCCGCCTGGCCACCGACCCGCACGCACCGGCGCAGTTCCGCGCCATCGGTGCCCCCTCCAACCTGCCGGCCTTTGCCGCCGCGTTCCAGTGCAAGGCCGGCGCCCCGATGGCCCGCACCGGCGAACAGCAGGTGGTGATCTGGTAAGCCCTGGCTGACGCCTGGCAGTACCTGCAAAGGCCCGGGTTTCCCGGGCCTTTGTTTTTGCGCGTGGCACGCCATGCCTGCTGTGCATGCCCCGCCCATGCCCGGCTTGCTATAGTTCGCGCGCCCTCAATCCATCCTGGATTTGCTCTACATGCCCAATTTCCGTCCGCTTGCCATCGCCCTGGGCATCAGCCTGGCGACCCTGGTCCCGACCCACGATGCGTTCGCCGCCAAGAAGAAGGCCGCCGCTGCCCCGTCCGTCAGCGCCCAGTGCAGCGACTTCTATGACGCCACCAACGCCGCCTGGCTGAAGGCCAACCCGGTCCCGCAGACCGGGGCGACCACGGCGCTGGGCCAGCTGGTGGACCGCAGCCGTGTCCAGCAGCGTGAACTGCTGGATGCCGCGATGAATGGCCCGCAGGGCAATGTGCAGAAGCTGCTGGGCGATTTCTGGGCCAGCGGCCTGGACGAGGCCGCCGTGGAAGCCGATGGCTCCAACCCGATCGCCCCGCTGCTGACGCGCATCAACGCGATCAAGAAGGCCAAGGACATCCCCGCCTCGATCGCGGCCCTGCACCAGGTCGGCATCCCGGTGGCCTTCAACTTCGGCCCGGACGTGGACCTGAAGGCCCTGGACCGCCACATCGGCTACTTCATGCAGGGCGGCATGGGCCTGCCCGACCCGGCCTTCTATACCCGCACCGACGCCGACACCGTCGCCCTGATGGGCCGCTACCGTGCCTATGTGAAGCAGATCCTGGCGCTGACCGGCACCCCGGCCGCCAAGCTCGATGCCGAAGCTGCCGCGGTGATCGCCCTGGAAACCGAACTGGCACGCAACGCGCAGTCGCTGGCCGGCATCAACAACCCGTTCAACAATTACGCCCCGATCTCCACCAAGGACCTCAACAGCCGCTACCGCAACCTGCAGCTGGATGCGTTCCTGAAGGTGCAGGGCGTCAATGACGACCTGGTCTCGCTGTCCGACCCGAACCTGTTCAAGCAGCTCGACGGCATGATCGGCAAGAACAAGCCGGACCAGTGGAAGGCCTACCTGCGCTGGCGCGTGGGCGATGCGATGGCGCCCTACCTGTCCAAGGCCTACCGCGACGCCGAATTCGAGTTCCGTGGCCGTGTGCTGCGCGGTGAAACGCTGCCGCCGGCCCGCTGGGAAGCCGTGCTGGACGCCATCAACGTGGCCGCTGGTCCGATGCTGGGCCGCGAATATGCCGCCCGCTACCTGTCCGCCGAGGACCGCCGCCAGGCCGCCTGGATCGTGGACAAGGTGCGTGAAGTACAGATCGACGCCGTGAAGAACAGCAGCTGGCTCAGCGCCGAGGCCAAGGCCGAAGCGCAGGCCAAGCTGGCGGCCCTGAAGATCGAGATCGGCACCCCGCTGCGCGATCTGGACTACACCGTGCAGCCGATGGGCCGCGGCTCGTTCGGCGGCAACATGCTGATCGCTTCGACCTGGCGCCACCGCGAGGAAATGAAGCGCATCGGCAAGGGCAACGCCGACCGCCGCTGGGATGTGCTGCCGCAGCAGCCCTCGCTGGCCTATGACCTGGCGCAGAACCGCCTGATCGTGACCGCCGCCATCCTGCAGGGCCCGGTGTTCAACGCCAAGGCCGATGCCGCCGACAAGTTCGGCAGCTTCGGCGGCCTGGTCGGCCACGAGCTGACCCGCGCCATCGATGCCAAGGGCGCGCTGGTCGATGCCAAGGGCGAACTGCGCAGCTGGTGGACGCCGGCCGACAAGACCGCCTGGACGCTGCTCGGCAGCCGCGTGGCCGCGCAGTACGGCAGCTACGATTTCCCCGGGGTGAAGGGCGCCAAGGTCAACGGTGCACTGACCCAGGAAGAGAACCTGGCCGACATCGCCGGCCTGGAACTGGCCTGGGCCGCCTACGCCGCGCAGGAGCCGAAGGCCAAGCCGGCGCAACAGCAGGGCTTCTTCCGCGCCTGGGCGGCGCTGTGGCCGCAGCAGCTGGCACCGAACGAGGCCGTGCGCCGCGTGACCGCCGACATCCGTGCACCGGGCCGCTGGCGCACCAACGGTGCGCTGTCGAACCTGCCGGCCTTCGGCGCCACCTTCAGCTGCAAGCCGGGCCAGCCGATGCAGCGCACCGACGCGGACCAGATCAAGGTCTGGCGCTGAGCGTGTTGCGCAGGTAGTACCGGAAAGGGCGCCGTCTGGCGCCCTTTTCCGTTCGGGGGGCCCATCCACGCATGGCGTGGATCTACAGGGTGCCGCAGAGGATGCGCGATCCATCCACGCATGGCGTGGATCTACGGGGTGCCGGGCGCGGGCTGCAGGGTTCCCCGGTAGTGCACGATGCGCCCGACCAGCGGGGCGCCGATCTCCACGTCGAACACGAAATGCCCGTCCTGCTCGTACTCGAAGCTGGCATCACCCGGCAGCAGTGCGCGCGGCAGCGGAATGCCCAGCAACGACCAGCGGCGCGGCACCAGTTGCAGCCGCCCGTTCTGCACCACCAGCGCCAGGGCCACGGCGACTGCGCCGAAGCGCTCGACCAGCAGGGCTTCGTTGCGCCCCTGCCCTTCGGTCTGCAGCGACGAGAAGCGCCGGCCGGCAAAGGTACGGGTCCAGCGCTCGCCACCGGCTTCGGCATCGAATGCCACGCTGACCGGTATGGCATCGCCCGCATCGGGAAAACCGAACAGCCTGCCCAGCAGGCGCGACAGCAGGCCATCGCCCCGCTCCACCCGCGCCATGCCCTGCCAGCGGCGCGGCGCCTGCGGTGCATGCAGTGCCTGCACGCTTGGCGGCAGGCGGGCATACGCGTCGCCCAGCACGCGCTGGTACAGGCTGGCACCGGCGACCGGCTGGCGAAAACCGGTATGGATCGTGCGGTCCTTGAACAGCTGATCGTAGTCCGCCAGTGCCAGCGCATGCGTGGCCGGCCGTGCACCGGTTGCCGGGCGCTCGCCGGCCAGCTGCTTGCGGATCACCGCCTCGATCGCCATCGACGGGATGTACGGGCCGTCATCGGCTTCGGCCAGCAGATGCCAGCTGCATTCCACCGGCTGCCCGTCACGTACGCCCCGCGCACGCACATACATGCCCCCCCGGTGCTCGCCGAACGTCATCAGGTTCAACACGGTGTAGAACAGCCGCGATGCGGGTTCCAGCGACGGCAGCTTCAGCCGCCAGCGCGCCTTGGCCAGCAGGTTGAGGATGCGGTGCAGGCTCTCGGGCACCGGCCCGGCGCCCATCCAGATGTCGGTCATGCCGGGGTGCTCGGGGGGCAGCACCTGCAGGTCGGGCACGTCCACCAGCGAGAAGCGCAGGTTGCGCAGTGGCAGGTGCCCCGGTACGGCGACGGTGAAACGGCGGCTTTCGGCCAGGCCGATGCCATGGCCATCACGCCCCTGCCGGCGCAGCTTCACCGGCGATCCGGCGTAGCCCACCACCGCACGCATCACGTTCAGGCCGATGCCGGCGAAGGGCGACGGCGCGATGCCACCTTCCACCTCGCGGATCTCCATGCGCGTGGCCATCTGCCGCAACACCGCCGCAGTCAGCACCGGGAAGCTGCTGACGCCCGCCAGCACGTATACGCCGGCGGCGCGCGCCTGTTCGTCGTACTGGGACACGCCGAACACGAAATCGGCGGCATCGGCGAAATCCAGATAGTCGATGCCGGCGGCGATGCACGCCTCGACCGCGCTGTAGCGGTGCGCACCGTACTCCTGGAAAGGCCCGGAGGCGTCGACCACCAGATCGGGGCGCTCGGCGTGCAGCACCGGTGCCAGCTGCTGCCGGTCAACCTGCAGCGCGCGCACCCGGGGCTGGCCGGTGTAGCCCTGGCAGAACGCCTGGGCGGCAGCCAGGTTGCGCCCGCCGATCAGCAGTTCCAGTGCCGGAAGATCCGCCAGCAGGCGGGCCAGCCGCCCACCAAATACGCCATACCCGCCCAGTACCAGGATCTTCACGCATCGTCCCTGTCGTGTCGTTGCGCCATGGTAACGCTGCGCCGACAGTTCCTGCAGCGCAGCACGATCCGGCATTAACGCCCGCCGTGCTATCGCTGCGGCCTGGTCCGCTGCGGAGCCCTGCCATGGCCCACAAGAACACCGTCTGCGTGTGGTACGACAAGGATGCACTGGCGGCTGCCACGTTCTATGCCCAGACCTTCCCCGACAGCGCGGTGACCGCCGTGCACACGGCTCCGGGTGATTACCCCGATGGCCGCGAGGGCGATGTGCTGATGGTCGAGTTCACCGTCTGCGGCATCCCCTGCGTCGGCCTCAATGGCGGGCCGGCGATCACCCACAGCGAAGCCTTCTCGTTCCAGGTGGTCACCGAGGACCAGCCGGAAACCGACCGGCTGTGGAACGCCATCGTCGGCAACGGCGGGCAGGAACGCGAATGCGGCTGGTGCCGCGACCGCTGGGGGGTGTTCTGGCAGATCAGCCCGCGCACGCTGCTGGAGGCGGTGACCAGCGCCGACAAGGCCCTGGCCAAGCGCGCGTTCAACGCGATGATGCCGATGAAGAAGATCGACATCGCCGCCATCGAAGCCGCGATACGCCCCGCATGACGACGGCAGCCTGGGATGCGGTCATCGTCGGTGGCGGCCACAACGGCCTGGTCTGTGCGGCCTATCTGGCACGCGCCGGGCGCAGGGTGCTGGTACTCGAGCGCCGTGCCGTGCTGGGCGGCGCCGCGGTCACCGAGGAATTCCACCCGGGCTTCCGCAATTCGGTCGCCTCGTACACGGTGTCGCTGCTGCAGTCCAAGGTGATCGACGACCTGCAGCTGCATGCGCAGGGCCTGCGCATCGTGGCGCGCCGTGCCAACAACTTCCTGCCCCTGCCCGATGATCGCTACCTGCTGGCGGCGCCGGGCCGCACGCAGGCCGAGGTGGCGAAGTTCTCCGCACGGGACGCACAGGCATTGCCGGCGTATGAAGCCCGCCTGGAGGTGTTTGCCGATGTGCTGCGCGACTGGGCGCTGCGGGCACCGCCGGATCTGGGCGTGGGTGCCGGCTGGCGCGCCCTGCCGGCGCTGTGGCAGATGGGCCGGCTTGGCCGCGAACTGTCGGCGCTGTCGCCTGCGCTGCGGCAGGAGCTGCTGGACCTGTTCACCCTGTCGGCCGCCGAGTATCTCGATCGCTGGTTCGAAAGCGAACCGATCAAGGCACTGTTCGGCTTCGATGGCATCGTCGGCAACTACGCCAGCCCCTACACGCCCGGCAGTGCCTACGTGCTGCTGCACCATGTGTTCGGGCAGTGCAACGGGGTCAAGGGCGCCTGGGGCCACGCCCTTGGCGGCATGGGAGCGATCAGCCAGGCCATCGCCGCGAGCGCGCGCGCTGCAGGGGCCGAACTGCGCGTCGATGCCGGCGTGCAACAGCTACTGGTCGAGCACGGGCGCGTCGTGGGCGTGCAGCTGGCCGACGGCCAGGCCGTGCGCGCACGCACCGTGGTGGCCAACGTCAACCCGAAGCTGTTGTACGAACACCTGCTGCCCCCCTCGCAGGTCCCCGACGCCACCCGTGAACGCATGGCACATTGGCGCTGCGGCTCCGGCACCTTCCGCATGAATGTCGCGTTGTCGCAGCTGCCGGATTTCCGCGCCCTGCCCGGCCCGGGCGACCACCTCACGGCCGGCATCATCCTGGCCCCCAGCCTGGACTACATGGACCGTGCCTGGCTCGATGCGCGCCGCGATGGCTGGTCGCGCGAACCCATCGTGGAAATGCTCATTCCCAGCACGCTGGACGATTCGCTGGCACCGCCGGGACAGCACGTCGCCAGCCTGTTCTGCCAGCACGTCGCGCCGGTAATGCCCGGCGGACGGCACTGGGACGACCACCGGGAAACGGTGGCCGACCTGATGATCGCCACCGTCGAGCGCTACGCGCCCGGCTTCGCCGCCAGCGTGCGCGGCCGGCAGGTGCTGTCACCGCTGGACCTGGAGCGCACCTTCGGCCTGGTGGGCGGTGACATCTTCCACGGTGCGCTCAGCCCCAACCAGCTGTTCGCCGCGCGGCCGATGGTTGGCCAGTCCGGCTACCGTGGTGCCCTGCCCGGCCTGTACCTGTGCGGGTCGGGCACGCATCCCGGTGGCGGCGTCACCGGCGCCCCCGGGCACAACGCAGCGCAGGTGCTGCTGGCCGATCTGTAGCTCCACGCCATGCGTGGATGCCTTTGGTTGTAGATCCACGCCATGCGTGGAGTCCATGACCCGCGCTGCGGCTTACTTCACGCTGCGCAGATGGTTCGGGCGCTTGGGCGGGCCCGGGGGGCGGCGCTTGTTGAACGGCGGCTGCCCACGCCAGTACCGGATCAGCAGCCAGCCGAACAGCATGCCGCCCAGGTGCGCGAAATGCGCCACGCCCGGCTGCCATCCCGTGGCCCCCAGCACCAGCTCGCCCACACCGAACAGGATGACGAAGGTGCGTGCCTTCATCGGGATCGGCGGGAACAGCAACATCACCCGCTGGTTCGGGAACAGCATGCCGTAGGCCAGCAACAGCCCGAACACGCCACCGGAGGCCCCCAGCACCGTTGCCGGGTTTTCCAGCAGCGAACCGACCAGCAGCTGGCACAGGCCGGCGCCGGCCACGCAGACCAGGTAATAGAGCAGGAAACGCCGTTCGCCCCAGGTCTGCTCCAGCGGGGCACCGAACATGAACACCGCCAGCATGTTGAAGAACAGGTGGCCGAAGCTGCCATGCAGGAAGCCATACGTCAGCAGCTGCCACGGCTGGAAGTTGCCACCGGGCGAGAACGCATCGAACCCCTGCTGCAGCGGCTGCAGCATGAACGGTTCGAAGGTCTGCATGCCAAGCAGGAACGGCTGCTGCAGCAGGAACAGGATCGCGTTGGCGATCAGCAGGGCCTTGGTGACGGGGGGCAGTCGCGGGAACATGGGGGCACCGGCATGGAACGGTCTCCATCATAGCCGCAGCACGCGCGCTCGCCAGTGGGCGCAGCGCGGCGCCCGTTCAGCTGCCCATGGCCGGTCAGCCCGGCCCCCACACCGCCGCATCCAGTGCCGCGGCGGGGTCACGTGCCGGCATCCGCACCCGGCCGTTCTCCACCACCACGCCTTCGGCACGCAGGCGCTGGGACTGCTCGCGCCAGCCTGCCGACCCTTCCGGCATGGCAATGCGCCCGTCCGAGCGCAGCACCCGGTGCCAGGGCAGGTCCGGGTCATCGTTCTGGCCCAGCACGCGCGCGGTCAGCCGGGCGCGCCCGGGCAGGCCGGCCCGCAGCGCCACCTGCCCGTAGCCCATCACCTGCCCGGCAGGAATGGCATGGATCACCGCAAGAATGCGCGCACGCGCCTGCTCCGGCGTCAGCGCCGCAGGCGCGTCACCAGCAGTACGCCGATCAGGACCAGCACGGTGCCGGCGACCTGCGCCGGCCCCATCGGTTCGTCGAGCAGCCATAGGCTCATCACGATGGTGGAAACCGGGCCCAGCATACCGACCTGCGCTGCCAGCGACGAGCCGATGCGCTGCACCGCCAGCATGATCGCCAGCACCGGCAGCACCGTGCAGGCGGTGGCGTTGAGCAGCGACAGCCACTGTACCGGCGGCGGTGCCTGCCACAGCAGCGGCAGCGGATGGGTCACGGCGAAGTGCAGCAGCACCAGCACGCTGGCCACGCAGCTGGCATAGGCGGTCAGCCGCACCGCACCGATGCGCGCCACCACCCGGCCACTGCCGAACAGGTACAGCGCATAGCTGAGCGCACTGCCCAGTACCAGCAGGCTGCCGAGGATGATCTGCCCGCCTTCGCGCTGCAGGTCGTGGCCGAAGGCCAGCAGCACCCCCAGGTAACTCAGCACCAGCGCGGCGACCTGCCAGCGTCCGGGACGCTGCCGCGCCAGCAGCACGTTGATCAGCAGCACCAGGGTCGGGTTGAGATAGAGGATCAACCGTTCCAGGGTCACGCTGATGTACTGCAGTCCCTGGAAATCCAGCAGGCTGGACAGGTAGTAGCCGGTGAAGCCCAGCCACAGCACACGGGCGCGGTCGGCCCAGGACAGTGCCTGCGCACGGCGGCCGGACCACAGCGCCATCAGCACGAACAGCGGCAACGCCATCAACATGCGCAGGGCCAGCAGCGTGGTGGCGTCCACACCGTAGCGCAGGCCGAGCTTGACGATGATCGCCTTGCCGGACGCGGCGATGGCACCGATCGCCGCCAGCCCGACACCGCCCACAGCGATGCGCGGCGACGTGGTGGCGATGCGGGGGGAAGGCATGGACATCAGGACGGCAACGTTCCGCACGGGGCGGTACGCGAATTCGGGGGGAAGGGCATTGTCGCACGGCGCATCACCGCCACCGGTTCCCCGCCCGGATCAGCGCATCAGCACCACTTCCTCGGCCGACGTGGGATGGATGGCCACCGTATCGTCGAACTGCGCCTTGGTCGCGCCCATCTTCACCGCCACCGCGAAGCCCTGCAGGATCTCATCGGCCGCTTCACCGAGCAGGTGCACGCCGACCACGCGTTCTTCCGGGCCGGCGCAGACCAGCTTGAACAGGCTGCGCTGGGTGCCGTTGGCCAACCCCTGCAGCATCGGCCGGAAGCGGCTGTGGTAGACGCTCACCTGCGCATGCTGCTGGCGTGCCTCGTGTTCGCTCAGCCCGACCTGGCCCAGCGGTGGATGCGAGAACACCACGCTGGGCACGTTCCCATAATCCATCTTCGCCTCCGCGCGGCCACCGAACAGGCGGTCCATCAGGCGGCGGGCAGCGGCCACCGCCACCGGCGTCAGGCCAACCTTGCCGGCGATGTCCCCCACCGCGTGCACACTGGGCACGGCCGTGGTCTGCCATTCGTCAACCAGCACCTGCTCGTGCTCGCCGATACCGATGCCCAGCGCTTCCAGGCCCAGGTTCCGGCTGTTGCCGCGGCGGCCGGTCGCGAAGAACACCGCGTCGTGCGCGTCCTCCGGCGCGTCGTCACTGCCCAGCACGCGCACGCGCTCGCCTTCGCGCTGCAGCGCGCGCAGGCGGTAGCCGAAGTGGATGCGCACGCCCTGCTGGCGCAGGTTGTCGGCCAGCCGTTCGGTCAGTTCATGGTCGAAACGCTCCAGCAGGCGATCGCCACGCACCAGCAGGTCGACATGGCTGCCCAGCGCCTGCAGCAGGCCGGCCAGTTCCACCGCGATGTAACCACCGCCGATGATGGCGACATGGCCGGGGGCGGCGCGCAGATCGAAGAAATCATCGGACACCCGGCCCAGCTCGGCGCCCGGCACGTCCGGCCGCTGCGGGTGCGCGCCGGTGGCCAGCAGGATGTGGGCGGCGGTGTAGTGCACGCCATCATTGCAGGCCACGGTATGCGCGTCCAGCAGATGCCCGCGCGCGGGAATGCGCACCACGCCGGTTTCATCCAGGCGGTTGCGGTAGCTGGTGTGGATGTTGGTGATGTAGGCCTGCCGATGGATCACCAGTTCCTTCCATGACAGCGCAGGCCGCTCGGGCACGTCGAAGCCCAGCGCACTGGCCAGCGCGATGCGCTCGGCAAGATCGGCCGCAAGCCACATCGCCTTCTTCGGCACGCAGCCCAGGTTCACGCAGGTGCCGCCCAGTTCGCCCGGTTCGAGCAACGCCACGCGCTGCCCGTGCTGCGCGGCACGGATGGCGCCGGCCAGCCCGGCCGAGCCGCCCCCCAGCACGATCAGGTCGTAGTCGTAGGGCATTGCACTCATGGAAATCGCTCGGGTCGGTACGGAAAAGGATCGATCGATGGCGCCTGGCCACAGACCAGGTCGGCCAGCAGCTGCCCGGTGCCGGCGCTCATGCTGATACCGAGCATGCCATGGCCGGCCGCGAGCCAGACGTGACGATGCGCCGGTGCGCGGCCGATCAACGGAACGTCGTCCACGCTCATCGGCCGCCAGCCACACCACTGTTCCTGCAGCACCTCGCCCCGTGGCTGGCGCAGATAGTGGTCGGCGGCATGCTGCAGTGCCTGCAACCGCAATGGATGCAGGCGCGCATCCTGCCCGGCGAACTCCATGGTGCCTCCCAGCCGCAGGCTGTCCTGCCAGGCGATGGCGAACACCGAGTGGTCCTTCAGCACCACCGGCCGCTGCGGCACCATCGCCGGGCGCGACCAGGTCAGCGAGTAGCCTTTGCCGGCCTGGATCGGCACCCGCAGGCCCAGTGCGCGCGCCCAGGCCGGCGACCACGGCCCGGTGGCCAGCACCAGCGCTGCGGCATCCATGCGGCGCGTCCCCGCCTGCACCCGCACACCCCGGTCATCGGCATCGAAGCCCGTCACCGCCACCTGTTCTTCGATGACCACCCCACGCGCGCGCAGCACACGTGCCAGTTCAGCGGTGTAGCGGTCCGGACGCAGCTGCGCATCGCCCGGGAAATGGATCGCACCGGCGATGCGGTCATGGAAGGCCGGGTTGTCACGCGCATACTGCGCGCCATCGATACCGTGCGTGGCAATGCCCAGCGCATCGAGCCCGGCACATTCGCGAGCATGCCGTTCGAAATTGCGCGCATCGCCAAAGACATAATCGAGCCCGCGCGCCTCGAACTCGCACTGCAGCCCGTGGGCCTGCACCCAGCCGGCCAGGCGGGCGCGCGAATCATTGAGCAGCGCGGCGCGGGCCCGGGTCGCCTGCAGCCAGTCCCGGGCGTTGCAGCGCGCGGCGAACTGCAGCAGCCAGCGCCACAGGCCGGGGTCCAGCCGCGTGCGCACGTACAGCGGCGCACGCGGGTCGAGCATCCAGCGCAGCGCGCGCCATGGCACGCCCGGTGCCGCCAGCGGCGGTGCGTGGCTGGGGGTGATGGTCCCGCAGTTGCCATGCGAGGTTGCCGCACCGATGCGGCCACGCTCCAGCAGCCGTACCTGGCGCCCCAGCAGGCTGAGGGCAAGCGCACTGGCCAGGCCGACGGCACCGCCGCCGACCACGATCACCTCTTCGCGCCCCGCCTGCTTCATTCAACCGCGCAGGGAATCGCGCCGCATCGG
The DNA here is from genome assembly GCF_030913365.1 of Stenotrophomonas sp. 24(2023). Classification (NCBI taxonomy): domain Bacteria; kingdom Pseudomonadati; phylum Pseudomonadota; class Gammaproteobacteria; order Lysobacterales; family Lysobacteraceae; genus Stenotrophomonas; species Stenotrophomonas sp. 24(2023). Next base: position 558,509 of record NZ_CP133160.1, read on the forward strand.
TGGCCAGGCCAGGTAGGTCATCGCCCGCCACAGCCATTCCATGGGGCCGAAGCGGAACCGCCGCAGCCAGGCACGGCTGGCCAGCAGCTGGGTACCGAACAGGCCCAGTGCGAAGACCACCTGCCAGGCGCGTGGCATCTGTTCGAACAGGCCCGCGCCATAGCCATAGAACACCAGCGTGCAGACCACCGACTGCGCCAGGTAGTTGGTCAACGCCATGCGCCCGGCAGGGGCCAGCCAGGCCAGGTGCGTGCGCAGGCGCATGAACCAGCCCAGGTACCCCAGGCACAGCACGGCGCCGGACAGCGAGTTGATGGCCATCGCCACCACGGCGGGCAGGTCGTAGCGCCCCGGTTCGATGTAGGGCATCCACGCCGTTCCGCCCACGGCAAGGACGAGCCCCAGCGGCAAGGCGATCCAGCGCAGCCGTGCATACAGGCGCTGGAAACGTTCCGGCTCGGCCAGTGCACCACTGCGCCCGAACCAGCTGCCGATCAGGAACATGCCCAGCACTTCCGGGCCCGCGACAAACAAGGCCGACAGTGTCCGCCCCAGCTCAACCACGCGTTGCCGCGTGGCCTCCCCCCAGCTGCCATGGGCGTAGGCCTGGCGCTCCTGCTCGATGTCCTTCAGGGTGCTGGCAATCATCTTCGCGCCCTCCTCGGGTGCGTGCCAGGCCATGACGCTGATCAGCGCCCCCAGCAACACCATCACGGCCAGGCCACACAGGAACGATCCCGCCCCCAGCCAGGGCAGCCACGACCTGGGCGCTTCGCGGAAGGCCAGCAGCATCAGCGACGCCAGCGCATAGGTCACCAGCACGTCACCGGACCAGATCAGCAGCGCGTGGCACAGGCCGATCAGCAGCAGTGCGGCACTGCGCCGCAGGTAGAACGGCGTGAAGGCGCGGCCGGCCGCTTCGGCGCGCTGCGCCATGACCGCAAAGCCCGCACCGAACAGCAGCGAGAACAGGGTGAAGAACTTGCCCTGCACCAGCACGTAGATCAACGCGTCCGCCCAGCGGTCCACCCCCTGCCAGTGCACATCGATGCCGGTAAGGACCAGATCCAGCGGACCGGCAAAGGCTTCCATGTTCATCAGCAGGATGCCCAGCAGCGCAAAGCCCCGCAGGCTGTCCATGACGGTGATGCGCTGGCCGGCGGCAACCGGCTGCAGGGAGGGGGCAACGGCGTTCACAGGACATCCATGGACCAGGTGCGCGCATTATGCGGGCCGTCCCCTGTGCATGAATGGGCCATCGGGCATAGAAACGAACGGCCCACCTGGGTGGGCCGTCCTGTAAGGGCCCATGCAGGCAGCGCCAGGGCTGCCTGCACCGGTGCCTCAGTGCTGGTGGCCGCCGTCGCCGTGCACGTGGCCGTGATCGATCTCTTCCTTGCTGGCTTCGCGCACATCGACGATTTCCACGTCGAAGTGCAGGTCCTTGCCGGCCATCGGATGGTTCAGGTCGACATCGACCACGCTCATGCCGACCTTCTGCACGGTCACCGCGCGCGGGCCGAAGTTGGTCTGCAGCACGACCTGCTGGCCCGGGGCCAGCTTGGCAGTGCCGAAATGCTTCTTCGGCACGCGCTGGGACAGGCCGTCACGGCGTTCGCCGTAGGCATCGGCCGAGGCGACGTCAACGCTGAAGCTGGCGCCGGCTTCCTTGTCCATCATGGCGTTTTCCAGGCCCGGGATGATGTTGCCGTGGCCGATCAGGATGGCCAGCGGCTCGCCGCGGTCCTTGGACGATTCGATCGGCGCCTGGCCGGCTTCGGCAACGGTGTAGTGGAAACGGACAACGCGGTCTTTTTCGATCTTCATGCGCAACTCTGTCTGGGTCTGCCTGCCGGCAGAGGGTTGGGGCGGGTTGTCGCCCGGCGGGGACACGGCCATCATGTCGGCCATCCCAAGGTGGCGCATTATCCGGAGATCATGCACATCACGCCAGTTTTGCCCGGCCTGCGCCGGTACTCCACTGCCGCGGTGCTGCTGGCACTGGCCGGCCTGCTGGCCGCCTGTGGTGGCGGCAAAGCGACCCGCCCTGCGCCACCATCGGCCAGCACCACGGTCTGGCCCAGCACCGTGCCGGACAACCCGCAGGCGGCCAATTCGGTGCTGATGCGTGCCATCAGCCTGGTCGGCACGCCCTACCGGTATGGCGGCAACACGCCCGATTCGGGGTTCGACTGCAGCGGCCTGGTGACCTATGTCTACCGGGAAATGCTCGACCTGCGGCTGCCACGTACTTCACGCGACCTGGCCGCCGTGCAGGGGCCGAAGATCGATCCGAAGCGGCTGGCCACCGGCGATCTGGTGTTCTTCGGCAGCCGCGGCAACGTCACCCACGTCGGCATCTATGTCGGCGAAGGCCGTTTCGTGCATGCCCCCAGTACCGGCGGAACGGTCCGGCTGGACTCCCTGAGCGGCCCGTACTGGAAGGACCACTACACCGGCGCGAAACGTGTTCTTCGCTAAGCTGAACAGGGCTAATGTCCAAAAATGTGATGGAAGTCACGATAGGCATAACATATTGCTAACGGAATTTTTAACTAATGCCCCCCTTTACAGGGCATGATGCTCCATCGCTTTTTGACCTGTGACCACCGCGTGACGACTGACGACCTGACGTGTGAAGGCCAGACCGCCGCTCCTGCGCGTAGCGCCCGCCCCCTGCTTCTGGGCGTGGCCCTGCTCCTGACCAGCCTTCCGGCATGGTCACAGACCGCTCCCCGCCCCGCTGACGCCCCGGTTGCACCGGTGGCCGAGGTCCCGGCAACGCCCGCCGCCGCCAAGCCGGCCGCCAAGGTCGAAGCACCGCAGCGCAGCCGTGCCGACGCCGCCGCCAGCGCCACGCTGGCCGCCCTGCTGCCGCACCTGGCATCCAACGACAGCATCCCGTTGATGGACCGCTCGGCGATGGTCGCCGGTGACCTCAGCCGCCTGCTGGCCAACTACGACACCAGCAGCGCCGCCACCGGTGCCGTGGTCGGTGATGCCGCCGACAACGGCAAGGTGCAGTCCCTGCTGCGCCGCGCGATGACCCTGCTGGGCACCCCGTACCGCTGGGGTGGCACCAACCCGGACAACGGCTTTGATTGCAGCGGCCTGGTCAGCTACGTCTTCCGCACCGCCCTGGGCATCGAACTGCCGCGCGTCTCGCGTGAAATGGCCCACGATGGCAACGCCGAACTGATCAACGACCGCAATGCGCTGGCCGCCGGTGACCTGGTGTTCTTCGGCCGCAAGGGCCGGGTGGACCACGTCGGCATCTATGTCGGCGAAGGCCGCTTCCTGCACGCACCGAGCAGCGGCAAGGATGTCCGCGTGGACACCCTGCTGAGCGGCTACTGGGGCAACAAGTTCATGCAGGCCCGACGCGTCGAGCTTTGATGTAGAAGCGCTCTGCAGGTTCCGATGCACGAAAAGACCGCTGCCTTGCAGCGGTTTTTTTTATGGGTCATGGCCTGCCCCATCCACGCAGGGCGTGGATCTACCAGAGACGCGGCGTGGATCTACCCCTGGGACGGAACACCATCCATCGGCCGGGCGGGCGCGCGGGCGGGAATGAAAACGGCCCGCCAGGGTGTGGCGGGCCGTTGCCGGTGTTGATACGGGCGCGGGGTCAGCGCTGTGGCGGGCCCGGGTCCGGGTCATCCACGCCCAGGTTGGTGCTGGGGTTGTCATACACCTTCTGGTCCAGCAGGCCGGTTTCCTTGGCCACCAGCACCGGCACCACCATCTGCCCGGTCACGTTGGTCATCGTGCGCATCATGTCCAGGATGCGGTCGATGGCGTACAGATAGCCGATGGTCTCCAGCGGCAGGTTGGCCGCGCTCAGCACCACCGTGGCCATGATCACCGCCGTGCCCGGCACGCCGGCGGTGCCGAAACTGCCCAGCACCGAGGCGATCAGCACCACCACATACTGCTCCGGCGTCATCGGCACGCCGCTGTACTGCGAAATGAACACCGCGCACAGCGCCGGGTAGATCGCACCGCAACCATCCATCTTGATGCTCGCGCCCAGCGGCACGGCAAAAGCACCGTAATCCTTGTTCACGCCCAGGTTGTGGGTGATCGAGCGCAGCGCCACCGGCATCGCCGCGAAGCTGGACGAGCTGACGAAAGCCACCTGCATGCCCGGGGCCGCACCACGGAAGAACTTCAGCGGGTTCAGACCATGCGACAGCAGCAGCGCGCTGTACACCACCACGATGTGCAGGGCGCAGGCCACGTACAGGGCCAGCACGAAGTTGCCCAGCGGCAGCAGCTTCTCGAACCCGTAGCTGCCGACCAGGCCGGCGATCAGGCCAAAGGTGCCGATCGGGGTGACTTCCAGCACGAAGCGGGTCACCTGGATCATGATCTCGCTCATCTGACCGACCAGCTTGCGCGCTTCGGTCACCTTCTCGCCCAGCTTGACGATGGCAAAGCCGACCAGGCCGGCGAAGAAGATCACCGGCAGGATCGAGCCCCTGCCTGCCGCCAGCACGGTCTCACCGGCGGCATTGACCTTGGTACCGATGCCGGACAGCGCGTAGAACACGTTCGACGGCACCACGTCCAGCAGCACCTGCACCACGCTGGGCACCTGCCGCGGCACATAGTTGTTGGCCATCGACAGCTGCAGGCCACCGGCCCCGGGCTGCATCACCGTGCCCACGCCCAGGCCCACGCAGACCGCCAGCGCGGCGGTGATGACGAACCACAGGAAGGTGCGCCCGCTGAGCGCGGCCACCGACTTCTGCCCGTGCAGCGAGGAAATCGCGTTGATCACCGCGAAGAACACCAGCGGTACCGCGATCATCTTGATCAGGGTCACGTACAGGTCGCCAAGCGGGCCGAACCAGGTTTCCGCAGCCGGACCCAACGCCCAGCCTGCCAGCGCGCCAAGCACGAAACCGCCAACGACGCGTTTCCAGAACGGAATCCGCAGCCAGGCAGAGACCAGCGTCATAAGCCATCCAGAGGGGGAACAGGAGATGGTTCCACCATAGCCCATGCGTACCCGTGGAACGACCGCCCGCAGGACAAATCAGTGTGTCATCGGCGTGCCTTGCGACGCCGGGCATAATGAACGCCCCGTTTTGCTTTGTGAGAACCCAACGTCCATGCGCCGTTCCGTCTCTCTGCTCGCCGCCTGCGCCGCCACCGTGCTGCTGGGCGCCTGCGCCAGCACGTCCACCCCGGCCGCCGCGCCGGCAGGCCTGAAGGTCGCCGTCGAACCGGTCGCCCACCCGGCCGGGGAAACCCCGCAGTGGTGGTACCGCAGTGGTGCGGCACAGGCCGCCGCCAACGGAGCGATGGCCGGCAAGGCCAAAAACGTCATCCTGTTCCTCGGCGACGGCATGAGCCTGACCACGGTGGCCGCCGCACGCATCTATGAAGGGCAGCGCAGCGGCAGCTCCGGCGAAGAGAACCTGCTGTCGTGGGAGCGCTTCCCGGCCACCGCGTTCAGCAAGACCTACAACACCGATTCGCAGACGCCCGATTCGGCCGGCACCATGACCGCCATCACCACCGGCGTGAAGACCCACATGGGCGCGATCGGCGTCAGCGCCGGCACCCGCAACAACTGCGCCGACAGCTTGAACAAGGGCCTGCTGACCTGGCTGCAGCTGGCCGACAGCGCGGGCCTGGCCACCGGCATCGTGTCCACCGCCCGCCTCACCCACGCCACCCCGGCGGCGACCTACGCGCACTCGCCGGAACGCAACTGGGAAAACGATTCGGACCTGCCGGAAGCCGCCAAGGCCGCAGGCTGCAAGGACATCGCCCAGCAGCTGCTGTCCACCTCGCGCTACGGCCGTGGCCCGCTGGTCGCCCTCGGTGGTGGCCGCGCGCAGTTCACCACGGTGGAAGAACGCGACCCGGAATACGACGACAAGGTCGGCCAGCGCCTGGACGGCCGCAGCCTGGTGCAGGAATGGCAGCAGGCCCACCCGCAGGGTGCCTATGTATGGAATGCCAAGCAGTTGCAGGCCGCGGCCGGCGCACCGGCCCTGCTGGGCCTGTTCGAACCGGACCACATGCAGTACGAGCATGACCGCGCGCAGGACCCGGCCGGCGAGCCCAGCCTGGCCGAGCTGACCCGCGCGGCGATCACCACCCTGTCGCGCAGCAAGGACGGCTTCGTGCTGATGGTCGAAGGCGCGCGCATCGACCATGCCAACCACAGCGGCAACGCCTACCGGGCGCTCACCGACACCGTGGCGATGTCCGATGCGGTGCGTGCCGCCGCGGAGATGACGTCGGCCGACGACACCCTGATCATCGTCACCGCCGACCATTCCCACACCCTGAACTTCGTCGGCTACCCGGCCCGCGGCAACCCGATCCTGGGCAAGGTGAAGGACAAGGGCGGCGAAGACGGCACCGGTGCGCTGGACCTGGCCCGCGACGGCCTGGGCCTGCCCTACACCACCCTGAGCTACGCCAACGGCCCCGGCTACACCGGCGCGACCAACCAGCAGCCGGCCGGTCCGAAGCACTACCCGCACGGCCCGAGCAGCTTCGACCCGGTGGCGGGCCGCCCGGACCTGACCCAGGTCGATACCGAAAACCCGGACTACATGCAGGAAGCGCTGGTACCGATGAAGGGCGAGTCGCACGGTGGCGAGGATGTCGGCATCTGGGCGCGTGGCCCGGGCAGCAAGGCGATCCGCGGCACGCTGGAACAGAACGCGATCTACCACATGGTGGTGCAGGCCACCCCGCGCCTGCGCGAGCGCCTGTGCCAGGCCGGCACCTGTGATGCCAACGGCGTGCCGGTCGAACTGCCCGCCCCGGCCCGCTTCGAGCGCAAGGCCGAGTAAGCCAGGGCGCCACGCGCCTGCACTGGAGCATGACGACGACGGCGGCCATACTGGCCGCCGTTTTCGTTGCAGTCCCGGCATGTCCACCGCTCCCTCCTTCCCGTCCCGCGTGTCCCTGGACGCACCGCTGCTGGTCGGCTACAGCGGCGGGCTGGATTCGACCGTGCTGCTGCACTGGCTGTGGCAGTCGGCACAGGCCAGCGGTGTGCCGCTGCGCGCGGTGCATGTCCACCATGGGCTGCTGGCCGCGGCCGATGCCTGGGTGACGCACTGCCAGCGGCAGTGCGATGCACTGGGCATGGCCCTGGCTGTGCACCGGGTGCAGGTGGATGTGACCGGCGGGCTCGGTCTGGAAGGCGCGGCGCGGCAGGCGCGGCGTGCGGCCTTCGGCGCTGAACTGCGCCCCGGCGAGACGCTGGCGCTGGCCCAGCACCAGGATGACCAGGCCGAGACCTTCCTGCTGCGCGCGCTGCGCGGTTCGGGTGTCGACGGCCTGGCGGCGATGTCCGCCGAGGGCAGCCTGCAGGGGCACCGGCTGTGGCGTCCCCTGCTGCAGGTTTCCCGCTGCGATCTGCAGGCCTATGCCCACGCCCACGACCTGCCGTGGATCGAGGACCCCAGCAACGCCGACGACACGGCCGACCGCAACTTCCTGCGCCTGCAGGTGATGCCGCTGCTGCGCGCGCGCTGGCCGCATGCCGCCGCCGCACTGGCACGCAGTACCCAGCAGTGCGGCCAGACCCGCGCACTGCTGGATGAAGAAGACGACGAACTGCTGGCGCATCTGCAGGTTGCCCCGCGCGTGCTGTCGCTGGAACTGCTGCGGCAGGTGGCTCCGGCACGGGCGGCCCGCGTGCTGCGCGCGTGGGTACGCCAGCACGGCGCGCCGCCCCTGCCCGCCACCGTGCTGCACCAGCTGCAGCAGGAACTGCTGGCCGCCACGCCGGACCGGCAGGCGCAGGTGCTCTGGCACGGCCATGCCATCCGCCAATGGCGGCAACACGCCTACCTGCTGCCGGCCACCCTGCCCCACCTGCCCGCCGGCTGGCAGTCCCCATGGGACGGCCGCGCGCCGCTGGCATTGCCTGATGGCGGGCAGCTGAACCTGCTGGGCGCCCCCGGCTTCGCCCATCCACTGCAGGTACGCGCACGCCAGGGCGGCGAGCGCATCCAGCTGCCCGGCCGCGCCCACACGCATGCCTTGAAGGACTGCCTGCAGCGCGAGCATCTGGCGCCCTGGCGGCGCACGCAGCTGCCGTTGCTGTTCGATGGCGCGCAGTTGCTGGCCGCCGCCGATGTGGTCATCGCCGCACCGCTGCAGGCCTGGCTGGACAACCACGGCGCGCAGCTGCAGTGGCGTCCCGGCGGCTGGTGAATTGACCCTCGCGCGCCACCCGTCCACACTTGCTGCATGGCCAAGAAGTCCCCTGAAAACGCCTCGCCGGTGGCCCAGTTCGAGCAGTCGCTCGAAGCACTGGAACAGCTGGTCGAGCAGATGGAAACCGGTGAGCTGAGCCTGGAAGCTTCGCTCAGTGCTTATGAACGCGGTGTCGGTCTGTACCGGCAGTGCCAGCAGGCCCTGGAACAGGCCGAACTGCGCGTGCGCCTGCTCAGCGATCCGGCCCAGCCGGATACCGCCGAGCCGTTCGACGCCCCCGGCCATGACGGCTGAGGCAAGCTTCGCGCGCTGGCGCGACCGTATTGAAAGCCAGCTCGATGCTGCCCTGCCCTCGCCGGCCGAGGCACCGCTGAAGCTGCACCAGGCCATGCGCTATTCGGTGCTGGGCGGCGGCAAGCGCATGCGCCCCTTGCTGGTCTACGCCAGCGGCCTGCTGTTCGGCGCGGACATGGCACGGCTGGACGCCCCGGCGATGGCGGTGGAGCTGATCCATGCCTATTCGCTGGTCCACGACGACCTGCCGGCGATGGATGACGACGCCCTGCGCCGTGGCAAGCCGACCACCCATGTGGCCTTCGACGAAGCCACCGCCATTCTTGCCGGCGATGCACTGCAGGCGCGTGCGTTCGGCCTGCTGGCCGATGCGGCGATGCCCGCCCACCTGCGCGTGGCCTGCCTGCAGACCCTGGCCCATGCCGCCGGTGCGGCCGGCATGTGCGGCGGCCAGGCGCTGGATATCGACGCCACCGGCCAGCTGCAATCGCTGCAGGCGCTCACCCGCATGCACGCACTGAAGACCGGTGCACTGATCCGCGCGGCCGTGCGCATGGGCGCGCTGTGCGGTGAAGCCCCCGAACCGGTGCTGGCCGACCTGGATGCCTTCGCCGATGCGCTCGGCCTGGCCTTCCAGGTGCGCGATGACATCCTCGATGTGGAAGCCAGTTCCGAACAGCTGGGCAAGACCGCCGGCAAGGACCAGGCACAGGCCAAATCGACCTTCCCCGCCCTGCTCGGCATGGACGGCGCCAAGGCCCATCTGCGCACCCTGGCCGAACGGATGGAACACCGGCTGGCCGGTTACCGCGAAGAAGCCGATCCGCTGCGCGCGCTGGCCCGGCTGGCGGTCGAGCGCGACCACTGATACCCGGACAGGCCCTGCCACAGGCCTGTCCTTCATTCGCCCCGCGTGCCACGCGCAGTGGAAGTGCCCTGTGCTGCGGTCAACCGCAACCAGTTGCCATGCGCGAAACCGGCTTTGGCCGCATCGTCGAGCCCACAGGTCTCCAGGAAACGGCGGGCATCGTGCCCGGGACGGTACTGGTAGGGAAAATCGGTGGAGAACAGCAGCCGGTCCTGGCCGACCACCGCAGCGGCCCGCTGCAGGAAATGCGGCAGGAACATGCCACTGGCGGTGACATGCAGGTTCTCGCGCAGGCAGCGTGCCAGCGGACGTTGCAGCCCCGCCACCCGATCCATCGCGACCAGACGCTCGGCATAGAACAGCACCACTTCTCCCCAGTGCCCCAGGATCACCTGCAGTTCCGGCAGGCGGTCGAAGGTGCCGGCGAGTACCAGCCGCAGGAACTGGATGCCGGCATCGTAGTGCCAGCCCAGCCCATAGGTGGCGAAGGCCGCGTCCACTGCGGGCGTGAAGCCGGTGTAATAGGCGGCCCGCACGGCGGCATCCGGTGTACGCGGGTGCAGCAGCACCGGAACGCCCAGCGTGGCCGCACACTGCAGCACCGGAAACAGCGCGGGATCGTCCAGATGGCGGCCGCCGGCCTTCCCGCACAGCACCGTGCCCTTGAAGCCCAGCACCTGTACGCAGCGCGCCAGTTCCCGCGCGGCCGCTTCCGGTTCACCCAGCGGCAACGTCGCCATCGCCTGGAAGCGATCGGGATGGCGCGCAACCACTTCGGCCAGCGCATCGTTGGCCTGCCGCGCCAGGTCGATGCCGCGCCGCCCCAGATCATTCAACGCCGGTGTCGTCAGCGACAGGACCTGCATGTCCAGCCCGGTTTCATCCATCAGGGCGAGACGCGCATGCCCCAGCGCCAGCAGGCGGGCTTCGACCGCTCCGCCATGGAAGGCCACACTGGGATCGCTCGCGGCCAGGCCGGCAGCCGTCCAGGCATCGCGGATGGCACCGGTCAGGAAATGCTCTTCAATGCCGATCAGCGGCATCGCATGCGTCGGGCTCACCATGGCACGGTAGTCCCCATGCGATCGAGAAACTCCAACCCCGGCCGGCCGCGCTTGGACAGCACCGTGTCCACGATGGCGGGAATGGTTTCCTCAAGCCCGAAGGGGGCCTGCGGGCCACCCAGCTGCGTGCGGATCCAGCCGGGGGCCAGCAGCAGCCAGGCACGTGACGCGCCTGCATGGCGCGCGGCATGGCAGCGCATGTACTGGTTCAGCGCCGCCTTGCTGCCGCGGTAGACCTCATGCCCGCCCTTTTCATTGTTGGCGATGCTGCCCTGGCCTGAGGACATGACGCCGATCAGGCCATCGGCCCGTACCACGTCCTGCAGGGCCTCGATGACGCGCATCGGTCCCAGGGCGTTGGTCACCATGACCTGCACGAACGCTTCGGTACTCACTTCGGCAATCGTTTCGTCCTGGTCGGCATTGGCGGTACCGGCGTTGACGAACAGCACATCGAACTTTGCTCCGGCCAGTCGTGCCCGCAACGCGGCGATCTGGCTGGTGTCGGTGATGTCCAGGGATTCGATCCGCAGTCGCCCGGGGTGATCGTCTGCCAGGGCATGCAACGGCGTCGGGCGGTCGCCGCGTACCGTGGCGGTCACCGACCAGCCGCGCTGCAGGAATTCGGCGGCCATGGCCAGGCCCAGGCCGCGGGACGCGCCGACCAGCAGCAGGGAGGGCGATGCATCAGGGGAGCAGAGGTGCATGGAAACAACTCACCGGTTGGGGCCCCCAGTCTGTTGCGCCCCATTCGATTGCACCAGACGCACGCCATGCAATAATCGATTGCATTCAAATCATTCATCGACCGACTGCCCATGCAGCACGTGGACCTGAATCTTCTGGCGGCCCTGGATGTCCTGCTGGCCGAATGCAGTGTGACCCGGGCCGCGCAGCGGCTTGGCCTGAGCGCTTCGGCCATGAGCCGGACACTGGCCCGGTTGCGCGCGGCGACGGGGGACCCGCTGCTGGTGCTGGCCGGGCGGCAGCTGGTGCCAACGCCCTACGCCCTGCAGCTTGGCGAGCGCGTCCATGGGCTGGCACAGCAGGCACGTGCGGTCCTGCAACCGGCGGGGCACACGGTGGACCTGGCCACCGTGGAGCGCACGTTCACGCTGCGTGCCAACGAAGGCTTCATCAGCCTGGCCGCTGCCCCGTTGCTGGCGGCGCTGGCCGCGACCGCGCCGGGGGTCGCACTGCATTTCGTGCCCAAGCCGGACAAGGACGCCACGCCGCTCCGCGATGGCCTGATCGATCTGGAAATCGGCGTGCTGGGCACCGAGGCCCCGGAACTGCGCACCCGCCCCTTGCTGCAGGACCGGTTCGTCGGCATCTGCCGTACCGGCCACCCCCTGCTGTCGGCGGTGAGTCCCGCCGGCTACGCCGCTGCCCGCCACGTGGTGGTGGCGCGCCGGCGCACGTCCCGAGGCCCCGTCGATGAAGCGCTGGCCGCGGCCGGGCTGCAGCGGCGCATCGCCCTGGTGGTGCTCACCTACGCCAACGCCATCGCCGTGGTGCGTGGATCGGACCTGGTCGGGCTGGTGCCAGCCCTGTCGCTGGGTGTGGCCGCATCCGGCGGCGACGCGCTGGCGGCCGGCATTGCCTGCTTTGAACTTCCCGTGCCGACACCGGCGGTGAAGATCCGCGCGATCTGGCACCCGCGCCACGATGCCGACCCGGTGCATCGCTGGTTGCGCGATACCCTGGCAACCACCTGCCAGGGGATCGCCCGCACCACCGCACCGTAGCCGGGCCACAACGGAAAACGCCCGGCAATGCCGGGCGTTTTCGATGGTCCTGCAACGCGGGCTTACTTGACCAGGCGCAGCGCGAACGGATAACGGTAGGCTTCGCCGTTGTTGGACTTCACCGCCGCGATGATGCAGAACACCAGGTTGACGATACCCACCAGCGGCATCAGCAGCGCGCCGATCAGCACGAACGTCAGCAGGAAGCAGATGAAGAAGGCGATCGTGATGGTGATCTGGAAGTTCAGTGCTTCCTTGGCCTGATCGTTGACAAAGCCCTTGCTGGCATCGTCCTTGTTGACCAGCCAGATGATCAGCGGGCCGATGAACCAGGTGAAGATGCCCAGCAGGTGTGCGGCCAGGGCCATGGTGCGCTGGTCGCTGGGTGCCGGCTCGGTGGTGCTCGGCGGCGGCGGCGGTGCGGTGACGTTGTCGAACTCGCTCACGGTCAATCTCCTTTGCTCGTGTATTGGGTGGTCTGGGCGGCCGGCTCCCCGCCGGCCCGCCAGGCCTGCCCAGCTTACGCCATTGAAGGTTTCAATCGTTCGCCGGTCGCGTGGCCGCCTTACTCGCCGGCTACCGTCATCTGCCCCACCAGGATCGAGCCGACCCGGATATGCGAGCGCACATCCACGTCATGGCCGATCGCTTCGATGCCGGCGAACATCTGCCGCAGGTTGCCGGCGATGGTGATGCCGTCCACCGGGTACTGGATCTCACCGTTTTCCACACGGAAGCCACCCGCCCCGCGCGAATAGTCACCGGTCACGCCGTTGACGCCCTGGCCCATCAGTTCGGTCACCAGCAGGCCCTGGCCCATCTGCCGGGCGATGCCGTGCAGGTCCAGGTCCGCGCTGGGCGCGACCTGCAGGTTGTGCACGCCACCGGCATTGGCGGTGGTCTGCAGGCCCAGCTTGCGCGCCGAGTAGCTGCCCAGCACGTAGCGCTGCAGCACGCCATCGCTGACCAGCGGCGAGGAGCGGGTCGCCACGCCATCGCCATCGAAGGCGGCCGAGCGCAGCCCCCGACGCAGGTGCGGCAGTTCCTCGATCTGCATCCAGTCCGGGAACAGGCGCTGGCCGACGCTGTCGAGCAGGAAGCTGGCCTGCCGGTACAGCGCGCCACCGGACACGGCCGACAGCAGGTGGCCGACCAGGCTGCGCGCCACTTCCGGGGCGAACAGCACCGGCATGCTGCCGGTGGCCATCGAGCGCGGCTGCAGGCGGGCCACGGTCCGTTCGGCGGCCCGGCGGCCCACGGCCACCGGGTCCTGCAGGTCCTCGCGGGCCAGCGCACTGGTGTACCAGCCATCGCGCTGCATGCCATCGCCCTGGCCACCGATCAGCGCACAGCCGATGGAATGATGGGTGCCACGCTCGCGGCCGATGAAGCCGTGCGAATTGGCATACACCGACAGGCTCTGCGCGCTGCCGACCGAGGCACCGTCGGAATTGCTGATGCGGCCATCGGCCTCACGCCCGGCCGCTTCGCAGGCCAGCGCCAGGTCCACCGCCTGGTCGGCCTGCAGCGCCCATGGGTGCCAGCCGTCCAGATCCGGGAAATCACGGGCCATCAGTGCCGCCTCGGCCAGGCCGGCGGCGGGGTCGTCTTCGGTGTGGCGGGCAATGGCGCAGGCCTGCTCGACCGTGGCGGCCAGGCTGGCCTCCTGCAGGTCGGCGGTGCTGGCACTGCCCTTGCGCTGGCCGAAGTAGACCGTCACGGCGATGCCACGGTCGCGGGTGGATTCCACCGTTTCGACCTCGCCAAGCCGGACATTCACGTCCAGCCCGCGTTCCTCGCTGCAGCTGACCTCGGCCTGGGTCGCGCCCAGGGCCCGGGCCTGGTCGAGCAGGCGCTGGGAGAGGTCGGCCAGCCGTTCCAGCCGGGCCAGGCTGTCGTCGCCGGTGGCGACTTCAGGGGCGATCACGTTCAATGCTTTATCCTGTACGGGTTGGGCCCGGCATCACGCCGGGCGACGTTTTTCTGAAGTAGGAAATGGACGATGCGCGGACGCGACGAAGAAACCGGTGAATTCCACGACAAGAGCCGCAAGCAGAAGCGCGGCGAAGCCCTGGAAGTCCTGGCCTTGGGAGAGAAACTGGTGTCGCTGACCCCGGCACAGCTGGCGCGGCTGCCGATCCCGGAGGACCTGCTGCCGCACATCGCCGAGTGCAAGCGCATCACCGCGCACATCGCCCACAAGCGGCAGCTGGCGTTCCTGGCCAAGCACATGCGCCGCGAGGACGAGGCGACGCTGGAGGCGATCCGCGATGCGCTGGACGCCAACAGCGAAACCGGCCGCCGCGAGGTGGCGATGATGCACCGCGTGGAAGACTGGCGCGAGCGCCTGCTGGCCGACGGCGACAAGGCGCTGGCCGCCCTGCTGGATGACTACCCGCAGGCCGACCGCCAGCAGCTGCGCACGCTGGTACGCAATGCCCAGGCGGAAAAAGCGAAAAACAAGCCGCCGCGTGCCTACCGCGAGATCTACCAGGTGCTGCGCACGCTGATGCTGCCGGCCGCGCTGGGCCTGAAGGCCGCCAGCGGCGACGACAGCCTCACCGAGGACAGCGACGAGGACGGCGAGGACTGAGTCCCCGCCCCCTGTGGCGGCCCGGGCACGCATCGCGCTCAGGCCTGGGTACCGCCGACGGTCAGGCCCTCGATCAGCAACGAGGGCTGGCCGACGCCGACCGGCACGCTCTGCCCGTCCTTGCCGCAGATGCCCACGCCTTCGTCCAGCGCCAGGTCGTTGCCGATCATGCGCACCTTCTGCATGGTCTCCGGGCCGTTGCCGATCAGCGTCGCGCCCTTCACCGGCGTGGTGATGCGGCCGTCCTCGATCAGATAGGCCTCGGTGGCCGAGAACACGTACTTGCCGCTGGTGATGTCGACCTGGCCGCCACCGAAGTTGACCGCGTACAGGCCCTTCTTCACCGAGCGGATCATTTCTTCCGGGTCATGCTGGCCGGCGCGCATGTAGGTATTGGTCATGCGCGGCATGGTCAGGTGCGCGAACGATTCGCGGCGGCCGTTGCCGGTCGGTGCCACGCCCATCAGGCGGGCGTTGAGGCTGTCCTGCATGTAGCCGACCAGGATGCCGTCCTCGATCAGCGTGGTGCACTGGGTCGGGTGGCCTTCATCGTCGATGTTGAGCGAGCCGCGGCGGCCATCCAGCGTGCCGTCATCGACGATGGTCACCCCCGGTGCGGCCACGCGCTCACCGATGCGGCCGGCGTAGACACTGGTGCCCTTGCGGTTGAAATCGCCTTCCAGGCCGTGGCCGACCGCTTCGTGCAGCAGCACGCCGGGCCAGCCCGGGCCGAGCACCACCGGCATCACCCCGGCCGGGGCCGGTACCGCCTCCAGGTTCACCAGGGCCTGCCGCAGCGCTTCGCGGGCGAAGGCTTCGGGGCGGCCACCGGCGAACAGTTCGGCGTAGTCATAACGGCCACCGCCACCGGCATAGCCGGATTCACGGCGCCCGTTCTGTTCGACGATCACCTGCACGTTCAGGCGCACCAGCGGGCGGATGTCCGCCCCCAGCACGCCGTCACTGCGCGCCACCAGCACGGTGTCCACGCCGCCGGACAGGCTCACCATCACCTGCTTCACCCGCGGGTCGGCCGCACGCAGGAACGCATCCACGCGCTTGAGCACTTCGACCTTGGCTTCGTTGCCCAGGCTGTCCACCGGGTCCAGTGCCGGGTACAGCGCGCGCGCATTGCCGCGCACCAGCGAGCGCCCGGTCTGGGCACCGCCTTCGCGTGAAATCGCACGGGCGGACTGCGCCGCCGTGAGCAGTGCGTCGGCATGGATGTCATCGGAATAGGCGAAGCCGGTCTTCTCACCGGCGATCGCGCGCACGCCGACGCCCTGCTCGATGGAGTGCGCACCGTCCTTGACGATGCCGTCCTCCACGCTCCAGCTTTCGCGGCGCGAATGCTGGAAATACAGGTCACCGAAGTCGATGCCGGGGCCGAGCAGCTGGCCGAAGGCGCGCTCCAGGCCGGCGGTGTCCAGGCCCGACGGGCGCAACAGGCGGTCGTGGGCGAGAGTCAGGGCGTTGTCGTTCATGGGTCCAATCTGGGGGGCGCGACGCGGCAAGGCAAGCCCTGCGCGCCGGCGGGGGAAGAAATCAGCGCTTTCCGGCCGCCGCAGGGGGCTGCGTGGCCGGGGCCGGTGGCGGCGTGCGCTCGCGCTCGATCACCTCGACCTTGGGCTCTTTCCAGGGCCCGGTGACCCGGTAGGTCTTGGCCCCGATCTCGCCCAGCGGCTTGGACAGCACCGCGTTGGTGGCCGCGCCCAGCGCCGCGCCGACCGGACCACCGGCCACTGCGCCGACCACGGCCAGCAGGTTGCCCGAACGCGGGTTGACGTCGATGGTCTGGTCGAACTGCTGGTTGCGCAGGTCGGCCTGGCCACGGATGGTGATGTTGGCCGCCGGCCCCTCGATCAGCACCTTGTCGGTGCGGGCCATGCCGCTGCCGAACTGCACGGTGCCTTCGACCTGGTTGAAGGCGAAGCCCTTGGAGAAGAAGTCGCGGAAATCGAACAGCAGCCGGCGCGGCAGCTGGGCCACGCTGAGCAGGCCCAGCACGCGGCCGGCACCGGGCTCCAGTTCCAGCAGCTGGCCGTTGCGCGCATCCAGCTGCAGGGTGCCCTGCAGGTTGCCCAGCTGGAAGTCCGACGGGCCGCCGGTCCAGGCGGCCTTGAGCGTGGCGTCACCGGCTCCCCCGCGCAGCTGGCCGCCGTAGTCCAGGTTCTTCATCAGCGTGCCCAGGTCCTCGCTGGCGATCTTCGCCTCCAGTTCGGTGCGCGAGGTTTCGCCCTTACCCAGCCAGCGCCCGCTGACATCGATCTGCTGCTTGGGCGAGCGGAAGCTGAGCTGGTCCACGCCCATGCCGGCCGGCAACGGCCGGGTGCGCAGCACGGCCTGGCCGAGCAGCACCTTGCCGAACTGCAGGTCGTCGATATCCAGTGCCAGCGGCGGCAGCTTGGCCGGGTCGGTATCGTTGGCACCGGCCTGCACGCGCGCGGCCATCGCCCCGTCGGCCGGCATCGGGATCGGCCCCCCATCACCGGGCGGCTTCACCGGCGTCGGCAGCGACTGCCAGTGCACGCGGGCGAACTGCCCGCTGATGGTGCCGCCCTCCGCATTGGGCACGCTCAGGCGGCCCACCAGCGAGGGGCCATCCATGCGCACATCCAGCGCCTGCGGGCCGGGCCGCAGCTGCAGCCGGGTCTGCTCGAACACGCCGCCGATCAGCATCAGCTGGCCCACCTGCACGTCCACCGCGCGCAACGGCATGCTGTCGCCACTGTCATCGCCGGAACCGCGCGCCAGGGTGATCCACTCCAGCGCATCCAGGGTGCCGCTGTGGCCGTTGACATTCAGGCCGCTGGTGGGCGGCGCACGATCGACCGTGCTGCTGCCCAGCGTCACCTGCACGCCGGTCTGGCCGGCATGGCTGCGCGCGGCCAGGGCCAGGCGCTGGCCGAAGGCCACGTCGATGCGGCCCTCACCCATCGGCAGCTGCGCGCCGACGGTGGTGGCCAGCGGTTCCTCGGCCGGCTTGTCCAGCGGTGCCGGCAGGTCCAGGCGGGTGCCGACCAGGTCCGAGCGCAGCCGCAGTTCGCTGGGCGGTGCCGGCGTGCCGGGCTGCGCACGCGGCAGGTTGACCGCCACCGTCCAGCGCGAGGTGCCGTTGACGTAGGGCTTGAGCCAGGCCAGTTCCGGCGCGCGGTCCAGCAGCGCGTCGGCGTCCATGCGCGCGGTGAGTTCCGATTCAAAACCCTGCTTCGGGTCATGCGTGAAACCACCGGCACGCAGGCTCAGCTGCCCGTCCTGGCCCTGGTGGCGGACCGACAGCGCCTCGGCATCGAAGCCGGCACTGCTGTAGCGGGCCTGGCCGCGCACGTTGTCGAAATCCAGCTTGTACTGCTTGTCCGACAGCTTCACCCCGGCCAGGTCGACCGTGCCCTGCAGGTGGCCCTGGCCTTCGTCGTCATGCAGCGGCAGCAGCAGGTCGAAGCCCACATTGGCCGGGCCACGCGCACTGAGCGTATTCAAGGTGTCGCCGTAGTCGGCCTGCAGCGGGCTCTTGCGCAGCATCGCCAGCAGGCGCTCGGCGTCGCTCGGGGTGGTGGCCCGCACATACAGCGGGGTGGCACCGAAATCCTCGATGCCGGCCTCGAAGCGCTGCACGCCCACGCCGGCCAGGTCGCCGCTGCCCTGCAGGCTGAAGCCCGGCCCGATGAAGGCGATGTCCGCATCGACCTTGGCCATCTCCGGCCAGTCGTGCTGGAAGCGGATGCTGCCGTTGTCGATGTGGCCACCGGCCTCGAAGCGGCCGTTGTTGCCGTCGAACGGCCAGTCGTCCAGGTCACCGGTGACCAGGCCGCGCCCGTTGCGCAGCTGGCCGGAGACCAGCGCCATGTCCAGCCAGTCGGTGGCGGCCTTGCTCATCTTGGAATGGATCCAGAAGCGCTTGGCCGCGGTCATCGGCACATCGTCCAGCTTGGCGGCCAGCTGCAGCCATGGCCGCGTGCCGTCGCCCTGGAACCAGATGCCGCCGCGCACATCGGCGGCATAGTCGGTGCCCTGTACGCGCAGGGCCGGGGTGCCGATGCGCCAGCCGCCGCCCTCGTCACGCCAGCCGACCAGTTCGCCGGCCAGCTGCAGGTCATGGCGCACGCCGAAGCCGGTCGGCCAGTCGAACTGCAGCGGGCGGCCGGGCTGCAGCTGCAGGCGGAAACCATCGGCATCGCCTTCGACGTGGCCGGCCAGGCCGCGCAGGCCCGGTGCGTCGCCGACGCTGGCAAAGGCCAGCTGCTCCAGTTCGCCCTGTACCCACAGCGGGCCGCCGCTGCTGGCACGCAGCTGCAGGTCGCGTACCTGCACGTTCGGCCGGGCCAGGTACAGCCAGTGGCGCAGGCCCGGGTCCAGGCGATCGCTCAGGGCCAATCCGCGCAGGGCGATGGCGGCGGTCAGCTGCGACGCACTGAGCTGCGTCCTGCGGCCCACCGCCAGCTGCAGGCCATCGAGCTGTTCGGTGCTGTCGGTCTCCTGCAGGCGCAGGCGGGGCGCCTGCAGCGACCAGCCGTTGGCATCGCGTTGCCAGCGCACGCGGGCCTGCAGGCGCTGCAGCTGCAGGCTCGGCACGGCCACGCCGGGCATCGGCGCGCCGTCGATGCGGACCTGGCGCAGGTCCGTATCGGTGGTCACCGCCACCGGGCGGAAGTCGTGCAGCGTGGCCCACACATTCACTTCGCCCTTGCCGTCGCGCAGGCGTACCCCGGCCGCCGCCAGCAACGGCGACCAGGCGCGGAAATCGACCGGATCCCCCCCGACCCAGGCCTCGCCGCCACCGTTGCGGCGGTCCAGGTCCAGGACGCCGGTCAGCGGCAGGGCATCGGTCTGTGCCCAGGCGCGCACGCCCACCCGCAGGCGGTCGCCGTTCACGCGCAGGCGCAGGTCCAGCCGCGGCAGCGTGGTCTCCAGCCCCAACGCCGGTGCCTGGATGCCCAGGCGGCCACCGATGACCTGCAGTTCCCCCAGCCGGCGCAGCGTATCCAGCGGATCGCCACCGGGGGCCTGCGGCTGCGGCAGGCCACGCACCGCCCAGCGGCCGTCAGCCCCCTGCTGCAGGGTCAGCGCCAGGCCTCGCAGGCGCAGTTCGGTCAGTGAATTGCCGGGCAACAGGCCGGCATACATCGACACCAGCACCTCGGCCTCGCCCACGGCAACGCCCGGGCCCTGGCCGATATGCAGTCCCTTCAGTTCCAGCAGCGGGCCACGGCGGGTCCAGGCGGTACGCAGCTGGTCGAACCGGACCGGTTGCCCGGCCCGCGCGCTCAGCCAGGCCGCGACCTTGTCCGGGTGCCGCTCGGCCAGCGGCAGCAGCTGGCTGAGCGTGCCCACGGCAAGGGCCACCACCACCAGCACGATGGCAGCAGCATAGACGGCATGACGGCGGATCCTTCGCAGTCGCAGGCGCGGCGGCGCGCTCATCGGCTCCGGCCGGTGGCTGGCCAGGGCCAGGCGCAGCGCAGGTCAGAGCAGGACGACATCGAACTGCTCCTGCAGGTACTGCTCATCGGCCTGGAAGCGGATGCTCTTGCCGAGGAATTCCTCCAGTTCCGCCACCGCCGCCGATTCTTCCTCGGTGATGCGCGCGACCACCTTGGTCGAGGCGATCACCAGCAGGCGGGCGGCGTCGAACTGGCGCACCGCGCGGGTGATCTCGCGGAAGATCTCGTAGGTGACCGTTTCGGTGGTCTTGATGGTGCCGCGCCCGCTGCACTGGGTGCAGGTTTCCGACAGCTGCCGCTCCAGGCTTTCCACCGTGCGCTTGCGGGTCATCTCGACCAGGCCCAGCGGCGAGAAGTCGTACACCGTGGTCTTGGCATGGTCGCGGGCCAGCGCCTTTTCCAGGGTACGCAGCACCTGGCGGCGATGCTCGGCATCGTCCATGTCGATGAAGTCGATGATGATGATGCCGCCCAGGTTGCGCAGCCGCAGCTGGCGCGCCACCGCCTGCGCCGCTTCCAGGTTGGTGCGGAACACCGTCTCTTCCAGGTTGCGCTGGCCCAGGAACGACCCGGTGTTGACATCGATGGTGGTCATCGCCTCGGTCTGGTCGATCACCAGGTAGCCCCCGGACTTGAGCGGCACCTGCTTGTCCAGCGCACGGCCGATCTCGTCCTCCACCCCGAACATGTCGAAGATGGGGCGGTCGCCGGAATACAGTTCCAGCTTCTCGGCCAGCACCGGCATGTACTTTGCCACGAATGCCTGCAGCTGGGCGAAGGTCTCCTTGGAATCCACCTTCACCTTGTCCACGTCCTTGCGGATCAGGTCGCGTACCGAACGCAGCGGCAGGCTCAGGTCTTCATAGATGATGCTGCACGAGGGCGCTTCGCGGCCACGGCGCTCGACCACGTTCCATACCCGCGACAGGTAGGCGATGTCCTCGGCGATGGCCTCGGCCGGCTGCCCTTCGGCATTGGTGCGCACGATGTAGCCATAGCCCCCGTGCTGGGCCGACAGTTCGGTCACCAGCGCCTTCAGCCGTGCACGCTCGGTCTCGTCCTCGATGCGGGCCGACACGCCGACCACCTTGGACTGCGGCAGCAGCACCATGTAGCGCGAGGGAATGCTGATCTGGGTGGTCAGGCGCGCGCCCTTGCTGCCGATCGGGTCCTTGACCACCTGCACCACGATGTCCTGGCCATCGCGCAGCAGCTCCACGATGGGCACGCTGGCCGGCGGCGGCAGGGTGGTGTTCTCGGTATCGGCGCTGGCCACCGGGGCCGGCCTTACCACATCGTTGGCGTGCAGGAACGCGGCGCGTTCCAGCCCGACCTCGACGAAGGCGGCCTGCATGCCGGGCATCACACGCTGCACCTTGCCCTTGTAGATGTTGCCGACCACGCCACGGCGCCAGCCACGTTCGATATGCAGCTCCTGCAGCATGCCGTTCTCGATCACCGCCACCCGGGTTTCACGCGGGGTCACATTGACCAGGATTTCCTCAGACATGGGCAGCCTCCCTGCCGGCATCGGTTACGGTCACCGGCACGCCCACGCGGGCCAGCAGTTGGTCGGTCTGGTACAGCGGCAGCCCCATCACGCCGGAGTAGCTGCCTGACAGGTGTTCGATCCAGCGCTCGGCCCCGCCCTGGATGGCATAGGCACCGGCCTTGTCCAGCGGCTCGCCGGTGGCCACGTAGGCGGCGATGGCCTGTTCATCCATCGCGGCGAAACGCACCTGTGACACCACCAGCACGCTGTCGCGCACCTGCGCGCCCACCACGACCACGGCCGTCATGACCTCATGGGTACGCCCGGCCAGCCGTGCCAGCATCGTGCAGGCATGGGCAGCGCCATCGGGCTTGCCGAACACCTCCCCGTCCAGCACCACCTCGGTATCGGCGCCGATCACCAGCGCCTGCGGATCCGATGCCAGGACCTGGGCCAGGCCGGCACGGGCCTTGTCCGCAGCCACCCGCTGCACGTACTGGGCCGCGCTTTCACCCGTGGCGCGCACCTCGGCCACCTCCAGGTCCAGTGCCTGGAAGGGGCGTCCAAGTCGGGCCAGCAGTTGCGTGCGTCGGGGGGAGCGGGAGGCAAGATAGAGCATCGGCACAGCATAACCCGAGGGCGATGCCTGAATCGCTGGCAACAGCACTCCGGTTATGCTCGACCCCGAACGGACTCACAGCGCGTTCATCGCTACGACACCACCCTCAACGGCAACCAAGGAGATCCCGATGCGCCGTCTCACCACCGCCCCGCTGCTGCTTGCCCTGTCCCTTGCCCTCGGAGCCTCGATGAGCGCCCATGCCGATACGCCCGCGCCGGCCATCGCCCCGGTCCAGGGCACCCTGTTGAACATTTCGGCCAATGCCGAAGCCACCCGCGTGCCCGACGTGGCCAGCCTGTCCGCCGGCGTGGTCACCCAGGCCGTGGATGGCAACAGCGCCATGCGCGAGAACGCACAGCAGATGGACAAGGTGCTGGCCGCGATCAAGGCCGCCGGCATTGCCGAGCGTGATGTGCAGACCAGCGGTGTCAGCCTCAACCCGCAGTACCGCTATGCCGAGAACGAGGCACCGAAGATCACCGGCTACCAGGCCAGCAACAATGTCAGCGTGAAGGTGCGTGACATCGCCAGGCTCGGCAAGGTGCTCGACGCACTGGCGGCACAGGGGGCCAACCAGATCAACGGGCCGAGCTTCGAGATCGACAAGCCCGAACCGGTCTATGACGAAGCCCGCCTGGCTGCCCTGAAGAAGGCCCAGGAACGCGCCCAGACCTACGCCCGGTCGCTGGGGCTGCAGGTGCGTCGCATCGTCAGCATCTCCGAGAACAGCAATGGCGGCTTCCGTCCGGTGCCGATGATGATGGCGCGCTCGGCCGCGGCGGGCATGGCCATGGACAAGGCCACGCCGGTCGCACCGGGTGAATCGACCGTGTCGGTCAACCTGGACGTGGTGTTCGAACTGGGCCGCTGAGCCCTTCCCACGCGCCTGGCCAAGGGCGGTTCCCGCAGGGGAACCGCCCTTTTCGTCTGTACCGTCCCCCCAGATGAAGGCCAGCACAACGACAGCGACCGTGCATGAAGTCAGCCCCCCTTCCGGCATGCGAATGTGGCTCTGCCCGCTGCGTGCGGCAACCCCGCTTGCGGCCCTGGTGCGTTGAGGATGTTCAACAACTGGCATGGAGGTGGACCATGGTTCGTACGTACCCCGTTGTACCGCTGCGCTTCGATCCCGCCCGCGTTGCTGCCTGGAGTGCAGCGCTCGCCCTGCACCTGCTGGCCCTGCTCCTGCTGCTGATCCCGGCCGCCTACCAGGCCACTCCCCTGCCACGGGAAAAGACCCAGGTCCGCCTGATCACCCGGGTGGAGCCGCCGCCGCTGCCGCCCCGGGACGTGACCGCCCCCCCGAAGCACGTGCAGGTGGTGCCACAGCCGCGCACGGTCCCCACACCGCCCCTGCCGGCTCCCACGGCAGTGATCGAGGATGCGCCGGCCTTCGTGCTGCCGGCCGCCGCACCGGACACTGCGCCGGCACTGCCGTCACTGGCGCCGTCCACGCCGCAGGTGGGTGCCGAACTGCACTACCGCAGCGCCCCGCCGCCGGCCTATCCGGCGGCCGCACTGCGCGCCAACCAGCAGGGCACGGTGCTGCTGCGGGTGGAAGTCGGCAGTGATGGCCGTCCCGTCAACGTCACCATCGAGCGCAGCAGTGGCGCGCGCGCGCTGGACCAGGCTGCACGCAGCCAGGTCCTCAACCGCTGGACCTTCGAGCCGGCCCAGCGTGATGGCGTGGCAGTGCCCGCCATCGGCCTGGTGCCCATCGATTTCAGCCTGCCCAGGTGAATGCACGCGCGCCCCTTCCCGTCGCGATGCGACGGGAAGGGGAACCGCCGGCCCATCTGTGACACCGTTCAAATTAAGGGTTTTTTCACCACTTCGTCACTTGCCGGAAACCTAGATTGGCCCGTCCCGGGATGGCACCTGTCATCTCCCGTGACGTCCTCAGATCCAGGTTTTCCAGTTAGGAGAGAAGCTGTGAAACACCCCAACCAACGGTCCGCCAGCCGCCGCAATGCACTGGCTACATCCATCACGCACCTTCTTTCCAGCAGCGCACTGCTGCTGGCCGGCGCCGTGGTTTCCACCTCTGCCTTCGCCCAGGAACAGGCCACCAACCTGGACCGCATCACGGTCACCGGCTCGAACATTCCCCGCACCAACACCGAGACACCCTCGCCGGTGCAGGTGGTGACCCGGCAGGAAATCGACCGTACCGGCAAGACCTCGCTGTCCGAATACCTGCAGACCCTGACCGCCAATGGCGCAGGCTCGGTCCCCAAATCCTTCGGCACCGGCTTTGCCAGCGGCAGCTCCGGCATTTCACTGCGCGGCCTGGGTGCCGGTTCCACGCTGATCCTGTTGAACGGGCGCCGCATGGCGACCTACGGCCTGGCCGACGACGGGCAGAAGGTGTTCACCGACCTGAGCACCATCCCGATGGACGCCGTCGAGCGCGTGGAAGTGCTCAAGGATGGCGCATCGGCGATCTATGGCTCCGACGCCATCGCCGGCGTGGTCAACATCATCCTGCGCAGCGACTTCCAGGGCGCGATCCTGCGCGGCTCCTACGGCGTGTCCGGTGACGGCGATGGCAATGAGAGGAAGGCAACGCTCACCGCCGGTACCGGCGATCTGTCCAGCGATGGATGGAACGCCTTCGTCAGCGTCGATGTCGGCAAATCCGACGCGATCAAGGTCAGTGACCGCAAGAACCGCAAATGGATCGGCACCGCAGACCTGCGCCGCTGGGGCTATGACTTCGACGGCTCTTACTTTGGCGGTTCCGGTGGCGCGTTCACCAATGGTGGCAAGAGCGGCGGCGTTGGTCCAAACGGTTCGGTGTTCGATGACCGCAATGCAACCGATGCCAACCCCGGTTTCCTTGTCCCGCTGCCGGGTTGCCAGGGGCTGACGAACATTCCAGGCCAGACGGATGCATCGGTGGCATCGCAGGGCTGCCTGTGGGATCCAAACCAGCGCTATCGCGATATTTCGCCTGAAGAGAAATATGTGAATGTCTTCGGCCGGGCGACCTTCGCCTTCGGCGAAGGCGGCGAGCTCTACTCCGAAATCGGCTACTCCAAGAAGGAAACCACCTTCACCAACACGCCGTCGGGCGTCTCCGGCGGCTGGGGCTATCCCGGCCATACGGTCAACGCCAACAGCGGCCCCGGCGCCACCGTGCTCGGCCCGACCCATCCTGACAACCCGATCCAGGGCCAGGCCTCGCGCCTGCGCTACAGCGCCTGGGATGTCGGCCCGCGCGTCACCGAGAACACCAACGAGTTCAACCGGTTCCTGGTCGGCGTCAAGGGCAACTGGGGCGACTGGAGCTATGACACCGGCTACCTGCACTCGGGCACCGACCTGACCAGCGAACGCACCGGCTTCCTGCGCTACAGCGCCGTGCGCTGTGCCCTGGGCAACCCGGCCTGCCCGGGCGGCGTCTGGCGCATCGGTGATAACGCCAACCTCAATTCCCAGGCGCTGTACGACTATATCTCCCCCCGCATCAGCGCACGGGCCAAGACCAGCCTGGATTCGTTCAACGCCACGGTCTCGCGCAGCCTGGCCGACCTGAAGGGCGGCCCGCTGGGCCTTGCAGTGGGTACCGAATGGCGGCGTACCAGCAACAGCCTGACCCCGCAGACCTACACCGACCAGGGCGACATCATCGGCCTGGGCTATTCGGCTTATGACGGCATCCAGAACGTCTACGCCGGCTATATCGAACTGTCGGCACCGGTGCTGGAATCGCTGGAGCTGTCCGGCGCGCTGCGCTATGACAAGTACGACGGTGGCGACGGCAAGGCCACGCCGAAGCTGGGCATCAAGTGGACGCCGGCCGACTGGATCGCCCTGCGCGCCAGCTATGCCGAAGGCTTCCGCGCCCCCAACGTCGCCGAGAGCGGGGTCGGCGGCCTGGCCGGTTTCTCCAGCATCAAGGACTCGGTGCGCTGCGACCTGCAGCCGACCACGTCCAACTGCCAGGCACGTCAGGTGGCGATCATTACCAACTCCAACCCCGCGCTGAAGCCGGAGGAATCGAAGAGCTATTCGTTCGGCGTGGTCCTGCAGCCCACGCGCAGCACCTCGCTGACCGTCGATGCCTGGGAAATCAAGCGCACCAATGAAATCGCCTCGAGCGAACCGGCCGATGAAATCGCCGCCGGCAACGTGGTACGCGATACCGATCTGATCAACGGCGTACCCGGCACGGGCACCATCCTGGCGGTCAACAACAGTTACGTGAATGCCGCCTCGTCGCGGGTAAGGGGTATCGACACCGATATCCGCCAGACCTTCGACATCGGCCCGGGGCAGCTGGAAATGGACCTGCAGTGGAGCCACCTGCTGAAGTTCGAGCGCACCAATGGCGGCTCGACCTCCGATTACCTGGGCACCCACGGCAACTGCGACGTCTCCAACTGCGTCGGCACGCCCAAGGACCGCGCCAATCTGGGGGCCACCTGGAAGCAGGGCCCGTGGAGCGTCAGCGGCGTGGCGAACTACATCAGCAAGATGGAGAACACCGACAAGCGCGGCGGCGACTACCAGACGCTCTACGCCGACGGTACGCCGGTGAAGAAGATCTCCTCGTTCACCACCTTCGACCTGTCCGGTCGCTGGTCGGTCACCGAGGCGTTCGAGCTCAACCTGTCCGTGCAGAACCTGTTCGACCGCATCGCACCGCTGGATCCGCTCACCTACGGCGCGGTGAACTACAACCCGATGCATTTCAGCGGCGCCATCGGCCGCTACTTCACCGTCGGTGCCAAGTACACCTTCCGCTGAATCCCGGCGGTGTCACATGGCAAAGGCCCGGGGTGCATCCCCGGGCCTTTGCTTTTCAACCACACCCCTGCGCCCATGATGGCCCCCCACCCCGGAGAAGCCCCATGCCCGCCTCCCAGCAACGCCTTGGCCTGGCCGCACTGACCGCGCTGGTGGTCGGCTCGATGGTCGGCGCCGGCATCTTCTCGCTGCCGCAGAACATCGCGCGCAGCGCAGGCCCCGCCGCCGCGCTGATCGGCTGGGCGATCAGCGGCCTGGGCATGCTGATGCTGGCGTTCGTGTTCCAGGCGCTGGCCAACCGCCGCCCGGACCTGGATACCGGCATCTACGCCTACGCACGCGCCGGCTTTGGTGACTACATCGGGTTTTCCTCGGCGTGGGGCTACTGGGTGGCCTCGGTGCTGGGCAACACCAGCTTCTTCGTGCTGATCTTCAGTGGGCTGGGCCACTTTTTCCCGGTATTCGGTGATGGCAATACCCCGGTGGCGGTGGCCGCCTCGTCGCTGCTGCTGTGGACGGTGCACCTGCTGGTGCTGCGCGGGCTGCAGACGGCGGCCATCATCAATGCGCTGGTCACCGTGGCCAAGCTGCTGCCGATTGCCCTGTTCCTGCTGCTGGCGGCACTGGCCTTCCGTGCCGATGTGTTCCGCGCCGGCTTCTTCGGTACGCCGGCGCTGGGCGACATCGGCCAGCAGCTGCGCGGCATGATGCTGGTGACCGTCTGGGTCTTCATCGGCATCGAGGGGGCCAGCGTGTACTCACGGCGCGCGGCGCGCCGGGCCGATGTCGGCCGCGCCACGGTGATCGGCTTTGTCGGCGTCTGGGCGCTGCTGGTGCTGGTCAGCCTGCTGTCGATGGGCGTGCTGTCGCAGGCAGAACTGGCAGCACTCCCCAACCCCTCGATGGCCTATGTGCTGCAGGCCATCGTCGGCGAATGGGGTGCGACGCTGATCATCGCCGGCTCGATCATCTCGGTACTCGGCGCGCTGCTGGCCTGGGTGCTGCTGTGCGCCGAAGTGCTGTATGCCGCCGCGGGCGACGGCACCATGCCCGCCTTCCTGGCGCGGGAAAACGCGCGCAAGGTACCGGCCAACGCGCTGTGGCTGAGCAACGGCCTGATCCAGGTGTTCCTGCTGATGCTGCTGTTCAACAGCGGCACCTATACCAGCCTGGTACTGCTGGCCGCTTCGATGAGCCTGGCGCCCTACTTCCTGTCCAGCGCCTTCGGCGTGCAGCTGGCCTGGCGCGGCGACGCCTATGCCGGCACTCCCGCCGCGCGCTGGCGCGACTTCGCCGCCGCCGTGCTGTCCAGCACCTACGCGCTGTGGCTGGTGTACGCCGGCGGGCTGGATCACCTGTTGCTGTCGGTGCTGCTGTATGTACCGGGCGTGGCGCTGTTCGCCCTGGCCAAGCGGCAACGTGGCGACGTGGTGTTCACCCGCTGGGAAGCGCTGCTGTTCGGTGCCATCGCACTGGTGGCGGTGGCCACGCTGGTGGCCGTCTGGCGCGGCGCACTGGTGCTCTGAGCACCGGCCGCCACAGGCTCAACGGCGCGACAGCATCCCGATGTCCTGCATCCAGCGTTCGGCCAGCTGCGGCCATGCCGCCACCGGCGCCGTCTTCACCCGCAGCCCGAAGGCATGGCCGCCACGGGCGAAAAGGTGCATTTCCACCGGCACGCCGGCATCGATCAAGGCGCGGTAATAGCTGAGGGACTCGCGCACGTCGTCGGTGGGATCATCGGTGGCCTGCACGATGAAGGTCGGCGGCACCTCGCCATCCACGGCGATGTCCTTGACCAGTGACAGCCCCTTCGCCTTGCCGTTCCACAGGTGCCCGGAGTACATCACCATCGCGAAATCCGGACGGCTCGGCTGCGCATCGGCCGCATCGACCGGCGTGTAGCTTCGCCGCGCCTGCGTACTCAACCCCGCGACGACGTGGCCACCGGCGGAAAAGCCGATCACTCCCACGCGCTTCGGATCGATATGCCAGCGCGCCGACTGTGCACGCAGCAGGCCCATCGCCCGCTGTGCATCCTGCAGCGCCATCGGCACCGCAGGAATGTCACGGCAATTGCATTGCGGGTCCCAGTTCGGGCCCGACGCCGGCACACGGTATTTCAGCAGCGCGCAGGTGATGCCCCGGCCGTTCAACCACGCGCAGATCTCGCTGCCTTCCAGATCCATTGCCAGCACGCGGTAACCGCCGCCGGGCACGACCATCACCGCCGTGCCGTTGCCTGGCCCCTTGGGCGGAAACAGCGTCAGCGTCGGCACCGCGACGTTCTGCAGCATCGCCCAGCGTTCGCCACTGGGCTTGGACACCGCTTCGCCGAGCTGCTCGGGCCCTGCCAGCTTCGGCGGTGGCATCACCTTGCCTTCCGGCCACAGCGGTATTTCCGTCGTGCCTTCGGGCGGGTGCCAGGTCACCGGCGCCGCACGCGCGGCCTGCAGTGACAGCAGTGCAAGCAACACCAGGGAAACAACGCGACCAGGCCGATGCATGCGGAATCTCCACACGAAGAAGCGCTCAGTGTAGAGCCGGCGTGCACCACTGCACCGGATAGGGCGGACACAAAAAAGCCCGCATCGATCGATGCGGGCTTCTTGATGATCCGCCACGTTGAAATGGCGCCCGAAGTTGGACTCGAACCAACGACCCCCTGATTAACAGTCAAGTGCTCTAACCGGCTGAGCTATTCGGGCGGGGCAGACGACTAGTATAGCGGCTCTTCACGCGCGATGGTAGGGGTGATTGGCAATCATCGCCGCCGCGCGGTACAGCTGCTCGGCCACCACCAGCCGCACCAGCATGTGCGGCAGCGTCAGCGGGCCGATCGACCATTTCTCATCGGCCAGCGCGGACACATCCGGTGAATGGCCTTCCGGGCCACCGATCAGGAACGCCAGGTCCCTGCCCTGCCCGCGCCAGTGTTCCAGGCGCTGTGCCAGCTGCTCGGAACTGAGCTGGCGGCCCGGCACATCCAGCGCGACCACATAGGCGTTTTTCGGCAGTGCGGCGATCACCCGCTTGCCTTCGTCCTCGGTCGCCCGGCGCGGATCGCGGCCCTTGCCACGCAGGCCGGGCTCGATTTCCACCAGCTCGAACGGCAACCAGTGCGACAGCCGCTTCTGGTATTCGGCAAACCCCTGCGCCACCCAGCTGGGCGCGCGTTCGCCAGTGGCGATCAGGCGGGCTTTCATCAGCGTTCCTCCCAAACGTCGACGGCGCCATCGGCGCCGTCGAAGGACTGCATCACCGCATGGCTCAGGCCACGTCGTCCTCGTCGCTGGACGGCGGCTGGTCACCGACGGTCCACAGGCGCTCGATGGCATAGAACTCGCGCACGCGCGGCAGCATCACGTGCACGATCACATCGCCCAGGTCGACCAGCACCCACTCGGCTTCGCGCTCACCTTCCACGCCCAGCGGCATCACGTCGATCTTCTTGGCGAAACGCACGACTTCATCGGCGATCGACTTGACGTGGCGGGTGGACGTGCCCGAGACGATCACCATGTAGTCGGCGACGCTGGAGCGGCCGCGTACGTCGATCTCGACCGGGTCCTTGGCCTTGAGGTCTTCGGTGGCTTGGCGGACGCTGGCCAGCAGTTCCGGCACGGACGGCGGCGGGCTGGGCAGATCGACCTTGATGGTCTGGGGCTGGGTCTGGTTGCTCAAAGCGGATCGACTCGATAAACGTGGGGGCGATTATACGGGCAAGGCGGCACGAGGGCATTCACGGCGGGCAGGCGCCGTACAGGCCCTGCGTGGCCACGTAGTCGGCCACGGCCGGCGGCAGCAGGGCCCGCCAGGGGCCCGCCGCGGCGATCTGCGCCCGTACCGCACTGGCCGATTCGCTGCGCAGGGGCTGGTGCAGGCGCAGCACGCAACCGGCCGGGGCGGCGAACAAGGCCTGCTCATTGACGGCCCAGCGGCCTTCCAGCGCCTCCCCGAGTGCCCCGTCCACCGCCTGCTGCAGGGGGCTGCCCGGCCGCTCGGCAACGATGAAATGGGCCAGCTCGAACAGCGCCTGCCACTGGTGCCAGCCCGGCAGGCCGAGCAGGCTGTCGGCCCCCACCAGCCAGGCAAGGGGTCGGCTGGGGCCGAGTTCGGCGCGCAGTTCGCGCAGGGTGTCCACGGTATAGGACGGCCCCGGCTGGCGGGCGGCCCGGACCAGCTCCCGGCGGTCCAGCAGCAGGCCGGGCTCGTCGCCGATGGCCAGCGACAGCATGGCGCAGCGCTGCTCGGCGCTGGCCCCGGGCGGTGCACGGTGTGGCGGGTCGGCCGCGGGCAGCATGCGCACCGCGACCTGCAGCTCGTCGCGGGCGGCACGGGCTATGGCCAGATGCCCTAGGTGCACCGGGTCGAAGGTGCCCCCGTAATAGATGCGCAGCGGCATGGTCAGGCGCGGGCGAGCAGGCGTACGGCGCGCGCCTCGGCCACGGCCACCAGCAGGCGCTCCAGGGCCAGCCAGGCATCGCCATCGGCGCGCCCCTTGGCAATGCGGTCCACCAGGCCGGCCTCGGCCACGAAACGCTCCCAGCGCTTGGCTTCCGGGTGCCGCTGCAGCGCGCGCTTGTAGGGGGCCTGCCGCGATTCCCAGATGCCACGGGCCTTCATCTCGCCCGCCAGGTTGCCGCCCCGGGCCTGTACCCGGGCCAGGCCGGCACCGGCCAGCAGTTCACGGATGACGACCGGCATCAGCGCGGCCACGGCCTCGCCCTCGCCGCGCAGGCCGGCCAGCATGCGCAGCACGGCCGGCGGCTGGCCGGAGAACGTGGCCTCCACCAGCCGGAACACGTCATAGCGGGCGGCGTCGGCAACCAGTGCCTCCATCCGCTCCACGTCCAGCACCTGGCCATCGGCCAGCAGCGCCAGTTTGTCGATTTCCTGGGCGGCGGCCAGCAGGTTGCCTTCCACCCGTTCGGCCAGCCGCTGCACCGCGGCCGGGTCCGCGCGCAGGCCCTTGCCGCGCAGCCGGCGTTCGATCCAGTCACCCAGTTCGTGCGGCTTGATCGCCCAGGCCACCGACAGCACGCCGACGCGCATCACGGCCTCGGCCCACTTGCCCTGGTGCGCCTTGCTCCATTCATTGGCGGTGATCAGCAGGACCACGTCCGGCGCGGGGTTGGCGCAGAACTGGCTGATGACCTCGGCCCCGTCCTTGCCCGGCTTGCCGCTGGGCAGGCGCACTTCCACCAGGCGGCGGGCACTGAACAGGCTGGGCGCGTTGAAGCTGGCGTCAAGCTGGTTCCAGTCGAAATCGCGGCCGTCGGCATCGAAGACTTCGCGCTCGTTGATGCCCTCGGCGCGCGCGCGCGCGCGGACCGCATCGGCCGCTTCCAGCACGCGCAGGGTTTCCGGGCCCGCGACCAGGTAGACCGGCGCCAGTGGCGTGCCGTCTGTCTGGCTGGCCAGCTGTTCCGGGCGCAGTTCCATCGCCGGGGTACGGCTCAGGGCTTGACCGGCGTGGCCGCCGGTGCAGCGCCATCACCCGGGGCGGTGGCATCGCGCTTGGGCACCAGCGTGCCGCGCTCCACTTCGGCGCGCACGACGCTGTCGATGCGGCGGATGATCGAGGCGGACATCTCGCGGCGCAGTTCGTCGGCCAGGATTTCGCGCTCGGTGGTGGTACCGGTGGCGTCGGTCGGCGGCGACACGTAATCGCGCGACAGTTCGATCACCTGCTGCGGTACCAGTTCCGAGCCGTCTTCGCGGCGGAAGATGAAGATCACCGCGTAGCGCAGGCTGTATTCCTGCGCACGGCCCTGCGAGTCGATGGCGATCGGCAGGTCACCCCAGCGTTCGGACAGCACCTGCAGCTGCGCGGCCGGCAACGTGCCGTCCTCCTCGGCGATGGTCGCCCCCGATCCGATCAGGCTGCGACGCAGCAGCTTGACCAGTTCGCTGTACGGCGCGGTGGACACCACGCGCACTGCGGCGGTATCGGCCGGCAGCATCAGCTTGCTGCGCAGGTGGAAGCCGCACCCGGTCAGGCCGAGGGCAAGGAGCAGGACGAGCAGGAATCGGGTCATGGATACAGTCTGGAGGAGCCGGGCGGCGGCGGCAACAGGCAGGCATCGTGCCCGAAGGCGCGTGAACGGCACTTGAGAC
Source organism: Stenotrophomonas sp. 24(2023) (assembly GCF_030913365.1). NCBI lineage: Bacteria > Pseudomonadati > Pseudomonadota > Gammaproteobacteria > Lysobacterales > Lysobacteraceae > Stenotrophomonas > Stenotrophomonas sp. 24(2023). The sequence continues at coordinate 591,702 of NZ_CP133160.1, forward strand.
CGGTCCCGCCGCGGCGCGCGCAGGGCGGCCGCGGCAGGCAGTACGCCCGGTCAGGCGGCCACGATGTTCACGATCTTGCCCGGCACGATGATGATCTTGCGCACGGCCAGGCCTTCCATGAACTTGGCGGCGTTGGGCTCGGCCAGCGCCAGCGCTTCGATCTGCTCACGGGCGGTATCGGCGGCCACCTCGATGGTGCCACGCAGCTTGCCGTTGACCTGCACGGCCAGGGTCAGCGCATCACGCACCAGCGCGGCCGGGTCGGCCTGCGGGAACGGCTGGTCTTCCAGCAGGGCCTCGCCCAGGCCCAGCACCTGCCACAGCGCATGGCTGGCATGCGGGGTGATCGGGTTGAGCAGCAGCACCACCGCACGCAGTGCCTCCTGGCGCACGGCACGGCCCTGCGCGCTGGCGTCATCGAACTTGGCCAGCGCGTTCATCAGCTCCATCACCGCCGCGATGGCGGTGTTGAAGCTGTGGCGGCGACCATAATCGTCGCCCACCTTCTCGATGGTTTCATGGGTCTTGCGGCGCAGCGCCTTCTGGCCAGCGTCCAGTGCCGCCACGTCCAGCGCCGGTGCGGCGCCGTCGGCAGCGTGCTTCTGCACCTGCGCCCACAGGCGGCGCAGGAAGCGGGCCATGCCGTCCACGCCGGCTTCGTTCCACTCCAGCGACTGTTCCGGCGGCGCGGCGAACATCGAGAACAGGCGCACGGTGTCGGCGCCGTACTTGCCGACCATCGCCTGCGGGTCCACGCCGTTGTTCTTCGACTTGGACATCTTCTCGGTGCCGCCGACCACGACCGGCTGGCCGTCGGCGATCAGCGTTGCGCCGGTGATGCGGCCGCGCTCGTCACGCTGCACGTCCACGTCGGCCGGGTTGATCCAGTCCTTCGAGCCATCCGGGTTCGGGCGGTAGTAGGTCTCGGCGATCACCATGCCCTGGCACAGCAGGTTCTGCGCCGGCTCGTTGCTGTCCACCATGCGCGCGTCACGCAGCAGCTTGTGGTAGAAGCGGAAATACATCAGGTGCAGGATCGCGTGCTCGATGCCGCCGATGTACTGGTCCACCGGCAGCCAGTAGTTGCCGCGCTTGTCCACCGCGTCGCGGGCACCGGGCGAGGTGTAGCGCGCGTAGTACCAGCTGGACTCCATGAAGGTGTCGAAGGTGTCGGTCTCGCGCTCGGCCGCACCGCCGCATTCCGGGCAGGTGGTCTTGCGCCATTCCGGATCGGTCTTGATCGGCGAACCGGTCCCGGAGAACGCCACGTTTTCCGGCAGCACCACCGGCAGCTGCTCTTCCGGCACCGGCACCGCGCCGCACTTGCCACAGTAGATCACCGGAATCGGGCAGCCCCAGTAGCGCTGGCGGCTCACGCCCCAGTCGCGCAGGCGGTAGTTCACGCGGCGCTGGCCCTGGGCCTTGCGCTCGAAACGTTCGGCCAGGGCTTCGAATGCGCCCTGGAAATCCAGGCCGTCGAATTCAGCCGAGTTGACCAGTTCGGTCTGCCGGCTCTTGTCGCTGTACCAGTCCTGCCAGCGGGTACCGTCCCAGGTGCGCTCGTCATCGTTGCGCGCATCCTTCAGGGCGATGACCTGCACGATCGGCAGGCCGTACTTGTTGGCCACTTCATTGTCGCGCTGGTCGTGGCCGGGCACGGCCATCACCGCACCGGTGCCGTAGCCCATCAGCACGAAATTGGCGACCCACACCGGCACCTGTTCGCCAGTGACCGGGTGGACGGCGCGCAGGCCGGTGTCCATGCCACGCTTTTCCTGGGTTTCCAGTTCCGCCTCGGACACGCCGCCCTGCTTCAGGTCGGCCAGCATCGCGGCCAGCGCCGGGTTGCCCTTGGCCGCATGCAGGGCCAGCGGGTGCTCGGCGGCGATGGACACGAAGGTCACGCCCATCACGGTGTCCGGACGGGTGGTGAACACGCGCAGCGGGTCCAGCACGCTGCCATCGACATCACGCACGTCGAACTGGATTTCCAGGCCTTCGGAACGGCCGATCCAGTTGCGCTGCATGGTCTTGACCGATTCCGGCCAGCCCGGCAGTTCGTCCAGCCCGTCCAGCAGCTCCTGGGCGTAATCGGTGATGCGCAGGAACCACTGCGGGATCTCGCGCTTTTCCACCAGTGCGCCGGAACGCCAGCCGCGGCCGTCGATGACCTGCTCGTTGGCCAGCACGGTCTGGTCCACCGGGTCCCAGTTCACCACCGCGTTGCGGCGGTAGGCCAGGCCCTTGCGCATCAGGCGGGTGAACATGCGCTGCTCGTGGACGTAGTAATCCGGGCGGCAGGTGGCGAACTCGCGCGACCAGTCGATGGCGTAGCCCAGCGACTTGAGCTGGCTGCGCATGTGGTCGATGTTCTTGTAGGTCCACGCCGCCGGCGCGGTCTTGTTCTTGATCGCCGCGTTTTCCGCCGGCAGGCCAAAGGCATCCCAGCCCATCGGCTGCAGCACGTTGTGGCCGGTCATGCGCTTGTAGCGGCTGATGACGTCGCCGATGGTGTAGTTGCGCACATGTCCCATGTGCAGCGCGCCGGACGGATACGGAAGCATCGACAGGCAGTAGTACTTCGGCTTGTCCGAGGCTTCATCGACCTCGAAGGCACGGGTGGCATCCCAGTACTGCTGGGCGGCGGATTCAACCTGCTGAGGATCGTAAACGTTGGGTTCGACGCTGGTCATGGAACACGCAGTTGCGGCGGCAAAGCGGTACAGCGTACCGCAGTGCGGCAAATGGCTCCAATCCTGCCCCGCAAAGGCGCGCCACTGTCGCCACAGGCCTTGCCGGGGCCCTTGCCATTGCGCCGGACCGGAACGGGCTCAAGGCCGGCGGCGGCACCCGGTCCCGCCGCGAGGGCGACGCCGGTCACCGCCCGGGGCACGCGCGGCGTTGCCCGACCGTCCGGTCGGATTTCCCCGATGCCAGCCGCACCGGGCAGCGTCAAGCCTGTAGCTGCGGGCCCGCCGGCTCCCCGGCCCGCCAGCCACAGGCTGTCCGTGGGAGCCCAGAACGGGAGAATCCGCATGAAACCGCTGCACAAGGCCCTGGCGGCCCTGGCCATCACGCTGGGCACCGCAACGGCGGCCCAGGCCGCCACGTTCCACTGCAATTACCTGCTCAGCAACGATACGGGCAGTTCCGGCTTCCATACCGTGGAAGCGGACAGCCAGCAGGACGCGCTCAACCAGACCATCGCCTGGATCTATGACAACTACGGCCCGGTCGGCTTCCAGCTGGCGTGCTACCCGCAACCCTGAGCGACCACGGGCGCGGCCATCGCCGCGCCCTCAGCGGCGCGCCGCCAGGGGCAGCGCCAGGGCCAGCCAGACCACCCAGCAGGCAAAGGCCAGCCGCTGCGCCAGCGCCGCCGGCAGCACGCCCTGCAGGCCGAAGGCCGCCAGCGCAGCCAGCAGCCCGCACCCCAGGGCCAGCCCGGCCAGCGGGCGCGCGGCCCGGTCACGCAGGCGCGTGACCGCCAGCAGCACGGTGCCGGTGACGAAGGCCAGCGCCCAGACCATCCAGGCCGCCACATGCAGCTGGCTGTCCGGCCCCTGCATATCGGCCAGGTCATCGATGTGCAGCGGCAGCAGGCCCATCGCGGCGAAGGCCAACCCGGCCAGCAGCAGCATCTGGCAACCGATCCGCGCGGCCCAGCCCGCCGTGGCCGGCAGGCGGCGGCGCAGGCCCTCGGCCACTCCGGCGGCCAGCACGCCCGGCAGCACCAGACCGATCAGGTTGAAGCCCAGCGCGCGTGGAATCCCGTGTGCCCCCAGCCAGGTGACGGGATGTACCGCCTGCGAATAATCATGAAGGGCCAGGCCGAACCCGACCACCGACAGCACGAACAGCAGGGCCGCGACGCCACCGGTCAGTGACACCAGACGGGATGGAAACGACATCGAAGCTCCTGCAGGACGAGAGAGAAGGAATCGGCGGCATTGTCGGTCAATTGCCGGTCCGCGGGTTGAGTCCGTCATCATCTGCCACCATAACGTCTGTCTCCAGACGCCATACAGATGCCCCCGATGAGCGAAACGACCTACGTCTTCGACGCCACCACCGAAACCTTCGAGGCCGAGGTACTGCAGAAATCGCTGCAGACACCGGTGCTGGTGGATTTCTGGGCCACCTGGTGTGGGCCCTGCAAGACCCTGGGCCCGATGCTGGAAAAGCTGGCCGCCGAATACAACGGCGCGTTCGAACTGGCCAAGGTGGATGTGGACAAGGAGCAGCAGATCGCTGCCGCCTTCCAGATCCGGTCGGTGCCGACCGTGTTCCTGGTCAAGGGCGGGCAGCTGGTTGATGGCTTCCCCGGCGCCCTGCCGGAAGGACAGCTGCGTGAATTCCTCAGCCAGCATGGCATCGAGCCTGCCGCCCCGGCCGAAGCCGTCGCGGTGGACGAGGAACCGCTGGACCCGCAGGCGCAGGTGGATGTACTGCGCGCGCAGATCGCCGCCGAGCCGGACAAGGATGAGCTCAAGCTGGACCTGGCTCTGGCCCTGCTGCAGATCGGCGGTGTGGATGAAGCCGGCCGCCTGATCGATGCCCTGCCCGCCAACCTGGCCACCGATGACCGTGCCGTGCGCGCCCGCGCCCGCCTGGCCTTTGCCACCGCCCTGAAGGATGCCCCGGGCGCGGAGGTACTGCAGGCCCGCATCAGTGCCGATGGCAACGACCTGCAGGCCCGCCACCTGCGTGGTGTGCAGCTGCTGCTGGCCGGCGAGGATGAAGCGGCGCTGGAGCAGTTCCTGGACATGCTGCGGATCGACCGCAGCTTCCAGGAAGGCCTGCCGCGCAAGGCGCTGATCGATGCGTTCAACGTCATCGGCGACGAGGATCTGGTGGGCCGCTACCGCCGGAAGATGGCATCGCTGCTGTTCTGAGCCCGGTCTGTACCGTTCAGAATTCCTGCACGGGGTGCGGGCGATAATGTGATGTTGGCAGCACTTTTGGCTGCCACCATCCATTCAGGGGGAGACACAGCAAGGCCATGGGGTCTGCACGGCTGGACCCTCCGCATTGCCGGGACTGCATGCCGTGACCGATGGCCGACGCTCAACCCTCCTGCCCCGCCTGCCGCAGATGCTGCTGTGGCTGGCCCTGCTGCTGCCGGGCCTGGCCCTGGCCCAGGAGTGGAACTACCGCGTCCGCCCCGGCGATACCTTGTGGGACCTGGGCGGCGCTTACCTGAAACCCTCCGTACGCTGGCAGCAGCTGCAGCAGCACAATCGCATCGACAACCCGTACCGGCTGCCGCCGGGTGAACTGCTGCGCTTCCCGATCGCGTGGCTGCGGGTGGAACCGGCACCGGCGCGGGTGCTGGCCGTGCGCGGCAAAGCCGAACTGGATGCCGCCGACGGCAGCGTCACCCGTGCCCTGCAGGCCGGCGAACTGCTGCATATCGGCGATACCGTGCAGACCGCTGCCGACGCCAGCATCACCCTCGAGTTCGCCGACGCCTCGCGGCTGCAGCTGCGCGAGTATTCACGCCTGCAGCTGGACCAGCTCAGCCGCTACGGGCGCACCGGCATGGTCGATACCCGGCTGCGGCTGCAGCAGGGCCGTGCCAGCAACCGGGTCACCCCGGCGCGCGGACCGGCATCGCGCTACATCATCGATGCTCCTACCGCGACCAGCAGCGTGCGCGGCACGGTGTTCCGGGTCAGTGCCGGCAGCGACACCCAGGCCGCCAGCACCGAAGTGCTGCAGGGCAAGGTGCAGGTCGGCAACCGCCATGGCCAGCGCCTGGTCGCCCCCGGGCAGGCCAGCCGCAGCCCCAGCAGCGACGCATCGCCGGAAGCCACCGCCACGCTGCTGCCCGCCCCCCGCCTCCGCGATGACACCCTGCGGCTGGAGCCGTTGCCGGCCCTGCTGGGCTGGGAGCCGGTCGCCGGTGCCGCCAGCTACCGCGCCGAAGTCGTCCAGGCCGATGCGCCGGAGATCCTGCTGTTCGCCACCACCACCGCCGCGACCACGCTGGCGATCAGCGATCTGCCGCCCGGTCGCTTGCGCCTGCTGCTGCGCGCGATCGACGCACAGGGCGTGGAGGGCCGCGATGCAGAACGCGACTTCACGGTCAGCGACCAGCCGCCACCGCCACTGACGGTATCCCCGCTGCACGGGCAGACCCTCAACAGCGACCGCCCGCGCTTCCGCTGGAGCCAGGCCCCCGGCGCGGCCAGCAGCGTGGTGCAGGTGGCCGACGAGCCACTGTTCCGTGCGCCCCTGCGCGAACAGGCCGTCGAAGGCACCCAGGCTCGGCTGGCGCAGCCCTTGCCGCCCGGTACGTACTACTGGCGGGTGGCATCACGCAGCGCCGGGGGACAGCAGGGCCGCTTCGGCCAGGCCTTGCCGCTGCAGCTGACCGACACGCCCGTGGACCCGGCACTGCAGCCGCCCCAGGTGGCCCACGGTGAGCTGACCCTGCGCTGGCAGGCCGGCACGGAAGGCCAGCGCTACCGTGTCCAGGTCGATCGCCGCGGCGACTTCGCGCACCCGCTGCTGGACCAGCAGACCGAGCAGCCGCAGGTCAGTTTCAAGCGCCCCTGGCGGGGGCGGCTGCATGTCCGCGTGCAGTACATCGATGACGATGGCCATGCCGGACCGTTCTCGCCGGCACAGCAGCTGGACCTGCCCTGCCGTGCCTGCTACGGCGCTGGCGGCGGCGCCGTGCTGCTCTGGCTGCTGTTGTGATCCGATCGCGCCTGCCCTGGCGGCAACGCCTGGCGCTGGCCGTGCTGGCCGGCGTGCTGACCACGCTGCTCAGCCATGGCCAGTTCCTGTGGCGGCAGGATGAAGCGGTGTACGACATGCTGGTCGGCCACTGGGACTATGCCCCCGACCCCAGCGTGCTGATCGTTGCCATCGATGAAGGCAGCCTGCAACGCATCGGCCAATGGCCCTGGCCGCGTGGCGTCCACGCACGGCTGCTGGACCGGCTGACCGATGCCAGGGCCGCACGCGTCGCGCTGGACCTGATGCTGTCCGAACCCGACCGCCGCGACCCGGCGCAGGATGCACTGCTGGCCACCGCCATCCGGCGCAATGGCCAGGTCGTGCTGCCGGTACTGGCGGCCCCGGCCGCAGGCGACCGCATGGCCGAGGAACTGCTGCCCATCCCGCAGATCGCGGGCAGCGCCGCGGCGCTGGGCCATACCGATGTCGAAGTGGATGCCGACGGCGTGGCCCGCGGCCTGTACCTGCACGCCGGCATCGGCCGGCCGCGTTGGCCGGCCCTGGGCATGGCCCTGGCCGGCGAGCAGGCAGCGCGCGTGCATGGCCTGCCCGACCCGGAGCCGGCGCAGGAGTCGCCTTACCAGTGGCGCCGCGACGACTACGTGCGCGTGCGCTATGCCGGACCGCCCGAACGGCTGCCACAGGTGTCCTATGCCGATGTGCTGGAGGGGCGCATCGACGCCACGCTGCTGCACGGGCGGCGCATCGTGGTGGGCATGACCGCCAGCGGCATCGCCCCGCGCCTGCTGACACCGACCACCCGCGAATACTGGATGAGCGGCAGCGAGTACCAGGCCAACATCGCCTCGATGCTGCTGCAGCACCGGCAGATCCAGGTCCTGCCGGTGCTGGCGCAACACCTGCTGGCCGGCCTGATGGCGGCGTTGTGCGTGCTGGTGCTCGGCCTGCGCCTGCCCTGGCTGGCTGCCGTGCTGGCCCTGCCGGCGCCGTTGCTGCTGTCCTGGCTGTTGTTGCGGGTGGGCTCGCTGTGGTGGGCACCGGCACCGGCGCTGGCCGGTATCGCAGGCGTGCTGGCGGTATGGCTGTTCCGGCGCATCCGCGCCTGGCATTACCAGGCCAACCGCGATGCGCTGACCGGCCTGGTCAACCGCCTGCGCTTCGAGCAGGGCCTGCAGCAGGAAATCGATGCCGCCCGCCGCAGCGGCAAACCGCTGAGCCTGGCCCTGATCGACGTGGACCATTTCAAGCAGCACAACGACCGCAACGGCCACCAGGCCGGTGACCAGGTGCTGCGCGATGTCGCGCACACGCTCGGCGCCCACGCTCGGCGCCCACGCGACATCGCCGCCCGCTATGGCGGCGATGAATTCGCGCTGGTGCTGCCGGATACCCCCACCGGCGGTGCGCGCCTTGTCATCGACAGCCTGATTGCCAGCGTGCGGCAGCAGGCGGCACCGGTGCCGGACGGCGAACTGCCGGTCACCCTGACCATCGGCGTGTACACCTGCGTGCCCGATGCGCAGACCCAGCCGCGCCATTTCGTCGAAGCCGCCGATGCGGCGCTTTACCGGGCCAAGGCCGCCGGCCGCAATGGTTACGTGATCGACGGCGGTCCCTGACGCGCCTTGGCCCACGGGTGCAACATACGCATGCGAATGGCTAGACTGGCCGGGTCAACCCGCCCGCCTGGAACCGCATGAAAGCCAGCACCCTTCGCCTCGGCATGAACCTGTGGCCACCGTTCCTGTTCACTGGCATCCACGTCACCCGGATCAGCCCCGACTACCGGCAGATCGATGTCGCGCTGCGCCTGCGGCCCTGGAACCGCAACTATGTCGGCACTCATTTCGGCGGCAGCCTGTTCGCCATGACCGATCCGTTCTGGATGCTGGGCCTGCTGCACACCCTGGGTCGCGATTACTTCGTCTGGGACCGTGCCGGCGGGATCGAATTCCTCAAGCCCGGACGGGGAACCGTACGCACCACCTTCCGCATCGACGATGCCATGCTGGATGAACTGCGTGCCGCGGCCGCAGGCGGTGAAAAAGTGCTGCGCTGGTTCAGCAACGATGTCGTCGACGGCAACGGCGAGGTGGTCGCGCGCGTGCGCAAGCAGGTCTATGTGCGGCTCAAGCCTCACGCACGCTGACCTGTCCGGCCCGCGTCATCAGCGCGGGCCGGAGGCTGGCACCAGCGGCACGCTGAGCACCGGCCCGGCCCTGTCCAGGACCGCCGGCGAGCGCCGCGCCACCTCCAGCCGCTGGCCATCGGCACTCACCACCGGAACGCGCGTGGATGAGCGCAGTGCGGCCGGCAGCGCTGCCAGGGCCTGGGCGGGCGCCCCTGGCTGCTGCCGCAGCCAGCGCTGCGTGGCAACCAGCCGCAGCATCGCCGCCGCATCCTGGCTGCGTGCGGCGTAAGGCTGCAGGGCCGCGCTGCCCATGTCGGCCAGCGTGCACCCCTGGGCATTGGCCAGGCAGGCCAGGCCCCGGCGAGGCGCCGCCGGCACCGGCAGGGGCTGGTCCTCGGCCAGCGCCCGGCGTGCCGGCGCGCCGCAGGCCCAGGCGTAGTAAGGAGCCCGGCGCAGGCGCGTGCGCGGGCCATCGAAGACCGGCCAGCCCCAGCGCAGCTGCACGCCGGGTACATCCAGCGCTGCCGAGACCTGCGCGAATTCACCGCGCATGGCCGGGCAGATGTCCTGCTCGTCGACCGCCATCGGCTGCAGCGCCGCCTGGCACGCGGCGGGCAAGGCCAGTGCCGCCGGCAGCTCCACCAGCATCTCGGCCAGCAGGTGGGCGTTGGTTTCCACCATGGCGGCACCGACCATGCTGACCACCAGCATGTCGCTGCCATGCACCAGCCGGCGACCGGCCAGGATGCCCTGGCAGGCCCCCTGCAGTGCTGCGGGGGTATCGCCATGCACGAAGGCCAGGGCATGCGCGGCCGGTGGGTCCAGCAACGGCAGCAGTTCCGGCAGCGCTGTCGTCACATCGCCAGGACCGGTGCTGAAAGGCTGAAGGAACGCCCCATGATCGGCCAGCCGCGCCACGCGTGCATGCAGCGCCTCGTGGCCCTGATGGGCCGCGGCGAACCGCCCGGGATCGGCACGGACCTGGGCCAGGCACCCCTCCCCGCGTGACGCACAGCGGCTGCCGGCCGGCATGGCCAGGTGCACCAGCGGTGGGCCCACGGCGAAAACGCCATCGCGGCTGCCTGGCGGTTGCTGCTCCCAGCGCGCCACCGCGCCGGCCAGCAGGCGCTCGCGCCCGGCCTCGTCGGCACCGTCGTATCCCAGTGACCACAGCAGTGCGGACCCATCCGGCCCCTGCACCGGCGCAGGCGCCTGCAGCGCCGCCAGGGCCTGCCGCTGGACGGCCGGCACCGGCCAGAAACGCAACACCGCACCGCCCAGCACCAGCAGCAGCACCGCCGCCAGCGTGGCCATTCCCCACCTGCGCCTCCCCTTCAACACAGCGTCCCCTTTCCATGGCATGGGATTACCCAAGCTGCAGCGTAAACGCGACGTGCGCACCGCTACAATGCGCGGATGTCGCCCGAAGCCCCCCAACTCGTTCCGCGCCCCTCCCTGCAGCGCCTGCTGATCACCGGCCTGCTGACCCTGCTGCCGATCTGGCTGACCTGGGTGGTGGTCAAATTCGTCTTCGTGCTGCTGTCGGGCATTTCCAGTCCGGTAGTGGTGCCGCTGTCCGAGCAGATCGCCGCCTCGTTCCCGCACTACCTGGGCTGGGTCAAGGTCGAATGGATGCAGAACCTGATCGGGCTGGCTGCCACCCTGCTGGTGATCCTCAGCGTGGGCGTGCTCAGCCGCCGGGTCATCGGCCAGCGCCTGCTGCGCTGGTTCGGTGCGGTGATCCGCCGCATTCCGCTGGCCAGCGTGATCTATGACAGCGCCAAGAAGCTGCTGGACATGCTGCAGACCGAACCGGGCAGCACCCAACGCGTGGTGCTGATCGACTTCCCGCACCGGGACATGAAATCGGTCGGCCTGGTCACCCGCGTCATCAAGGAGCACGGTACCGGCCGCGAGCTGGCCGCCGTGTATGTGCCGACCACGCCCAACCCGACCTCCGGCTATCTGGAAATCGTACCGGTGGAACTGCTGACCCCCACCGACTGGACCGTGGACCAGGCGATGAGCTTCATCATTTCCGGCGGCGCGGTCGCCCCGGAAACGGTGCCGTTCACCCGCGCCGGCGACCGCTGAGATGAGCCACCGGCCGCTGCAGGACCGCGCCGTCCTGCTGTTCATCGTACTGGCCGCCTTTTTCTGCGCCAACGCCGTGCTGGCCGAACTGATCGGGGTGAAGATCTTCGCCCTGGAAGACACGCTGGGCATCGCGCCGCTGAACTGGAACCTGTTCGGCCAGACCGGCTCGCTCAGCTTCACCGCCGGCACGCTGCTGTGGCCGGTGGTGTTCATCATGACCGACACCATCAACGAGTTCTTCGGCAAGCGTGGCGTGCGCTTCATCTCGTGGCTGGCCTGCGGCCTGATCGGCTATGGCTTCCTGTTCGCCTTTGCCGCCATTTCGCTGGCCCCGGCCGACTGGTGGGTGACCTCGATGAGCGGCCACGGGGTGCCCGATTACCAGGCCGCGTTCGCGGCCGTGTTCGGCCAGGGCATGTGGACCATCGCCGGTTCGCTGGTGGCCTTCATGATCGGGCAGCTGATCGACGTGGCGGTGTTCCACCGCATCCGCCGCATCACCGGCGAACGCCACGTGTGGCTGCGCGCCACCGGCTCGACCGCCGTGTCGCAGCTGATCGACAGCTTCGTGGTGATCTGGATCGCCTTCGTGCTGGGCCCGCAGAAATGGCCGACCTCGCTGTTCCTGGCGGTCAGCAGCGTGAACTACGTCTACAAGATGGGCTTTGCGATCGTGCTCATCCCGTTGCTGTACCTGATGCGCCGCGCGATCACCCGCTACCTGGGCGAGGAACGTGCCGCGCAGCTGCGCGCCGATGCGGCGGCTGACTGACAGCGATACCGCTGCTGGCTGACTGCGCGCTGCTGGCTGGCCGTATGGGCCAGGATCGTGCAAGCTCCACGGTCTGTGTTCCACGGAAGCAACCGATGCCCCAGCCTGTACGCGCCCTGGCGCTCGCCATCGCCTCGTTGATGCTGTTCAGTGCCGTTCCCTCGGCCGAGGCGGCGAAGAAGAAGGCCACCCGCCCGACGGCCGCGCAGACGCGCCAGGCCGCCAAGCCCAAGGCCAAGCCAAGCGCCACCCCGGCCCCGCGGCGTGCCGCCGCCCCGGCCCGCCGTGCGGCACCGGCAGCGGTGCGCGCCCCGACCAAGGCCGTCCAGCTCGAGCGCCTGTACGAGGAGTACTGGGATGCGTCGATGCGGCTGAACCCGCTGCAGGCGACCTTCCAGGGCGACAGCCGCTACAACGACCAGCTGCCCAACATCCTCTCCGCCGCCTGGCGCCAGCAGTCGCACGATTTCACCACCGAATGGCTGGGCAAGGTCGAGAAGATCGGCAGCGACGGCCTGCAGGGCCAGGACCTGCTCAGCTATGAGATGTTCGTGCGCGATGCGCGCGCGTCACTGGCCGCCGAGCGCTTCCCCTCGTGGATGCAGCCGATCAGCCAGTACTACAACCTCGGCAGCATCATGGCCATCCTGGGCGCCGGCGCCGGCGCGCAACCGTTCAACACGGTCAAGGATTACGACGACTGGTCGCGGCGTTCGCTGGGCATCCCGACGCTGTTCGAGCAGGCCATCGACAACATGCGCCAGGGCATGAAGGCCGGCGTGGTGCAGCCGCGTGACCTGATGGAAAAAGTGCTGCCGCAGCTGGACGCGGTGATCAAGCCGACCGCCGAGGAAAGCATCTTCTGGTCGCCGATCCGCACCATGCCCGACAGCATCCCGGCCGAAGAAAAAGCCCGCATCAGCGCTGAATACAAGCGCATGATCGAGCTGCGCCTGATGCCGGCCTACCGTGCCCTGCGCGGCTTCATCGCCACCGAGTACCTGCCGGCCACCCGCAGCACCGATGGCATGGGCGCCCTGCCCGACGGCCAGGCGTGGTATGCCAACCTGATCGTGCAGGCCACCGCCACCGAGCAGACACCGGCCCAGCTGCATGCGCTGGGCGTGCAGCGCGTGCAGGCGCTGCAGGCCGATATCGCCGCGGTGATGAAGGACAACCGCATCCGCGGCAACCAGACCAAGCTGCTGCGCACGCTGCGCAACGACCGCCAGTTCCAGTTCAACGATGCCGCCGCACTGCTGGCCCGCTACCAGGCCCTGCAGCAGCAGGTCGGCACGCGCCTGGGCACGGTGCTCGATACCCTGCCCAAGGCACCGCTGGAAGTGCGCGCGGTGGAGCCGGAGCGCGCGCTCACTGCCGCAGCAGCCAGCTACCAGCCGGCATTGCCCGGCCAGCCGGCGCTGCTGTACGTCAACACCCGCGACCTGCCCAGCCGCAAGCGCTGGAGCGTACCGGCGCAGTACCTGCACGAAGGCATCCCCGGCCATCACGTGCAGCTGGGCCTGCAGCAGGAGCTGGACAAGCTGCCGCGCTTCCGCCGCCAGGGCGGTGACCTGGCCTTCGTCGAAGGCTGGGGCCTGTATGCCGAAACGCTGGGCGACGAACTGGGCGTGTACAGCGATCCCTACGACCGTATCGGCTACCTGTACTCGCGCCTGCTGCGTGCCGCCCGCGTGGTGGCCGACACCGGCCTGCATGCGCAGGGCTGGAACAAGCAGCAGGCCGTGGCGTACCTGCAGAAATCGGCCGATCTGGGCGTGGACGATGCCAACGCCGAAGTGGAACGCATGATGGCCCAGCCCGGCCAGGCACTGTCCAACGTGCTGGGCCTGCTGGCGATCACGCGCCTGCGCGAGCGTGCCCAGGCGGTACAGGGGGCGGCCTTCGATGAGCGCCGCTTCCACGCCGAAGTGCTGAAGGATGGTTCGATGCCGCTGGACGTGCTGCAGCACAAGATCGAACGCTGGCTGGCACAGCCTGCGGCCGCTCCGGCCCCTGTGGCGACGCCCTGAGCACGAGGACCGTACCTGCCATGGCCACCGACGCCGCCCTGCTGGGCATCCACCATGCCGCACTGATCTGCAGCGACTACGCCCGCTCGAAGGACTTCTACGTGCGCGTGCTTGGCCTGCGCGTGCTGGCCGAGAACCATCGGCCCGCACGCGGTTCATGGAAACTGGACCTGGCCCTGCCCGATGGCGGCCAGCTGGAACTGTTCTCCTTCCCTGCGCCGCCCCCCCGGCCCAGCCGGCCCGAGGCGCAGGGCCTGCGCCACCTGGCCTTCCGGGTGGCGGCACTGGAACCGTTCATCGCCCGCCTGGCCGCCGAAGGCGTCGCCTGCGAACCGATCCGCGTGGACGAGTACACCGGCGCCCGCTTCACTTTCTTCGCCGACCCGGACGG